>QCMD01000005.1 GCA_003214055.1 Prochlorococcus sp. AG-418-K17
CAATTCCTTAGTATGTTTAATTTTTCTTCATTAACAATTTTTTTAGTAATTGTTTTTATTCTAAGTCTTTATTTCTTAATTAAAATAACCTCTAAAGTGAATAATTAAGATTCAATCTCCAAATTAAATTATGGGGTCCTCCCTAAGTAAAAGAACTGAATGATAATTTAAACCTTCTTTAAACCATTCTCTATATTCTTCAAATACACTTTTTTTATCACTTTTATCAAGTAATTCGATTCTTTTTTTTGCATTATTTAATGCTACATCAATACAATATTTATAATCATTTTGATTTTCTTCCATTTTAATTTTATTTATAATTTTAGTTAGAAATTCATCCTACTTTGTATAACAAATTACATTAATGATCATTCATCAATAAACGTAGCAAGCAATACTGAACAGGAACCATTATATTTGTAATAATCAAGATTTTATAATCATGTCATACGAAGCTGGAAGTAAAGAATGCAGGCATCTAATTGATGCAAAAGAAAGTCTTCTTTCTGCAATGGAATCTTTAAGTAATATAAATGCAACAGATAATTTAGGAGTGCAGATCAGAGAAATTTACAACCAGCTAGAAGTGATGCACGATAATCGCAAAAAAATTGAATCAGCAACTAATTATTTATAAGTTAAAAATAGATTAGAAATCACAATATTCGCTCCTTATTTTTTTTTTCTTTTATCTGATAATAATTCATGAAGAGCATCAAGTTGAGCATGCACCTCTTTTGCTTCACCTAAATCGGGCATCAAATCATCTTTAATAAGCATTTGATGCATCTCTCTTAATTCTAACCTTATGTACCTAAGGTGTGAAATTACTTCTTCTCTCTTAGTTGCAGTCATATAAGCTTTTCAACAAAACCATTATACATTACCGTCATTTTTACAAAAATAATTTTACCTTTTAAATCTTGTTCTTATATTGATGTAGGATATTTATCATGAAGAAAAAAAGTCCCAAAAAGAGCCGTAATAAGACAACTAATAAAAAAAATGAATTAGGTCAAACAAAAAACTCGGCAAAATTGATTCTATTTATTTTTGGTATTGGTCCAATTATTGGGATAACAATATTTTTATATACTAAAGGTTTTTTTAGTTCTCCTAGTATTTAGTCTAATAATTAGGACAAAATATGTTTAAAGCAATTAATGGAATCTTTTTAATGAAAATATTCGAAATTTGGCTATCTTTCTAGCCATATCAATATTAGAAGCTACGAAAGGATGATCATTTAAAAGCTCAATAACCATCTCTATCTTTTCATTTAAATCATCACATTTCACCTTTTGCCATTCTTCATCAAAAGAAATAGAAAAACTATCTGCATTGTTATAGAGTTTATCTTTCATAAAAAATGTTTAAATCAGAAAATACCTATAAGAAAAATTGAACAATAAAAAGCAATTTAAAAAGAATAGGACTTTTATTTTCTTTTAAAAGATAAAATACAATAAAAAAGCTTTAAAATTTTGTTTTTTGCATTTCTTTAACATCAGGTAAAGCAGATTTTTTTTAAAGAGTGGGCATCATGTACAGAAGTGTTACGATAATGACATATATTATTTAGTTTTATGGAAAATAAAATCAAAAGGATAGGATATTTGCCAAGAAAAAGAGTTCTTGAAATAATTGATGAAATCTCCAAAAGTGAATCCATTAGTAGATCAAAAGTGGTTGGGATATTAGTTGAAGAAGCATTAGATGCTAGAGGAATTGCAAATTTTGGATATGGCAACATTAATAAATCACATTTATACCAATCGAATAATTTTAAAGATATACAAAATGAGAATTTTCATTTAAAAGATGCAGAAGATGAATTTGTAGATGATAGTGGTTACACAGTTTCATCTCACAAAAAATTAGATCGCTCAATATCTTCTGCAGATATAGAATTAGCAAATAAAATTAATATTCTTAAAGAATCTGGACTAATATGAATTCTTTAAGTACTTATTTTATTTTTTAGTGCATAACCCTGAATCATTGTTTATTCTTAGGCAAGAATAATATTCTTTTTTACATAATACGAATATTAAAACCCTTTCTTATATTAATTTTTCAATTAAAAAATGAAAGATATCAAATGCCCCTCTTGTGGTAAAACATTCCGAATTGATCCCAGCAGCTTTGAAGAAATACTTCTTCAAATAAAAGACGAAGAATTTAATAAACAAATAAAAGAAAGAATTCTATTGGCTGAAGAAGATAATAAAAAAGCTATGGAAATTTTAAAGCGAGAATTAAAAATACAATTAATAGAGCAAAACCGCGTTAAAGAGTCTGAGATTCAAGCTCTTGAATCAAAATTAAATGTCGCTGAAGAAAAAAAAGTAAATGCTATACATGACTTAAGAAATCAAGCAAACAATAAAATTAATTCACTTAATAATGAATTAAATAAATTAAAAGATGAAATTAAAAACCAATCTTTAATCTCAGAATTATCATTAAAAAATAAAATTAATGAAGCTGTCAATAATTTAGAAAAAGAAAACTCATTATTAACAACTTCTATTGAAAAGATGAAGCTTGAACAATCAATTAATGAAAAATTAATTGAAGAAAAGTTTAAAAACAAAATCAGTGAAAGAGACCTCACTATTCAAGAGTTAAGAGAAATGAAATCTAAATTATCTACAAAAATGGTAGGAGAAACCTTGGAAATCCATTGCGAAACTCAATTTAATCTTAATCGCGCTACCGCATTTAAAAATTCATATTTTGAAAAAGATAATGATGCCACTTCAGGAAGTAAAGGTGACTATATATTTAGAGAATTTGATAACAATAAAATTGAAATCGTATCGATAATGTTTGAGATGAAAAACGAAAGTTTAAATGGAACTAATAAAAGAAAAAACGAAGACTTTTTAAAAGAATTAGATAAAGATAGAAGAGAGAAATCTTGTGAGTATGCAGTGCTCGTATCGCTTCTTGAGCAAGATAGTGAATTATATAATGCAGGTATAGTTGATGTATCGCATAGATTCCCAAAAATGTATGTCATAAGACCACAATTCTTTTTGCCAATTATTTCTTTGCTAAGAAATGCATCTATGGAAACGTTAAAGTACAAATCACAAATTGATTTAATGAAAAAAGAGAACTATGACATAACAAATTTTGAAAGTACTCTTGAGCAATTTAAAAATGCAGTTGGTAAAAATGTTTCACTAGCCCAAGACAGATTTAATGATGCAATTTCAGAAATAGAAAAATCTATATCCCATTTACAAAAAACAAAGGAGGCTTTAATTCTTTCAAAAAAACACCTTTTATCAGCTGACAGCAAATCTCAAGATTTAACAGTAAAGAAATTAACTAGAAATAACCCAACAATGAAAAAAAAGTTTAATGATATAAACAATTTTGAAGATGAAGTTGCTTAATCTAAAAATATAGGAAATTAATAATAGTTAAAATTGCAGTTAATTATTAATTAATAAATATAGTATTAGTAATAAATTACTTTGCAAAGAAAAATAATGTCTATCAACACACCAATTTTTACTATTGCCAAAGAGCTTAATGTCGAAAGTAATAGAATATTATTAGCATGCAAGAAACTTGGAATCAATGCAAAAGGTTCAACAAAAAGATTAAATATGGAGGAATTAAAAAAAATTAAAAGTTATTTTGAAACTGGTAAAAATGTATCAGATGAAGTGATCAATTTAAATAAAGTTAAAACCAAAAGCAGTTCTAAAAAAATTGCAGAAAAGGTTAAGATAAAATATTTTGCAAACAGACTTATTCGTAAATCTTAAATAAAAATAATTTTTTCTAATTACTTAAAGGAATAATCCACAGAAGAAAAAAATAATAATTTATTATAAGTAAAAATACTCAAAATGAGCATAAGTAAAATTTTAAATTCCCTTGAAAAATCTTGGGAAAGAGATGATATTCTTTTAAATTTAAAGAAGGGATTAGGAACAGATGAAATAGTTAATGAATTTCTTGTGAAAAACGAAAGACAAATTAAAGAATTAAATTCATTATTAAGACCAGAAGATATTGATTTACTAAATCAAGTAGAACAACTCTCAACTTGTGAATCTAAATTAATAAATGAGATTAAAAATTTAAATTACCTAAAAAATAATGAAAATCATAACATTCTGAATCAGAAAAATATTGTGTCATCTAATAGAGTCTCTTCTAACAAAATTAGTTCATTCATGATTAATTGGAGTAACAAATTTGTAGTTATTGTTTTACTAACAATTTCAGCTATAGCTTTATCAAAACAAGCGTGGGCATAATTAGCTAAATTAACTTCATTGTAAGAGATGTAGTTTTGAGAACTAAACAAGAATATTTAATTAGATATAAAGATGGAAATCTTTATTGTGAACTTGCTGATATCTGGATTGATCCAAGCAAGCCAGTTAAAAAGGCATTAATAACTCATGCTCATTTTGATCACTTTACATTTGGATGTGAAGAATATATCTCTACTAAGGAAACTGCGATACTTCTTAAAGAAAGAGTTGGAGATAATATCAAAATTAAGACTTTTGAATATGGCGAAGAATTTAAGATAAATGGCATTAATATTTCTTTTCATCCATCCGGTCACATCCTTGGATCTAGTCAAATAATGTTTATTTTTGCTGAAGAAAAATGGCTAATTTCAGGTGACTTTAAGCTTCAAAAAGATGAGACTTGCAAACAATATAAAATAGTAAAAACTGATTATTTAATAAGCGAATGTACTTTTGGTTTACCAATATTTAAGTGGGATGAATCAAAAAAAATAGCAAATGATATTTCAAAATGGATAACTAATTCACCAGAAAAAACTTCTTTACTTTTCTGCTATTCACTTGGAAAAGCTCAGAGATTGTTAAACGAAATTAGTCAAACAAATTTTAAAGGCAATATTTATTCCCATGGCAGTATTCATAAAATGAATAATTGTTATAAAAAACTTGGAATTGATATTAAAGATACTATTAAAATCGAAAATAAAAAAAAGATTGATGAACTTAAAGGAAGCCTAATATTATTACCGCCATCTTTAAGTAAGGGCTCTTATCTAAAAAATTTCAAAAATATTCAAACAGCTTTTGCGAGTGGATGGATGTCAATAAGAGCTTTAAGAAAAAGATCAGGATATGACAAGGGCTTCCCAATCTCTGATCATGCAGATTGGGATGGAATACTTGAAGTAGTAAAAAAGTCTGAAGCAAAAAACGTATTTTTTCATCATGGTGATAGTGAATCCATAAGTAAATATTTAATTGAAAAGGAATCAATAAATGTTCTTTTCTTCGGTAAATAAATATGAGCTTAAATAACTTTTCAAAATTATTTGTAGATTTAGATTCAAGTAACAGTACAAATAATAAAATTGAATATTTAAAGAATTACTTTTTATCTAATGATCCAATAGATAATTCATGGGCGATATATTTGCTGACTGGAAAAATTAATAAGAGATTTATTAGCGGAAGATATTTAAAAAATCTTTTTTCTCAAATATATGAATATCCTGAATGGTTAATTGATACATGTTATTTAAAAGTTGGTGACTCTGCAGAGGTAATAACGTTATTACTTAAAAATAAAAGTACTTCCAGAAAAAAGAAATTATCAAATATAAGTCTCAATGAATTACTAAGCAAAACAATACCTGATTTATCAAAACTTAATGAGGAGGAAAAAAATTTTAAAATTAAAAATATGTGGGAAACATTACCTGAAGATAACCATCTAATTTTCAATAAAATTCTTACAGGAACGTTTAGAGTAGGAGTCTCTATCGGAATAATCACAAAATCAATATCTAAACTAATTAATATTGATGAAGAGATTATTTCCCATAGGTTGATGGGGAATTATGAGCCTTCAATTGATTCATATAAGTTGTTAGTTAACAAGAATATTAATCTTCAAGAGTTAAATTCCAAACCATTTCCATTTCTACTAGCGAATACTATTGAAGATAAAATCTTCAAACATTCAATAAATGATTTTCAATTTGAATGGAAATACGACGGTATAAGGATGCAATTAATTAAAAGATCAGGCAATGTTTCGTTATGGACAAGAGGACAAGAATTAGTCAATGAATCTTTCCCAGAATTAGTAGAGAAAATGTCTCATATAAAAGATGATTTTGTTCTTGATGGGGAATTATTAGTTTGGAATTTTAAAGAACAAATTGCCTGTGATTTTTCTTTACTTCAAAAAAGAATAAATAGAAAATCTCCTTCTAAATCAATCCAAATAAAATATCCAATTATCTTTATTGCTTATGATCTTTTAGAGATTAATGGAAGAGATATAAGAGAAATTAAATTAGAAAATAGAAGAATTGAGTTAGAAAAATATTTTTCAAAATGGCAAAATAGAACTGCGAATAATATCTCTGATATTTTCAAAATATGTGATTTAATTTTTCCTAAAGATTGGCCTGATGCTTTCACTTATAAAGAAAAATCTCGAGAAAATAATACTGAAGGATTAATAATTAAGAAAAAGACTTCTATATACTCCTCTGGTAGAAAGAAAGGTATTTGGTGGAAATATAAAGTTGATCCTATGCAACTGGATGCTGTTCTAATTTACGCTAAGGGCGGTAGCGGTAGAAGAGCTGGTTTGTATACAGATTACAGTTTTGCATTATGGAAAGAAAAAGAATTAATTAAATTTGCAAGTGCATATTCTGGTTTAACGAATATTGAGATTAAAGAGCTAGATAAATGGATAAGAAAAAATACAATCGAAAAATTTGGTCCTGTTCGATCGTTAAAACCAGAAATGGTATTCGAAATATCTTTTGAGAAAATACAAACTTCTAAACGTCATAAGTCAGGCATAGCAGTACGATTTCCAAGAATAACAAAATGGAGAAAAGATAAAAAAATTAATGATGCAGATAGCCTAGAGAATGCTTATGAACTAATGAAAAATATATCATGAAAAATATTACGAAAAATTATAAGCAAAATAATTTAATTTCTAAAATTAAACAGTTTTTCTCCGCAAATGGATGGGAGCCACTACCCTATCAGATCGAATCTTGGGAAGCATTTTTAAATGGAGAGAGTGGAATTATACAAGTTCCTACTGGATGCGGCAAAACTTATGCTGCATTAATGGGACCTCTATCAAAGATAGAAGATCCCAAAAATAATAAAAGTGTCAATATATTATTAATAACCCCTTTAAAAGCACTAAGTAGAGATCTAAAAAATTCCATACAATGTGCAGCTTTGCATTTTAATAAAGAAATCACTGTTGAGATTAGGAACGGGGATACAACCCCATATGAAAAGAAAAAGCAACTAGCTAAACCACCTAATATTCTTATTACCACTCCAGAGTCTTTATCTCTTTTACTTTCTAATAAAGAATCTAATAATCTGTTCAAGGAGTTGTCATCAATAATTATTGATGAATGGCATGAATTAATGGGTAGTAAAAGAGGAAACCAGTGCGAGTTATCTTTAAGTTGGCTAAGAGGTAATATAAAAAATTTACAAATTTGGGCAATGTCTGCAACTATTGGAAATATTGAAGAAGCAGCAAGAGCAATAGTTGGGATGAGCGCTATTAAACCCAATATTATAAGTACAAATATTCAAAAAGAGATCGAAATTATAAGTGTTTTACCAGAGAAGGAAACTACCTTTCCATGGAGTGGGCATCTTGGGATTAGAAGTCATTCTTCACTATTAAAAATCCTAGATAAAAATAAAAGCACCTTATTATTCACCAATACGAGAAATCAATCTGAAAGATGGTATCAATGTCTTAAATTTTTTCTCCCAGAGATGGAAGACAAAATTGCACTTCATCACGGTTCCCTGGATAAAGAAGATAGAAAAAGAGTTGAAGAAGGGGTTAAAGATGGATTAATAAAATGGGTAGTCTGCACCAGCTCATTAGATTTGGGAGTTGACTTCCAACCTGTAGATCAAATAGTTCAAATTGGTAGTGCAAAGAATTTAGCTAGACTTATCCAAAGAGCGGGAAGAAGTGCTCATAGACCAGGTGGAAAATCAAAAATAATTTTTATGCCTACTAATTCTTTAGAGTTATTAGAGATTAGTGCAATGAGAAGAATAATAAAAAGTGGTATATCTGAAGAAATTAGACTTCCTGAATTATCTTATGATGTGCTTCTACAACATCTAATAAGTTTGGCATGTGGCAATGGCTTTGATCCGAAAATTGAGAAAGAAAGAATTAAAAATTGCTGGAGTTATAGAAACTTAAAAGATCAAGATTGGGATTGGTGTCTTGACTTTTTAGAATATGGGGGAAAATGTCTTAAAGCATACCCTAAATATAAAAAGATAGTTAAAGAAGAATCACAAAACAATAATGAAAACTTTAAATATTTTGTAAAAGACAAATCTTTAATAAGAATGCATAAGTTCAATATTGGGACAATTACAAGTGACAAATTTGTGAATGTCAAATATATGAAAGGTAAATCTTTAGGTAATTTAGAGGAGAATTTTGCTTCAAAATTAAATCCTGGGGATACATTTTACTTTGCTGGCAAAATGCTTCAGTTTATAAGAATAAGAGATATGATTTTATACGTTAAAAAATCAACAAAAAAAAGTTCTTTAATTCCTGCATGGGTTGGAGGTCAAATAGCAATTTCTGATCTACTTTGTGAGAGTTTGAGAAAAGAAATAGATATATGCAACGAACTAGAAAATTATGATTGCTTAAATCCTGAACTCAATTCATTACGTCCAATATTGAAGAAACAAAAAGTTCTTTCAAATATTCCAAAGAAAGATGAATTCCTTATAGAAATATATAAAACCAAGGATTTATCAAATCTTTTTGTTTTTACACTTGATGGCAAATTTGTAAATGAAGGAATTGCATTTTTATGGGCTTTGAGATTGGCAAAATTAAAACAATCTACATTTAGTATTACTGCTAATGATTTTGGATTCAGCTTAACTACTGCAGAAGATTATGATTTTTCCATAATAAAAAAAGAAGCTGATTTCTTTTTGAATAACAAAAAATTAGAAGAAGATCTAGAAAGTGCAATTAATTTTTCAGAATTAACAAAACGTAGATTTAAAAATATTGCTCAAATAAGTGGACTAGTAAATCAAAATAATCCAACCAAAACAAAAACTTCTTCCCAACTTCAAATAAGTTCAAGTCTTTTCTATGATGTCTTTACTAAATTTGAAGAAGACCATCTTTTGATAAAACAATCGCATCAAGAAGTTAAAGAATATCAATTAGAAAATAAAAGAATATCTAGATCATTAGAAAGATTAAAAAATTTAAAAATGCTACTAAACGAGATAAAAACTCCAACTCCTTTTGCTTTCCCATTACTAGTTGAAAGACTTAAAAATACTTTAAGCAATGAGCCAATAGAAAAAAGAGTAGAAAAACTTATAAAAAAATATAGTGATTAAATGAAAAAAAGTTCTTTTAATTTTTGTTGGGAAGATACATTGTTAGAGATGCTTCCTTCAAGAGCGTTATTTCTACCGGAAACAAAAGAGTTGTTAATATGCGATATTCATCTTGGGAAAGCTGAGTATTTTCAGCAAAATGGTATACCTCTTACTAATAATTCAGATAAAAACAATTTTGAGAGAATAAAAAAAATAGTAAAAAAATATTGTCCTGAAAAGTTAATAATATTAGGAGATTTATTCCATAGCAAATATTCAATAGATAAAACTCTTCAAAAAAAAGTTGAGGATCTTCCTGAACTACTAAAAACTAACGTTGAACTAGTCCTAGGAAATCACGATATAGGTTGCAATATTAAAAATATTCAAATTTTTGATATTAGAAAAACTAAAAATATTACTTTTAGTCATGAACCAGTTAATTTAGAAAACAATAAAACCTTGAATATTTGTGGACATTATCATCCAAAAATCTATATAAAAAACAATGGAGATAAATTATCATTTAGGTGCTTTGCAATGGATATCAATAAAAATGTTTTATATCTGCCTGCATTTGGAGACTTAACAGGAGGATATCCCTGCAAAAAGTCATTTAAAAAATGGGCAATTATTTCTGAAGAAGAAATTATCGAAATAAAATCTTAAGTAAAAACCTTTCAAATGAATTATTTTTTTCATCTAGATATAATATTTGATACTTAAAATTCCCGATTAATATCCTTTCCAATTAATTTATAAATATTATCCTATTTGAGAAAAGGAAAGATTTTTAAAAAGTATCTTCAGCCAGTGCTACTTCCTTTCGCAGACAATCCACGTTATAAAAAAAATAAACACATTTTATAGGAATGAAAAAATTAATAGCTTTTATTTTATTTCCATTTCTTATTATCCAAATTGGGACAGAAGCAAATGAGAATTTTTCTGTAGAGATAGAGGCCCTTACACTTGTAATGGAGCAATATAAAGAAGATACCGAATCTAAAATTGAATTAGATGTAAATGAAAAAACTCCAAGTTACTTTGCTCTTAAACAAGACGAATGCAATGCAACCGTTGAAGTTACGGAAAAAACAGGCTTAGAAATTGTCAATACTGAATCTTTTGATGTGAATGTATGTAAGAAAGAAATCTATAAAATCATCAACTAACTATACAGGCTTTAAAAATATAATAAAAAAAACAAATTAAAGAGGTCTTTTACAAAAAGAAGGTGAGACCTCGAGACCTAACAGAAAACTTTGGAACGGGTTCTGCATATCCAATTAATAACTACAATTAAATTGTAGAGGTGTAATTAATAGTACAAAAAATAAAATTATTTCTTCTTTGATAAAGTTTGTGATTCTTCTCTGGACATTAAAGCCTCTATTTGAGCAAGAACTTTCTGAAGTTCATCCGTTTTTGTAAGAGATGCCTCTGCTACCTCTCTTAATTTTTCTAACTGTTCTTTAGTTTTATCCATGATAAATAAATTAGAAATTAACCACCTTTAAAAATGGTTTAAATACAGATTTTTTACTCACACACAGATTCATATTCTCTCTTTTTTTCATAAAGTCAAATAAATTTCGTTGTATTAATGTTTTATGAGGACTTCCAATTAATTCCTTATTAATTATTGAAACCATAAGATCAACCTAAATAGAATTACTTTTAAATTATGAAGTAAATACAGGTAGGCCTATAGTTGCAGTTGTTATAAGAGCCCCTGCAAAAATAAGGAAAGGTATAAAAGGGTAATTTTTCAACGATAAACTTACTAATTCGAGATTACTATATAGGTATTTATACCGTTTGTCTACCCCTAAACTGTATTGAATATAAATTTTTTTCTTTTAAAAGTAAAAAATAAAATATTAACCAAATTTGCCAGAGATGTATTCCTGAGTAGTTTTTTCTTTTGGAGAGTTAAAAATTTTCTTTGTCGTATCAAATTCGGCAAGATAACCAACTTTCCCTCCATCACCCTCTTCATACTCAACAGCATTAAAAAATGCAGTCATATCACTGACTCTTAAAGCCTGCTGCATATTATGGGTAACGATTATTATTGTGTAATTCTTCTTAAGTTCGTGCATAGTCTCTTCTATTTTCAAAGTTGAGATTGGATCTAAAGCTGAGCATGGCTCATCCATGAGAATTATTTCAGGCTCAATTGCAATAGTTCTTGCTATACATAGTCTTTGTTGTTGTCCGCCAGATAAAGAGTAACCACTGTCATTTAATTTATCCTTACATTCGTCCCATAAAGCAGCTTTTCTCAGCGAACTTTCGACTAATTCATCCATATCTCCAGTAAAGCCATTAATTCTTGCTCCAAATGCTATATTTTCGTAAATAGATTTAGGAAAAGGATTAGGTTGTTGAAAAACCATCCCAATTCTTCTTCTCACTTCAACTGGATCCACTCTTTTATCGTAAATATTAGTCCCATCAAAGAGGACAGTTCCTTTTAACGAGCAATTAGGAATCAAATCGTTCATCCTATTTAATGATCTAAGAACAGTTGATTTACCACAACCTGAAGGTCCAATAAGGGAGGTTATATTACCTTTATTAAAATTACAAAAAACATTTCTTACTGCTTCAAAAGTTCCATAGCTTATAGAAACATTCTCAAGGGATAAAATGATATTTTTTGGTGTTTTTTTATTAGTTTTAATCATTTATACTCTCTTAGTTTTCTCAGTAAAAGCGGCCAATATCCTTGAAAATATATTTACTGATAGTATCGATAAAACAAGAATAAAGGAAGCTGCCCAGGCTAATTTATTCTGCGCATCATATGGTTCTAGAGCAAAGTTATATATCAATACAGCCAAAGAACCCATCTCGTAAAACAAATCCTCAAAACCTACTATGTAGTAGTAAGAAAATAAAGCAGTAAAAATTAAGGGTGCTGTTTCACCTGCAGCTCTTGCGATTCCAAGTACAACGCCAGTAGCAATAGACCTAAAGGCAGAGGGCAAAGTAACTTTCAATATGGTTGTATACATACTTGCTCCAACACCAAGAGAGGCATATCTCAACTCATTAGGCACCAGCTTTAAACCTTCGTCAGTGGTCTTAATCACAGTAGGTAACATCAATATTGAAAGTGCCATACCTCCGGCCAAGCCACTGTACATACTTCCAAATAAGATCTTTGTTGAAACAATCAAGGCATAAATAAATACACCGGCAATTATTGAGGGGACTCCCGCTAAAACATTTACACCGAATCTAATAAACCTCGAAAAAGCACCGCCTTTTGAATATTCCGCAAGATATATTCCGCCGCCAACACCTACTGGTATTGCAATAATTGAAGCAATTGTAGTTATTATTAATGTGCCTATTAATGCAGGGTTAATACCTCCTGCATCTAAATCATCTCCAGGAGGATTTGGTTCTAAAGTAAATAATTCTGGTGTGATTTGTGATCCACCTTTAATAAGGATATAAGTCACTAGAAAAATCAAAGGAAGTATTGCTATCAACGCACAAATTACTGATAAAGAAGTGAAGAATTTATCTCCTATATTTCTTGATAATCTTTTCTGGTAATAAAGAGAATTCATAATTATCTAATATTTGAGACTAAATTTCTTAACTAGCCATTGCGCAAAGATATTAACCACTAAAGATAGGATCATCAGTACAAAAGCTGCATAAAAGAGTGATGAAACCTGACTTCCATCAGCCTCACCAAATTGGTTTGCAAGCATGGAAGAAATGGTATATCCAGGAGATAATAGAGACCAACTAAATGCATTTGAATTACCAATAATCATTGTGACAGCCATAGTTTCTCCCATTGCCCTTCCTAAAGCCAATAGAACACCTGCCATAATTCCTGATAATGCTGCCGGCAAAATTACTGAAAATATTGTTTTCCATCTACTTGCTCCAATTCCATATGCTGCATTTCTAAGCTTTTTAGGAACCTGATTAAGTGTATCTCTTGCAATGGAGGTCACTATTGGCAAAAGCATAACTACTAAAATTAATATTGCTAACAAGGAATTCCTACCTGTGGGTTCTGTACTGAATAAAGGTATCCAACCAAAGAAATTATGTAAAAAGACAAAAAAGGCTCTAAAAAAAGGTTCCATTACAAATATTGCCCAAAGTCCCAATACAACTGATGGAATTGCTGCTAATAATTCAACAAAAGAACCTATTATTTCTCTAAAAACTTTCGGAACAAAGTCCTCGGTAATAAATATTGCAGTTCCAACGCCTAGAGGGATAGTTATTAATAACGAAAGAAATGAAGTTACCAATGTGCCATATATAGCAGTAAAAGCTCCGTATTCATCTTTTACTGGATTCCATTCAGAGGTTACTAAAAACTTCAATCCATACCTTGAAAAGGATTCAAATGACTGAAAAAAGACTACTAAAATAATTCCTAAAAGTATTATTGCTACGAAACTAGACAAGACTAGAGCTGTATTCTTGAAGATAATATCTATATTTTTTTCGATACCGAATCTTTTACGATTCTTGAAAAGAGTTAATTTCTCTTCCATTAAAAAAAGAATATCACTATAAATCTACTACTAAATGCTTTAAAAGACTTTAAGAGTACTTAAAGGTATATGAAAGTCATGAAAAGTAAACATCCTTAAACTTAATTTCTTCAAAACTTTTTTCTTTAACTTTACTTAACCATAGGTGAATATTATTTACTAAGCAGAGATCGAGGGGATGTTTAAATACAAGGAATTCATTGCTCAAATCAAATACAAAGAAGTAATATCTTCCCCCGTATATTTTATTCCTGTTTTGCTTCTATCCATAATGATTATTATTGAAAGTTTTCACATCTTTAATCACAAACAAAATTGCAAAACTAAAGCTGAGTGGATGGAACAATCAGGAATGACTTATGACAGGGAATCAGAAGTTAATTAATTAAATCTAAAAATAATTTATTCGCAGCAACGTTTTTTGTTTGAGGAATAATCTGTCAAAGAAGTTATCCATTCCTTGATCAAAAATAGAGATTCTTTATTTAAGCTGTAATATACCCATCTACCTTCTTGCCTGTCTGAGATAAGACCAGCTTCCTTTAAGATTTTTATGTGATATGAAATTCTTGATTGAGATAACTTAGTTAATTTCATAATATCGCAAACACAAACTTCTCCATCCATCATTAGGTTAATTATTTCTAATCTAAAAGGATCAGAAAATGAAACCATCAACTTAGATATATTTTCTTTTTTTACTTTGCTAATATCCTTTAACAATTTTTTAGTAATTAAATTCACTTAAATATAGCTTAAATGAAAAAGATTTCATTAATAAAAATATCTTGATACATCAAAATATTTTGATATATAATAACATTAGGAAATTTCAAAGTAATGAAAATTGGAATTAATGGTTTTGGAAGAATTGGCAGATTAGTTTTCAGAGCATTATGGGATAGAGCTGATATAGAAATAACTCATGTAAATGAGATAGCAGGAGATTCGAATGCTGCTGCACATCTACTCGAATTTGATTCAGTCCATGGTAGATGGGTGAAAGATATAAATGTTAATGAAGAAGAAATAATAATTGAGGGAAAGAAATTAGATTACACATCTTTTAAAAATTACCTTGATGTTCCTTGGGAAAAATCTTCTGTAGATATTATTTTGGAATGTACAGGAAAGAATAAAAAGCCAGACAAACTAGATCCCTATTTTGATTCTCTTGGGATGAAAAGAGTAATAGTAGCTTGTCCAGTAAAGGGAATTGTAGCTGGAGAGGAATCACTTAATATTGTTTACGGTATAAATCAAAGTCTTTATGACCCTTCCAAACATAAATTAGTAACTGCAGCTTCCTGCACTACAAATTGTTTAGCTCCGATAGTAAAGGTAATTAATGAAAATTTCTCAATTAAACATGGCGCTATTACAACTATTCACGATGTAACGAATACCCAAGTTCCTGTAGATTTTTATAAAAGTGATTTAAGAAGAGCAAGAGGATGTATGCAAAGTTTAATACCTACTACTACTGGATCTGCTAAAGCAATAGCTGAAATCTTCCCAGAATTAAAAGGAAAATTAAATGGTCATGCAGTTAGAGTTCCTCTACTTAATGGTTCTTTAACTGATGCAGTTTTTGAACTAAATAATGAAGTGGCAGTTGAACAAGTAAATTTGGCACTTAAGGAAGCTTCAGAAACGTATTTAAAAGGAATTCTTGGTTACGAAGAAAGACCTTTAGTTTCTGCAGATTATGTAAATGATTCTAGAAGTTCAATAGTTGATAGTTTATCAACAATGGTTGTTAATTCAAATTTATTAAAGATATACGCTTGGTATGACAACGAGTGGGGTTACAGCTGCAGGCTTGCAGATCTTACTGAATATGTAATCAAAAAAGAGATTTAATTTATGTCTTTATGAAGTTATCTAATATTCAACAATATAGTGTTGTCACAGCAAACTATTGGGCGTTCACTCTCACTGACGGCGCATTAAGATTATTAGTTGTTGGTCACTTTCATGAGCTGGGTTACACAACTCTACAAATTGCTTTACTTTTCCTTTTTTATGAGTTTTTTGGAATAATTACTAATTTATATGGTGGTTGGATAGGAGCAAGATATGGTTTAAGGCTTACTTTATGGATTGGGACTATCCTGCAAATCATCGCTCTTTTCATGCTTATACCAGTTAAAGAGGATTGGCCAGTAATATTTAGTGTCGTATACGTTATGGTTGCTCAAGCAGTCAGTGGGATAGCAAAAGATTTAAACAAAATGAGTGCTAAGAGTACTGTTAAGACAGTTGTTCCAGAGACAAATAACGGCAATGATACTGGCCAAAAACAACTTTTTAAATGGGTTGCTATTTTAACTGGATCTAAAAATGCTCTTAAGGGAGTTGGTTTCTTCTTGGGTGGACTTTTATATAAGTTATTTGGATTCAACAATGCTGTAGGAATTATGGGTTTTGGACTCTGTTTAGCCTTTTTATTGACGTTAATTTTACCTGGAGAAATTGGTAAGATGAAGACCAAACCAGCTTTTAATGATCTTTTTTCAAAATCAGATGCCATAAATATTCTTTCAGCAGCAAGATTCTTTCTTTTTGGAGCAAGAGATGTTTGGTTTGTTGTAGCTCTTCCAGTATTCCTTGATATGGCATTTGGTTGGGACTACATGGAAATAGGATTATTTCTTGGGGCCTGGGTAATAGGTTATGGAATTGTTCAGGCTTCGGCTCCAGCAATTAGAAAGATGTGGGGCCAGAAAGAAAGTCCAGATCGTAAAGCTATCCAATTTTGGAGTGCCGTATTAATGGTCATACCATCTTTGATAGGAATCGCATTATGGAGAGAAAGTTCTCCATCAATAGCAATAATTTTTGGACTTACTATTTTTGGATTTGTTTTTGCAATGAATTCATCTACACATTCTTATATGATTTTGGCCTACTCTGATAATGAAAAAGTCAGTTTAAATGTTGGTTTCTATTACATGGCAAATGCTGCTGGAAGACTAATTGGAACATTACTCTCTGGCTTATTATTTATGATTGGAAGAAATCCAAGTATTGGACTTCAATATTGTCTTTATTTTTCATCACTTTTAATATCCTTATCTTGGATTTCCAGTCTTAAATTACCCTCTTTCAAACAAAGCCTATCAGCTCCATAAAGACTAATTTTTCGGAATTAAAATATTTTAATGGCAAAAATATCCTTAATTGAACTCGCGAAAACTTTCCTAAAAATTGGTATTTTAAGTTTTGGAGGACCCTATGCTCATATTTCCTTATTCGAAGATGAACTTATAAATAATAAAAAATTGATATCAACTCAATCTTTTGAAAAAGGTATTGGATTATGTCAAATACTTCCAGGACCAATATCTACTCAATTGGCAATATATATAGGTCTTAAAATAAATGGTTATCTTGGTGGATTGATATCAGGTATAAGTTTCATTATCCCAGGATTCATTTCGGTATTAGCTCTTAGTTTTTTTTGGCAAATTGGTTCTGGATCAAAATTTCTAAATGATTTAATTTACTTTAATCCGCCTATTATTGCAGGAATAATTTTTTCATTCTCATTAGTTCTATTAAAAAAAAAATTAAAGTTTGATCGAATATTATTCTCCAGCTCAATATTATTCCTACTTATATTTGCTAAATATAATAGTATTCAATTTCCACTCATAACAATTCTCATTATTGCAGGTTTGATAAATATTTTCTTACAAAAATGGAAAAATATTTTTTATAGCTTGGTTCCTTTATCTATATTTTCAACAACCTCATTTTTGAGTAGTACACTCTTTTTAAATATTTTTAAGTTCTATAATTTTTTGAAGGATTCTTTAAACTCAAAGTTTTTAATAAATTATCTTAATCTGTTTTTTTTCTTCTTCAAATCGGGGCTTTTTATTTTTGGAGGGGGACTAGTAATCATTCCTCTAATGAGTGATTATGTTGTCTCACAAGGATGGTTAACAAATAATGAATTTATAGATGGGATAATGATTGGCCAGATAACACCTGGTCCTGTCTTATTAACTACAAGTTTTATTGGATACAAAGCTGGGTTTACGGTCGGAGGAATAAATGAAGCTTTAAAGTATTCATTCATATCAACTTTTGCAATTTTTTTACCAAGCTTTTTATTGATTTTTGTTTTTGGGAAAGGCTTCATAAAAAACAGAATTAAATCGGTTAATTACTTTATCGAAGGAGTGATCAATACAATTCCTGGAGCAGTTATTTTCTCTGGCTTTAATTTAATTGAAGATAGTTTTTCATCAAAATTCTTTTTAATTAGCTCTATTTTTATAGTTTTAATTTCCACACTGTTATCTTTTTTTAAAATAGTTCCAACCTACATACTTATTCTCTTTTCTTTAATATTAGGTTTATCAAAATATTTGTTTGCATAAAAAAAGGAGGAAATAAATTCCTCCTTTTAAATATTGTC
This sequence comes from Prochlorococcus sp. AG-418-K17, assembly GCA_003214055.1. Lineage (GTDB taxonomy): Bacteria > Cyanobacteriota > Cyanobacteriia > PCC-6307 > Cyanobiaceae > Prochlorococcus_A. The sequence continues at coordinate 18,387 of QCMD01000005.1, forward strand.
TTACGGTTTATTTACCGATTCTTTTTACAGCAGCTCTTGACTTCTTAAGAATATCTCCTTTTAAGGGGACAAATCCAAGTGATGGAGCTTTATCTTGATACTCATCACTTAACAATGTATTAAAGGCTTGTTTGATAGCTTTAGTATTTCTACCATTACCCTCTTCATAAGCAAGTATCCATGTTAATGAAGCTATAGGGTATGCTCCTTTTGCAGTTGGATTAGGATTTTTACCAGCAAGATTTTCATCTAGAGTAATACCATTAAGAGCCTTAGCTCCTGCTTCTACAGATGGTTTTAGAAACTCACCTGAAAGATTCTGAAGTGCAGCGGCCTTAACATTACCTTTAATATAGGACTGATTAACATAACCAATTGCACCTGGAGTATTTTGAATAACACCGGCAACACCTGAATTTCCTTTTGCTCCAACACCTGCTGGCCACTTAACTGATTTACCAGTTCCTAAAGTCCAGGTTTTTGAAAACGCTTCCATAGAGTTTGTGAAAGCTTTAGTAGTTCCTGAACCATCAGAACGATGTGCCCAAGTTAATTTACCAGATTTACAGCCTAATTCTTTCCAGTTTTTAACCATACCCATTGCAACTCGTACGGCTTTCTCTTGAGTAAGTTTTAAATCACAGTCGTAGTTATATCCGAAAGCAATAGTTCCACCCACCATTGGGATTTGAACTAAACCTCTTGTAACCTTTGCTATATCTTTATCCTTCATAGGATCATCAGAAGCACCAAAGTTTACTGTCTGATCAATAAAAGCTTTTCTTCCAGAGCCTGAACCAACAGCTTGATAGTTTACTCTTGGCCCTCCTGAAGTGGCTAAATCTTTGAACCAACGTGTGTAAATTTTGGCAGGAAATGATGCTCCAGCACCACTTAATCTTGTTTTAGCAGAAACACTTGCGCCAGGAACACTTGTACCAGCAGCAATGGCTACTGCAGAAGTGAAAACCAAAGCTTTCTTAGCTATGTTCATGGATGTCATGATTAAATGAAAGACTACATATATATAGCACCGAATTTATACACAAATACTCATTAATTAAAATTTTATCCTGTGTTAATTAGTTCTTAACCCCTTCTTAAACTAAATATCAATTTAACTTACTTACGTTTGATTTTGAAAATATTTGAAAATAAATAAATTTCAATTTTAAATTCTTATTTAAAAAATATTCAAAAAATAAAGAAATCATTTTGTTTGATTTAAGAAAAGTTTAAACTCTCTTTAAAATTTCCTTCTGACCTAATTTCTTACTCTTTTCTTAACTTTAATTCGTTGGTATGAAATTGGATCAACATCCATTATTAAAAGTGTGTGACTTTAAATGAAATTATTTCAACAAATTTTGGTTGCTGGTGCTGGTTTGAGTTTAATAGCTCCAATTGGTGCACAAGCTACCGATTTCAACATTGAAGAAATGAGTAGTTACGTTCGTAGCAAATCATCTTCAAAAAAACAAAAAAAACTATTTAATAGCAATACATTTGCTAACCAACTTCCAACACTTGATAGGAGTGTTGAAGGTTCTGAGATTAATTTTAATAGATTCGAAGCTGGTAGTTTCTCTCCAACAACAACTATGAAGGGTAAGGCAGAAATGCAGATTGGAGCTGCCTCAAATGCAGGTCATACTGAAGAAGCACTTACATTCGCCTATCATTATGAAGTAGATTTAAATACTAGTTTTTCTGGTGATGACAATCTAAATGTTGAAATTGCAGCTGGCAATTCAGCCGGTACCAATACTGTACATGGAATAACAGGATTTGGTGAGTCACAAGATGGTCTTCAAGTAGAAGATGTTAACTACACATTTCCATTAGGAAGTTGGGATGTTTCAGTTGGAGATTCAATGGATTTATCTAAGAATTTCCCAAATGCATGTCAACTAGGAACAATCGTCGATAATATGGATGATTGTGGAGCTAAAAATTCTGTTGATCCTGGTGGAGATGTTTCTGTAAGCTTAGGGACAGAATTTGGAGATGGCTGGGCATTTGGTTTTGGCTTATCAGGTGATAGTGGTACAGCTGGTCTTGGCACCAAAGAAAGTACTGATGGCCTTGGAGCTGCTTTAGGTTATTCGAATGATACTTTTGGAGTTACATTTGGTTATGCATTAGCTGATGGAGGTGCAGCAGCTAATAGTGATACGACTTACTACGGTGCTACTGCTTACTTCTCACCAGAGGGTATGGGAACATTTAGTGGTGGTTATGAAGTTGGGGACAACGAAGGTACTAACCAAGATACTTCTCAATTCAAACTTGGATATGTAACAGATTTTCTTGATGGTACTTTGGAATTTGGCTTTGGTACCAACGATGCAATAGTTGATGGCGCTAACGAGGTTTACGCTTATGAAGCTTCATACAGTTTCCCAATTAATGATGGAGTTTCAATGACTGCATTTGCATACATCGCTGAAGTTGATGGTGCGGACGATAGCTCAGGTATTGGAGTTACAACAACATTTAAATTCTAATCAAAATCAAAACAACCAAATCAAAAGAGCCTTCAATAAGGAGGTTCTTTTTTTTTACATAAAGTTTTAAACCTTAAATTTTTCTTAATAAATTAATTTTTTTTTCTTAACTTACTAAAGCAATTATTAAGAAGTATTTTCTTAAGCACTAAATGAAAAAAACATTAGCTGTTGCAAGTTTTTCAGCATTACTTGCAATTGTCGCCTCCTCTACAAGTAGCGTATTTGCAAATTGGAATACAAAATATTGGGCAAATGAAAAAAACTTCAACAGAATTTCTTCTTTTAATGTAAGTGACAATTTACCAGACGGATCAAAATCTACAACCAAAACTTCTTCAGAGGTTGTTACAGCTTCAGAAGATGGAAAGACTTTGATGTATACAGATAGCGATCTAGGAGTAGTAGGTTTAGTTGATATCTCAGACCCTGCAAACCCTATAGCATTGGGAGTTATTGAACTTGAGGCAGAACCAACTGGAATTGCAGCACTTGGAAATAATGCTTATATAGGTTCGAATACATCTGAAAGTTATACAAATCCTTCAGGAGCATTAGTTCAATACAATTTAGAAACAAGAAAAGCAGTAAAAGAATGTGATTTAGGTGGGCAGCCTGATAGCGTTTTTGTTTCACCAGACGGAACATTTCTAGCTGTCGCTATAGAAAATGAAAGGGATGAAGAATATAAAAATGGATTTATCCCTCAAATTGATGACAATGGCATTCAAATTAATCCTGCAGGTTATGTTTCTCTTGTGAATTTAAACAAAAGAGGAAAAATACAATGTAACTCAATTAAAAAAGTAGATTTAACAGGCTTATCCGAAATAGCTCCTTTTGATCCCGAACCAGAATTCGTTGCTATTAATGATCTTGGTGAAACAGTTGTCTCTCTTCAAGAAAACAACCATCTTGCAGTAATTGATAAAGATGGAAATGTAATATCACATTTCTCGGCAGGAGTTGTAAAACAAATGGCAGGAATGGATACAAAGAAAGATGGAGCACATAAATTTAAAAGCAAACTAAAGAATGTAAGAAGAGAACCCGATGGTCTTACTTGGATTGATAATGACCATTTTGCAACAGCAAATGAAGGCGATTACAAGCATATTGATCCAAATCAGGCAAAAAGAGGTGGTTCAAGATCCTGGACTATTTTTAAAAAAGATGGAACAGTAGTTTATGAAGATGCAAATAGACTTGAAAGAGCAATTGCACAAATAGGTCATTTCCAAGATGGGAGAGCAGGTAAAAAGGGAGTAGAACCTGAGTCAGTTACATATTCAAAAATTAATGGAACGCCCTATCTATTTGTTGGTGCTGAACGAGCTGGGATAGTAGCTGTTTACGATATCACAGAACTAAATCAACCTTTGCTTACTCAATTACTTCCATCAGGCATTGGACCAGAGGGATTTGTCGCAATTCCAGAGAGGGGATTAATTGCCTCAGCAAATGAAAAAGACTACAACAAAAAAGAACCTGGTTTATCTTCTCATGTGACTATTTATCAACTACAAGATGCTCCTGCTTCATACCCACATTTAACAAATGAAAATGGCCTTGAATTTGTATCTTGGGGTGCGATAAGTGGAATGGTTGCTGGTGATGACGGTAAAATTTATGCTGTAAATGATGGGACTTTTAAAACTCAGCCAAGAATTTACGTTATTGATGCTTCATCTTCCCCAGCACTATTAGAAAGAGCTATAGATATAAAGCTAGATGGTAAGACTGCATTATTTATGGATCAAGAGGGTATTACTACTGATGGTAATGGTGGATTCTACATTTCTACTGAAGGAATCAAGAAAAAGCTAGATGAACATCCTCCTGCAATCTACCATGTAAGCTCAGATGGTGAAATTTTAGAGAAGATAACTCCACCACCTTCATATCTTAATTATGCTAAAAATCCTGGTTTTGAAGGCATAACAAGGAATGGGGATATTCTTTATATTGCTCAACAGAAGCCTTGGGGTGATGATGCTTTCAATACTACTAAGATCCTTTCCTATAATTTAAAAACCAAAAAGTGGGGGGCCGTAAATTATCAATTAGATAGGATCAAAAAAGGTGGCGTTGGCATTTCAGAATTGACTTACCATGACGGGGCACTTTATGTAATCGAAAGAGATAGTTTCTATGGAAAGAAAGCAAAATTGAAAGCTATATATAAAATAGGTTTAGATGATGTTATTTTCGAAGGTCTTCAGACTAATATTCCTCCCAGACTTTATCCTTTAGTTGAAAAAGAGTTAGTTACTGATCTAAAACCAGTAATGAATTCTACGGGTGGTTTTATCCTTGAAAAGGTTGAAGGCTTAGCAATAACAAGCGACGGGCAAGCATGGATTTCAACTGACAACGACGGGACTGGAAAGAAATCAACTGGTGAAACTCTTTTCCTAAATATTGGGAAAATCTAGTTAAAAATAATAATGAAAGTCACCTTTCACATAAGGTGGCTTTTTTACAGTTCTTATATTTAAAAAAAGTTAAATCATGAAATACCTAATATTTATTATTTTATTCATCGCCCCAGTTAAAGCTGAAACAAAATATTATTGGCAGGGTGTAAGGCATTATTTAAATCGACCCAAACTAATGATAGAAGCATGCAAAGATATGAAAGAAGAAAATGAAATTGGAACATCTGCTTTCGAGAGTATGTACATGCCAACATTACCTGATAGGCTTTGGTTAGCTATTGGCAAAAGAGATTCTTATTGGGCAGATGACTCCAAAGAAGGAAGCATTCTTTTTACAAGAGAAGGGGTTTTGAATTTAAAAAAATTTATTGCAGAAAAATCATGTCCTAATATTTTTTAAATTTTCCCTATCAATCTGTATTAAGACACGGAAAGATAGTTTCAATAATCGCTCCACCATCTTTATGATTAAATGCCTTTATAAAACCTTTATTATTATTAATTATTTTTTTTGTAATTGAAAGACCTAAACCACTTCCAATTTTCTTAAATTTAGTCCTTGATGGATCCCCACGATAAAAACGAGAAAAAATGTCATTTGATTCATTTTCTTCTAATCCAATACCTTTATCTCTAACCCTTATAACAACAGAGCTATCTCTCTTAAAAATTTCAATTTGTATGCCCTCTTTTGTTGGGGAATAACGAATAGCGTTATCTAAAATATTTATAAATGCTCTTTTTAAATTTTCAATATCCCCAGATATATAATATTTTGTTGGAGAAAATAAATTTATTTTTATATTCTTTTTTTCTGCAAGCGGTTTTAGTGTTTGCCAAGATTCCATAATCAAATCTGAAATAGATATTTTTTTGTTTTTATTAAAATCTTCGCTACTTTCTAGCTTAGAAAGCTCTAAAGTCTCTTCGGCCATTTTTCTTAATCTTTTTGACTCTTTCTTAAGTCTTTTAACAAGATACCTATCCTTTTTTGATACTACTGATTCAAGTCTTTCCCCAATTAAGATAAGTGATGTAAGAGGGGTTTTCAGTTCATGAGACACATCATTAATTAATTGATTTTGTCGTTTTTTTATCGATTCAATTGATAATTTACTTTCCAATAATATTAAATAATTCTTTTTCCTTCCTCTAACAATATTTACCGAAATGGGTACTCCCGCAATTGTGAAATCAAGGTTGAATGGGAAATCTTTTTTTCTTAAATATAGAATTTTATTACTAAGTGCTTCAAGCTCATTAATATCATTAATTGCTTTTCCAATAACATCTTTATATTTGATAACCCTAATAAGAGATAAAGCTTTCTGATTGATAAATTTTATTGTTAGATCAGATGATAAGATTATCCACCCTTGCGATGAATAATCTAACCAAGACAACACTTCTTGAGGTCTAATTTTATCAAATGGGAAATCAATAGTTTTTTTATAATTATTTTTATCAACTTCAATTTTTTTTTCTTTTGATTGAGAAAACTGCTTAACTTGTATTTTCCAATTCTGATGGAAAAACAATAATACTTCTTGTAGTGTTTTCATTTTCATCCAAACTTATAGCCAAAACCTCTAACAGTTTTAAGAAACTTTGGAGCAGAGGGATCTTCTTCTAATTTCTCTCTAAGCCATCTAACATGAACATCTACCGTTTTTGTATCACCGATAAAGTCAATTTCCCATATTTTTTCAAGTATTAAATCCCTTGACCATACTCTTTTTGGATTTTGCAAAAATAACTCTAATAATTTAAATTCTTTGGGAGATAATGTTATTTCTTTATCAAAAGAAGTTACCCTGCATTCTTCCAAAAACATTTTTATATGATTAAACTCGAGCACAGTTTTTGATTTTTCTATATATTTTTTATTACGTTTAGATCTTCTTATTAAGGCTCTAGATCTGGCAATTAATTCATTTAAACCAAAAGGTTTTGTTAAATAATCATCTGCACCAACCTCTAATCCAAGAACCCTGTCTGATTCATTATCTTTAGCACTCAAAATTAATATGGGTGTATAGTCTTCTTCATTTCTTATTTTTCTACATAACTCTAATCCATTTAGTCCTGGCAACATTAAATCTAGAATTATTAGGTCAACATCTTTTTTAATATCATTATTAATAAAATCTAAGGCACTTAAACCGTCTTTGAAACTTAATACTCTAAAACCTTCGCTGCTCAAGGTTTCACTGACTGTAAGCCTAATACTCTTATCATCCTCTACAAGAAGAATTAGTGAGTTTTGCAAACTTTTATGATCTTTAATAGCCATTTAAAGTTCCAACAATTTTATTTTATAATATCAAAATTATTTGATCTAAATATTTCATATTTACTTTACATTGAGACCTTATTTTTTATTTGATCTTATTAACTTTTTAATTTGTCCTTAAACCTGATTATTTAGCATAAATGCTTCTTAAATTTTCCTCACACAAACATATTTAAGAAGCAAACTTTTCATTTACTCCCAACCCTTTTCTGCATTTTGAATAATCCATTGTGCAAGAACCTTATCCTCTCCATCCTTCAATTTATTTTTATAACCTTTCATAAAACCAATCCCATCATTAGCAATTATTGTTATTGAATTTACATCCGCTATTCCTCTTTTTTCAAGGTCGGAAAGTTTTAATGATTTAGATCCTTTGAGAACGACTGATCCACCTTTTACATGGCAGCCTGCACAAACATTTCTAAAAATAGTTTCTCCATCTCTAATATCAGAAGCCATTAGATATCTATTTTGCAAAGAGGTTTGAAAAATAATTATTAAAGTTATTGCAGGAATTACAATTAGAAATTTAAACATTTTCATTTGATTTATTTCACCCAAAATTAATTTAGCAATTAATTCTGAATCTCGATCTATCTATTTTAATAGCTCTACTGCTACGACAAGATTACCCAACAAACCGTTCAAAATATTTAGTTGTTCTTTACTGCCAAACGCTATTAATACCTGACCTGGCTGCAGTATGAAATTACCTCCTGGATTGGTAAACAGCTTTTCATTTTCTTTAATGGCTAATATTTTTGCTCCACTCTTTTTGCCTATTCCAAGTTCCGAGAGTGATCTTTTCTCTGCAGTTTCAAAAAGACTAATATCATTACTTAATTCAAATTCTTCAATTTCACATTCACTTCCTGCAAGCAGATCAAGAAAGTCAATAGCAATAGGTCTTAAAGCCATTGATGCCATTGCTCTTCCTGCTGCGATATAAGGACTTACAACTATACTTGCCCCGGCTAATCTCAACTTACTTGCGGCCTCTTCAGTTCCAGCTCTTGCAATTACTCTGATAGAGCTTCTTATACCTTTAGCACTTAAAACAACATATAAATTAGCAGCGTCATTAGGCAAAGTAACAACCAAACTTTTGCATTTTTCCAATCCTGCCAGTTTTAAAGTCTCATCAAGAGTGGCGTCAGCACAAAGTACTTCTAGACCATTTTCTTCCGCAATCTTTTTTCTATCTTCATCACTCTCAACGACGATAATAGGAATGTTTTGCGTTTTAATTTGATTAGATATTTCCTGACCGACTCTTCCATATCCGCACAAAATTACATGATTTTCCATTTTTCTAAGAAGTCTTTTAAAACGTAATTCGTTTACTCTTTGAAAATAGCCGGATTCGAATAATCTAACAGCTTTTTGAAAGGTAAATTGAATAAATATCAATCCGCCAACGATTACTAAAACAGTTACGATTCTGCCTTCAGGACTTAAAGGTTGAACTTCTCCAAAACCAATAGTGGTTATTGTGATCAGAACCATCCATAAGCAATCACTCCATTCCCATCCTTCTGTTATTCGATAGCCAATTGCACCTAAAAAAAACAGAAAGAATAAAGAATAAATAAGACCAAACCAAGGCCTTAAATAGTCTTTAATAAAATAGAACTCAAATAATCTAAGCTTCATATTCCTTATTATCGTTAACTATTCAAAAATTTCAAAAAAATTTTCTATTATGTTCCTAAAACTATTTATTTGTTTAAGTGAAATATATATTAAGCAGAATAATAATATTTATTTTCGTGGCTCTATGCATTAAACAAATGATTACTGTCTCAGGTCTTATTTAATGCTTCATTAAAAAATAATTCAAGGTTTTACTTGTACCGATTCAATTAGAAAATCAGAAGCTGCCTTTAACCAATCAGCGACCGTAAGACGAAGGTCAGGTTGAGAATATACAAGCGCGACAATAATTCCAACTAAGATTATCTTTACCATGGCATTTCAAATATTCTTATGAATTAAAGCACACCTATTTAGTAAAAAGAACCTTAAATTTATAAAAAATAGATTAATTAAAATTTTTCTAATTGATTAAACAAATATTCAACTCTTCTAAGATTTACACCTAAATCAGACTGGCCTAATCTTGCTGCAGATCTTATCTGAATAATTCCTTTTGATCTATCTACATAACTTCTTACGTCAAGCTTTAAAATTTCAAGATCGTCAGGAAATCTAAAAATCAAGCTCCTGCAAACACCTCTCCAATAATTTCTTCCACTTTCAATAACTTCTGTCCGAGGTAACCCTTCTGCCAGAGAAACAAGTTGAATAAACTTCTGATCAACATTTATTAGTTTCTTTTCTATTAAGACACTATTTAATGGATTGGTTATTGGAGCAAGACCTTGAATGGAAGAAACCATATATTTTAAGAACAATATAGATGTTCTAACCCATTTCACATACAAAGTGAGAGAAAAAAGTAAATAATTTTCCCATAAATTTGATCTTTTTATAAAGATTCCTTATTTTGTGATCAAAATTCTAAAATTTAAGATTTTTTATTGTTTTTTTTGATAGAGATGGTTGCCTACTTTGTTTACTATTTAGTTTCCTAACCCATAAAAAAACTCCCACAAACAAAAAAATTTCAACAATAATTCCAACCTTTATTAAACTCATTTTTTTTCCTCTTTTTTCTTGTTGGTGCCCTCTATGTATGGCACAAGGATAAGTAACAACCATTTTTTAAATAAACTTAACGGTTTCATAATCTATTTACTTGCCTTTTCTCCACATACTCCTCCCTTTAATGAGATCCTCTATATTTGGCCAGGCTGCTATTAATTCTTTAAGTGCCTTTCTATTAGGAGTATAGAAAACACATGACAATGCACTTATTACATAAAGTATGAACCATAACTTATTTTCTGAATAAGCTAGAAACAAAGAGAAAAGAAAACTTCCAATAAAGAAAAAGAAAAATGATCTATTTAATATTTCTAATGGAGTTCTTTTAAGTCTGTAGAATTTAATCTTTTTAATATCTTCTTCAGTATCTTTCTGAAATTTACTTTCGTATGAATTAATTATTTCTTCTTCAAGAACCTTTTCATACTCTAAATTATCAATTGGATCGCAATTATCACTTTTGTTTATCATTAAAGTACGTTAATCATAAACATCGTAACTAATTTATTGTATTTTAAAAAGTATCAAATTTTCTCTATTAACTTAAGCTATACGAACAGATCATGGTTTTGAAAATACTTCAAGATTGTCTTATTTATAAAAGATAAATTGGTTAAAATATTTTTTTTAATTTTCCCAAATCTTTCTGTCATTTTAAAAACACTTCTATAAATTTCATAGCATTAATTAAATTGGGAGGCAATATCTAAATCTAGAGTTAATATAGTTTAGAGATTTTAATAATAATCTATATGCAAAGGTATTTGATTTCCTACGAATTTACAGATGGCGAGGATCAAGAAGAAGGGGCAGAAATGCTTATTAATTGGTATGAATCAGGTGGCCCCCAAAACCGACCTGAAAACTATGAGGTTCATTCTTGGATTTTTATGGTTCAAAATGGGATTGGACATTCTGTAGTGAGTGCAGATTCTCTTGAGACAATTTGGAAGCAATGGCATCCCTGGAGAAGGTTAATGGATATTAGTATTCAGCCCTGTATGGATCTTGATGAGACAGTCGGATTGTTCAAAAAACAAAAAATGAATACACGAATATTCTAAAAGTATTTGTAACTCCTAATTATAAATTTCTTTTTAGTAGCACTTAATACTACATACAAATTTCACTGCGTTAAAAAGGATAAGATTTATTTTCCATAATGAATGATTCTTATCACATTTACTTCAAAGGAGAAATTCTTTTCAAGAATTTAAGTAAAGATGAATTCGAATTTGTTTGGGGAAAACTTTATACATCATATATAAATGCCCTAAATAAAGAGCTAACCTACGAATTAATTAGCGAAAACAATATTATGGAGCCGGCCTTTAACCTTGAGCCATCTTACTGAATCAAGAACTAATTTCCAGATCATGAATAAAACAAGAAAAGCTTCCTCTCTTTAATTTTGAGGTACTCTTTCTCTTCTTTAGTTATATCCAAAGCCAATTTATTTGCCTCAATTTCGACATTCGAATTATAAATTTCAAATTTCTCTTCTCTTTTAAATAGGGCAACGATGCCAATATCTGTTATGAACCAAATAAAATGAAAAGTTTCTCCAATTGGCTCCTCTTTCAAGGAGTCAATAATCAAATCACAGGTTGAATCCATTTAATTATTCTGAGAAGGTTTTTAGTTGCCCCCGTTGCAATACCTTACAGCCTCAGAATTGGTACCACCATCTTCAATAATTTCGGCAACACATTTATTAAAAAGTTTAGACTCTTTTTTTAATGAACAGAATCCAAAAGCTATGGCAGCTAAAGCTATTGCAGATACGAAACTAGAACCAAGTTGTATAAAACCATAGGCAAACATAATGTTCTTTTTCCCAGAACATTTTTTTGAATCCTTTTTTTCTTCTGTCATTTAATTTTTTTAACTTAGTTAACCTTATTTGATTAGTTTTAGGTTTGAGAAATATTTTCAGAGAGAAAACCGAATTAAATAATTTATACTCAGCTATGACAAAAATTTAAAATTTCAAGTTTTGATTGATTTTTCTTCACTTTAATTTTCAATTTGATACATCATTAAGAAATAACTTTTTAAATTTTTTATCAACAAGAGCTTCTGGGATAGAAAATTTATCTTTTTTAAAAAGTAATGATCCCCCTGTTATAACAGTAGATTATGTTACTTTTTAAACTATATTTTATTTTTTTTGATGAAGTATTAATACTTAAAAATTTTTACAGAAAAGCTTGTTTTGATCATGCTCCCGAAGAGTTATCCACTTTTTAAGCGTTTTTCAACAGGGTTTTCCACAATATGTTGATTAAATTTGAATTTCTATGTGCAAAATAAAATATTATCTTCTTTTAAGAAAAAACTATCCACAATTTTTTTTTGGGATCACTAGGATTTCAGATGTCTTTAAATAATTTTAATAACAAACCTCATGAATCTAAATGAGACAAAAAAGGATTTGAACTCCGAAATCCAAAAAGAATTGGAAAAATCGAAGCTCAAAGTTCTTACTAATGAAAATGATTTTTTAGTAAAAAACCTCAAAAAGGCTGGATGATTTATTAGAGCCAACAGATATTTCTATACAACAAAATTTTCAAAAATTTCTTTCTAAGACTAGATAATGATTTCTTGAATGCTCACCCAAAATATTTTTATTTTGTCAAATATAAAATTTCTATTAAATATACAAATAATGCTCCATATACTAAACATATAAATCAAATCCTAGTTATATTATTTAAATCTCAATAAGAGATCAGATCAGAAATATATACGGAAAATCCTAGTTTTTTAATTATATAAACAATTATTTTCCTTGTACTCGAATTATTGTTTCTATCAAAAAATGAATACTCAAGAACTAAAAGTCAATTATAAAAGGCTTTTAAATAAAGCTTCCCAAGCAAATGGTCGTAAAGAAACTGTTTCTTACTTAAACCGTGCTGCTAAAATCAAGTCAAAACTTTACTCAACATCTAAGGTGAATTGCTTTAGATGTAATGGAGCAGGTTTTCTAAGAATCTCATTAGATGAAACTAAAACCTGTTTATCTTGTTATGGGAAGGGATTCTTAATAAAAGAAAATCAGCAGCTTTAAAACAATTTGATTTATAAATGAAAGATCTCATTCAAGCCCACAAAAAATTAATTAAAACAGTAAAAGAACAATTGGGGTTATCTGATTATGGGATGTACTGGTTGGCTTTCCTGGAAGGGGGCTTAACTATATGGTTGCTGGATAGAATATTTTTCCACTGGTTAAAGTTTTAAATTTTATTTATTTCAAAAAAATTCTGCAGTTATTAAATAAATTAATTTTTCGAATCCATATAAAAAGTTGTAGCATGGTAAAAAACCAATATGCAATTACTGGGATTAATTCTTCTTCTAGCTAGTAGCTGGTATCTATGGAAATTAACATCAAACTTTCTTGATGAACCAACAAAAAAAGAGTTAACAAATAGTTTTAATAATCTCAAAAATAAATTCTCTGAGGGGAAACAAAACTTCTCTAAAGCAAAATTAAGCGAAGCTTGGAAAAAATACAAGAATGAAGGTGGGGCCTTATCTAAAAAAGAAAAAAGCTAGTGGACTTTTTTATTATTACAAGTCTTACTAAAGATATTTCGAGAATTGATCTAATTGGTATCTTGATTGGTCATTTAATTTTTGGTGTTGCATTGACACAGCTTTTAGATTGGACGTGGTTAAAGAACCTTATGAGTGAAGAAGATAAAACAAAGATGCTTAAAAGCTATACATGGAAAGACTTATTAGTAGATGGAGCAATTGTTACAGTAGTTCTAGGAATAATCTTTTTGATAATTAGCATTTTTCTATAAATGAACGTAACTTACATCCTTTTAGTTTTTTTAATGATATCAATTGTGATTTTTACTCAAATAATCAATTCCTCCGATAAATCAAAATAAATGACAGAATTAACTAGCAACTCCTCAACTGGGTGGTACTTAATCGCTTTTGTAAGCACTCTATCTTTTTTAGCTTTAATTTACTTTGGCCAAAAAAGATAGCATAAAATTTGAAAGATTATTTAAATTCATAAAAAAACTCTGCAACTACTGGAGATGCAGAGTTTTGATTACTAAGTGATTGATTTATATAAATCTATTAATAATAAAACCTTTTTTCTTAATTAAAGAAAAAGAGACCGATGAATGTGATGAAGATACTGAATTCACGGCCTCTTTGATAACCGCATTTTTCGGTAGATACGACAATGAATCACCTCCTTTACTAACATTTACCTAAAGATAACTAAAAGAATTGAACAAGGAAAGAAATTCGTTAAAAATTTAAAAGTTTTTTAATAAATTAACGATATAAATCTCTTCAATTCAAAGGAAAAGATATTACCAGGGCAAAACTCCTCCGTTGGCATGCCAAAACGTACCCGAGTTATTTTTATTTAAAGAATCAATACGTTTTAAAAGGCCATTAGCTGATTCTTCAGGACTAATTCCATTTCTTGTAAAGCCAGTCATTCTTGTACTCACTAACCCAGGATGCAAAATAGCTACATAAATATCTTCTTTTGATAAATCTATGGAAAGTGATTTTGCTGCCATGGACAAGGCTACCTTAGACATCCTGTAACCATAAGAACTTCCAGATGTATTATCTTCAATAGATCCCATTCTACTTGTGATAAAAGCAACTTTAGAAGATCTTTTTAAAAGATGTTTAAGCGATTGAGTCATACATATTGGGCTCAATGCATTGACTTCAAATTGCCGCAAAATACTTTTTTTATCTAAGTTTTCGAAAGAATTAAATTCATAAATTCCTGCATTATGAATTAAGCAATCTAAATTAACTCCAGATAGTTTTTTACACAAATTTGTTAGAGACTCATCAGAAGAAATTTCTATATTCTCTTCAATTCTTACTCCTAAATCTCTAAGTTCTTTTGAAGCATTCCTACACGTAGCAATTACGTTATCTCCCCTCTTATGAATTTGCCTACATAGTTCTAATCCAATACCCCTATTTGATCCTGTAATTAGATAAGTCGACATTTCTAAACTAAAAAATAAAAAATTAATCTAAATCCAAATATAATAAAAACAAACTAGAAAAAGAAAAAATTTATAAAATTACTTGTTACGATTTTTTAAGGTTATAATAAATTCCAATATTCAAAAGATTTTATAAAAGAAGGCAAAGATATTTTCATCATCAAAATTTAATTTATGGAAATTTTCAATCAAGAATTTATACAAGAGATTATTAAGTTAACGTGGAGAAATCCTGCATTCATGGCTATAGCTATTGCATTAGTTTGGCTTATCCCACAATTATTTATTAGAAAAATAATGGCAAAAAGATATGAACAAAGAAAAATAGAAATTCAGAAGAATAAAATTCAGAAGCTTTACCCAACTAATTCTCCTAAATAAGATTTTAGTTTATAAGATAATTTAATGAATCAAAAAAAACACTTTTTGCATCTAAGTAAAACATGACCTACAAAATAATTAGAATTGATGGGGAAGATGACGATTTAACCGCTCAAAGTTTTGATAATTATTCAGATGCATACGATGTGTTAGAGGAACTATATGGAGATTTATGTTGTTCAGATGCTGATTATGGAGACATAACCTATTACGATATTGTGGAAAATAGTTTTAAGAATATTAATGGAGAATAAAAAATGGGCTCCCACCCAAGAAGAAAATATAGGGGTAATAACGAGTGTTTATGAATTCATTAAAGAAGAACTTTCAGAACTTCAAAAAGAAACTGGATGTCCCGATTCATTTATTTATGATTTTATTGGCAAGATTCAGAATGAATGGCATCCTGAATCATGCCACTCCATAGTTAGAAATAAAAAAAGAAAAAATTAGAAAATATTAAATCTTCAACTCAAATTTATAAATCTTCTTTAGTATAATTTGAATTTTAAAATACTAAATCATGATTATTAGAATACTAGGTATCGTACTTATTCTTGGTACTATTGCATATTATGGTTTAGTTTTGACTGGACAAAGCAACCTTTAATTTTTTTATTTTTAAAATTTCTCATGAAATGGCCTCCCACTTTGTGTTGGACTGCACCAAAAACTATTAATGGTAATAGGCATTTTCAAGTTAAAGCTTATGGGGGTAAAAATGAAGATAGATGGGTTGATATTTTTCCTACTAAAAATAAAAAAGATATTAAAAGGATCTCATGGGCAAAACTAAAATCAGAATGGACTACTGGATGGTTAAGGCTCCCAAAAGATAAAGATTAATTTGTTTATGTAAACAAATATTATTAACCAGAAAAATGTAAAAAATAATACCTAATACAAAAAAAATAACTTCTAAAATTTTTAAAAATCTGTTTAATATGAAGCCAGAACCGAAGAAAAAACTTCCTAATAAAAAAGTTATAAGTTCAGCAAAATTTGAGGCTAAAGAACAATTCACAAAATCTGCATTGGAAAATTTAAAAACAGAAAATGAAAGACTCGTTAATTCATTAAAAAAATCTGGAGAAATTAAAGAATCAAAAAAAAAATAGATTTACACAATTAAAATTTTTTTATTATCATGTTATTTTACAGATTGAGAAATGATTGAAAAAATCTCTCTAGCAAATTCTCATTTACCTCAACTTATTGGGTTCGTACTTATGTCAATTGGTTATACATTAGGCAATAAATTTTTCCTTCCAGAAATTAAGCAAAAGTAAGAATTACTAGATATCAAAAATTAATTTAGATAAATAATATTGAAAATATTTCCTGAAAGAAAATTTTCGATACCCTATATGATTTGGATAAATAATACTTAAAAGGTAATTTTGTAATTAAATTAAGACTACTCTTTAGATATTAATGATACATAAATGTGACATTAAAGTCCTTAAAAACCTGAAATCCAAAGAAAAGGTAAGAATTCATACTAATTTTTCTTAAATATGTTACATTAGTTAATAATTTAGGTAAGGTTTCCTCTGTCAATAAAGCAGAAATAAGGAAATGTTTGATATCTTCTAATGTCATTTACTTTGCTGACTAATTGATCACATATGAAATCTAAAAATGGATGCTCTTACTAGTTTTATAGTTGTTATCATTGCAATCACAATCCAATTCTCTTTATATGCCATCAAAAGGTTACAGGAGCCTTTAGAACCTAATTATTTGATAGATAAAAATACGAAAAAATTTAAAAATTATATGGGAAAATTTTGGAAAAATGCCGAAATAACAAATGGGAGATTAGCTATGATTGGGTTTCTAGCTTTGATTATAAACTACGGTTTTTTTGGTTGGATAATTCCAGGATTTATTTAAGGAAAAATAAATTTCCTGTTAAAAAAACTCTCCTTTTAAAAAAAAAATTTTTATTATGAGTAAAAAAGCAATTGGGCAATTCTGATTTCGATAAAAATGGATTAGACAGTTACGGAATACATTGGCTTCAATATGCTGCTTTTGCTGTTTCTGGTTTTGCTATATTTACGATCTGGGCTTTTTTTTATGATGAAAGTTTCCATAATTTTATGATGAATATTTTAAGGGTTATTAACTGCAGTGGATTTAACTGTAATGGAGCTTTTTAAAATATTATGCTAATTTTTATCAACAAACAATATTAATTGATAATGCCTTTAAGGAAATATAATATTTGTATAAATCATCAAGAAGATACTGATGTTTAGAATTTAGAATTTAAATGTTTACTAAAGTGATTATAAACGAATGAAAAAAAACAAGGGGAAAACTGTTTTTGCATTAAGGTAAAGTTAGCCAAAATAAAAAGATCCAATGTCATCAAATTTTTAAATATAAATAGATTTTTTACTTCAAAATTTAATATTCATAATTTCACATTCTTTTAGAAAGACATTAAAAAGGAATGAATCTTAAATAGAAGATTCATTCCAGTTTTAGCATTAGTTTTATCTAGATTTAAATTTTATAATTTAACTCCTCTGGTGGACTGTCAATCATTAGATCCCTCCTATTCAACAAGTTAAACATACGCCTTAATTATAAAGAAAGTAAATCAGTAAAAATGCTGATTTATTATTTTTCTAAAATGTTTGAATTAAAGAAGCCAATTCTGGAGCATCTAATAAAAGTGCGAAAAATGTAAGAACGACTAATAGAAATATGGAAAAGTAAAATTGAATCATAATAAACAAAATACTTACAAAGATTTTTTAAAGTTGTATAAAATAATGCTTTGTTTACATAATTAAATAACTCTACTTAAAAAAGTTTAATTAGAGAAAAACTAAGATACTTCAGGAGAAAATATAGTCCTATTCTTTTGCCAATATTTACAACCTTTAAGTAAATGATCACCCTGTGGTATGCGTTTTTCGTATCTTGGGCAGATCAAGAAAGTAGCAAAAGTTTCTGTCGTGCTGTAGCGAAAGTGATTGCAAGTAATACAAATCTTTGTATTTTTTCGTTTTAGGATAGATTGTTTTAGATATTCCCATTTTGACGGATTTACCTTAATCATGTTTATTGAAATTTACTAGTAACAATTTTCCAACCTCCTGAAATTAATTCATTCCATGTTTCAAAAGAACACTCAATAGAATTAATTCTGGAATTTTTAAGTTGGGCTGGTTCACCTAGTTCATTTGCATAAAAAAGGTGAGTATATACTTTTAAGTCATTAGATACAGATTTCTTATAAGACTCAAAAAAAATTAATAAACCATTTTTTTTGTTAAACAACCAGCCAGTTGGGGTGTCAATAAAGCTGCCACGATAAAAATTAGTCCGAACATTAGAAGCTCCTGATGTCATAGAGATAATACAGGTGTACTATTAATATAAATGTACTACTTTTCGATGTCAAGTGTTCCTTCAAGTAGTTATTTAGATACAAAAATTACTTTCCAGAAATAATCAACCTAAACTACTTATTTGGTAATAGAGTATACAACTAACTTTTTCAAAAGGAAAATATTATTAAAGAGAAATTCCAAAAATAAAATGTATCGAAATCCCTTTCATTTAGGATGGAATAAAGGTTGGTCTTTTATATTATTTTTGGAGGGTGGCATTGCAAAAATTGAAGCAAAAGGTTTTGGAATATCTATTACAACAAACGTTAAAAAAGGAGAATCTCCATCAGAATCTGCAGATAGATTAGTTTTTAAAGAACAAAGGATAAGAAAATCAAGATATTATTCTTGGATTAAAAAGATAAATGAAAACTACAAAATTTAAAGCTTAAATTTTAAAGTTTTTTGTTAAAAGTCAACTTAAGATAAAAGTTAGTTATTCAATTTAAAATGTCCAATAAATTTTATGAATGGTGGAAAAATCATCGAAAAATTGTAACTTATAGTGCTTTTTTAATTTTTATTGGTTTTTATTTATCACCTCTTATCAAAGAAGCAAAATATAGAAACCAATGTATTAAATTATCTTCCAAAGGAGCATTATATAAATTTAATAAAGATGATATCAGTGAAACTCTTTTAGAAGAAACAGGTTTGAATATTGGTGAATTAGCAGAGATTGAGGGTTATAAGAATTGTATAAATTAAAAAGTTATAGATTTATGATAATTTTTTGAATCATTAAAGTTATCTTACAACTCATATTTTAAATTTTTGGAATATTAATATGAATATAGAGCAAAATGGATATAGATAAACAAAGTTGGATATCTAGTCACAACCTTAAGCAACAGTATTAAATGAAAACTTATTTAGAAGAAAGAATTATATGGTATGACGATAATTATAGAAATGGTAATGCTTTAATTTCTGATAAGCAATTCGACCAACTTGAAAGGAATTTATTAAGAACAAGCCCGAATTGTGACTACTTTAAAAAAAAGAATAATTTAGTTTTGCCTTCACTAGAGAAAGATTCAATAGATAAATTTTTGGAAGGATTATTACCAGATACCAGATTATTAATTGAGCCTAAAATTAATGGTTGTGCTGTTGCTTTGCAATATAGGAATGGAACCTTGGAAAAAGCAATTTCAAGAGAAGGAACTGACGTCACTAGTAAACTTATAAAAGTTCAAGACATCCCAAATCAAATCCCTCTACAAGGGGTTATTCAAGTTAGAGGCGAACTATACGCGCCCAACCAAACCCCAAATATTTCTCAAAGAGTTGCTGCTGGATTTCTAAGAGCTAAAGAGGGATTTTCTGAAAGTCTTAGCTTCTGCGCATTTCAAATACTCAATTCAACACTTAACCAATATGAGTCCAAAAAGAGTCTTTCAAAGCTCGGCTTCACGATCCCTCAGGATATTTCATGCAACTTTACAAGCCAAGTTGAAGTATTTAGAAAACAATGGCTAGAAGGAAAGCTTTTTAGTAAATATCCAACAGATGGAATAGTAGTAAAAATAAATTCTAGAAAATTACAATTGATTAGAGAAAAATCAAATTTAGATTATCCTTATTGGCAAGTAGCAATAAAACGTTAATGGAATTAATACACCAGATTTTTCCTACTTGGCATATTTACTTGGATATGTTTTTGGTTGGCTTTGCAACTTATGGTTTTCTACGAATTAAGAAAAAAATTAAAACTAAATAAAGTTTTTAAATCATCCGTGGTCCTTAAGCATGGATTTAAGTTGTTCGCTGTCTAATTGTTCAAGATAATTTCTCATTGCCAACCAAGATCTTCTGCTCTCAAACTTTCCACTTTGTTTAAATAAATTTGCGGAAACTTGATCTATCAATTCTTTATGAGTCATATTTATATTCTTCATCAAGTTCAATGACAACACCATTAAAAAATTCTGCTAATAATTTTGATGGGTCTTGCATAGATATCTTTCTATCTACTTTTGATAATTTCTTTTTGATTGGATTTAAGTTAGTCATACTGATTCAGGTAATTCAAGTTCTTCAAAAGTCCAACCTTCTAATTGAAGGTCATGCCATTTATCCCAAGCATTATCCAAATACATTTGAGTTGATGATTTAATTGCCATTGGCTCACCAAGATCATTTGCATAATATGTATGAGCAAAAATTCTCATACTATTTCTTGGAGATTTTTTATTCCTTGTAAATAAAATTAGTCTGCTGCGGTCTGGGCTAAGCAACCAACCACTTGGGGACTCATTACGATAACCGTAAGAAAAATTAGTCCAAACATTAGCTCCTCCTAAAGTCATTACTTAGTAATACATGTGTACTACTAATATAAATACATTAGCAATGGATCGTCAAGTATTTTGGCAAATATTCGATTTCTTTGCTTATTTATCAAAGTAAACTCTTCAATTACTGTTATTAAAGATTACTAAAAAGTTCCTGCATTTGGTACTGCAATTTGGTCCTGAACCACTAATCATGAAAAATAAAATACCTACCAAAAGCTTGTTATTGCAGGCAGTTTGATAGGTAAAACCGGATCCCCGTCAGTTCTCTGCTGCATCGACCTGGAAATGCCAGAAGAGGATTCAAAGTGGGCTTTCGTTTCCGATTACAAGATCGGTTTACTACCGCATCACGACAGTCTCCTCATGTCGAAAGAGAGTCAGATCAGAGCACATAAAGAAGAACTTAACCAAAGATCCAGTAATCTAACTCTAACTTATTTTTTTATGCATTTGGAGATGGCCAAATGTCTCTTACCATAGTTAATAAAATTTGAGCTTCATCATATCTTTCTGAATGCGTTTTACCATTTAATAAAAATGTGATGTGAGCCATTTTTCGTCCAAGAATTTCGCGAGATTTGCCATAACAATGCATATTAGAACCCTCAATTTCAGATAACATTTTAATTCTGGTTTCCATTGAGATTGGGAAATTCTTTTTTAACCCCAGTAGATTTATCATAATTGCACCTTCACAGTTCATTTTAATTTCAGGTGGTATTATCCCAGAAGAAATGCAAACATATTGATCAAACTGACTTGAAGTGCAAGCTTCAATAGAGAAATGAGCTGAGTTATGTGTTCTAGGAGCTATTTCATTAATTAAAAGACCATTATCTCCATAGAAGAATTCAATAGCTAAAACTCCAACGTAATTAAGTTCATTGACTATTGAAGAGAAAATATTTATTGCAAATAAGTTCAAATCATATTCATTTGATCCAGGTGCAAGAACCCAATCACAAACATGGTTTGATTGGAACGTCTCAACTATTGGAAAGAATCTTATCTTGCCGGTCCTATCTCTCGAACCAACAAGAGCCAGTTCTTTTTCATACTCTATCCATTCTTCTATTAACCATTCATCAGAATTATTCTCTGTTAAAAAAGAATCTAAATCTTCTTTTGTCTTTATTTTTCTGTTCCCTTTGCCGTCATATCCACCTTTATTTGATTTTGCCATTAGAGGAAAAGTCCAATTATTTATTTCCTCATCCGAGAGATTTTTAAAATCTTCAATACTTATCCATTTTGGACAGGGAATATTCATTCTATCTATTAATTTTTTTTGAGAAAACCTATTTACTAATGGCTTAATTGCATTAAGGCTTGGAACAAAAATATCTTCATTGCCAATTAAATTTAATTTATCAATTTTTATCCATTCATTTTCAAAAATTATTTTTTCACACTCATTAATTAATGATTTATTTCCTCTTATCTTTAAAGGATCAGCTTCTATGACATGATCTGCTTTTGAACCAGCAGGATCATCACAAGATTTTGTTTGCACACATACTTCTAAATCTCTTTTTTTTGCTGCCTCGGTTAACATCAATGCCAGTTGACCACCTCCAATTATTCCTAGGGAATAATTTTTCTTGATATCGTTTATATTTTTTTTAAAACTCATAGCATGATTTTATTACCATTTCTAATTCTTAACAACTGAATTTTTAAGGATCTAGAGCTTAAATTTTGCTAATATATAAAATATTTAATACCAAATATTTATAAATTTTAACTAGGTAATCAATTGTGAATAAGAGAAAAATATTAGTCCCATTAGGTGATAAGTCATACGAAGTAACTCTAGAAGCAGGGATACTGAATAATATCAGCGAAGAACTCTTAAAAATTGGAATAACAAAGAAAAGAAAAATACTTGTGATTTCAAATGAAGAAATATCAAATTTGTATGGTGAGAAATTCTTAAATAATTTAAAAGATAATAAATTTCAGGCCAAAATGTTCCTTATCAAGGCTGGAGAATCATATAAAAACTTAAAAACCTTAAGTGAAATATATGATGTAGCATTTGAATTTGGCTTAGATAGAAATTCAATAATTATTGCCCTTGGAGGAGGAATTGTTGGAGATGTAAGTGGTTTTGCTGCTGCGACTTGGCTGAGAGGTATCGAATATATTCAGATTCCAACAACATTATTATCAATGGTTGATTCATCTGTGGGAGGAAAAACAGGAGTAAATCATCCAAAAGGTAAGAATTTAATTGGAGCTTTCAATCAACCTAAAGCAGTTTTTATTGATCCAGAAACTTTAAAAAGTTTGCCCAAAAGAGAATTTAGTGCAGGCATGGCTGAAGTAATAAAATACGGAGTAATAAGAGATAAAGAACTTTTCGAATACTTAGAAATTGAGAAAAACAAAAATGAACTTATAAATCTCAAAAATGAATATTTAATTAAAATAATTAATAGTTCAATTAAAACAAAGTCTAATGTTGTTTCTCAAGACGAACATGAAAATGGTGTTAGAGCAATATTGAATTATGGACATTCTTTTGGTCACGTTATTGAGAATTTATGTGGATACGGCAAATTTCTGCATGGTGAGGCAATATCAATTGGTATGAATATTGCGGGGAAAATAGCAATTGAAAAAGGGTTATGGTCTAAAGAAGAATTAGAGAGACAGCGAATTCTCTTAGAGAGTTATGATCTTCCTACCGAGATCCCCAAAATAAGTAAAGAAGACGTTCTAACAATACTTATGGGTGATAAAAAAGTTCGTGATGGCAAAATGAGATTTATATTACCGAAAGAAATAGGTGATGTTGATATATATGATGACGTGGAAGATTCATTATTTTTAAAGTTTTTTTCTTAACGCAAACAGGTTGAATTTATATTCATTTTCTTCTCATTAAACTTTTTAAAAACAAACCACTTAAAATCACCTAAACAAATAGGATCTACGAGTCTAAGTAATGCCTCTCTTCTTAATAGAGCATTTGATAAATTCTCCTTAAATTCTTTCTGAATCCCATAAAGTCTCTCAGCCAATCCAAGCGCCAATAAAGCCTCTCCTTGTTTTGTTATTCCAATAGTATCAAATCCAAGAGTCTCAGCATCATTAATTAAAGTTTCTATGCACACATGAGATGTTAAATCGCAATTTCCAGGAGAATCTAGGACATTATTCTTCATTTTTTGATTTTCATATGAAACTATAGTCCCATCAGAATTCTTAGAGTTATAGTATTTTTTAGCTTCTTTAGCGTAATCAATTATCAATAAAATACCATTATTGATTTTCCCATAAATAGCTTCTAACCATTTTGAGTTATCTACATGCCATTCTGTCGTCCATCCTTCAAGAGCATCTTCGGGCGGAATAGTTATTCCTAACTCACTTTTAGCAAGTTCAAAACTTTTTTCCAATTCACGTGTAATTGGCATTTTATCAAAAAATAATTTATGAGATTTTTTGTCTATAGAAATTGCTTGTCGAATTAGTTTTCCCTTTGAGAAGGTTATTCTTTCTACTGGTAAAGCATCCAAAACTTCATTTGCTAGAACTATTCCATTTATATTATTTTCCTCTACTTCATCCAAACCTTTCCATAAAATATCAATACCTAAGTTCAAAAATTCCTCCAATTTATTTTTTTGTTTTTCTACCATCCCTTCATTAGGTTCAATAATTACAAAAGAAATACCTTCTAAAAAATTCTTGCTGTTTTTTAAAAAGTATTTAATTAATCCACTCATAAAGCTTCCATCTCCAGCTCCAAATTCAGTTACAGATAATGTCTCATTAGATAAAAAACTACTTTTGAACTGAATCAACCAATCTTCTATTTGTTTACCAACTAAAAAAGCAAAATCATCAGATAAAGATGGTGATGTGACAAAATCTCCTCGAACGCCTAACTCAACTTTACCGCTGCCGTAATAACCATTAATAGGATCATTTAATGCAAAATTCATAAAGTCATAAAAACTTATAGTCCCACCCATTTTTATTATTTTTTTTACTATCCAATCTGGATTGTTCGCGGGTAAGCTATTCATCGGCGAAAATATAAAGAGACAAAACTTATTTATGCCTTCAAAGATTAACTATTTATTAGGAATATTTCTATCTATATTAGTTTTAATTTCACATAAACCCGTTTTCGCTATAAATAATCCAAATCTCTTACCAGAAGAAAAAACACCAGTAATTGATTTAGCTAAAACATTAAGCCCTAATCAGAAAAAATCTTTAGAGGAAAAGCTCAACAATCTAGAAATTGAAAGTGGGTGGAAAATTAAATATTTATCTCAGTTTGAAAGTTCTCCTGGTAGTGCAATAAAGGACTATTGGGATTTAGATGAGACAAGTTTGTTGATAGTTGCGGATCCTAGAGGGGGAAATTTGCTGAACTTTAACGTAGGAGAGGCTTATTTTAATTTTATGCCAAGGTTATTTTGGGTTGAACTTCAAACAAGATTTGGCAACCAATACTATGTTAAAGATCATGGTGAGGATGGTGCAGTATTAGATGCAATTGATTCAGTAAAGATTTGCCTCGAAAGAGGAGGATGCCAAGTTGTCCCTGGCCTACCCAAAGAGCAATATATATGGACTTTATGTACATCGATTCTTGGAGGTTTAGTAGCAGGTTTCGCATCTGCCCCAAGAAAAGAAGGTCAAGTCATATCAATTGGATTTTTAGCTCTTCTTTCTCCTTTATGGGGAATGTTATTTGGAATTTTTGGTTTGGCACCGATAATATCCAGAACAAATGATTTATTACCTTTATTTAAAAATGGTTTAGCTTTTACAGCCGCAGGAATTGCGGGTTATATCTTATCTCAAACATTATTTTCAAGATATGAAAAGCCCAAAAATACTTAAAATATGATCTGAGATATTTAATCCTAAAAAAATTTATCTTCTTCACGAATTACACCAGACTCTGAATACCATCGATGAGAAACATGCCTTAATTCCTTATTTTCAAACTCAATCCATGAAAAGTTAATTAGCAATTTACCATCTTCATCGGTTTTATATCTTGGTACCACAGCAGTGTTGAAATAAATCGTTCCTTTGCTATCAATTTTAAACATCTCTCTTAAACCAAGATTTCTTTTAAGCCGGTTGTGCATATGACCAAAAATTACAAGATCAACTTTTCTTCTCTTTTGTATTTGAGAAATAGCAGCAGACAAATCTCTATCTCCCCAATCTAAAGAGGGTAATTTCCAGTCTTTCCCACAAATGCTTTTAGGTTCTGAACCTAAACCTGAGGGACCAGCATGAGACATAATTATTAGAGGTATTTCTTCAACAGTCTCTTCTGAACATTTGATAATTTTATTTATTGAATCTTGTTCGGTTATAGGTCCATAAACACCTTTAACTTCTTTTGAAAGGTAATAGCCTCCGCCAGAACTACATGGTCTAGCAGACAATAAATTTATTTGATTATTAAAAACTTTCAAATCCCATGCACAATATTTTTCACCAAGAACACGTATCTGCTTTGAGAGAGTTTCGCCTGTAGAATCTTTTCCTCTATCATGATTTCCTAAAATCACAAAAGTAGGAATTTTGATCTCATTGATTTTTTTAATTATTTTGACACTTCCATCAGAAATATCACCAACAAATAAAACAATATTTGGTTTGATAATCGATAAAACTTTCAAGTCTAATTCAGACCATTGACCATGACAGTCACCAACAATAGCAATTTTTAAATTTGTCAGAATTTTTTCTGTTTAAAGGCATATAATCTATTTAGATATATTCTAAATCCTGACCAGTATAACTTCCACTGCAAAACAGAAATCAGTTCAAAACGAAGAGGATTTGATTTCTGAAATAAAGGAGCGTTGCAAAAAAGCTAATGCAATTATTCTTGCGCACTATTATCAAGCACCTGAGATTCAGGAAATTGCAGATTTTATTGGAGATTCATTAGATCTATCTAGGAAAGCTGCAAATAATGACGCAGATATAATAATTTTTTGCGGTGTGCACTTTATGGCCGAAACCGCAAAAATACTAAGCCCTAATAAAACAGTCCTATTACCAGATATTGACGCAGGATGCTCATTAGCAGACGATTGTCCTTCAGATAAATTTCAAAAATTCAGGGAAGAAAATCCAGATCACTATGTCGTAAGTTATATAAATTGCACTGCAGAAGTAAAAGCTCAAAGTGATCTGATATGTACAAGCAGTAATGCAGTCTCATTAATTAAAAAGATACCTGAAGATAAAAAGATAATATTTGCGCCAGATCAGAACCTTGGGAGATGGGTACAGAAAAATTCAGGAAGAGATCTTAAATTATGGCCTGGCAGCTGCATTGTTCATGAATCATTTAGTGAAGAAGCACTACTAAAACTAAAATACCAAAATCCAGGATCAAAAGTAATTGCTCACCCTGAATGTAGTCAAAATTTACTACTTCTCTCGGATTTTATTGGATCAACAAGTAAACTGCTTGATTACGTAAGTAAAGATCCTTCTAAAACTTACATGGTATTAACTGAACCCGGAATAATCCACCAAATGAAGAAGAAAGAACCTAACAAAGTTTTTATTGAAGTCCCCGACATAGAAGGTTGTAAATGTAATGAGTGTCCATATATGAAATTAAATACCTTAGAAAAAATTCTTGATTGCTTAAAAAATAATTACCCATCTATCGAACTTGACCCAGAAATAATAAGAAGAGCTTATGTACCGATAAAGAGAATGCTGGATATGAGTAATTAATTAAATGAAAATACTTTATTTTCCCTATTAATTTTTAGGAATGCATTAAGGTTTGTAGTGTTTGGATTAAATTCACTTATCTGATTATTTCTTTTAATTATCTTTACTAACTCTTTTTCACCAGCTCTATATTGTTTATCTTTTCTAGTTCCAATTTCTCTTTGAAGAATAGGGTTTATATTCATTTTTACTTCTATGTCTGGAATAATTCCAGATTTGTTTATATCAGTGCCGTTCGGAGTTAAATACTTAGCGACTGTAACAGTTAGACCTGAACCATCAACTAATGTTCTCATGGATTGAACAAGACCTTTACCAAAAGTTTTCTTCCCAACTAATTTTCCTCTTTTGTTATCTTTTATTGCACCTGAGACTATTTCACTAGCACTGGCCGAACCCTCATTAACTAAGACAACTAAGGGCTTTTTTGTTAAAGCTTGACC
Source organism: Prochlorococcus sp. AG-418-K17 (assembly GCA_003214055.1). Classification (GTDB taxonomy): domain Bacteria; phylum Cyanobacteriota; class Cyanobacteriia; order PCC-6307; family Cyanobiaceae; genus Prochlorococcus_A. The sequence goes on from QCMD01000005.1 coordinate 46,588, forward strand.
GTTTCCTTTTTTTGTTTCTTTTAAACCATCTTTACTTACTGTACTTACTATTACTCCTCTATTAATAAAGTGCCTTGAGATATCAATGCTTGATTCTAATAAACCTCCTGGATTACTTCTCAAGTCAAGAACATATCCTGCGACTTTTTTTGTTTCTAAATCTTTAATAGCATCTCTAGTCTCTTTTGATGCATTTGCATTAAATTGTTTAATCCTTACATAGCCAATTAATAAACCGTTTTTGCTTTGATTGACTTTACTTGATACAGATTTTATTTCAATTTTCTCTCTTGATAAAATCTTAAAAAATGATTTAGAACCTCTAAGAATTTCAAGCTTTACTTTAGTACCTCTTTGTCCTCTTATTAATTTCACGGCCTCCTCAATATTCATACCTTCAGTAGAAATATCATCTATAGACAATATTTTATCTCTAGCTTTAATTCCAGCATCAAATGCAGGGGTTCCCTCAATAGGAGAAATGATTATTAAATCATCAGATTCTTTATCTTTAACAATTTGGATGCCAACTCCAGTTAATTCACCAGAGGTATCTATTCTCATCTGATTAAATTCCTTAGGTTCTAAAAATCTTGTATAAGAATCATCTAAATTAGAAAGCATATCTCTAATCGCATCATATGCTTCATTGCTATCTGAATATGTTTTTGATAAAACTTTTTTTCTTAGACTAATCCAATTAGACTTTTGAAATTTCCCGCTTGAATCAAGAAAATCTCTATATACAATTTGCCAAACATGATCAATTACTTCTTTATAACTTTTATCTAAAACTGTTGCTTCTACAAAATTATTTAAAAATATCCCAGAAAAGGATGTCGCAAACAGAATTATAAATTTTTTTTTAAGCAATTTTCTTATCTTCAAAGAATTATATGTTTTTTATTATAAAAAGAATTTATTTATAATTTCAAAAATTTGACAAATCCTTAAGGATCAATCCACTTCCCATCGTCTTTAATAAGTTGGATTAAAGCATTAACCCCCTCATCTTCAGGTACTCTTTTTATCTCTTCTTTCCTTCTATATAAGGCAATGGTTCCTTTGCCTTTCCCAACATAACCATAATCAGCATCTGCCATTTCTCCTGGTCCATTTACTATACATCCCATTATTGCTATATCTAAACCAGTTAAATGTGAAGTTGCGTTCCTAACTTTGTCTACAACTTCTTCTAAATTGAAAAGTGTTCTCCCACAACTAGGGCAACTGATATATTCAACCATCGTTTTTCTTAATCCTAAAGATTGCAAAATTGAATAGCAAACTGGAATTTCCTTCTCTGGGGCCTCTGTTAAAGAAACCCTTATAGTATCTCCTAATCCCTCTGCTAAAAGGGTTCCAATTCCAGCAGTACTTTTAATCCTTCCATAATCACCATCTCCAGCTTCAGTCACTCCCAAATGCAATGGATAATTATATCCTTCCGAGTCAAGTCTATCTGAAATCATTCTGTAAGCTGCCATCATGACAGGAGCCCTGGAAGCTTTCATAGAAATAATTATATTATGAAAATCAAGCTCATCACAAATTTTGACGAACTCCATCGCAGATTCTGTCATTCCTAATGGCGTATCTCCATAAGTAAAAAGCATCCTCTCAGATAGAGACCCATGATTAACTCCAATCCTTAGAGCTTTGTTTTCAGCCTTTAAAACTTCAACTAAAGGGGTAAATCTTTTAAGTATTGTTTGCTTAATAGTTTCAAATTCATCTTCTGTATATTCAGTTCTTGTAGGGTCTGATTTTTCAAACACAAACAATCCAGGATTAATTCTTACTTTATCAACATGTTTTGCAACTTCCATTGCAATTTTCATACCATTATGATGTACATCAGCTACCAAGGGGGTGTTGATATTATTTTCTAATAATTTTGCCTTTATATCTCCTACTGCTTTGGCATGTGCTAAGGAAGGGACAGTTAACCTTACTATTTCACAACCAACATCATGAAGCCTTTTGATAGCTAAGTAAGCATTTTCGACATCCATCGTATCTTCATTTATCATCGATTGAACTCTTACTGGATAATCACTTCCAATAGCTATGTCACCAACCATTACAGTTCTAGTTATCCTTCTCTCAATATGAGTTGAATATCTTTTGGAGAGACTATTAACCTCTTTTGATTGAGTTAATGACATTAAAATTCTTGATATTCAAAAAGGATTTCACTAAATTATACGGCATATAGTTTACCTCTTACATTCTTTAGGTCTTTCAAAGTTAGATGGTAAGGTTTATTTATTTCTTTTGAAGGGAATCTCAACAAATAAGATGGATGAAAAATTACCATAATTTCTCTCCCATCTTTTTTAATCCATTGACCTCTTAAATTACTTATAGGATCGTTAACTTCTAAAATAGCTCTCATAGCAGTAGAACCAGTAAGTAATATAAATTTTGGATCAACTAGCTTTATTTGCTGTGATAACCAAGGTTTATGAATATTAATTTCTCTAGCAGTGGGTTTTCTATTATTTGGTGGACGACATTTAATTACATTACAAAAATAAACATCCTTCTTATAGTCAATCTCAGCTTGTATTAATAATTCGTTTAATAACTTACCAGATTTACCTACATAAGGTTTTCCTTCTAAATCTTCCTGTGCTCCAGGTGCCTCTCCAATTATTAACAAATCTGCAAATACACTTCCTCTCCCAATAACTAACCTTTTCACCGAAAATAAAACTTTAAATATTTTTATCTTAAGAACTCAAAACATGAAAATAAAATAGATTAAGAAAATGAACTAAATTAAACCATTGTGTGATAGTTTTATTTATTCTTAATTTATGCATAGTCATTATTAAAAGTCATATTTGAAAAGTCATTAGTCAATGAGTCAAGTTAATTTATCTGATCGGGCACTTTCAATTGAGTCTTCTCTTACATTGCAGATAAGTGCTAAAGCAAATCAATTATCTGCAGAAGGAGTAGATATTTGCAATTTAAGTGCAGGAGAACCTGATTTTGATGCTCCAATAGAAGTTATAAAGGCTACAAGTAAAGCTATATTTGATGGATTTACAAAGTACGGGCCTGCAGCGGGCAATTTAGATCTCAGAAAAGCAATTGCAAATAAACTTCAAATTCAAAACAATTTAAATTATGAATTTGAAAATGTTATGGTCACAAATGGTGCTAAGCAAGCAATATATAATCTTTTCCAAGTTTTGTTAAATACTGGTGACGAAGTTATTATTCCCTCTCCATACTGGCTAAGTTATCCCCAGATGGTTAGGTTGGCGGGTGGAAAGCCAATCTTTACAAATTCTTCTGCAGAAGATGGATTTAAAATAAATATAAAAGATTTGAAGTCTAAAATCTCTTCAAAAACTAAATTTATAATTATCAATTCTCCTAATAACCCTACTGGAAGAGTTCTGTCAAAGGAAGAATTATTGCAAATTGCCGATTTAGTTAGAGAAAATCCCAATATCAATATTCTTTCTGATGAGATTTACGAACTAATCCTTAAAAAAGAATTTAAACACTTCAGTTTATCTACACTAGCAAATGACTTAAAAGATAGGATTTTTATAATAAATGGGTTTGCGAAAGGATGGGCTATGACTGGTTGGAGGGTAGGTTATTTAGTAGGTCCCAAAGATGTAATCAAAGCATCCTCAGCATTACAAAGTCAAAGTACAAGTAATGTTTGTTCTTTTGTTCAAAAAGGTGCTTTAGAGGCTTTAAAAATTAATAATGAGTTTTTCTCAATGATAAATAGTAATTATGATCAAAGAAGAAGTCTTCTCTATGAGGGCCTTAAGAATATAAATGGGATTTATATTGAAGAACCTAATGGAGCATTTTATGCATTTCCAAAATTACCTAACTCCTCAATTACCTCTGTTGATTTCTGTAATAAAGCTCTTCAAGATTACGGTTTAGTTGTCGTACCTGGAAAAGCTTTTGGGGCTGATCAATGCATCAGGATATCTTGTGCAGCTTCAGAAATTAAAATAAAAGATGGACTAGAAAGGCTTGAAAAAGCAATTTCTGAATATTATTGATTTAAAGTAAATTATGTTTAATTTAAAAAATTTACTACTAAGTTCATCTATATTATTTTCTATTTTTTCATCACCTGTATTTTCAAATCCCAAAGTTTTAAAAGTTGGAGCAATACCTGATCAAAACCAAGATGTTTTGGACAAAAGATTTAATTTATTTTCAAAAGAATTATCCAAACAACTTGATGTAGAAGTTAAATACATTCCTGTTATTAGTTATGTTGCAGCAGTAACTGGATTTAGAACTAAAGATTTAGATTTAGTTTGGTTTGGCGGTTTATCGGGAGTTCAAGCAAGACTGCAAACTCCTAATTCAATTGTCATAGCTCAAAGAGATATCGATAAGGAATTTAAAAGTGTTTTTATAGTAAACAAAAATTTAGAACTTAACCCAATTTCAAACATTAAAGGACTTAAAAAACTAAAAAATTTAAGATTTACTTTTGGCTCTGAAAACTCTACTTCTGGAAGATTAATGCCAGAATATTTTTTAAATCAAGCAGAGGTAGAAATTAAACAGTTTAAAGGGGAAAAAGCAGGTTTTAGTGGGAGTCATGATGCCACTATAGCTTTAGTTAATAGTGGGGCATTTGATGCTGGAGCTTTAAATAAACAAGTTTGGGAAAACAATCTTAAAAATAATCCCAAAAGAACAAGTAATTTAGAATTATTCTGGATTACACCAGAATATGTTGACTATCATTGGATTGCTCAAGGGGATCTTGAAAATAGATTCGGGGAAGGGTTTACGAACGAACTTAAATCAGTAATTCTAAATTTGGATATAAAGCAAAAATCACATAAACAGATATTAGATATGTTCAATGCAAAAAGATTTATAAATGCAGAAGCAAAACAATATAAAAAGATTGAGGACATCGGGAGGAAATTAAAAAAAATTAGATGAATAATACTCTCTTAGAATTAAAAAATATATCTTATAAAGACGAAAATAATCTGATTTTAAATAAGATAAATTTAAAAATAAATTCTGGGGAAAAAATTGCACTTTTAGGTAAAAGCGGTTCAGGAAAAACTACACTTTTATCAGTACTTAATGGTACAATCAAGCCAACTCAAGGTGAGGTTAAATTATTAAATAAAAATTTCGAGGAATTAGATAGAAAGCAGAAAAGTAAGATAACAACTATTTGGCAAGATTTAAGATTAATAGAAGATCTCTCTGCAGAACAAAATGTTAATTGTGGACTACTAGCGGAAAACAATTTTTATTTCGCTTTTAAAAATTTACTAAATTTAAGTTCTTTTAAGAAGGCGCATAAATTTATGCAACTATGTAGACTTCATAACTCTATTTACGACAAAAAAATCAGAAAACTATCTGGCGGGCAAAAACAAAGGGTGGCTATAGCTAGATCATTAATTCAAGGATCAGATATATTACTTGCTGATGAGCCCTTTAATAATCTAGATCCCAAATTGATAACAATAATTAAAAACCTGCTGCTAGAAAATTTAGATAAAAATAATACAAAAAAATCCCCAAAGACTGTAATAGTTTCATTACATCGATTAGATTTGCTGAACGATTTCGATAAAGTTATTGGAATAAAGGATGGTAAAATTTTTTTCAATATCAAAAGAATTAACTTAAAGAAGCTTCATTTAGACAAAATATATTAATTAGTTGAATAAATTAAAATTAAACTATACCTCATTATCTTTTCTTCCAATTTTGGTTTGCATACCTCTAGGGTATCAATTATTAACCAATATTCATTTTGGAGGATTTATATTATTCCAAGAATTCTTAATTTCTGCATTTAATCCCAAGATCGATAATGAAATTATTATTAACGTAATTAATCGGTTAAATGAAACTATCTTAATTGGTTTTTTTAGTTGGTTAGTAAGTATTATTTTTGGAGCAATTTTTGGAATATTATCCTCAAATATTTTTTATAAAATCTTTAATATTCCAAATCTTTTCTGCGGCATAATAAGGATTTTTCTAACTATGGTTAGATCTATTCATGAAGTAGTTTGGGGAATACTATTAATGCAAATATATGGAATAAATTTTTCAGTAGGGATAATAGCTATATGTATTCCTTATATTGCTGTAAATTCAAAAGTTTTTGCTGAACAATTAGAAACTATTGACTACAAAATTATTGAATCTATAAATCAAATAAATGCACCTAAATTTTCTTCTCTATTAACTTTAATATGGAATCCAATAATAAATACATTTAAAAACTTTGGTTTATATCGATTAGAGTGTTCGATAAGAAGTACAGTGATTTTAGGACTTTTTGGGATTGGAGGAATAGGTACTAGTATTTTTTTATCTTTCCAAACTTTGAATTTTAGAGAGTTATGGACTTATTTATGGTCCTTAGCAATTTTGATAATTCTTTCTGGATTAATATTCAAAAAATTAAAATTTAAAACTACAAATAAGATTCTATCTATTTTTTTTATTGCAGTTTTTTTCATAACAATTTTATTATCTTTTTCATATTTTCTTAATTTTATTTTTAATAATAATTTTGAAAATTTTAATTCCGTTAGTTCTCTATTTAAATCAAGCTCAGATTTAGGATTATTTGATTTTTTAAAACTTATATTAGAAACAATAATTTTAAGTCTTTTATCAACAGGAATCGCAATTAGTTTGCCTCCATTAGTAATAGGAATTTTTAACAACAATACTTCTAAAACTTTTATAAAATTTTTTGCATTTTTATTACGTTTAATACCTACACCTATATTAATTCTAACTCTATTAACTTTTAATAATCCTTCTTTATCTCTAGCAGCTTTAACATTAGGTCTTCACAACGCTGGCATTACAAGCAAAATACTTTTTAAAAATCTAGATAGCCAAGACAAGAGAAATTATATTGCAATGAAATCTCTAGGGATCTCAAAAAAGACTAGTTGGCTTTTAGGTTTATTTTCTCAACAAGCAAAAAGTTACTTAGCATATTGCGCTTATAGATCCGACATCATTATTAGAGAAACTGCAATTGTTGGGGTTATTGGAAGTGTTGGTCTAGGTTGGCAATTGCAAGAATCACTAAGTTCCTTCGCATGGCAAGAAGTTACCATGGTTTTGATAGCTTATAGCTCCATCGCAATATTTGGCGAATTAATAAATGGTAAAATCAAAAATAGTTTAACTTGATTTGTAAGAATAATTTGTTGAATCAAGTAATTATTTTTTCCGGTTATAGTGATTAGTTTACCAAAACAGCTAGTGGTAATTGGAGACAGCTCAGTTTATGGATGGGGAGATAATGAAGGTGGCGGATGGTGTGAGAGGCTTAGAAAAGACTGGTGCAATAACCAAAATGGGCCAGTAATTTATCAACTTGGCGTAAGGGGAGATGGGATAGAAAAAGTTTCATCTAGATGGGAAAAAGAATGGTCATCTAGAGGAGAAACGAGAAGAAATAAACCTAAAGCAATCTTGCTAAATGTAGGTCTTAACGACACTGCAGCAATTGGTCAGAAAAACGGAAGACATCAATTAGATATAGATGGATTTGAATATGGATTAGAGAGACTAATTAATGAAATGAAGTCACAAACAAATGTCTTTGTTATTGGCCTGACACCTGTTGACGAAACCAAAATGCCGTTCGCAGGATGTCTATGGTACTCAAATGATTTTTGTAATTCTTATGAAAGAAGAATGGAGGAAGTATGCCTCAATCAGAATGTCCCATTTCTTCCTACTTTTAGAGAAATCTACTCTGATAGAAGGAGTAACAATTGGATTACACATGATGGAATTCATCTAAATTCTGAAGGTCATTTCTGGCTCTACCAAAGACTTAAGAGCTGGGAGATTCTTACAAAATGGAAAGAATCCTAGATCTCTCAAAATATTTTTAGTTTAAAAAAAATGAGTGTAAATTAAGAGCAAAGATAGCAAAAACAGAAGCAATACTTGTCTGAATAGCATTTACCAATTCATTACTTAATTTATATTTATTTTGAAATTTAGCACCAATAATACTTTCAGAAAGTGTTGCCAAGAATCCAGAAACTATAACAACTATAAAATGATATTTTGTAGAAATAATTGATAGACAAAGCATTATAAAAGCCATAAATATTGATCCCAAAACACTCGCTAATGTTCCTTCTATACTTATTCCTCCTTCAGTTCCTCTCTCAACCTTTTTAAGTGAAGTAATTAAATAAGTGTCTTTACCAAATCTTTTTCCAATTTCGCTACCAAAAGTATCCGCCAACTTTGCAGCAAAACTTGCAGCAAAACCTACTTTAAACATCACTACATTGGCATCATTAAATTTGGTCATCATGGCAAGAAATAATCCTGTAGCTGCAGAGCCCCATACATTCTCAGGACCTCTTCTACCACCTCTTTTTTCAGCTATTCCTTTTTCTTTTTTAAATTTAAAACCTATTTTAGTAACGAGAGATCCAAATAGTAAATAAATCACAACTGACATCCATCCCTGCCAAGCCAAACATCCCCACAAAATTGTTCCTAAAATACCTGCACTTATCCAACCACTTTTTGTCATCAAAGGAATCTTGCAAAATATATAAATCAAAATAAAGTTAATACAAAAACCTATAAAAAATTGATTTCTAATTAAATCCATATAAATCTAATTCCTTAATTTCAAATCAATTCTCCATTGATTTAGAATTGATGATGCATTAATACTAGCGGTTGAAGTTCTTAAAATAGTTTCAGAAAGTTTAACAAAGGAAATATTATTTTTATTGAAAAAATCAATTTCTTTAGAGGACCAACCTCCTTCAGGGCCAATTACATTCCAAAAAATACCTCCTTTTTTATTTATAAATTCTTGCTCTTTTCTTAACCATTGATTTAAATCATATAGTGTTTCTTCTCTAGTTATAGAAATTGAAACTCTTTCTTGATTATTTCTACTTTTTAGCCATTCAGTAATATCCATACCATTTAAAATAGATGGTTTCCATAACCTCTCACTTTGCTCAACTGCTTCTTTGATAATTGAATTCCATCTCAAAAGTTTTCTCGAGAAATTTAAATTTTTGTTTACCTGTCTTTCTGAAAATAATGGCTGTATAAAATCAATTCCTATTTCAGTACACATTTTTAAAATATCCTCAAAACCACTTTTAGGAATAACAACAGCTATTCCTAATAAGAAAATTTCTTGTTTCTGAAATAAGTAAGGTTTTTTTGATTGAATTATTTCTAAACAATCATTTTTAACTTTTATAGCTTTCCATAATGAACCCATTCCATTAACTATAAATATTTCCTTACCATTTTTTATCCTCATTACTTTATTTATATAATGAGCCTCTTCTTTAGAGAGTTCTAAATTATTGTTCTTACTGTTTTCAATTCTTTCATGCGAAATAATTAATCTTGTTAAGTTTTCCATCTAAAAAACTCAATCTTTGAAAACTAAATCTTCATGTTCTTCAATTGCCCAATCATTATTTTCACCACCAATAATTAACTCTTCAATTTTTACGTAATTATTGGATATCTCATTCAAAGAATTAATTAATATATCTATTGAAAGCGAATCCGAAGTTCCAAAATCAACCCAACATCTGGCCCAAAGGTTTTGATATTCCATAATTCCTAAATTATGCATTAAGGCCGGAAGAGATGAGTTTTTTTGATCATTATCGTAGGACATCCAACTCAGATCAGAACCCTCTTCATGAGTTTGCAAATTTTCAGAGTTAAAGCCCCCTAACCTTCCTAAAACATACCAACTATCAAAAACACCATCTAAATAATTTTTTTCATCTTGAGTTGGTGATTCTGAAAACCTTATCCATATCCAACAGTTAAAAGGATCAACTTCTCTAAAAACAATATTCATATTTACTAATAGATTTTTAGATCTATAGTTATTATAAGTAAGTTACTACTAGATTAAAATTCATACTTATAACTTAATTAATAATGCTTGACTTAAAAGAAATATCTTATCAACCGCAGACTGGTGAAAGAAAAATAATTGATAATCTTAATTTAAAAGTACATGAAAATGAAATCATTTTAATTTGTGGCAAAAGTGGTTCTGGGAAAACAACTCTGCTCGAAATAATAAGCGGGTTAACAAATCCCCAAAAAGGGGAAATTACTTGGAAGAATAAAATTTTATCTTCTAGAAAAAGAAGATGGTTTTGTGGAGTAGTATTCCAATTTCCCGAAAGATACTTTTTAGGTACAACTATTGGGAAGGAATTAAAAATAGGTCATAAATCTTTAAGAGAAAAAAATATAGAAATAGTTTTAAATAAGGTTGGTCTGAAAAAATTAAATCTGACCCAACCACCAGAACAACTTAGTGGCGGACAACAGAGGAGATTAGCTGTAGCAGTTCAGCTACTTAGAAACCCTTCAGTTCTTTTACTTGATGAACCAACTGCTGGATTAGACTGGTCAATGCGAAATGATGTGAAGAATTTAATTCTTGATCTAAAAAATAAAAATACAATTATTATTGTCACTCATGAACCCGCCTTATTTGATGGCATTACATCCAGGATGTTAATTCTGGAAAAGGGAAAAATCAAAACTCTATAAAAAAATTATGAAGGATAAGATAGTGCGTGCCACTGCTGCAAATGGAGGAATAAGATTAGTTGCAGTCTTAACAACAGAATCTTCTTTAGAAGCTAAAAAAAGACACGGTCTTTCTTATTTAACAACCTGTATCTTAGGAAGAGCTTTTAGTGCCTCACTTCTTTTAGCAAGTTCAATGAAGATAATGCATGGCAGAGTTACTTTAAGAGTTAGATCTGACGGACCTTTAAAGGGATTACTAGTTGATGCAGGTAGAGACGGAAAAGTTAGGGGTTATGTAGGGAACCCTAATTTAGAATTGGATCTAGTCAAATCAGATAATAATAAATATTCTTTTGATTTCACAAAAGCATTAGGTACAGGATATTTGAATGTTATAAGAGATAGTGGAATTGGAGAGCCCTTTACAAGTACTGTTGAATTAGTGAACGGCAATATTGCTGAAGACTTAGCTTCATATTTATATCATTCAGAACAAACTCCTTCTGCTGTTTTCATTGGAGAAAAAATTCAAAATAATAGTGTTATTTGTAGTGGTGGTTTATTAGCTCAAGTTTTACCTAAGAAGGACACAGACCCTTTACTAGTTTCATTACTTGAAGAAAGATGTAAAGAAATTAATTCTTTCAGCGAAGACCTATTTAAGTCAAAAGATAATCTTCTTTCTTTGATAAAAAAAATATTCCCTGATATTGACGATAAATCAATATCTGAAAAAGCTCGTTCCCAGGAAGTTTACTTCAAATGCAAGTGTTCCAAACAAAGAAGTTTGAATGCAATGAAAATGCTTGATAAGAGTGAATTGGAGGATATTCTCAAAAAAGAAGGTAAAGCTGAATTGGTTTGTGAATTTTGTAAGAATAAATACTTGATAGATTATGAAGAAATAAGATCGATGATAGAGAATTGATCATAGGAAAATTACTCCCAGCCATAAAATGATCATGGCAGGAATACTTTGAATTTTTTGTATTGATAAAGAATTATTTGATATTTCTTGAATAAAAGTATTATTTTCAAGCAATCCTCCAAAGATCAATCCTATTGAAAGAAAGGTAACACTCCATCCTAAGGCGCCTATAAATCTTTTACCCGATTTAATTTGAGTATAGGTAAGAATTAATGTTGAGATGGAAAGTAAAAGTCTATTATTTGAATCGGGACTAATAAAAAGCAAGATTAAAAATAATAGTCCAACAGATAATTTTATTGTGAGATTATCAAATGACGGTGGAGTGATTTTGGGAAGGCTGTACTGACTTGAGTTCTTAGAGCTATTATTTAAATTTTTTATCTTAGAAAGCAATGGGATATTATTGGTAAATTGATTAATTTGTTTTTCTTTCTTTGAAGCACTCACTGCTTCATAACTCACATTTCCAGATTGTCTCGCTTTCAAACTCCCCATAAGTAATTGATCAAAGGAAGATTCTATTTTTGCTTTTAAAATTAAATCTTCTCCAGCTTCTTTAACTTTATTATCTCTAGCCTTTTGAATATCCTCAAAAGCAGCATCTTCTTTTACACCTAAAATTTCATAAGGTGATTTTTCACTATTGTTTTTACTATTTTTGGAATCCAAAATTTTTTACCAATACTAACAGATTAACCAATTTTATAATCCATTAAGGCTTTATAAAACAATTGGTTCGACTCCACTAACAACAGGAGCAACTTTGTTTAAATTTAATTGATTATTATCTTCAACAAATTGATTTAAATTCCACTCGTTTTTAAAAAGAATAACTGGTCTATTCCAACAATCTTTAACTATTTTACAATTAAAAACTCTACCGAGTTTTTCAATAGCTGGCCATCCATCAGAAACCCATCTAGCTAACTGATATGGTAACGATTCAAGATTTGCATCTACACCATATTCACTTTTTAACCGATGAGTTACTACTTCCAACTGTAATTGACCAACAGCTGCGAGTATAGGATCTCTTTTGCTCTCATCAAAGTCATAAAGTATTTGAACAGCACCTTCTTCACGAAGTTCATTTACTCCCTTTCTAAAATTTTTAAATGCTGAAGGATTCGGATTTCTTAGCCAACTAAATATTTCAGGACTAAAAGAAGGTATGCCCTCGTACTCCAAATGAGTACCTGTGTAAAGAGTATCTCCAATTGAAAACATTCCTGGATTATTTAAACCAATAACATCACCAGGATATGCATTATCAACTACTTCTCTGTCTTGCCCAAATATTTTTTGTGGTCTTGATAATCTGATTGTTTTCCCAGTTCTAGAATGTTTAACTGACATATCCTTTTCAAATTTTCCACTACAAACTCTTATAAAAGCAACCCTATCTCTGTGTTTTGGATCCATATTTGCTTGAAGCTTAAATACAAATCCACTAAATTCATCGCTTGCAGGTTCAATATCCCCTTTATTACTATTTCTTGAAGTTGGTTTTTGAGCCATTTTTAGAAAACTATCTAAAAATGGTCTAACCCCAAAATTAGTCATAGCAGATCCAAAGAAAACTGGAGTTAAAGAACCATTAAAAACATTTTCTTTTTCAAATTTCGACCCCACCTCATCAAGAACCTCCAATTCTTCAAGTGAGATCTCAAGTAACTCTCTCTCTACATATTTTGAAAGTTCTTTATCTTCAAGACTCAATCTCTTCTCATTCGATTGTTTCCCTCTTGAGGCTTTATCAAATAAAATTACCTCCCTTGAGAATCTATCAATAACTCCCCTGAATTCCTCCCCACTCCCAATCGGCCAGTTAATAGGTAAAGTATTTAATCCAAGTTCTGATTCAATTTCATCAAGTAAAGAAAATGGCTCTCTTCCAGGTCTATCCATTTTATTTATGAAAGTAAATATTGGTATTTTTCGCATCTTGCAAACTTCAAACAATTTTCTAGTTTGGGGTTCTAGTCCTTTAGCAGCATCTTCCAACATAACTGCATTATCAGCAGCTGCTAATGTTCTATAAGTATCTTCAGAGAAATCTTGGTGTCCTGGTGTATCTAATAGATTGATTACTGATCTTTCATATTCAAATTGCAATACAGTTGATGTAATTGAAATACCTCTTTGTTTCTCAAGTTCCATCCAGTCCGAAGTAGCTTTTCTCTGATTACCCCTAGCCTTTACAGCTCCTGCCTGTTGAATGGCTCCTCCATACAAGAGAAGCTTCTCAGTAAGAGTCGTTTTCCCAGCATCTGGATGTGAAATAATTGCAAAATTTCTTCTTTTATTTACCGCATCCAGAATATCTTTATTATTTAAGATTTTAGTACTTAAGCTCATTTATCTAATATAAGAATCTTTCATTTAGTTTTTAAACATTACCATAGAGTATTAAATATGTATCGCCATCTTCAAAAACTTCTAAAGAAGATAGATCATTCTCTAAAGTAAAGTTTTTTAACTCCTTAAAAGTATAAGAAGCTTTTAAAGATGCGTAATAATCATTAGTCAATATCTCATTATATTTAGTTGAACATTTTGCTTTAAGTTCTAGAGCAAATTTTTCATCTAATGGTCTTTTTAAGTCCTTGTGAAAATTTACTGTGGTATTACTTGACAATTTTCTTATGGTGTTAAAGAAATCTTCAAGATGAGTAATGTGATGGATCAAACTGTTACTTACAAGTAAACTTATTTCTTTATTAGGTAAAAAATTAGTTAACTTAATGTCTTTGATATCACAACAAATGTAGCTTAAATTTTTTAACTTTTTTGAATTAGTAGAATACTCTTTATTATGTTCTGCTCTCAAAATCATCTCTTTAGAACCATCAATACCAACTACTTCAGTATTTGGCCATATTATGGCTAACTTCTCAGCAATATTTCCTGGACCACAGCCTAAATCAACAATTAAGTCTAATTCATTTAAAGAGATATTTTTTTTAAAAAGATAATGATTGATTTGATTAACAAAATTAAATTCCCCCTCGGAAAAATCAGCATCGTCGTAAGAAATGACCTGCTCTTTTTTTTTCATTAATTCAGGTTCAGGGATTCTTTCCATAAGCTTTCTTAGAAAAAAATTTCATATTAAACATAATTCTACACAAACCGTTAAATAGTGGTAAGAATGGTTGCAGACGCCACAGGTAGAGTTTATTCTTCCATTACGGGTTACTTACATACTTTTTTTATCGTGACTGTTGCACCAAATAAAGCTTCATCAGAGAGCAATTCCAATAATCTTAAAAAAGATGATTTTCCAAAGACAGCACCAGCTGCATATCCTGTTTTTTTCAGATCCTACAGTAGGAAAACTTCCTCTGGCAAAAGGGAGAACTGGAGTGAAGTAGGTGAAAGAAATTTATCTGGATTAAAAGAATTAGGAAAACTTTCTGATGAGGAGTTGATCTTAATGAGAGAGATGCAGAGTAACCAAAAAGCCCAACCTTCAGGCAGATGGTTATGGATTGGAGGAACTCCTTGGATTAATAAGAACCAAAATTTCTCAGGAGCATATAATTGCACTTCAACAAATTTAATTGATTGGGAAGCTTTCGCTTTGATGATGGATTTAGCAATGATGGGATGTGGAACAGGTGCAATAATTGAGCCACATTTTATAAACAATCTCCCTACCGTAATAAACAAATTAAATATAAAATCCGTTAGTGAAGTTGGAATAACTCCTAAAGATCAAAGAGAAGAAAAATCATCTTTAGAAATAAAAGGAAAAGATCTTCACATCAAAGTTGGAGATAGCAGAAGAGGCTGGGTAGACAGCTATAAATATCTTCTTGAGGCATCAAGTAACGAAAGTCTTGATAGAGAAATTGATATTTACATTAATTTGGAAGATATTAGACCTGCTGGAGAATCATTAAAAGGGTTTGGTGGTATGGCAAATCCCATTAAATTAAAAGATCTCTACTCTAGAGTGGCATCACTTCTTGGAAAAGCAATTGGTCGGAAATTAAGTACCGTAGAGTGTTGTTTATTAATTGATGAAGCTGCAGTAACCATAGTTGCTGGCAATATAAGAAGAAGTGCCGGAATGAGACAGTTTGCCTCAGATGATAAGGAGGCGGCGTCGGCAAAAGAAAATCTATGGAGTCAAGATGAGAATGGTAATTGGAGAATAGATCCTGAAAAAGATGCCCTTAGAATGGCGAACCATACCAGGGTTTACCATAAAAAACCCTCTTACCAAACTGTTTTGGATGCTGTCACGAAACAATTCCATTCAGGTGAGGGAGCTATTCAATTTGCTCCAGAAGCAATCGCTAGGTCAAATGCAGATATCCTTAAAGATGATGAACTGAGAAAGGAATTTATTGAAATTTACTCAGAACAAGGTAAAGGTGAAGCAAGAAATTGGATAAATACTAGTTATGGTCCATTTTCTAAAGAGGAACTAGATCACAGGATGAGTAGGTATGGACTTAACCCTTGTGGAGAGATTTTAGGAAATGATTTTCATTGCAATTTGGCTGAAGTTCATTTAAATCAGATTGATCCCAAAAATTTTGAAGAGCAGAAAAAGGCATTTAAAGCAGCTGCTCTTTCAGTGGCATGCCTACTTAATCATGAATTTGAAGTTGAACGTTATAGAAAAAGTAGGGAATATGACCCTATTGTAGGTGTCAGTTTTACTGGATTATTTGATTTTTGCGTCCATGCCTTTGGGACCCCATGGTTGAAATGGTGGGAAGCAGGAAGGCCGGATAGTGAAGAAGGGAAGGCTTTCAAAGAAAAGGAAGCTAAATTCTTAGACTCATGGAGAAGGATCGTAAAAGAAACAGTCTGGGAATATTGTGATAAACATAATCTAAGAAGACCAAACCGATGCACTACTGTTCAGCCAGCTGGAACTAAGAGTCTTCTTACAGGAGCGGCTCCAGGTTGGCATCCTCCAAAGGCTCAAAGATTCATTAGAAGAATAACTTTCAGGAAAAATGATCCCATAGCTCTAGCATGCATGGATTATGGTTATTCAGTTGTTCCATCTCAATCTGATAAAGATGAAAATGGATGCTTGCTCGATAATCCATTTGACCCAAGATGTACAGAATGGTTAGTTGAAATTCCCACTGAAGTAAGCTGGGCAAATATAGATGGTGCAGACCAGATAGACATCAATAATTTCTCAGCACTAGCTCAATTTGATTTTTATATGCAAGTTCAGAAATACTACACAGAGCATAATACCTCTGCAACTATAGAATTTAGAGAAAATGAAATTGAGGATTTAGCCAAGGCCATTCATAAAGCAATAGAAAATAATGAAGGATATATATCGGCGGCATTACTAGCCCGATTTAGTGCCAACGCTACATTTCCTAGATTACCTTTTGAACCAATTAGTAAAGAGGAGTATATATCATTGCAAAATAAAGTTATAGAGAGAAAAGTTAATAATGATTTCTTTGATGCTCTAAATAAATATGACATTGGAGAACTATCTGAAGCAGGCCCTGCAGGTTGTGACTCGGATAAGTGCTTATTACCTCTAGCTAAACCGAAAAATTAAATTTTAAAATTATTTGTAAATAAAAACATAAATAAGTTTTTAAAAATTAAATTTATGGCTACCTCTTTAGTAGCGACATAAATTATTTATGACATTAAGCTTAAATATTGGGAACTTATTCAATGATTCCTATAGTCATGCCTTAGTAGATGAACTTAGAAAAAGGACCACAGAGAGGGAAATATTAGAATTTGAAGAGAAGTTTAATTCCAGAAATGAAAAACACCTACACACCTATATATGCAGATTTCTTAAAAATAGATCTATCTCTAGAGGTTTGGCCTCTAAATGGCTATTAACAATGTTGGAAAATAAAGAATCAACAATTGAAGCTATAAAAAATTAAATAATTAAGTCAGTGCTGAAAGTTTCCAAAGAGCAATTCCAAAAATCGAAAATCCCATTATAAAAGTAAACGCCAAAGCATTTACTAACTGAACTTTATCGTTCATTCTATTTGCAAACGGTAGCAATTGAGCAAATAATGGAGTCTCTTCAACTATTGCAGATTTTTTTACAGTTGGTTTTTTGCCTCTAGAAAACATAAAACAATTTTTATAATCCTAAAAATTTTACATTTAAAAGTTGTTTAAATAAAAAATACTTCTTAAAAACGAACAAAATGTAACCTGTAAAAATTTTTATAATGTCTCGATTAATTTTAAATTTTCAAATAACTAATAAAAAGATTGAGATATTAAGTTAATTAAATAAAAACATAGACATCTTGCTTGCTAAAGTGTTAGTATAAAAATGTAGCAACCGCTACCAAAACGTTCAACTTGCATGAAGCAAGCTGCAAATCGACTTAAGCCATGGAACGGGGACTTAAGCGAAACCGGAGCTAAAAATGACTCTAATCTACAGAGGACAAAAGTACGTCCAGAACAAAGAAGTTGCTAAGAAGCAACATAATGAACTCACTTATAGAGGAAAGGCTTACACAAGCTAGTTCATTAATAAAAAAAGCCACTTTAAAATAAGTGGCTTTTTTTATTGGACAATTGCTAATTAAGATAATGATAATTCCTAACATTCTTTAACTATGTCTTTGAGAATGAAAAAGGAAATTGTAACCTCATAGATTTACCAAGTATCTTTTTAACTCCTAAGACAAATAACAAAGTTAGATCAACAGAAAAAATTACTTAATCTTTTAATTAAGGAGTAAGATAAATCTCATAAAATTTCCAAAAATTATGTCAGATCAGAAACCTTTATTCAAAGCCCCTTATGACATAAAAGATGTAAGTGCGTTATTTGCAATAGTTGCATTTGTATTAATTATTGCTGCTATATTTGGAAATAATTTATTTGGGGTATTTCAAGAAAATATTAACTTTGGCTAAAATTTGTTAATACTTAAGTTATAAAAATATAATTTATTAAATTTTTAAATTCAATTTTAAGGCTTAATTTTACAGATTAAAAGTTTAAAATTTTTTTAAGAACAAATTCGTTGCCAAAAAACCAAATAAAAAGACCTCCCAATGATAAAAAAGGTGCAAAAGGAATAGCTTGACGGTATCTAAGGAGATTCATAGATATCCCAACCAAACAAAATATAGCTGCAAAAATATAAGAACTACCGACAGCGAATAATGCTCCCAATGGACCTAGCCAAAGCGCTAACATTGCAACTAATTTTGAGTCTCCCTTACCTATTGCATCTTTTTTAAATATAAATTTTGAAAAGTATCTTAAAAATTCAAAAATCAAAAAAGATGCTACGGATGAAATTAGTCCTTTAATGATTGGATAAAGACTAATGTATTGATTATTAATTAAACCGGTAAAAATTAAACCTAAAATTCCTGAAAAAAATCCAAAATTTATTAATCCTTGAGGAATCCAAAGTTCGTAAATATCAATCAAAGATATACATATCAAAAGTGATAAAAACGACCAACTAAAAATTATATTTAAAAACAATTGATCATTTGAAATAAAAAAAGAGGGAGAACTATTTACAAAAATCATAAAAAAGATTCCAGTTGTTAGTTCTACTAATGGATATCTAGGGGATATTTTTATATCGCAATTTATGCACTTACCTCTCTGAATTAAATAACTAATTAAAGGTATATTCTCTTTCCAAGTTAATTTAGTTTTGCAATTTGGACAAAAACTTCTTGGCCTTACAATTGAATAATTATTTCGAAAGCGGTAAATTACTACATTTAAAAAACTTCCAATACAAGTTCCAATAATGAAAAAATTAAAATAATTAAAGTAATTAAATGTAATTAACATTATCTAAAAGTTGTACTTTTTTAGCTTAATGTATATAATTTTTTTATCCACAATTAGATTTTTACTTTAGTTAATTATCCATCATGACAATTTTAGAGAATTACTTAAAAAGTATTAAAGTTCAAAAGGTATTAAATACTAAGCCTGGAGAAGAGGGATTTTCTTTGGTTGAACTTGTTGTTGTTATCGCGGTTCTTGCTATTTTATCTGCTGTTGCTATTCCAGCATTTGTCGGAGTTCAAGCAAATGCAAGAGCTTCTGCTGTTAAAAACGGTTTAGTAAACGGAATTAAAGAATGTGTTGTGAGAGCAGCAGATAACAAGACAACTGATTTTGCTGACGCACAATCTTTCTCTGACCCAGGTGCTTACCAAGGTTATACGGTAAGTGTTATCACAACTACAGTTACTAATCTGGACAACACGACAACTGAATCCTCAACCACTTCTTGCTATGCTGCAACAGCTACTGCTTCTTCGTCTACTGATGCAAACTTTGAGATAGTTATGGATCCTTCAACAGGTATAGTTACAAAAACTTGCAGTCTTGGGACAGCGCCAGGATGTAACGCAGGCGCACCAGACCCAGTCACCGGTGCCGCTGGTCAGGCTACTTGGTAGAGTTTATTAGATTTGAAATATACATCTCAAGATTAATAATCTTGAGATTTTTTTTAGATGTTTAAAAACTTATACCTAAATCTAATAATAACTTCCATATTTGGAATTCTCATAACAAGTTGTGGGGGCAAAAAGGAAAATTTTGATATTGATTTATCAAATTTCAAAATTCCAAACAAAACTAACGTCAAAATTTCAAAGCCTAATAGTTCTAATTCATCAGAAACAGCAAGGGAAATTGTCAAAAATAAATTAAAAAGTTACAAGAAAAATTCAGAAGTTATAAATTCGGTGAAGATAGGTAAAAGGGATCCATTTTCAAAAGAAGCTGAAGTTAACAAATTAACATTAGTATTGAAATTAAAAGGTTTTCTAAATTCTGGGATTAAAAAATATGTATTCGTAAATTATCAAAATAATACAGGAACAATTACTGAAGAATCTATTGGTGGAGTGAATACTAATTTGTTGCCTAATGGGGCAAAAGTTATTGATATAGATACTCAAAATATGAAATTAACTATTAATTTTGAGAATGAAGAATATATTTTTGAACTTTAAATTAACCATCTAAATTAAGTAAATACTTGTATAAAACAAAGTCTAGTAATAGAATTAGTAAATTAATAATTTGGATATAGCATGAAAGTATCCAACTTAAAAAAGGAAAATAATAAAGGTTTTACAATTGTAGAGCTAATAATTGTTATCGCCGGTTTAGCGGCATTAGGTAGTTTTTCAATTCCAAATCTTCTAAATTCTATAAAACTAAATAAAATTGAAGAGGCAAAAGCCATTATGAATGGCTATGCTTCTGATTGTTTAGGAAAATTTAGAATAGCTGCTGATACAGCTGAATTCATAGAGAATGCCACACCAGAAGAATTAGACAATATAAAATTGGGGACATTAGGTTACCAAATAGATAGTGAAAAAAGTAAATGTTCTCATTTAGGTATCAAACCTTTAAACGAAAAAGATCAAAGTCTATTTGCTTTTGATTTTAGGATGTCAAGCGATGGACTAATTCTAAAAACTGGAACACCTTCAAATAATCCTAGATTCTTAAATTCATGTAGAGGTTGGGCAGGTAAGAATTGCGGTCTTTCAGAGGAGCAAAAAGCTGAATTTGAAAGATTAGCTGCAATATCAAAAGCTAAATCAGAATGTCTTTCAAACTATAATAAATGGCTCTCTGCTGGAAACAGTGGTGAGTATGTGAGCTGGGACAAAAATAATGAAACTTGTACTAAAGCTGTATTTGCTTTTGAAGGTACCCCAGTTAATTCAGCTGCAGCAGTAGATCAAGCTCTAAAAGCTAAATATGGAGAAAGTTGTCGTATATGGAGAGAATCACAAAAAAACACTATTAGTCCAAACGGTAAGGGTCAAACCAAAGATCCCGATTGTGGCGGCATACTGTATTGGTTCCATTCTGGCATTGAATTTACTACTCAAGCTGGCTGGGACGCTCACAATAACACAGTGAAATCAAATGCATGCAATGCGAATAAAGCTAAAGCAGTAAGTCAGGGCAAAAAAGGTAAATACACATATGGGCCAACTCCTGGTCCAGATCCTTGCGGAAAAGTCGTTTGGTTGTGTAAGGGTTCAGAATATCCATCACCTTCTGCGTATGAGACCTCAAGTTGCTACACACCTCCTAGTGGTGGTGGTGGTGGTGCTGGTTTTGGTGGTGGTGGCATTACTCGAGATTGCGCTAACTTTAGAAAAGCACAATTTTGCTTTAGAAAGCCTTTCTTATATCGTAATCATCCTCAGTGTTATTGTTCTCCATCATAAATGAATAACCCTCAATATACCGCTAACAGCGTAAGAAAATTAGTAGATAAGTTTTTCTCTCTTCAATGGTGCAGAGATAATTTAGTTGTTCCTCTTTATGAGGAAACAGCATTGCCTATGAGCGAAGGGATTATAAAAATTGCTATCGCAAATTACTCATACTTAGGTACTATAGCCACACCAATAAAGGAAAGATTAAGTCAATCTGGTTTTAAATGTGAATTTGTTGAAAAATCACAAGAAGAAATTGAAGAAATTTTAGATCTTGCCTCTAAGGAAAGATTTATTAGTGGTGATTCAATAGATGAATCACAATTTGATGAAGATGCTGTTCTTGAAGCAATTAAAGAAACATCTGATAATTCAGATGATACTTTTTCATTTGAATTCGATGATGATGATGATGAAACTGTGGAAGAGGTTGGTTTAGATTTAGCAACTGAAATGATGGAAAGCAAAATTCAAAAAGCTGCGGGAATGGTTCTAATAAATTCTAGAAAAAATGATGTTTCTGATATTCATATTGAGCCACGCGAAGAAGGTTACAAAATCAGAGTAAGGAAAGATGGTGTAATGCAGAAGTTTATGGCGATGTCAAGAAAACCAGGTATTCAATTGGTGGCATGCTTAAAAAATATGGCCTCAATGGATATTGCCGAACGGAGGGCTAGCCAAGATGGAAAAATACTAAGAAGATTTGAGGGAAACAGGCTTGAATTTCGTTGTTCGACAGTTCCTGGTAAGCATGGTGAAAAAATGGTTCTTAGAATTTTAAATAGTGATGCCTCAGCCTTAAATTTAGACACTTTAATTCATATTGAAAGTGTAAGAAAAGATTTTAGAAAAATAATGAACGCTACTAATGGCATCGTAATTGTTTCTGGGCCTACAGGATCAGGAAAGTCAACTACTCTTGCTGCTGCATTAAGAGAAAAAGATACTGGAGACACAAATATAGTAACTGCTGAAGATCCTATTGAATATGATATGGGGGGAGATATTAACCAAGTCCAAGTAAACAGAGCAAAAGGGCAAACTTTCGCTATGATATTGAGAACTTTTTTAAGGCAAGATCCTGACGTTATTCTTATCGGTGAAACAAGAGATCCTGAGACAGCGGAATCGTCAATGGATGCAGCTGAAACTGGGCACTTAGTTTTTACTACCCTCCACGCTAATTCTTCTACCAGTTCATTGACTAGACTCTTGGATATGGAGGTCCCAAAATATAAACTTAATGCAAGCGTGAGGGGTGTTTTAGCACAAAGATTACTTAGAAAAGTCTGTACTGGATGTGGAATTAAAAGACCAGTTTCGGATAGTGAAGCAATAGAATTCAACATTAAAAAGAATACCCCAATAATGTACGCTAATTCTTTAAAAGCTGAGGAAAAATTAAATAGAAAAAGAGAAAATACTCTCTGTCAAAAATGTCAAGGCTCTGGATATAAAGGGCGAGTAGGGGCATATGAACTTCTTTTACTCGATAGAAAAATTCAGACTGCGATCTCAAATGGTTTAACTGATAGAGAAATTGAGAATTTAGCTGTAAATGAAAATTCAATGCTCACGCTTTCTCAATACGGTGTAGAGTTAGTTAAAGATCATCTCACAACAATTTCTGAAGTAATCAGAGTATGCAAATCAGACTAATTTAAAACATGTCAATAGCTAGAGAAATAGTTGGATTCGCAATGGAGGCTGGATCCTCAGATATTCATCTTGAAGAAGAATCCCCAATTGCCGTAAGGGTAAACTCAGATATCAAAGTAAGTCCCCAAAAATTAGAATCAGATGATATGGATCAATTGTTACTAGAATTGCTAGGGGAAGAAAAACTTAATGAATATAATCGTACCGGAGATTTAGATAGTTCCATAGGATTGGAAGGATTATCTAGATTAAGAATAAATGCATATATAGCGAATGAAAAAAGATGCCTTACACTTAGACTTCTTCCAAACGATCTTCCTAAATGGCAAGATTTAGGTTTACCCGACGCGTTTATAAAATTATCAAAACTTCATAGAGGTTTAGTTTTATGTACTGGCCCAACAGGATCTGGGAAATCAACAACTTTAGCTGCATTTATTAATTGCATGCTAGAGACACAACAAAGGCACATTTTGACTATTGAAGATCCAATAGAATTTATTTTTAAACACACTGAGAATTCAATTATCCATCAAAGAGAAGTAAAAAGAGATACGAATTCATTTTCAGTTGCACTAAGAGCTGCTCTTAGAGAAGATCCTGATGTTATTTACATTGGAGAAATGAGAGATTTAGAAACTATTCAACTCGCCATTACTGCAGCAGAAACTGGGCATCTTGTTTTAGGGACTCTACATACCTCATCTGCAGCAAAAACCGTTGAAAGGATTGTTGATGTTTTCCCAGCTGATCAACAAGAGCAAGCAAGATTACAAGTCTCAACCTCTTTAGCTGGTATTATGTCTCAAACGTTATGCAAAAACACAAAAGGTAAAAGATCTCTTGCTTATGAATTAATGGTTAATACACCAGCGATAGGAAATCTAATTAGAGAAAAAAAAGTTAGTGAAATTTATTCTCAGTTACAAACTGGTAGTCAACACGGAATGAATACGCTTGAACAATGCTTAAATAATCTTTATTCAGATGGTCTAATTACTCAAGAAGAGGCATTAGGAAAAGCATCAAATCCTAAAGCAATAAAATTATAAAGATGGCCGAATATGGTGGTTCAAATATAGTAAAAAAAAGGGAAACTAGAAAACCTCCATTAGTTATTTTTGGTGTTGTCTTTGGAGAGGAATCACATTTAGATTATGAACCGAATTCAAAATTAAAAGTACCCCAAAATGATTTATTAGTTTTCTTTAGGCAAATGGCAGTAATGCTAAAAAGTGGAGTCCCTCTCTCACAGGCACTAGAGCTACTAGCGGAAAACATGACCAACAAAAAGTTTGGGGCTAATATATTTGATGTTTCAAAAAGACTTGGGAGTGGAGAAGAATTATCATCAAGCTTAGGAAATTACCCTAGAGTATTTAGTCCAATTATGATAGGACTTATTGAAGCAGGTGAAGCCGGAGGAATACTATCTGAAGTCTTGGAGAGATTAGCCTCGCTAGTTGAATCCCAGAGTAAAATAAAAGGTCAGATTACTGGAGCATTAATCTATCCAGTAGCAATTCTAGTTTTAGCAGTTACCATTAGCCTTGCTCTTTTAATTTTCATAGTCCCAACATTTGATGAAATGTTTAAAAGTATGGGCGCTGAATTACCAGCTTTAACATCATTTATGTTGGTTTTATCTCGAATTGTAACCTCTCTGGGTTTTATTATAATTTCCCCAATTGTGGGATTTATTAGTATCTATCTTTTCAATATTACCTATTCAACTCAATCAGGCAGGAAGTTTATAGATAATTTAGTTTTAAAAATACCTCTTTTTGGAGATTTAATTTTAAAATCAGAATTAGCATCAATGTCGGATACATTAAGTACTTTGATAAATTCCGGCATATCCATAGTAGAAGCAATTGAAAGGTGCATAAATGCTTCTAGTAATGAAATAATAAAAATCGCTTTGAGAAAATCAATTTCTTTAGTTACGCAGGGTCAAGAATTAAGTTCCTCTTTGGAAACATCAAAAGTTATACCAAGGTTATTAATATCAATGATTAAAATTGGTGAGGAAACTGGAGCGCTTTCTTTTATGTTAGAAAATCTAGCTAATTTTTATAAGAGAGAAGTAGAGGAGGCAGTTACTGTTCTAACAAAAGCCATGGAACCTGCAGTTATTTTTGTTGTTGCTGCAATTGTAGGTACTATTGTTATCTCACTTTATTTACCAATGTTTAGTCTTATAAATGAAATGGGTTAATCATTTTTTAAAAATGATTTATCCATTTTAAAAGATTTATTTTTTTTAACTTCTGGTTCAACATTTTTATCTAAATTTTCTTTATTTTTAGATGTTTTTTCATAACTACTTTTAGCCTTAACAGTTTTTAAATTTGGTAACGGCGGTAATTCTTTTTTCTTCTCATCTACTTTAGTTTTTGATTCAATCTTTTCTTTTATCTTCAAATTTGGTAACGGCGGTAATTCTTTTTTCTTCTCATCTACTTTAGTTTTTGATTCAATCTTTTCTTTTATTTTTAAATTTGGTAACGGCGGTAATTCTTTTTTCTTCTCATCTACTTTAGTTTTTGGTTGAATCTTTTCTTTTATTTTTAAATTTTCCTGATTTAATTCATTTAAAGAATCCAATAGATTAGTGACTATTTTATTTTCACTATTGCCCTTAATAGGTTCTTGATTTTGATCTTTTGATTCTTCCTTGAAGGAATATTTTTGAATTATAAATCCCTTATTTGAAGATTCATCTTCTAGATTATTATCCTTAATTAGTGTTAAACCTAATCCTATTAGTCTAGACATAGAAAATTGATTAACTTCATCAGGATTGTATGAGAATTCTTTGATACAAAAGTTATTTACTGGAGAAATCAAGGAAACATCCATCCTTAAATTTTCTCCAATCAACTCAACTAAATTCTTGTGTTGACTATTTCTTCCAGACAGAAATATTTTTCCATTTTTATTTAAATTATTATTATCTAAGAAATTTTGAAATGACTCACTTATTTCTTTTAATAACACTTTCACATCAAGTTTAGAAAGAGCATAGTAATTTTTTGATTTTTTTTGACTTTTAGTATTTCCTATTTTATCAGCCTTTGAAGAGCTAATTTCTTTCATCTCATCAATTGAAGGATAATTTCTTATTGATGCTAATCTTTTTATTAATAGGGGACCTGATCTATCGAAAATTACAAATTGGGTAAATTCATCTAATAAATCAACAGAAATTATCAATTCTTTTTCACTTAATTTTTCTATTTCTGGTCTTAATAAGTTAGCAATACACATATGGCTCATCTGTATTGAGGATATTTCTAGATTTGCATTCTTTAATGCATCAAGAATAATATCCACATTTTTCTTTGGTAAAGATGTCAAAAAATATTTATTATAGGCTTTATCCTTTAATTGACTTTTTGGTAGTTTTGTTAGATGAATCTCAAAATCTGAGTTTTCTAAGGATATTGGTATCTGAATTCCAGAATCTGGATTCTCTAAAAAATCTGTAGATTCATCTTCTTTTATTTCTTCTGGAATTTCGATTAATCTTGTATAACAGGCATCTGAAGGAAGACATATAGCTATCCTATTCGTATTAATTTTATTTTCGCTAAGAATTTGTTTTAGGAAAATACCAAAGCTTACTGGATCAGATGGTATTGACTTATCAAATGCTTCATCAGGAATCGACTGTCTAAAAACTTTTTTAATATACAATCTGTTCTTTTGAGATTTAGCAAGTGCAATATTTATAAAACCATTCCCGATTTCGAGCAAGATTATTTTACTACTTATTTTCTTTAAAACTTCTATGAAGATTTCTTTAATATCTTCAATTTGATATTCACTAATTTTTTTCTTAGTAATTTGAGCTGAATTCATAATTTACAAAAAGGTTTTGGTCTGCAAAAAATCCTCCTTAACGGAGTTGCATTTACTGATACTCCATTATCAGGTTTAGCATAAAGAATATAAATTCCTGGTTTACCTTTGGCATTTGCTAATTCAGAATAATTACTTTCAGTTAGAGATGTTGGTTTAATACATATTTTATATGATTTTGGTATCGCTTCTGTATCAATTGATGGTATATTCCATTCCAATGATGGTAAAGAAGTACATTTAAGATTTGAGATAAAGCTTTTATCAATTCCTGGCTCAGAAAAAATTTCTATAATTGAATCCATAGCTTTATTTAATTTGAGATTATCATTTAATTTATCTTTTAACTCTTTATTATTTGAAATATATTCTTCTTTAGCTTCTTCATTTAAAGGTTGAAAAAATCTTGATATATATGCAGTGACCATGACAGTTATTCCTGTAAATGCTGCTAACATCAAAATCGCTAAAATTAGCTCAGGAAGAGTCATTCCATAATTTTGTAATTGTTTATTTTTCATAACTTATTAATCAAAATTTATCAATTCTATTTCTTGGTTAATATTTTCAATATCTGCTAGGCTAAATCCTGCATCTATTAGTATTTCTTTCTCCTCATTTGTAAGTGGGTACCTTCCCACTTTAGTTAATGCCTTATCAGTAACATTTATCGCTATAAGCATAGCAACCGTAACAGCAGACATTATTACTGATCCAATTAAAGCAGAAATCATTTACTTACTTCATAAGGACAAAAGGTTTCCTCTTTCAAATGACATGAAAATAAATTATAGCCTCCTATGTTATTTTTATTTACTAAAACTCTGTGATTAAGTTCCTTATTTACTAAAACACAACTGTCAATAAATAAAGAATGCATTGATGGAGTCTGTGTTCCAGTAGTTAAAAATAATTCGCCATCTTCGTATAACGTATCATTGATATTTCCTTTTAAATTCAAGCAAACATCTGAAGCAGGTCCTGAATAATTACCTAAAAATTGCATAATTCTTCTATCATAAGTTGCTAATGATGATTTAAAGTACTCATCTCTTTTAAAAGTATTTAGAAGCATTAAATTGTTAATATTATTTCCTATTTGCATCATTGCAGAAATACCTGAAATCATAGCGACACCCAAACCTAAATACAAAATAGTCATAATTAATTAATTTAAGATGCTTTTCACAAATTCAATCTCACCCCTTACCATAAAAGGTCATGTTTAGCCTAACTTGAATCTTCTCCAGAGAATTATCAGCATCTACCTCATTATTATTTTGTTTTATTTTTTTTAAATTAATATCATTAAATAGAATTAAATTATCCTGAAATTCAAGTTCTCTTATAAATGAAAGTAAATTAACAAAGTTACTTTCAAAAATGAAATTAATTATGTATTTTTTAGTTCCTTGAACTAAGAGAGGGTCTAATGATATTTTGCCAGTTGTATTATTATTTTTTTGAATTTGATCAAATTTTGTAA
>QCMD01000006.1 GCA_003214055.1 Prochlorococcus sp. AG-418-K17
CATATCGTAAAAATTGGAGATACAGTTTCAAGTATCTCAAAACTCTATTCAATAAATAAAGATTTAATTATTGAATTAAATAATCTAAAAGATAAAGATTATATCTATATTGGCCAAAATCTTATCGTCTCCGAATCTGCCAAAAATTCTATCCAACAAGCAGATTTAAGGAATAATTATCATATTGTTCAGATAGGTGAAAATCTAACTGATATATCAAACAAATATAAGTTAAGTTTAGAGTATTTAGTAGAAGTTAATAATCTTAAGAATCCAGATACTTTAAAAATTGGGGAAAAGATCTTATTAAACAATCAAATTAATTCAGAAAATTATAAGACAATTAAAAATAAAAAAAATAATGAATTACTTGAGTTAGATAAACGGATTTATGGTCCAATAATTATTCAAAGTAAATCATATGAAAAAATTAAACGGAGAAAAGTTTTTAATGTATTAAATCAAGAAAATAAAAACCTGATTCTTTCAATCAATTGTGATACGAATGAATTAGATGTAAGAATCCCAGGCAGAAAGTGGAGGGGAGCTGAGCCTGCTACACAAGACTTC
The DNA here is from genome assembly GCA_003214055.1 of Prochlorococcus sp. AG-418-K17. Taxonomy (GTDB): domain Bacteria; phylum Cyanobacteriota; class Cyanobacteriia; order PCC-6307; family Cyanobiaceae; genus Prochlorococcus_A. The sequence continues at coordinate 571 of QCMD01000006.1, forward strand.
GAAAAAAAATTAATAAATGATTTTTGTTAGATTTTTTAAATTAATATGTGTGAATAATTTGTCAAAGACTATTAATGATGAGTTATTGTTTTAGAAGTTAAATTAAATTAATGGCAATTTCAAGAGGTGATCTCGTAAGAGTAAAAAGACCAGAATCATATTGGTACAATGAAATAGGTAAGGTTGCTTCTGTTGATACCTCAGGTATTAAATATAATTGTGTAGTAAGATTTGATAAAGTTAACTACGCTGGGATTAGCGGTACCGATGGTGGAGCGAATACAAATAATTTTGCTGAAAGTGAACTAGAGAAAGCTTAAATAATTGCCTGAGTTACCTGAAGTAGAGACAGTTCGCAGAGGTTTAGAACAAAAACTTAATAACTTTGTTATTAAAAAAGTAGAAGTTTATAGAGATTCAACTGTTGCTTACCCGAATAACAAGGAAGAGTTTATTAAGGGACTTCAGAACTCTCTTTTATACAAATGGTATAGAAGAGGAAAATATTTATTAGCTGAACTAAAAAAAATTGAAAATGATAATATTCAATTTCCTCTCGACAAATCCTCAAAAAATAACGGATTTCTTGTAGTTCATTTAAGAATGACTGGATATTTCAAATTTATTGATAACTCTACTCAGCCCTGTAAACATACAAGAATTAGAGTTTTTGATAAAAAAAGTAATGAGCTCAGGTTTATCGACGTAAGAAGTTTTGGTCAAATGTGGTGGATTAAAGAAGGTTTATCGCCTAACAAAATAATCAAAGGATTAGGTTCATTAGGACCAGAACCATTCTCTAAAGACTTTGATGAAAATTACCTTAAGAAAGTTATTTCCAAAAGAACAAAATCTATAAAAGCTGTTTTATTAGATCAAACAATAGTGGCAGGTATAGGAAACATTTATGCTGATGAAAGTTTATATTGTGCTGGCATCTCCCCTTTTAGAAAAGCTAAAACAATTAAGAAGAATGAATTAATTAATCTTAAAGAATCAATTGTTAATGTATTGAAGAAAAGTATAGGTTCTGGGGGGACTACATTCAGTGATTTTAGAAACTTAGAAGGGGATAATGGAAATTTTGGTTTACAAACAAATGTTTACAGGAGAACTGGTAAAGAATGTCGCAACTGTGGAAATTTAATTAAGAAGCAAAAAATTGCTGGAAGAAGTACCCATTGGTGTCCAAATTGTCAAAAATAAAAGGGCTTACTCCTCAAGAGTAAACCCTTTTTAATATTTTACCTGGCATTGAGCTATTTTCTCAAGGGGCTACCCCCTAAATATTTTCGCCGCTGATGCGTTTCACAACCGAGTTCGAGATGGATCGGAGTGGTTCCACATCGCCATGAACACCAGGATAGTATGAACCTTGAGAACTGCATAGAAAATTATATAAGTTAAAAACAACAAATTAAGTTTATTTGGTCAAGCCCTCGGTCTATTAGTACTCCTCCGCTGCACTTGTTACCAAGCTTCCACGTAGAGCCTATCAACGGGTGTTCTTCCCGTGACCTTACTGGCTTAAGCCATGGCAATACTCATCTTGAGGTGGGCTTCCCACTTAGATGCTTTCAGCGGTTATCCACTCCGCACATGGCTACCCAGCGTTTACCGTTGGCACGATAACTGGCACACCAGAGGTGCGTTCCTCCCGGTCCTCTCGTACTAGGGAGAAATCCTCTCAATATTCCTGCGCATACACCGGATATGGACCGAACTGTCTCACGACGTTCTGAACCCAGCTCGCGTACCGCTTTAATGGGCGAACAGCCCAACCCTTGGGACCGACTTCAGCCCCAGGTTGCGATGAGCCGACATCGAGGTGCCAAACCTCCCCGTCGATGTGAACTCTTGGGGGAGATCAGCCTGTTATCCCTAGAGTAACTTTTATCCGTTGAGCGACGGCCCTTCCACGCAGAACCGTCGGATCACTAAAACCGACTTTCGTCCCTGTTCGACTTGTAGGTCTCACAGTCAAGCTCCCTTCTGCTTTTGCACTCAACGACTGATTTCCAACCAGCCTGAGGGAACCTTTGTGCGCCTCCGTTACCTTTTAGGAGGCGACCGCCCCAGTCAAACTGCCCATCAGATACTGTCCGCTTCCCGGATAACGGGTAAGCGTTAGAACCCTAGCTCTAAAAGAGTGGTATCTCACCGATGACTCAATAGTACCCACGAGCACTATTTCAACGTCTCCCACCTATTCTGCGCATTCAGAGCCCGAGCACAATATCAAACTACAGTAAAGCTTCATAGGGTCTTTCTGTCCGGGTGTATGTAGTCCGCATCTTCACAGACAATTCTATTTCGCCGAGCCTCTCTCCGAGACAGCGCGCAAATCGTTACACCTTTCGTGCGGGTCGGAACTTACCCGACAAGGAATTTCGCTACCTTAGGACCGTTATAGTTACGGCCGCCGTTCACCGGGGCTTCAGTCGCCAGCTTCACTAAAAGCTAACCAGCTTCCTTAACCTTCCGGCACTGGGCAGGTGTCAGCCCCCATACATCGTCTTGCGACTTAGCGGAGACCTGTGTTTTTGGTAAACAGTCGCTTGCGCCTCTTCACTGCGACCAGCTCTCGCTGGCACCCCTTCTCCCGAAGTTACGGGGCCATTTTGCCGAGTTCCTTAGAGAGAGTTATCTCGCGCCCCTCGGTATTCTCTACCACCCCACCTGTGTCGGTTTCGGGTACTGGCATTTGTGCCTTAACGGGTATAGGGCTTTTCTTGGAAGCATGACATCACCAACTTCGCTGCCGTAGCAGCTCGTACTCACGCCTTAGCTCAAGATGTTTTCTCCATCTCTCAAAGCCTCGAACGCTTGAACCAGTAACCAACATCTGGCCTGGCTAGCCTTCTCCGTCCCCCTTCCCAAAACACATCTGGTACAGGAATATTGACCTGTTATCCATCGACTACGCCTTTCGGCCTCGCCTTAGGTCCAGACTAACCCTCCGCGGACGAGCCTGCCGGAGGAACCCTTAGGGTTTCGGGGCATGGGATTCTCACCCATGTTTTCGCTACTCAAGCCGACATTCTCACTTCTATGCTGTCCACGTCCGCTTACGCTAACGCTTCACCCTACATAGAACGCTCCCCTACCATAAAAAAATTTATCCGCAGCTTCGGTATAACGCTTAGCCCCGTTCATTTTCGGCGCAGGATCGCTCGACCAGTGAGCTATTACGCACTCCTTTGAGGATGGCTGCTTCTAGGCAAACCTCCTGGTTGTCTGGGCAATCCCACCTCCTTTATCACTTAGCGTTAATTTTGGGACCTTAGCTGGCGGTCTGGGCTGTTTCCCTCTTGACTATGGAGCTTATCCCCCACAGTCTGACTGCCTAGTTACACACAGGGTATTCAGAGTTCATATCGATTTGGTACCGCTTTCGCAGCCCGCACCGAAATGGTTGCTTTACCCCCCTGCTGGAGCACTAGACGCTACGCCTCAACGTATTTCGGGGAGAACCAGCTAGCTCCTGGTTCGATTGGCATTTCACCCCTAACCACAGCTCATCCGCTGAATTTTCAACTTCAGTCGGTTCGGACCTCCACTTGGTATCACCCAAGCTTCATCCTGGCCATGGTTAGATCACCAGGGTTCGGGTCTATAAACACTGACAAACGCCCTATTAAGACTCGCTTTCGCTGTGGCTCCACCATTTCCGGTTTAACCCGCCAGTGCCTATAAGTCGCCGGCTCATTCTTCAACAGGCACACGGTCACCCGATTAGTCGGGCTCCCATTGCTTGTAAGCTCACGGTTTCATGTTCTATTTCACTCCCCTCCCGGGGTTCTTTTCACCTTTCCCTCGCGGTACTGTTTCACTATCGGTCACACAGTAGTACTTAGCCTTACGAGGTGGTCCTCGCAGATTCACACGGAATTCCACGTGCTCCGTGCTACTCGGGATACAGCTAGGTCAACTCTTCTTTCAATTACGGGGCTTTCACCCTCTGTGGCACGCCATTCAAACGTTTCTTCTAGATTTGTTGATCCATATTGCTGTCCCACAACCCCGATAGTCAAGACTATCGGTTTGGGCTTTTCCCCGTTCGCTCGCCGCTACTGAGGGAGTCGTTATTTACTTTCTCTTCCTCCAGCTACTAAGATGTTTCAGTTCGCTGGGTTAGCTCGCACCAACCTATATATTCAGTTGGCCGTTCATGGGGTTGCCCCATTCGGAAATTCCCGGATCAAAGTGTGCTTCCAACTCCCCGAGACTTATCGCAGGTAACCACGTCCTTCATCGCCTCTGTGTGCCTAGGTATCCGCCGTGAGCCCTTTGTAGCTTGACCAATAACTTCAAAAAATTGAAGCATCAGCTCAATAGAATTGTTATTAATGCATTTACAAAAATAATCAATCTGCATCATAAATGATGCTTATTGTCTTTAAAAATAATCTATGCAGTTGTCAAGGTTCTCTGAAAACAATGAATAAAATTCAATGAGTCCAGCATCTTAATCTATTGATTAGGAAGCTAGATTCGTTCAGATTAAATCACACTATGGATACAATTCCTTTCTATAAATTTAGAGGTGGTGATCAGTGGAGGTAAGCGGACTCGAACCGCTGACATCCTGCTTGCAAAGCAGGCGCTCTACCAACTGAGCTATACCCCCAACATAGAGATATGGGCCATCCTGGACTTGAACCAGGGACCTCACCCTTATCAGGGGTGCGCTCTAACCACCTGAGCTAATGGCCCAGGAAAAGTATGGGTGTGACCTAGAAAAACTTAGGAATTGAAATTCTTAATTAATTTAAGAATCAGAGGTACCGATCGACCTAAGGTGACAAAATTAATATTTAACATTTTGTTGTCTCCCTGTTAGGAGGTGATCCAGCCGCACCTTCCGGTACGGCTACCTTGTTACGACTTCACCCCAGTCATTAGCCCCACCTTCGGCGTCCTCCTCCACAAGGGTTGGAGTAACGACTTCGGGCATGGCCAACTTCCATGGTGTGACGGGCGGTGTGTACAAGGCCCGGGAACGTATTCACCGCAGTATGCTGACCTGCGATTACTAGCGATTCCTACTTCACGTAGGCGAGTTGCAGCCTACGATCTGAACTGAGCCACGGTTTATGGGATTTGCTAGCTCTCGCGAGTTTGCTGCCCTTTGTCCGTAGCATTGTAGTACGTGTGTAGCCCAGGGTGTAAGGGGCATGATGACTTGACGTCATCCACACCTTCCTCCGGTTTATCACCGGCGGTCTTTCTAGAGTGCCCAACTAAATGCTGGCAACTAAAAACGTGGGTTGCGCTCGTTGCGGGACTTAACCCAACATCTCACGACACGAGCTGACGACAGCCATGCACCACCTGTCACTGCATTCCCGAAGGCACCCTCAAATTTCTAAGAGGTTCGCAGGATGTCAAACCCTGGTAAGGTTCTTCGCGTTGCATCGAATTAAACCACATACTCCACCGCTTGTGCGGGCCCCCGTCAATTCCTTTGAGTTTCACACTTGCGTGCGTACTCCCCAGGCGGAACACTTAACGCGTTAGCTACGACACCGAAGGGGTCGATTCCCCCGACACCTAGTGTTCATCGTTTACGGCCAGGACTACAGGGGTATCTAATCCCTTTCGCTCCCCTGGCTTTCGTCCATGAGCGTCAGTAATGGCCCAGCAGAGCGCCTTCGCCACTGGTGTTCTTCCCGATATCTACGCATTTCACCGCTACACCGGGAATTCCCTCTGCCCCTACCATACTCAAGCCTATCAGTTTCCACTGCCATGATGGAGTTAAGCTCCACGTTTTAACAGCAGACTTGAAAGGCCGCCTGCGGACGCTTTACGCCCAATAATTCCGGATAACGCTTGCCACTCCCGTATTACCGCGGCTGCTGGCACGGAATTAGCCGTGGCTTATTCCTCAAGTACCGTCATATCTTCTTCCTTGAGAAAAGAGGTTTACAGCCCAGAGGCCTTCGTCCCTCACGCGGCGTTGCTCCGTCAGGCTTTCGCCCATTGCGGAAAATTCCCCACTGCTGCCTCCCGTAGGAGTCTGGGCCGTGTCTCAGTCCCAGTGTGGCTGATCATCCTCTCAGACCAGCTACTGATCGAAGCCTTGGTGAGCCATTACCTCACCAACAAGCTAATCAGACGCGAGCTCATCCTCAGGCGAAATTCATTTCACCTATCGGCATATGGGGTATTAGCGGTCGTTTCCAACCGTTATCCCCCTCCTGAGGGCAGATTCTCACGCGTTACTCACCCGTCCGCCACTAACCCGAAGGTTCGTTCGACTTGCATGTGTTAAGCACGCCGCCAGCGTTCATCCTGAGCCAGGATCAAACTCTCCGTTGTGTTCAAATCCTTTTGTAGATAAATCTACTCAAATTGAATTGCTTATCCGAACAAAAATAGTTTTTACTTTTTTATTTAGCTTAAGCCTCCTTAATTTATAAGGATTACATTGAGTGCACATTAAAAATATTTCAAAGTGACTTTCCAAGATCTCAGATCCGTATGTCTTAAAAGCTAAAAGTTAGCGATTAAAGACAATTTTTATATTCTTGACGGGACCTCACACCTTTATTGCATGTACATCTAAACAAAACCAAAAATAAATTAAGTAAATTTAGACGCAATAAAAGCATCAGTTCCTAAGTTTTAAATTTTCTAGGTGCCAGGTCAACTAAAAGAAGTTAACCTATTTTGAGGGTAAAACCCTCTTCTGGCTGAAATTTGAGATTAAACTGCAAATTTCAAAAACTCATAATTAACCCAAAAATAAAATTTAGATAAACTATGAGTAGTGCAAAAATTTATTTTTTTGCCCAGAAGAAAATACTAAACCATTTGAGCATGATTATGCAACCATTAATACATAATTTTTTTATTAAATTTTTTTTTGTTCAATACTCACTTATCGAACTAGTCTGTAAATAGTGGGTTTTCAAATAAAATGGCAGAAAGATTTAGTCAAAAAAATTTAAGAGTTCGTCCAAGTTCAGATGAGGATAAAATTGTAACAAATGCAAAAGAGCATTTTGAAAAGACTCTGGTAGAAATTTCAGGCGAGTTAGTTGGGAGCGTCGCAGCCTTAGAACACCCCACAAAAAATAAAAAATTAAATTACGGAGAAATATTTCTCAGAGATAATGTTCCAGTAATGATTTATCTTATAACTCAAAAAAGATACGAAATTGTCAAAAAATTTCTAAGTGTATGTCTTGAATTACAAAGTACTAGTTATCAAACGCGTGGAGTATTCCCTACTAGTTTTATTGAAGAAAAAGGGAAATTGATTGGTGACTATGGGCAAAGATCAATTGGCAGGATTACCTCTGCTGATGCAAGTTTATGGTGGCCAATACTATGTTGGTTTTACGTTAATAAAAGCGGTGATTATGCCTTTGGCAAAAGTCAAAGTGTTCAAAGAGGTATTCAGCTACTACTTGATCTAGTTTTGCACCCAACTTTTGAAGGGACCCCAGTCCTATTTGTTCCCGATTGTGCCTTCATGATTGATAGACCAATGGATGTATGGGGAGCCCCTTTGGAAGTGGAAGTTTTACTCCATGGATGTCTTAAAAGTTGCATCAATCTTATGGAATTAAGTCGGGCAGATCATGTAAGCAGGTTATTAGATCAAAGACTTATTTTAACTAGCCAATGGGTTAAGGATTTGGGTAATTTTCTTTTAAAACATTATTGGGTTACGAGCCAAACCATGCAAATATTAAGAAGGAGACCAACCGAACAATATGGGGATGATCAACACTTCAACGAATTCAATGTACAACCACAAGTTGTTCCATCTTGGCTTCAAGATTGGTTGGAAAATAGGGGGGGTTACTTAATTGGGAATATTAGAACTGGAAGACCAGATTTTAGATTTTATAGCTTAGGAAACTCTTTAGCATGTATGTTTGGGGTACTCCCTCCTTCAGAGCAAAGAGCATTATTCAGACTAGTTTTACATAATAGACAACACTTGATGGCTCAAATGCCAATGAGGATATGTCATCCCCATATGGATGTAGAAGAATGGCAAAATAAAACTGGATCTGATCCAAAAAATTGGCCTTGGAGTTATCATAATGGCGGGCACTGGCCAAGTTTGCTTTGGTTCTTCGGAGCAGCAGTTCTTTTACATCAGAAAAGATTTCCAACTGAAGATGTTATCTTAATGGAAGAAATGAAATCACTTGTGGAGGAATCTTACTGGTGCCAATTAAATCAATTACCTAAACAAGAGTGGGCAGAATATTTTGATGGACCAACAGGAACTTGGGTTGGACAACAATCACGAACTTATCAAACTTGGACAATTGTAGGGTTCCTATTAATGCATCATTTTCTAAGAGAAGATAATGATGACTTAGAGATGCTTAATTTATAAAATTAGAATAAACCTAATGTAAGGGATTTATCAATTGGTAAGCATGCTCCAATTCCAAGGTATATAGTTAAAAATGTCCCAAATAAGAAAACAGACATTGCTACTGGCCTTCTAAATGGGTTGGAGAATTTATTAACATTTTCTATGAAGGGTAAAATCATTAACCCCAGAGGTATTAAAGTTTGAAGTGCTATCCCCAATAGTTTGTTTGGAACAACTCGAAGAATTTGAAAAACGGGGTAAAGGTACCATTCAGGTAAAATTTCAAGTGGTGTTGCAAATGGGTTAGCTTTATCTCCCAACATTGCAGGATCTAAAACTGCAAGCCCTACGACGCAAGCGATTGTGCCTAAAATAACCACAGGGAATATGTATAGCAAATCATTTGGCCAAGCTGGCTCTCCGTAGTAATTATGACCCATACCTTTTGCAAGCTTAGCCCTAAGTTTAGGATCGGATAAATCTGGTTTTTTTAGTGTGGACATTTATGATAATTTGAAAGATGTTTAAATTATAAGGTTTTATAAAGGACCGGAAATACCTTGTTTACGAATCATTAGAAAATGCATAAGCATGAATACCGCTAGGGACCAAGGCAGCACAAAAGTATGCAAACTATAAAATCTGGTAAGAGTTGATTGACCTACACTTTCGCCGCCTCTTAGCAACTCAACCATAAAGTCACCAATTATTGGGATTGCAGCAGGTACTCCAGAGACTATTTTTACAGCCCAATAACCAACTTGGTCCCATGGTAAAGAATAACCAGTAACACCAAAAGCTACAGTAATAACTGCCATAACTACACCTGTAACCCAAGTTAATTCTCTAGGCCTTTTAAAACCACCAGTAAGATAAACCCTAAATACATGAAGAATAAGCATCAGGACCATCATAGATGCGCTCCATCTATGAACAGATCTTATTAACCAGCCAAAACTAACATCAGTCATTAAGTAGCTCACAGAACTATATGCCTGAGTAACTGTTGGCTTATAGTAAAAAGTCATTGCAAAACCTGTTGCAAATTGAATTAGGAAGCATACTAAAGTAATACCTCCTAAACAGTAGAAAATATTTACGTGAGGGGGTACGTACTTGGAAGTTACGTCGTCTGTTATGTCTTGGATCTCAAGTCTTTCTTGAAACCAATCATAAACGGATGAAGAATTCGCCATCCAAAAAAAAATTAGCTTTGATATAAAGAGCTTACTTAAAATTCTTATACTTGGTGTTAACACTTAACCCAATGAATTCATCTTTTAACAAACTTTTAACATTCAGAAAATGGGTCATTACATTAATGGTCTGCATTTCATTAACCCATTTTTTACACATTGAAAGAGTCTATGCACTTAGTGATAGCAAGCAATTTGTGCTTGACGCTTGGACCTTAGTTAATGAGGGATATTATGATCCAGAAAAGTTTGATGAGATCAATTGGAAGCGAATTAGACAAAAAACATTACAGAAACAAATTGAAACAAGTGAGCAGGCTTATTCTGCAATTGAAGACATGCTGAAGCCTCTTGATGACCCTTATACGAGAATTTTGCGTCCAAAAGATTATGAACTTTTGAAGTCGAGCAATTTTGGGAGCGAAATTAATGGAGTTGGACTTCAACTAGGAGAAGATGAAAATGGTAAAAGGGTAAAAGTGATATCAACTCTTGCAGGTTCACCAGCTGAAGAGGCTGGAATAGTTAGTGGGGATTTTATAAGTAAAGTTGATGGGATAGCTTCTGAAGAATTAGGTCTTGCTAATACTGCATCAAAATTAAGAGGAGCATCCGGGACAAAAGTTCTGGTTGAAATTACTTCAAATATTGGGGAAATTAAAGAGTTTGATTTAGAGAGAAGGTCCGTTGATCTAAGGCCAGTAAGGACTAAGAGACTTAGGAATGATTCTCATACACTCGGTTATTTAAGAATTACTCAATTTAGTGAAAGTGTTCCAAAAAAAATAGAAGAGGCTTTGCAAGAGTTAAAAGACAAGGAAGTGGAGGGAATTATATTGGATCTAAGAAATAATTCTGGAGGATTAGTAAGCTCTGGGATAGCAGTTGCAGACTCATTCTTAAGTGAAAAACCTGTCGTTGAAACAAAAGACCGAAATGGAATAAAAGATGCAATAATTTCCCAAAAAGAAATATCTTTCGATGGTCCAATGGTAACTTTAGTGAACAAAGGAACCGCGAGCGCAAGTGAAATACTTGCTGGATCATTACAAGATAATTCGAGATCAACCTTAATGGGAGAACAGACTTATGGTAAAGGTTTGATTCAATCTTTAAAAAGTTTAGGAGAAGAAAGTGGTATTGCAATAACTGTGGCAAGTTACTTAACACCCAAAGGAAATAATATTCAGGGCAGGGGTATTACACCTGATAAGCTTTTAGATCTCCCAGAGGCTAATGAATTTGGGAATTCTGAAGATAGATGGTTGCGTAATGCAGAAATATTTCTAGGTTCACTTTTGGATAAAAAAGAAGTTTCAAACTCGACTAACGAATTAGTGAAAATTGATGAAATTGAACAAATAACTAAAAAAGAATCCTAAATAAAGTAGATGTATTAAAACTATGAGTATTAAAAGGATTTTTCATGATCCTATTCACAAAGAAATAACCTTTGATTCAGCAAAGCCAGAAGAATTAATGGTTTTAGAATTAATTGATACGCAGGTTTTTCAAAGATTAAGAAGAATTAAACAACTTGGTGCGGCCTCACTTCTTTTTCATGGTGCAGAGTCAAGTAGATTTACTCACTCTATTGGAGTATTTTGCATTGCAAGAAAAATTTATAAACAGTTAGTTTCGAGTGAACCAAAATTTAATGCTAATAAATTTGTTCTTTATGGAGCTGCTCTATTACATGATTTAGGACATGGGCCATTAAGCCATACAAGTGAAATAATATTCGATCATAATCACGAATACTGGTCTGATAATTTAGTTAGAAATCACTCGCCAATAACTTCGATACTTAAAAAATTTGATAACGATCTACCTAACCAAATAGGAGAATTATTTAAATCAACAAATTTATTTTCAAATCCTTTAAAAACGTTAATTAGCAGTGAAATAGATTGTGATCGTCTTGATTATTTATTACGCGACAGTTATAACACTGGGACTAATTATGGATTAGTAGATTTAGAGAGAATTATTTCAGCTTTAACTTTTTCTCCAGGTAAAAACATAGCAATAAAGCCTAAAGGGGTTATCGCAATAGAACATTTTTTGGTATTGAGGAACATGATGTATAGGACTATTTACAATCACAAAATTAACGAAATTTCAACTTGGATACTTGAAAAAATTACTCAAACAGTTAGAAAAAATTTTGATCAAAATATATTTCTCGATAAATCACTTTATAATTGGATTTTTTCGCCTAAAAATCTTGGAATTGATGACTTTATCAAAAATGACGACATAACATTTTTTTACCATTTAATCAGATGGAAAGAGGAGGCGTTTGAACCTCTTTCAACACTTTGCAAAATGTTTATAAATAGAAATTTACTAAAAGCGTCAAACATAAGTTATCTAAATTCATTAGAGAGATTAGAAATTCTTGCCTTTGCAAAAAAACACTGCGAAATTAACAATTACAATCCCGAAATATTTTGCGGCATCAAAGAAAGATCTTTTAAAGGTTTTGAATCACAAAATTCTCTTCAAATATGGGACGGCACATATCAATATGCATTAGAAAACAAATCATCCCTAATTAAGGCGCTGATGAATTCAGAGCACACTGCACTTATAATTTATCCAAGTGAGATCAAAGAACAAATCTCAAAAAAATTATTGACTTTTCAAAATAATAATTAAGACTTAAAAAAATGGAAATTTTAATAAAACAAGTTAATTCTCATCATACGAAAATAATATCCTTAGAAGATTTGAATACATTTCAAATAGCTTTCGAAAAATTTTTCACACTTAATGAGCCTATAGAAGCAAATATTTTTGCAATCAATGAAACAATCAATGCCCAACAATTGGAATTTTTTCTAATTAACGTAGAAAAATTAAATTTTAATTCTTTAAATATTTGGTCAAATATCAGAGAAACTGTATTGACTGGGAATTCTCTTAAAATAAATTCAATATTTGCTAGTGAAAAAGTACTTAGAAATAAACTTTACCTTAACAATTCAAAAAAAGAAGAAGATGTCCTACGCAAAGGTACCGTAAGATCAGGTGAAAGAATTTCTTCCAATGGAAATCTTGTTGTTATTGGAGATGTCAACCCAGGAGCCATAATTTCTGCAAAAAAAAATATTTATGTTTGGGGAAAAATGTTAGGAATCGCTCAAGCTGGTAACGGTAAAAATCATAATTCATCAATCGCTTCACTTTTTCTAAAGCCATTACAGTTAAGGATTAACGAAGTTGTTGCAATTGGTCCAAAAGATAAACCTAAAGATCATTATCCAGAGATTGCGATATTAGAAAAAAATTCAATCATAATTAAACCTTACTTTATGGTTCCTTGAGGATAGGCTAGTGAATACAAATTACCTAATATTCATAAATTTAAGGATTACTTAACTTTTACAATATTTAACTTTTAGAAAGCAGGGCTTATTATTTGTAAAATTATAAAAATTCTTGTCGGAAAACACTCGTACAATCTTAATTTGCTCCGGTAAGGGTGGAGTTGGCAAAACTACCTTAACTGCAAATCTTGGTATTGCTCTTGCAAACAGCGGGGCTTCAACAGCAGTTTTAGACGCAGATTTTGGTTTAAGAAATTTAGATCTTCTTTTAGGTTTAGAGAATCGTATTATTTACACAGCCCAGGATGTCCTCGATAAGAATTGCCGCCTTGATCAAGCACTAGTTAGACATAAAAAAGAACCCAACTTAGCTCTTTTACCTGCCGGTGATCCAAGAATGTTGGATTGGATGAAACCTAAAGACATGAAAGAAATCAGTCAACTTTTAAGTGAGAAGTTTGATTTCGTTTTAGTTGATTGTCCAGCTGGAGTAGAAGATGGTTTTAAAAATGCTCTTGCAGCATGTAAAGAAGCTATTGTTGTTACCAACCCTGAATTATCTGCAGTGCGTGATGCAGATAGAGTAATTGGAATCTTGAATACATCTGATATTGAGCCAATTCAACTAGTAATAAATAGAGTTCGACCTAATATGATGGCTAGTCAAGAAATGTTATCCGTAGAAGATGTTCAAAGTATTCTATCGTTACCCTTACTAGGTATTGTCTTAGAGGATGAGCAAGTGATAATTAGTACTAATAGAGGAGAACCATTAACCCTTACTGAAAGCAAATCTCCTGCTAAAAAATGCTACTTAAACGTTTCTCAAAGACTTATAGGTAAAGATGTACCAATTATTGATCCTAAAAATGAAGGCAAAAGCTTGAAAGATAAGTTTATAAGATTAATGCAAACAAAGATTTTTTAAAAAATGATGACTCTCAGAGACCTTATAAACAAATTACTTGGCAGACAAACAGCCAGCGCAAACACAGCGAGAGAAAGATTACAACTCGTATTAGCTCATGACAGAGTTGATATGAGTACTTTAACAACAGATCTTTTAGACAAAATGAGAAAAGAAATACTTGATGTTGTTGCCAAGTATGTTGAGATTGACTTTGAGGAGGTAGCAGTCAGTTTAGAAACAGAAGATAGAATGACTGCATTGGTTGCTAATTTACCAATAAAAAGAACTATTTCAGGAGAAATTCAATTTAAAAAAAATGAGAAAAACAAAAAAAAATAATAAATTTTAAAAAGCTAAAAAAATACCTAGAATTGTCCCTTCTTAATTGTAGGATATTATTTAAGCCGGCTTAGCTCAGCGGTAGAGCAGCGCTTTTGTAAAGCGAAGGTCATCAGTTCAAATCTGTTAGCCGGCATTTTTATAATCTTGAATTATTTTTTGCTGAAAAGAAAAAAATAAATATTGAAAGCAGTATTAAAGGTAAAAATTTTATTTCAATTAGGTGAGTTAAAAAATTAACTAAAGGATGAAACAGCCAATAATTAAAAAATTGGATAATCAAAACTATGAATAACAAAATAAACATATCTAAATTGCTTTAAATGAAACTGCTCCTTTTCTAATTAATTTCCACTTTCCATTTTTTGTCCAAGAAATTATAGTACTTGCACTACCACTACAAATCGTCCAAGGAATGGGTCCTAAGATGTCTACATTTGGTAATTCGAATGAAGTACCTTCTGCTGTAATTGAACCAGATGTTCCTGAGACATTAGCGCTCGAAGTTAAAAGAGGACCGGTTACCTCTAAAAGAGATTTAGCGGTTTGCGAATTTGGAATTCTCAAACCCAAGGTCAAATCGTAACTGGTTGAAGTATGTTTCTTTCCCTCGGAGACAGGAATAATTATTGTTAAAGGACCAGGCCAATATTTTGAAGCAATATTTAGAAAATCCTCTCTTACAGATTCATGAACATAATCTATTAATTCATTAATGCTTGAACCCATTAAAATTAAAGGTTTATTTTTTTTTCTTTTTTTGATTTGATAAATAACTGCTGAAAACTCAGGAAAGCATCCAATTGCAGGTAAAGTATCTGTCTGAAAAATTATAGGTAAGCCAATTTTAAGTTTTTCTAATGCTGATTTATTATCTACTACATTCATTAAACTTTAATTGATGACAATCTATTTATATCTTCCTATCGTAAATCTTCCAATACCAGCAAAATCTTTTAATACTTCTACAAATTTGAATCTATTTTTGATAAATAATTTCTTGACTACTTCCCCTTGATCAAAGTGATTTTCAATTATTAGCCATCCGTGTTCTTTTAAATAAAAAGGAGCCTTTTTTACTATTTCCCTAATATGATCCAACCCATCTTCTCCGCCAAATAGAGAAATTTTAGGCTCAAAATTTTTTACTCCCTTGGGTAAAGCTTCATAGACATCTTTAGGAATATAAGGTGGGTTTGAAATAACAATATCTAGCTTTCCTTTGAAATTGTTTAGAGGATTCCACCAATCTCCACAACAAAAACTCAAATTAGATTTATTACAAAAACTATTGAAATTTGAGGTCGCGATGGCAATTGCATCTTTATCAATATCGGTGGCAATACCAACCCAAAGAGGATTAGCCAAAGCAAGAGCAATAGCAACTGCTCCGGAACCTGTTCCTAGTTCAGCAAAGAATAATTTTTGTGGATTTTTTACAATTTTTTTTTGAACAATATCGATAATAAGTTCCGTTTCTGGTCTTGGTATAAGAACTTTCCTTGAAACTTTGATTTTTAGATCTCTCCAATATGTATAGCCACAAAGATACTGTATAGGTGTCAGTTTGCTTAAGTGATCTTCCCAAAGAGATTCTATTAAATTTAAATTGTTTATATAAATATTATTTTGATCATTTATTTTAGCTTTGTTGAGCGTACACTGTGTTACCCCACCAACTGATTCGAGTAGGAGGGAAAATGACGGTTTCTCTCCACCTTTTGACAATTGCTTTTTTTCCCACAATAAGAAGTCTTTTGCAGAAAGCGTAGGCATTAATTTTCAAATTAACCCTTTGGGCCAAGCTTTCCTTTACTAGAATCTGAATAAAAACTAGATTTTTCTCCGTCTTGTGTTGAAATAAATAAACCGATGAGAAAAATTGTTGGCACTCCTACGAAAAGGAGACTAGCTACAAAACCAAAATTTGTTGTTTCCATTTAATAAACTTCCAAATAAGTATCTAAACTATAAACATTTAAATGGAAATAAAGTGGAAAAATCAATAAATATGTATATGTGATTAACAGTCTTAAACAATTTAGCGAGGTAATTTTTTATTATTATTGGATTCCCTTAGTTCATCAATATTTGAGGGGGGCGACTGAGGTTTTGTAAGTATGACGGAAGATGATTTAACAAGAGTTTGGCATGCAAGTCTCCAATTTTCCGGTCTATTTTTCAGCTTTTCTTCCTCAACAACAGTTAAGGGGCTTAAAGAATTATTATTTCCCCCTTCAACTGAAACGAAACAAGTACTACATTGGCCCGCTCCCCCGCAGTTACCAAGAATTCCTTTGAGGCCATAAAGCTGTAATTTCTCTTTTATCACTAAATCTCGTAAATTTTCTCCTGGTTGACATTGGACGTCGATACCCTCTCTAATGAATCTGATAGTTGCCATTTTTGTAGTTATTTTTCTTATTTTGGCGCTTTACTTTGAGAATTGTGACCAAAATATTACCAATTTTTAGTCTTAAATTCGCTGAAACTTAAGTCTTAGAAAAGGATTTAGGCATTTTTTGCAAGAAAATAAATTTATTTACAAAAATCCCTCAAAGGCTAAAAAACCCTTACTATCGTGATGTTTAGCTGTTTATTCAGCATAGTTACTAGAAATTAACCGATGGGATTGCCTTGGTATAGAGTTCACACAGTAGTTATTAACGACCCAGGTCGGCTACTAGCTGTGCATCTCATGCATACTGCATTATTAGCCGGCTGGGCCGGTTCTATGGCTCTTTATGAACTAGCCATTTTCGATCCTTCTGATGCCGTTCTCAATCCAATGTGGAGACAGGGAATGTACGTCATGCCATTTATGGCAAGATTAGGTATCACAAGTAGTTGGAATGGATGGGATATTACAGGTGCTACTGGAGTAGATCCAGGATTCTGGAGTTTTGAAGGGGTTGCTGCAGCTCACATAGTATTCAGTGGATTATTGATGTTGGCTTCAATTTGGCACTGGACTTACTGGGATTTAGATTTATGGGAAGATTCAAGAACAGGGGAACCAGCGCTTGATTTACCAAGAATTTTTGGAATTCATCTACTATTAGCAGGTCTTACATGTTTTGGATTTGGTGCATTTCATTGTGCAAATGTAGGTATTTGGGTTTCTGATCCCTATGGATTAACAGGTCATGTTGAGCCAGTTGCTCCATCATGGGGGGTAGATGGATTTAACCCATTCAACCCTGGAGGTATAGTTGCTAATCACATTGCAGCAGGCTTAATGGGTATCATTGGTGGAATTTTTCATATCACTAATAGGCCGGGAGAAAGACTTTATAGAGCTTTAAAATTAGGAAGTCTAGAAGGTGTACTCGCAAGTGCTTTAGCAGCCGTCCTATTTGTATCTTTCGTTGTTGCAGGAACTATGTGGTACGGATCAGCCACCACTCCAGTTGAATTGTTCGGCCCTACAAGATATCAATGGGACTCTGGTTATTTCAAAACTGAAATTAATAGAAGAGTTCAATCAGCTATTGACAATGGAGCTACTAGGGAAGAAGCATATGCTTCGATTCCAGAAAAATTAGCATTTTACGATTATGTAGGTAACAGTCCTGCAAAAGGTGGATTATTTAGAGTCGGAGCTCTTGTCAATGGTGATGGTCTTCCAACAGGTTGGCAAGGCCACATTACATTTCAAGATAAAGAAGGTAATGATTTAGAGGTAAGAAGGATACCAAACTTCTTTGAAAATTTCCCTGTCATCCTCGAAGATAAAGAAGGAAATGTTAGAGCTGATATTCCATTTAGAAGAGCAGAAGCGAAGTACTCTTTTGAACAAACAGGTATCACAGCAACTATTTACGGCGGAGATCTAAGTGGTCAAACATTTACAGATCCTGCAGTAGTAAAAAGATTAGCTAGAAAAGCTCAATTAGGAGAGGCTTTCAAGTTTGACAGGGAAACCTACAAATCAGATGGTGTATTCCGAAGTTCTCCAAGAGCTTGGTTTACATACGCTCACTTATGTTTTGGTTTACTTTTCCTCTTCGGTCATTGGTGGCATGCTTCAAGAACTCTTTATAGAGATTCCTTTGCTGGTATCGATGCTGAAATTGGTGATCAAGTTGAATTTGGTCTATTTAAGAAACTTGGTGACGAAACCACTAGAAGAATCCCAGGAAGGGTTTAAAGTAAATTTTATTAATTATTCTCATGGAAGCTTTTGCCTACGTTTTAATTCTAACTCTCGCAGTAGTTACTCTATTTTTTGCTGTCGCATTTAGAGACCCACCTAAATTTGATAGAAAATAAAATAGAAAAAGACTTGAAACCCTCTTAATTTAAGAGGGTTTTTTTTTAGCTACTTTTCAGAATTGTGATATTAATCTAGTATTAGTAATACATATTGCTTTATTTTGTAGATGCAGTGTCCAACCTGTCAAAACACAGATAGTAGAGTTTTGGAATCAAGATCTGCTGATACTGGCAAAAGTGTCCGGAGAAGAAGAGAGTGTTTAAATTGCAGTTTTAGATTTACAACTTATGAAAGGGTCGAATCAATGCCAATTTCTGTTATCAAAAAAGATGGAAGCAGAGAACTTTTTAATAAAGATAAATTAGTTACAGGAATATCAAGAGCATGTGAAAAAACAACCTTTACAAGTGAAGCTATTATAAATTTTGTTGATGGAATTGAATCACAAATCAACCAAGAATCTTGTAAGGATATAAAATCCTCTCAAATTGGAGAACTAATACTAAAAAGTTTGAGGAAAGAAAACGAAGTAGCTTACATACGATATGCATCGGTTTATAGGAAATTTAATGGAGTAAAAGATTTTATCGCTACTCTTGAATCTTTAAAAGGTAGTTCAAAAAATGAATTAGCTTCAATTTTATAAAATTAAGCATATCAAAGTGTAGAATATATATCAAAATAAAATTGTTGTTGGTTTGCAGGCTGATAACATTCCTTTCTAACTACCTAAGGTAGTCTGCGATTTAAAAAATGAGCGAAATTTCTTCCCAAACTGTAAAAGAAAATTCTGAAGATAAAGAAGTCAAAAACTCCTCTGAACTGGAAAATAATACAGATTCTTCGATAGAAGAAAATTTATCATATGAACAAAAGGACATACCATCAGCGGATTCGTCATCTAGTAGAAAGAATACCGACTTTGAAAATGCAGGTTTTACACAAGAAGAATTTGCATCGCTACTAGGAAAATATGACTATAATTTTAAACCTGGTGATTTAGTTAAGGGAACAGTTTTTGCGCTTGAGCCAAAAGGGGCAATGATAGATATTGGAGCAAAGACAGCTGCTTTTATGCCTGTACAAGAAGTATCCATTAATAGAGTTGAAGGTCTAAATGATGTTTTACAACCTTCTGAAAGTAGAGAGTTTTTTATAATGAGTGAGGAAAATGAAGATGGTCAATTAGCTCTATCCATTAGAAGAATTGAGTATCAAAGAGCTTGGGAAAGGGTTAGACAGTTACAAAAAGAAGATGCAACGATTTATTCTGAAGTTTTTGCCACAAACCGAGGTGGTGCATTAGTAAGAGTTGAGGGTTTGAGAGGTTTTATACCAGGTTCCCACATCAGTGCCAGGAAAATAAAAGATGACCTAGAGGGTGAATATTTACCATTAAAGTTTTTAGAAGTTGACGAAGAAAGAAACAGATTAGTTTTAAGTCACAGAAGAGCTCTAGTTGAGAAAAAAATGAACAGGCTAGAAGTTGGGGAAGTAGTTATAGGTAACGTTAAAGGAATAAAGCCTTACGGAGCTTTTATAGATATTGGTGGAGTAAGTGGCCTTTTACACATTTCAGAAATCAGTCATGAGCATATTGAAACACCTCATAATGTTCTCAATGTGAATGATCAAATGAAGGTAATGATTATTGATTTAGATTCAGAAAGAGGAAGGATCTCACTGTCTACTAAAGCTCTTGAACCTGAACCTGGAGATATGTTAACTGACCCGCAGAAAGTTTTTAACAAAGCAGAGGAAATGGCTGCCAAATATAAGCAAATGCTGTTTGAACAAACAGATGATAATGAGGAGTTAACAATGGCTGCCACCGAAACAGTTTAATTTTAAAACTATTAAAAAGAAATTAATCTCAAATTTCTTAAAAAAAATGATTTTATAAATCTTCTTAATTTACATTTATTGATTATAGTCAACAATGTAATTTAGGATGAATCAATAATTTTTGAAATTTATATGAGTGATTTCATTTTTACTTCTGAATCTGTAACTGAAGGTCATCCAGATAAAATATGTGATCAAATAAGTGACGCAGTTTTAGATGCTCTTCTGACTGAAGACCCAGATAGTAGAGTTGCATGTGAAACAGTTGTAAATACTGGTCTTTGTTTACTTACAGGAGAAATAACTTCTAAAGCAAAGATTGACTACATCAAGCTTGTAAGAAATGTAATTAAAACAATTGGATATGAAAGTTCAAGGGCAGGTGGCTTTGACGCTAATAGTTGCGCTGTGTTAGTTGCTCTTGACGAACAATCGCCAGATATATCTCAAGGGGTAGATGAAGCAGATGATATTAATGACGATTTGGAGAATAATACTGGAGCAGGAGACCAAGGAATAATGTTTGGATACGCATGTGATGAGACTCCTGAAATGATGCCACTCCCAATTAGCCTGGCTCATAGATTAGCAAGACAACTTGCCAAAGTAAGACATGAAAAAGTGCTTGATTACCTTTTACCCGACGGAAAAACTCAAGTAAGTATTGACTATAAAGCAGGTGCTCCAATTTCAATAAATACAATATTAATTTCTACTCAGCACATCGCTGAGATAGATGGAATTACAAATGAGGAAGAAATACGCAAAAGGATAAAGGAAGATTTATGGACGAATGTTGTTTTACCAGCGACCGAAGATTTATCAATTAAACCGACTTATAATGGGACAAGATTCCTAGTAAACCCAACAGGTAAATTTGTTGTAGGAGGACCTCAAGGAGATGCTGGACTGACTGGTAGAAAAATAATTGTAGATACTTATGGCGGTTATGCAAGACATGGAGGCGGTGCCTTTTCTGGTAAAGACCCCACAAAAGTTGATAGGTCTGCTGCTTATGCAGCTCGTTATGTCGCTAAAAGTATTATTAAATCAAAATTAGCAAAAAAAGCTGAAGTTCAATTGAGTTATGCAATTGGGGTTGCCAAACCAATTTCAATTCTTGTGGAAACATTTGGCACTAGTACTATATCTGAATCTAATTTGACAAATTTAATAAAAAATAACTTTGATTTAAGGCCTGAAGCAATAATTAAAGAATTTGATTTAAGAAATCTGCCAAAAAGGATGGGAGGCGAATTCTTTAGAAAAACAGCTTCTTATGGACATTTTGGAAGAAATGATCTGAATTTACCTTGGGAAAATGTGGATCAAAAAGCAAAACAGCTAATAGATGCTTCAAAAGAATTCTTATAAAGCATGTATGCCAAGTGAATTTTTTGGAGGATTAGATTTTGGTTCAAGTGGAGCAAGAATATCCATAGTTGATATTAAAAAAAAATTAATATTCGCAAATTCAATCTCATATTCATTTGGATTTAAAAATCCAAATTCTTGGAGTGACTGTTGTGAAAAACTATTAGATAATTTACCTTCAGATATCAAAAGCAATATTGTTAAATTAGCAATCTCTGGTACTTCTGGAACTTTATTAGCATGTAATTTAAGAGGGGAACCTCTTGGTGAAGCGATACCTTATGACCAACCGTGTAACGAAAAAAAGCGTTATTTAGAATCATTAACTATTGGAGAAGATCATTTACAAACACCCTACAGTAGTATTGCCAAAGCATTAAAACTTTTAGATAGACATGGAGATAATATCCTTCTAAGACATCAATCCGATTGGATAACCGGCTGGTTTTTGAGAGATTGGAGTTATGGAGAAGAAGGCAACAATATTAAATTAGGATGGGATCTAATAAAAGAATCATGGCCAAAAAATTATTTAAATAATTCCTGGCAAAAATGTTTACCAATAATCATCAAAAGTGGCGTGATTATTGGCCAAATTGATTCTGAATTAGCAGAAAAATTTCAAATAAACAAAAAAACACTATTAATTTCGGGGACCACTGATTCAAATGCAGCATTTATAGCTGCTGATTTAAAGAAAGAAGAAGGTCTAACGGTTTTAGGAACAACTATGGTAGTTAAAAAATTCATTAATAACCCTGTAAAAGCAAAGGGGGTAACTATCCATCGAGTATTTGGAGATTGGATATGTGGGGGAGCATCAAATGCTGGTTGTGGAGTTTTATCGAAATTCTTTTCCGATATAGAAATAAAAGAACTCAGCAGGCAAATAAATACAACAACAAAAACTTCTTTCAATCTTCTGCCACTCAATAGTAAGGGTGAACGATTCCCAGTAAATGACCCATTATTAGAACCAATTCTTAATCCAAGGCCAGTGAGTGATTCACTTTATTTACATGCATTGTTGGAGGGTCTTGCTAGGGTTGAACTAAAAAGCTGGGAAAAGCTATGCGAACTGACAGGTTCACTCCCAAAAAAAATTATTACTATTGGAGGGGGCTCAAAAAATCCTCAGTGGAGAAAAATTAGAGAAAAAATTATAAATATACCAATAGTTTCCTGTAATAAAACTACTTCATTTGGTACTGCCTTATTAGCGTATAATTCTAAATAATATATTTTTGGATATTTGACGAAGATATAAAATTTTTAATGAAAAGGGTTTCACAAACTACACATCTTAATTTAGAGTATATAGATTAGAGCCGGGATAGCTCAGTTGGTAGAGCAGGCGACTGAAAATCGCCGTGTCCCCAGTTCAAATCTGGGTCCTGGCACCTTTAAAACCCTGTCTGCGACAGGGTTTTATACTTTCTAGACATGGTTGACTTTTTAATTTTTTTTAATTTTAGTTTTTATAATTCAAAATTTTTAGTTTTCAACTCTGCAGACTTGACTAATCACGCCCAAAATAAGTTCGTCTCCATTTGGATCTTGCCAATCAGCGAAATCATTGAAATTACTATTCACTTCTTCTATAGAGACATCAACATCTCTAAATGATTTTTCAAAGCAATTTATATCCATTGTATAAAGAATATCCCTAGTAATTTCACTTCTTGTTTTAGGAATAAATTTACTCAATACTCTTACAGAACCATCTTCATTCCTTTTTATACTTTGTTTATCCCATAACTGTTCTCCATATTCGCTTTTAGGGACTCTAACCCATTCATGAGGCAAGGCATCTGATTGTTTTACTGAAAGACCAAAGGAAAAGGTTATAGTAAGGAGTATACAAATGATATTTCTAAAAAATTTTGAATTAATTTTATCCTTAAAATCAATCATATCGAATTTTAAAATACAAAAATCTTTTATTGAAAGTAAATATAGGATTAAAAATTTGTAAAAATTTTTATTGATTAGTATTTATATTATAGATAGAATCAATAATTAAAATAAAGAATTTACTTCAAATAAATTTATTAGAAAAATAATGAATAAAATACAGAAATTTCTCTCAGTAGTTTTTTTTATTGCAATATTTGTTGTATTGATTTATTTAATCCAAAATTATGGGATTGAACCTCTAAGGAACAAAATAGAAAGTATGGGGATTTGGGCTCCTTTTGGAATATTCATACTTAGAGGAGTAAGTATTATTTTACCCGCTCTCCCAAGTTCAGCTTATTCTCTGCTAGCTGGATCATTACTAGGATTTCAAAAAGGTTACATGACAATAATCTTTTCTGATATCGTTTTTTGCCAAGCTGCTTTCTTTATTGCAAGAAATTATGGTCGGGTCCCTGTACGTAATTTAGTAGGCCCAAAAGCAATGAAAAAGATTGAAAGTTTTAATCAAAACCAACTAGAAGAAAATTTCTTTCTTATGACAGGTTTACTAATGACTGGACTTTTTGATTTTCTAAGCTACGCAATTGGTATTGGAGGAACTCGCTGGAAAATCTTTACTCCAGCTTTATTAATTAGTCTTCTAATAAGTGATTCCATACTTGTCGCAGTGGGTGCTGGAGTCAGTCAGGGCGCAGGCTTATTTCTGGGGTTTGCTTTATTGGGAATGTTTGCTTTAGCGACTATTTCAGGATTAGCAAAAAATAAAATCCCTAAATAACAAAACAGTTAATAATTCTCTAATCAAGCTAGAAAGATATGACATTTTTGCAAACAACAAGAATATATATGAGAATTCATGCAAGAATAGGAGTCGATTAATTTTTAAAGTTATTAGATGACTCCGTTTAGACCTACTTCATATGATCGCCCTGGGGAACAAATATCAACCACTCCTTCTGGATTAAAAGTAACTTCTGCAAAGAGATTGATGGTTGATTCAATGGTAAGAATGATACAAAAAGCAGAAAATCATTCAGTAGAAGATAAACTTGACGAAGAATCTAACGATAATTAATCAATTCATTGAAAAAAGTATAGGAGAGTGGAAATCAATTAGAAGTACTCACACTTTAGCTTTTCAGGAATTTGAAAACTCAATTAGTAAAATACATATAAAACTTATCAACTCAAAAAATAAAAAAGTTGTTGAAATTTTTAAAAATTATAAATTTAGTTTAAACCTAGAGAGCACAGCCGTTTCTATAAACTGGAAAGCTATTAGTGATTGGGACAATGATGATATCAGTGAGGTAGATGAAACTATTCTGGTTTTTTTACCCAAAGATGAAAATTCAGGAATTGTTTTAAGAAATAAAGGTTATACAGAATCCTTTATTTCATCATCCAATTATTTTGTTGATGAACAAAATAATTTACACATTAAAACTATTTATAAATCAAAAGTTTCCGAAGAAAGAATTTCCTTTTTATCCACTCATATAAGATCCAGATTTTCTATTATTAGAAATCTGGAAAATAACTCAGTTATACAGACTTCCCATACTTCAGAGATAAGGAATTTAGCTAGTTTAAAAGATTAATTATCCTTTCAAATTGAAACTCTGTTTCAGATATTAATTTAGGAAGAAAGCCTTTGTTTCCACGCATATTATTAACTGTTGAATTCAAATCAGAGATAGTTGCATCTCGCATTAATTGAAAAACCCTCCTCGCATTTCTTAAAGGCACCCCAAGAGCAAGATAAGTATTTTTAAGATCCTTCAAACAACTTTTTTTTAAAACTGATTCGTCATTAGAAATTAGAAGATAAGCAACAATCCTTAGAATTATTTCTCCATCTCTTAAACAAACGGACATCTTGTTAGTTGTATTTAAAGATATTTTTGAATTAAGTGAATCTTGATTTTCGCAAATCATTGCTGTTACAGCGTCTGCTGCGATTGCATGTGAATTTTTGGTTATTGAGGTTATTGCATCTAATCTTGAGTTTGCACTATTAATAAATTCTCTTATATTGCTTAAATCATTTAATTTCTTATCGGCTGACAATAATTGATTATTCTTTGAAACTGACATTCCTGAAGTAAAAATTTAGAGACCGATCTTAAGAATAATGCAAAGCTAGTAAAAAAAATACAATTTCAAACTTAACGCAATGCTTCTTAATTAATAACTTCATTCCAAAGTGATAGTTGAAATAATTCAAATAAAAAATTTTTTTCCGCTAATATAAAACTACATTTTTAATAAAGTTTTGGATCAACAGGATTTAAAATTATCAAAGAAACTTATTTCCTCATATAAAAAGAGATTGGAAAAAGAAATTCTAGACAGAAGTATGAAATTAAAGATGCCTCAAAATAAATTTGAAGAAATAATTAATAACAATAATGAACTTATAAATTTAAAAAAAGCGTTAGAAGATCTAGAAATGGAATCTGAATCTCATAGTAAAGTCTGATCTTTGAAAAAACCTTTTAAAAGTGCCTCAAACTAACAATTTCCTTTTTAAGTCCCTAAACAATCAACAACTTAAAGCAGTAAAACATGTTTATGGACCACTGTTAGTTGTAGCAGGTGCAGGTAGCGGAAAAACTAAGGCTCTTACTCACAGAATTGCAAACCTTCTTGAGGGTAACTCTATAGATCCCTATAACATTCTCGCTGTCACTTTCACTAACAAAGCTGCTAAAGAAATGAAAGCAAGATTAGAGGTTCTTCTAGCCCAAGAATTAGCTTTTAATCAATTTGGTCAGCCTTGGACAACTCTCAAAGAAATTGATCAAAATCAATTAAGAGCAAACGTTCACCAAGAGAGGCTTCAGAACCTTTGGATAGGTACTTTCCATTCCTTATTTTCAAGACTTCTGAGATACGATATTGAAAAATATACTGATCCAGAAGGCCTAAAATGGACAAGACAATTTTCAATTTATGATGAAACAGATTCTCAAACATTAGTAAAAGAAATTATCAGTCAAGATATGAATCTTGACCCAAAAAGATATGATCCCAAAAAGATTAAAAGATTAATAAGTAATGCTAAAAATCAATGCTTAACTTCTAATGATCTTTTAGAAAAAGCAGATAATAATTTTGATAAAACAGTTGCAGAAGCCTACAAGAGATATAGGATTTCGCTCTCGAAAAATAATTCTTTAGACTTTGATGATCTTCTACTTTTGCCTGTTTTCTTATTGAGGCAAAATGATATAGTCAGAGATTACTGGCACAAAAGATTTAAACATATTTTAGTTGACGAATATCAAGATACAAATAGAACACAATATGAACTTATAAAATTAATTACGGCTGGAAATACTGAACCAAAAAAATTCTTCAATTGGGAAGATCGGTCAATTTTTGTAGTTGGGGATGCTGATCAAAGTATTTATAGTTTCAGAGCAGCTGACTTCAGAATTTTAATTGGTTTTCAAGAAGATTTTAAAACTTCAATCAACGACGATACAAAATCATCTTTAATTAAATTAGAAGAAAATTATAGGTCATCTTCCAATATCCTTGATGCTGCAAACTCACTAATTGAAAACAACTCTGAAAGAATTGACAAAGTTTTAAAGGCTACTAAAGAAAAAGGGGAACTTTTAACGTTACTCAGCTGTGATGATGAAATTTCCGAGGCAGAAGCAATTACCAATAAAATAAAATCACTCAATAACTATAATCAAAACCCAATTTGGAAAAATTTTGCAATTTTATATCGAACCAGAGCTCAGTCAAGGGTATTAGAAGAATCTCTTGTAAGGTGGCGCATTCCTTATACAATTTTTGGAGGATTGCGTTTTTATGATAGAAGAGAAATTAAAGATGCCATAGCATATTTGAAAGTTCTTGTTAATTCTTCAGATAACGTTAGTCTTTTACGAATCATAAATGTTCCTAGAAGAGGGATTGGTAAGACTACTATTCAAAAACTTAATGAACTATCTAATAGGTTAAATATCCCATTATGGGAGGTTCTTAATGATAAGCAAAGTCTTGAAGAAACAATAGGCCGATCATCAAAAGGAATTAATAAATTTACTGAAATTATGAATGATCTACTGTGTTACCTAGAAAATTCAGGTCCCGCTCAACTACTACAACTTATATTAGAAAAAAGTGGTTATTTAAGTGACTTGCTCTCTAGTGGGACCGAAGAATCTGAAGATAGAAGAAATAACTTACAAGAACTAATTAATGCAGCTACTCAATATGAAGAAGAAACAGAAAGTGGAGATGTAGAGGGATTTCTTTCTACAGCAGCCTTAACAACTGATAATGACACGAAGAAAAATAATCCTAACTCTGTAACTCTCATGACTCTGCATAATAGTAAAGGTTTAGAATTTCAAAATGTTTTTATAACTGGGCTAGAACAAGGTCTCTTCCCTAGCCATAGATCAATAGATACTCCCTCACTTCTTGAAGAGGAAAGAAGATTATGCTATGTAGGTATTACTAGAGCTAAAGAAAGAGTTTTCTTAAGTCATGCCAGAGAACGAAGATTATGGGGTGGAATGCGTGAAGCAACAATTCCTTCAATATTTCTTTCGGAAATACCTGAAGATTTAATGGATGGCGAATTACCACAAACTGGTGGTGCTTCAATTAGAAGAGATTGGCATCTTGATCGTTTAACTAGGGTTGATCGAAACAATCCAAATGAATTTGTTAACAAACCTATAAATGCAGTAAGGAAATTATATTCAGGTCCCAGTAAAGGGAAAAGCTGGATAGTTGGAGATATGCTAATTCACTCAAAGTTTGGGAAAGGTGAAATCATACATATTTTTGGGAGTGGGGAAAAAATATCTTTAGCAGTAAAATTTGGTGATAAAGGAAGTAAAATTCTAGATCCCAGATTAGCTCCAATTCGTTATGTAAGTTAAAACTCATGAACGATATCTCTGATTACATCCAAGGGGAATTAATCAAAACTCCATTTAATCTATATAACCTAATTGCTAAATACATAGAATCTAATAACAATACTAAAGTAGCTTTTGTTGGCGGTTATTTAAGAGATTTATTAATTAGTAAATTCCACAAAAAATCGTTTTCTAAACCTTTAGATATTGATCTTGTTATTGAAGGATCCTCTATTTCTCTTGCAAAATTTATAAAAAAAAATATAGTAAATGTAGATTTATGTTTAATCAAGGAATTCAATTTATACAACACTGTAGAAATAAATATTAATGACTATAAAATTGATATTGCTTCTGCAAGAAAAGAAATTTATTCTGCTCCAGGCTTAAATCCCATAGTAAATAAAAGTACTATTGAGGAGGATCTTAAGAGAAGAGATTTCACTATAAATACAATAGCCTTCGAGGTCTCGGCAAGGAAAATCTATGATCTTTATGGAGGAATTTCTGATATAAAAAGTAAAAGATTGAACTTACTTCACAGTAATAGTATTTCAGATGATCCAAGTAGATTAATTAGATGTGCAAAATATGCTTCAAGGTTAGATTTCAATATTTCAAATAATTCCCTCAAACAATCTCAAGAAACAGTTAGACAATGGCCATGGAAAAGTTCAGAAACCTATCAGAAAATAATTTATCCTCCTGCATTAGGCATACGAATAAGGATGGAACTAGCTGAAATATGCAATCACGATAATTTGACTAATGTGATTTCAATAATTCATAAATGGGAAATTATCTCAATCTTAAATGAAAATATGAAAGTCGATAAAAGATTTTTAAGAGGACTAAATTGGATTAAGAAGTTAAAGGGAAATCATATGCTTTACTTGTTAAAAGATTCAGAAGATTTAGAAAAAGCATGTCAAAGATTTTTAGTAAATAATAGTGAGATAAAAATATTAGAAGATTATATAAATATCAAAAAGATATTAAATACAAACAAAAAAAATTTCAATCATTTTTCTCCTTCAAGTTGGACAGAATTTATTGAGGACAGAAACCTTAATGATGAGACAGTCAAGTTATTAATTTGTGATGGAGGACCATACTGGCGTAAATTGTTTAAGTGGTTATTTATTTACAAATTCATAAAATCAAAAAAAGATGGCGAAACATTAAAAAAAGAAGGATGGGAACCAGGGAAGGAGATGGGAAAGGAAATCAAAAGATTAAGATATTTGGAAATTGACAAATTAAATAGAAATTAATTACATTTTTACAACCTCTCCAACCTTGTACCATTTATCCTTTAGAACATTTTCATATTTACGATTGCAACTAATCAACAAGGGTCCACATGTTTGAGGATCTAATAGTAATGATATTCTCTCGTTAAAAGTCTCTTGATCAAATGAATTTTCGTTTAAAAAATTAATTATTCTTTTTTGCTTATTTACTTTATAAATTATGTCAAAAATTTCTTTATTAGATTCAAAGAAAGTACTTTTAACATCTTTTCTTATTAAATCAAATACTCCAGGATAAGCTTTAAATGCAAATAAATCTAATAAAACTTTTAGTGGCTCAAGATTATTGCTTTGCCTATATAAATTAGATGATTCAATCATTTCTTTAAGATGTCCAATAAATCCATATCCAGTAATATCAGTCGCAGCATTGACTAATGATTCTTTAAATTGATTTTGAAAAAGATAAATTTCATCAATCAAATATTGCTGACTCTTTACTAAATTATTAATTACTCCTGAAGAACAACCTAGCATATTAATATTTTGCATTTGACCGGCAAAGTAAATCCCAACGCCCAGAGGTCTAGACATCATGAGAATATCTCCAATATTCATTCCAGATTTAAGCCATGGTTTTGCTCCATTTTTTAAAATACCTTGAACTGTTAATGAAATATCTATTCCTAATGAATAAGGTTTATTTACTAAACTTCTTGCCTCGAAAGTATGGCCTCCAAGTAATTCACCTCCATGATCCTCAACTGTTGATTTAATACCTTGAAGTGATTGAGAAAAGAGGTAACTCTGAAATTCCCTTTCAACTTTTGGTAATGAAATTAAAGCCTGCGCGGATGAAAGTTTTGCTCCGCATGCCCACAAATCTGAGCACGCATGCAAAGTAGTAATTTTTGCATTAAGCCAAGAATCACTTACCAAAGCAGGAAATCCATCTACACTTTGCAAGATAATATCTTGACCATTTTGATATATCTCAACTGAATCTTCAGGTGATGAGGCAAAAGAATTTAAATTAGAATTTATTAATGATTTATTCAAAACAAACTGAGGAATTTTAGCTGCACATCCTCTGCAATCATTCAATGAAATATTCTTTTCACTACTCTTCATAATTAGCCTTTTTGATCTGAACTTTTTAATAAAGTTGAGATCAATTTTATGCTTTAAAATCCAAAAAATAAAAGAAGGGCCGAAAACAAAATTGCGATAAATAGCAAAAGCTTTTGGATGTTGGCTTGGAAATATATTTACTATTTGCAATCCGATCTTTTGAGGAAACCACTTTTTTAATGATCTCCCTTCTATATCTTTTTTTAGATTTTGTACTAATGTATTTACAACTTTTACTGCAAAAACTCCCGATGCGGGTCTTTTTGCTGAACCTACAACTGCGCAATCACCGACAGCAAAGATTCCAGAGAAACTTTTTATCTGTAAATTCTGATTTGTAATTATTCTGCCATTAGAATCCGAATCTAATAATTTTTTTTGTGCCCATAACGGAGATGTATTTCCAGTACATAAAAGAATCTTGCCATAATCAAAATTAAGTTTTTCAACTAAATCAATATTGGAATTCGTTAAACTTTTAAGAATTGTATTATTAATTTTTCTTGAATCACATAATAGTTTTAAAGGTCTATCTCCCCATCTTTTTCTCAAAGCATAAGATACTTCAATTGCAGCAAGGCCACTCCCAACAATTACAAATGGAAGTTCATCAACTGAATCAAAAATGTCCTCTTTTAGTATTGTGTCATAAGCCCTTAAAAAAGGTTTAATTGAAAAAGCATTTCGATTTTTAACTTGTGATTCAAATTCTTTTGGAATTATTGTTTGACTTCCATAATTAAGAACCAACTTCGAATAATTAACTGAAGGTCTATTACTTAAAATAATTTTCTTTAAATTTAAATCAATATCCTTTACTTCTTCTTCTATAAAAGATACTTTTGCATTTTTTGCTAAAGATTTTATATCAATTAAACTCTCTTCTAAAGTGATTGATTTTGAAATCACCGATGGGAACATAGCCGAATAAACCAAATGAGAATCTCTAGATATAATTGAAACAGGAATTTCTGGCATTAATTTCGGAAACATTAACCATTTCTTCAATAAAGAAACATTTGAGTGTCCTCCTCCAATTAGTACCAGATGATTAAAAGCCATTTACATCACTATGCATAAAGAACATTTATTACCAATTGAAAAATCAAGATTAGGAGTGATTGGTGGAAGTGGATTTTATTCAATGGATCAAATAGAGTACTTAAGAGAACTAGAAATCAATACTCCCTATGGTAAACCTTCTGATTCAATAAAAGTATATAATCTTGGAAACCTAGAGATAGCATTTATTCCTAGACATGGCAGAACTCATAGTTTAAATCCTTCTGAAATCCCTTACAAAGCTAATATTTGGGCTCTAAGATCCATAGGAGTAAGATGGATTATTGCTCCATCAGCAGTTGGTTCATTGCAAGAACAGATAAGGCCACTTGACATAGTAGTTCCAGATCAATTTATAGACCGGACAAAAAATAGACCTGCAACATTCTTTAATGAGGGCGCTGTTGCTCACGTAACTATGGGAGATCCCTTCTGCACAAATTTATCACGTATATTAAGTGAAATCGGAGAAAAAAATATTCCTGGCGGTAGACAATTGCATAGAGGGGGTACCTATCTAGCAATGGAAGGTCCCGCTTTCTCAACTAGAGCAGAATCTAATTTATATAGAAGTTGGGGATGTTCGATAATTGGAATGACGAACCACACAGAAGCAAGATTAGCTAAAGAAGCTGAAATAGCTTACTCGTCCTTATCTATGGTTACTGATTATGATTGCTGGCATCAAACTCATCAAGAAGTTTCTGTAGAGATGGTTTTGGATAATCTTAGATCAAATACTGAAGTGGCTAATAAAATAATATTTGAAGTAGCTAAATTAATTGAAAAAGAAAGACCAAAAAGTAAATCTCATTTTTCATTAAAAGAAGGATTGATAACCCAAAAAGAAAATATCCCAAGCTCTACAAAAGAGAAGCTTAGGATATTTACTGATTCTTATTAGGTTTATTTGATATAAGTGATTATCATGTCTAGGTAAGGATTTGTTAGCCTCCAGCTCCAACCCCTTGGTATGAACCATAGAAAAATATACCTAAAACGAAGATAACTGCAATTCCACCTGCTGTAGCAACAAGCCATAGAGGAAGAGTTCCTTCAGTCCATCTTCTTTCCCATGCAACTGCTGGTCTACCGTCTGGAAGTCTATCTGGAATTCTTCCATCAGGTCCTTTTAATTTACTCATAATTTTAATTTAATTGAAAAAGTAACTGGAAAATAAAATTCCCAATACAAAAACTGATAATAAGCCTAAATAAAGGCTTGTACGATTAAGTTCAACTGGAACTTTGTTAGGATTTTCGTTTACTTGCATGATAGTTAAATTTATCGGGCTACGAATTGCATAGCAGCAATAGAACCTAAAAAGAATACTGATGGAATAGCTAGAGCGTGAACTGCTAGCCAACGAACAGTAAATATAGGATAAACGCGGACTTCCGCAGCCTGCATTGGAGCTTGAGAATTAGTCATTGTTATTTTGTTCTTAAATCTAGTTGAGATTTAGCTTCATATCTTTGTGTTACCACAGGCGCTTTAGATTCAGATGACTGGAAATAACTATCCGGACGAGGAGTTCCGAATGCATCGTAAGCTAAGCCTGTATATACGAATAAGAAGCCTGCTATAAAAATAGCTGGTAATGTTACTGCATGAATAATCCAGTACCTTATACTGGTGATTATTTCAAAGAATGGGCGTTCACCCGTTGAACCTGCGGCCATAATCACAAATGTTTACCTTATGATCTTACAGTGTAAAATCATAAGTTCGCGAAGAAATTAACAGGTTGGTTACAGACAGTTGCTAAATCTGTCAAAAATTAATTTTTTTTTTACTATTAACTGAAATTATTCATAGTTAGCTATTCCATTTAAGGATATAACCACGCTCGCCAAGAACAAATCCTTTTTGATTATCTAAAGCCTCCTTATCAAGAAAAACTATTTTAATAAAGTTTGTTGGCAATTCAGAAGCAATAGGATCCTTGTTCCAAGTTTTACCTTGATCTTTACTTACTATTAAAGTTCCATTACCTCCCCCAGCCCATATATCTCCATTTGGATCCCATCCCATGTCGAGATAATTGTATCCATTAAGAATGGGTATAATTGGCTTTGACCAATTTTCTAGGTCATTAGTATCTTCATTAAATCTAATTTCTGCTCCTCTAGAAAGCATCCATAAACTTCCTTGTGGATTAAAACCAATACTTTGAACTCTTTTGCTACTGGCTCTTTGATGAGCTATCCATGCATCACTATCCTTTTCTAAAGTAGAAAAGAAATTACCTAGACTACTTACGCTGACATAATCTCCTTTACTAGTCCTTCTTAAATCTCTTACACCTCCAGAACCAGATGCATCTACAACTTTTGCATTCCATGATTCACCACTATCTGATGTTTCATAAATAGCTCCTGCAGTGGTAGCCAATTCTGCAACACCAGCATCGACAGTTGTTATTAGAAATGGTTGACCTGGTAATTTGTTACCAAGAGATAAACGTGTCCAATTCTTTCCTGCATCAAGTGTATGCATAACTAGTGAAGGCTGACCTATTAACCATCCCTCTTCACCTTTAAAATCAATATCTAGGAGACGAAAGTTCTCTTCACTTGGTAAATCTAAATTTCTTTTTTCCCAAGTTTCTCCTCCATCATTAGATTCCATAATAAGTCTATTAGAACCTACTATAAATCCATTATTATTATCTATAAAATCAACATCTAAAGCATTAGCCTGGTCCTCAAACTGAATTGTTTTCCAAGGTGTGCTATCACTCATCTTTAAACCTGTAGATGAACAACTGCTCAATACAAAACAAAGAAGAACTGATAAAAGAAGATTGGGAATACTAATAATTTTTTTCATTTATATATATTAATGCAAAGAGTACAAAGAAAGAAACATAGCCGCAGCAAATGCAAGACCGCCAAAAATCAATATGTTTTTTTGTCCAGGAGGTAAACTATTAAAACCAAAACCATAAACTAGATTTTCTTCAAAACCACTAGGTTTAGATTTAGGACCTATATCTTTATAAAAATTTTTACCCGCTCGACAAACAGGGCAAGCGAAGGTATTACCATCCAGATCTGAAAAAGGAGTATTTTTAGGTATATTTAATTTTTTATTTCCTTCAGACGGATCATAAATGTAACCACAACTTCTACATTCGAATCTATTTTGATCTAGATTAAGAACAGGTTGTTCAACATTTACTCCTGAAGAGTTTTCAGAAAGTTTTTCTTTCTCAAAGTTTTCAACTATTTTGTTTTCCTCAGAGGCTGGTTGAATGTTTTCACTCACGGTTTATTATTGTTCTTTAAGAACTTTAAAAGATTTTGCTTAATTAAGCGAATTTTATTCAAAATTAATTTTTAAAATGTTTTTATTAACTGGCTATGAATATTTTCTAGGTTTTCTCTTAATTGCTGCTGCTGTTCCAATATTAGCGCTCGTTACTAACCTCATAGTCGCGCCTAAAGGTAGAACTGGCGAAAGAAAACTTACTTATGAATCAGGCATGGAGCCTATTGGAGGAGCATGGATTCAATTTAATATTCGTTATTACATGTTCGCCTTAGTTTTCGTTATATTTGATGTAGAGACAGTATTCCTTTATCCTTGGGCTGTTGCCTTTAATAGATTAGGCTTGTTGGCATTTATTGAGGCTTTGATTTTCATTGCAATACTTGTTATTGCATTAGCATACGCTTGGAGAAAAGGTGCTTTAGAATGGAGTTAAAAAATTGAACCCACAATTATCCCCAAAAGCAATAAGAGAAATCAGAGAAGGAACTTGTAATCCGCTTGGAGCCCCGCAAGTTACTACAGATTTAAGTGAAAATATTATTCTAACAAGCTTAGATGATCTTCATAATTGGGCTAGATTAAGTAGTCTCTGGCCTCTCCTTTACGGTACAGCCTGTTGTTTCATTGAATTTGCTGCACTTATTGGTTCAAGATTCGACTTTGACAGATTTGGGTTGGTCCCCAGAAGTTCTCCAAGACAAGCAGATTTATTAATAGTTGCCGGAACAGTAACTATGAAGATGGCTCCTGCCTTAGTAAGACTTTATGAGCAAATGCCTGAACCAAAATATGTTATTGCAATGGGTGCTTGTACTATTACAGGTGGAATGTTTAGCGCAGATTCAACCACTGCCGTTAGAGGAGTTGATAAATTAATACCTGTTGATTTATATCTACCGGGATGCCCTCCTAGACCAGAAGCAATTTTTGATGCTGTTATCAAATTAAGAAAGAAGGTCGGAAATGAATCTATATTGGAGCGTGTTAAAGCTGAACAAACTCATAGATATATCACTTTAGACCATAAAATGGAAGTTGTTTTCTCTAAAAATAATGGTGAGTATCTAAACAAGAAAACAGAAAATATGATTTCCGAATCCAAAAAAGAAAAAATCAATGAACTATTTGAAACCACAGAAGAAAAAGAGATTATCGATATAGAATAATACTTATGGAAAATGAAAACTCTGCCAAGACTTCTGATTCATCATTAGAAAAAATAGGATTTTTAAGTCAGAAGCTATCGAAAGATGGTATCCCTAACGATTCCTTAGATACAGATCACATAGGAGTGGAAATAATATCAATTGAGCCAAATAATTTATACAAAGCTATTTCAATATTAAAATCATATGGTTTTAACTATCTTCAGTGCCAAGGTGGTTATGATGAAGGCCCAGGAAAAAATCTTGTTAGTTTTTATCACTTGATTTCTTTAGATGATATCGACAAAATAGAAAAAGTTAAAGAAGTAAGAATTAAAGTTTTTTTGAAGAGAGATTCTGAATTATCGGTCCCAAGTTTATATAAAATTTTCAAGGGAAGCGATTGGCAGGAAAGAGAAACTTATGATATGTTTGGAATTCAATTTGAAGATCATCCAAATCCCAAAAGACTGTTAATGCCCGAGGACTGGAGAGGCTGGCCATTAAGGAAGGATTACATACAACCTGATTTTTATGAAATGCAGGATGCTTATTAACTTATTTTCTTTAATTTTCTATAGATAAAAATAACTGCTCGAGCCAGTCTCCTAGGATCATGTCTAAGAGTTGGAGTTATCCTTTTAGCATACAAAGGGGCTTGTAAAACGTAATACCCTTCGGAAATCAACTTCTCTCTATTGCATTTAACTGGTTCTGCACCCTTAGTTCTGTAGTACTCTACAAGAGGGGATTCCTCAAATTTAATTTGAGATAGTATAGCTTTAAATATCCTAGTATTTACACCAAAATTAGAAAGTTGTTTCTCAATTGACTTAACATGTTGATAGACATCAAGTCCGTCTGTTTCCCCAGGCTGAGTCATTAAATTGCTTATATAAATTTTGGGTGCACTACTTTTTAAAAGTGCGTCGACAATTTCAGGTACTAATAAATTAGGTAGCAAAGACGTGTAAAGACTACCTGGACCAAGGACTATCAAATCAGCTTCTTTAATAGAATCTAGTGCGCTTGGCAGTGCTGAGGGGTTTTCTGGTAAGTAACCAATCCTAGAAATCGATTTTTTTGATTCACTTATTTTACTTTCTCCAAATATTCTCTCACCATCTTCTAATTCAGCCCATAGCATGACATCCGTATTTGTTGCGGGTAAGACTTGTCCTTGTACTGCTAAAACCTTGCTTGATGCTTGAACTGCCTTTTCTAAACTACCTGTGATTGTGGTTAAAGCTGATAAAAACAAATTACCAAAACTATGACCTTCAAGGCCACTACCACTTGAAAATCTATATTGAAATAGTCTAGTTAGTATAGGTTCTTCATTAGACAAAGCAGCCAAACAATTTCTTATATCTCCAGGAGGTTGGACTCCTAATTGTTTCCTGAGTATTCCACTGCTTCCTCCATCATCAGAAACTGTCACGATCGCAGTAATATTACTACTATAGTTTTTAAGACCCTTAAGCAAAGTTGATAAGCCAGTTCCACCACCAATAGCAACAATACTAGGTCCCCTATTAAGTTTACTTTTAACTCTTAATGCATCAACTAAAAATGTATTTTTTTCTGGAACAAGAGCTTTTTGAATAGAGTTAATACTTCGATTTTGTCCAATACAAATTAACAAGAGGCCAACAATGAATACAATGGGTCCCAAAAGTGAAATTGGTAATATGCTTGTTAAACCTGTCATTAGCCAAAAGAAAACTTCTATTAACCAATAAAGTGGTCTTAAATTAGTCCAAATTACAAGACCTAATAAAGAAGTTAAAAATCCAATTGCTGACGTTATCATCCATCTTTTTATAACCAAACCAGGCAAAAGCCAGCTAAGAATTCTTAAGATTTTACTAATTAAACCTAAATTAGATCTCCTTAAAATTTTGTAGGTTCTTTTTATTTTTTTCCCTCTTTTCTTCATTAAGATTCCTCTAAAATTATTTTCTCAAAAAAAAATAAAATATAAATTCATTATAAATCAAATACACACTTCCTTTTTTTATTCCTAAAAATAGGCAATATATAA
This sequence comes from Prochlorococcus sp. AG-418-K17, assembly GCA_003214055.1. Classification (GTDB taxonomy): domain Bacteria; phylum Cyanobacteriota; class Cyanobacteriia; order PCC-6307; family Cyanobiaceae; genus Prochlorococcus_A. Next base: position 38,854 of record QCMD01000006.1, read on the forward strand.
TTAAAGATAAATTTTAATATAGGTTTTGAAACAATCAAAAAATGCAGTAGAAACAAAAAATCTCTCAATAAGTTGGGGAGAAATTAATGTGCTTAATAAATTAAACTTTAAACTCATTGAAGGAGAAAAATTAGCTATTGTGGGACCATCTGGTTCTGGTAAATCTACTATATTAAAAATTTTGGCAGGCCTTATTTTACCAACTGAAGGTGAATTAAAGATATTTGGAGAACAACAAAAATACTTAAGATTAGACCAAGATAATCCTCCAGATGTAAGGCTAGTTTTTCAGAATCCAGCACTTTTAGGATCTTTAACTATTGAGGAAAATGTAGGCTTTCTTCTTAATAAGGATAAAAGTCTTTCCAAACAGTTAATTCGAGAAATCGTTTGCGAATGCCTTGAAGAGGTTGGCTTGTTTAATATCAATAACAAACTTCCTAATGAGCTAAGTGGAGGCATGCAAAAAAGAGTAAGTTTTGCTAGAGCATTGGTATCACAGCAAAGTCACAAAAAAAATAAACCACTTTTGCTCTTTGATGAACCTACTGCAGGACTTGACCCTATTGCTTCATCTAGAATTGAAGATCTAATTAATAAAACAAATGAAAAAGTCAACGGTTCATCTATTGTAGTAAGCCATGTTCTTAGTACTATAGAAAGGACTTCAGAAAAAGTACTAATGCTTTATGGAGGAGAATTTAGATGGGGAGGCTCCATCAGTGAATTTAAGGAAAGTGAAGATCCCTATGTATTTCAATTTAGAAATGGAATACTTGAGGGGCCTATGCAACCCAAAGACATTTAAAAATTATGCGTAGAAGTTTGCGAGATTCGATAGTTGGATTTTCCATATTTGGGGGAATTTTGATATTCACCTTTTTTTCTTTCTGGCTAAAAGGTGTCAGACTATCTTCAAAAAACTGGTTTCTTTTCGCTGAATTTAATAATGCGAGTGGTCTATCAAAAAAATCCCCCGTAACTTACAGGGGGATTCTAGTTGGATCAGTAGAAGATATTTTATTTACAAATGAATCAATTAAAGCAAAAATAGTCTTAAACAATCCTGATCTAATTCTACCTAAACCAGCTTTCGCTAGGGTTGTGACAAATTCTTTCCTTGGAGGGGACGTACAAGTTTCTCTAGAGACAAGTGATAAGACGATCCCAAAAAATATTGCAAAAGCAACATCTGACAAATGTAATAGTAAGTTGATTGTTTGCCAAGGTAATCTAATAACTGGTAAACAACTCTCAAGTTTATCAAATATTACAAATAGGATAAGTCAACTTTTAAAAGAGACAAATCAAGAAAATCTAATTGATAACATTGTTAAATCAATAGATCAATTTGATCAGACACAAGAAAATCTTGATGAATTAATTTTCTTATCAAAACGAGAAATATTGAGGGTTGAACCTCTAGTAAAAGAAATTACTTTAGCCGCAAAGCACTTAAATAGTATTCTATCCTCTATAAATGATAAAGAAACTATTGAAGATGTTAAGTTAACGATCAATTCAGCAAGATCAATCTCAAGTAAGCTTGATGGCATGAGTGATGATTTTGAAAACCTCATGAAAGATAAAGAATTTACTAAATCTATTAGAGATCTAACAATTGGACTTTCAAAATTCCTTAACGAAATTTATCCATAAAAGATTTAAATATCGTTTATTGCGTTTAAGGCCATTGCAGCAATTGTTTTATCAGTAGCTTTAGGTAATTGGACGTATTTACCTTTAGCAGCATCTGCTAATTCTTTACCGAAACCACTTGCTATGAATTTCCTCTCTGTATCGATTATTAATAACTTGATTCCAAGCATTGGATATTTAGCAGCTATATCAAGAACTTCTTGCTTTAAATCGACCTTCTCATCCTCCTTTTCTTCAACATCCGATTGACCAAGAGATAATCCTAATGGAACATTGCCTCTTCCATCAGTAATACCAACAACAATTACCTGACCAATATCTCCTGTTGCAAGTGCATTTTTTGCTACTTTAGCGGATTGAGTTAATCCGTGAGCCAAAGGGGAGCCTCCTCCACATGGCATAGTTTCTAGTCTTCTTTTTGCTGCAGTTATTGATCTTGTAGGAGGAAGAAGAACCTCTGCTTGATTTCCTCTGAAAGGAATTAGAGCTACCTCATCTCTATTTTCATAAGCTTCAGTTAAAAGTCTGATAACAGCACCTTTAGCACTTTGCATTCTATTAAGTGCCATTGAACCGCTTGCATCAACAAGAAAAATAACTAACGCGCCAGCTTTTTTTTGGAGGAGCTTCGCCCTAAAATCATTTTCTTCAATAACTATCGATTTATTTGGATTCCTTAATCTTCTAGATTTTTGATAAGGTGCAGCAGCTCTTAGAGTAGCATCAACAGCTATTCTTTTTACTTTACCTCTTGGAATTATAGGCTTTACATATCTCCCTCTACTATCACTAAAAATCACCGATCTGCTACCACTATTGCCTGCTTTTGCTTTTGCTGATGAAAAAAGCAATAAATCAGGATCAACCATACATGCTTCAGGATCTAATATGAATTCTTCAGGTATATCAGGGGTAGATTCTTCTTTTGCATCAGAATTATCTTCTTCTTGCTCTTGCTCTTGCTCCTGATTGTTTTCGTTTTCATTAGCCTCGGGTTCAGAATTATCATTATCTGATTGAGGTGGGGGTGGTGGGCTCTGATCTTCTGGAGGAGGTGGTTCAATATCTTCATCTTCAGGGGGGATTTGCATCGCTCTTGGAAGGATAACTAATCTTACTGCTACTTTTAAATCGTCAGAATTTACATTCTCATCGCCTCGAAGAGCTGCATTAGCCTTTGCTACTTTCACTGCAAATAATTCTGACCTATGCCCTTCTACTCCTCCTCTAAGAGCTTCATTCACTAAATAAGTTATTTGCTCTTTTGTTATCTTGACATCCTTTAACCATTGCCTTGCCAAAATTAATTGAGTAGATAAATTATCAGATTCTTCCGACCATTTTTCTGAAAATTTAATATTATTTTCTGCGTGTGATAAAACAGATTTTGTAATTTCAACTCTTTGAGCATTATCAATCGATTGATCTGCGGAAAGCACAATAGCAAAACGATCTAAAACATGATCTCTTAAAGCACCTTCTTCAGGATTATAAGTTGCTATTAAAAGTGACTTACAAGGGTGAGAAAGGCTTAAACCATCTCTTTCAATATTATTTTTCTCTCTTCCTGTAGCTTCAAGAATTAAATTTACGATACCATCATCCAATAAATTTATATCATCTACATAAAGAACACCTCTATGAGCTTCTGCCAAAATTCCAGGCTGAAAAACTTGTTCCCCCGTACTTAATGAGGCTGCAACATCAATTGATCCAACAAGTCTGTCTTCAGTAATACCAATGGGAACTTGAATAAATGGAGCCTCTTTTACTTTTTTTGGAATTTCTCCAGTTTGATTCAAATAATCACTTCCAATTAGCTCCTCTAACAATTTATTAGTACTAATATCCCATTCCGCTGGTTTATCTGGATCTAGGTTCCTGCCAGTAGGTCTTAATGAAGTATTACTATTTTTACTTGTTAGCTTTTCCAGGATTGATTCATTATCTAATACCTCTATAGGAGGGAGTAAAGTATGCAAACCCCTTGCTAATACTGATTTTCCAGTTCCTCTCCCGCCAGCAATAATCACTCCTCCTAAACTAGGATCAACTGCTGCCAAAAGCAAAGATAATTTCAATAAGCTATGACCTGTAATTGCCGCCAAAGGGAAAGCTCTAAAAGAATCCTTCGAATTCATTAAATCTTTTATTTCTCCTTTTTCTTTTAACTCGGAATTCAAAATCACTTTAAAAATGCCTGATATAGAATTTATCCAATAACTTTGTTTTTTGTAGTGGAATTATCAAATCTTAATATCAAAAATGGACTATGTATATCCCTCGGAGCAAATATTGATAGTAAATTCGGAAGCCCTCTTGAGTCACTATTAATTTGCAAACCAAAAATAGAGAAAATAATAAATGAGTGGGGAGATAGTTCTAACAAAAAAAAAGAAGAGGAAAGCAAATTTCATGCTTACTTTTTTTGGTCTTCAATTTATGAGACATTACCCCATGGTGCTGAAAATGAGCAGCCAAATTATTTAAATACTCTATTACTTATAAAAAGTAATTCTTTTCCACAACCATCAAATAAAAAAGCTAAATTACTTTTAAAAGAGCTAAAAAAGTTAGAGAGATTTTTCGGACGAGAAGAGACGCCAAGGGGCAAGAAATGGTTATCAAGATGTCTCGATTTAGATATTCTTTGGTGGGAAGATTTTCATACTGCTGATGAGGAATTAACATTACCTCACCCTAGATTCATGAATCGTAATTTTGTTATTACGCCATTATCTGAAATCTTAAGTAGAAGCCAAAAAATAACAAAGTTTGATGCCCCAAAATGGTCTTTATAAATGATTTACAAAACCAAAAAATAACTGTTAGGCTATTTTTATTTAAAATTTATGGGCAATAAAAACCTTATAAGAAGATCAATTTTTAAAGAAAAAATATCTGCGTTAAAGTCAAAAAAATTTAGTTTCGAAATAAACAGAATTGAGCTTCCAAATGGACATGAAGGTGAATATGGATACATTAAGCATCCTGGGGCAGCATTAGCCGTACCTATTACAAAAGACAATAAAGTTATCATTCTTCGGCAATATAGATTTGCTGTTTCAAGATATTTATTAGAATTTCCAGCAGGTACATTAGAAATAGGTGAAACACCTATTAATTCAATTCAAAGAGAAATACAGGAAGAGACTGGATTCAGTGCAAACAAATGGGATGAATTAGGAACTCTTGTCCCTGCACCTGGTTATGCAGATGAGGAAATTTATTTATTTTTAGCTCGTGATTTAAACAAACTCAATTCCGAGGTTAAAGGAGATTTAGATGAAGATATAGAAGTATTAATTTTAGATCCAGACGAACTAGATAATCTTATTTCTAGTGGGGATGAAATTCTTGACGCAAAAACCGTGACGGCTTGGTTTAGAGCTAAACAATTTTTAGATAAATTATGAATAAACCTAGAATACTTTTTTGGCATAGAAAGGATTTAAGAATATTTGATAATCAAGCTTTAATCAAAGCATTTTCATTATCAAATGCTGTTACTTCTACTTATATATTTGATAAAAATTACTCACAGGATTTCAATGCAAGTTCAAGAGCTTGGTTTCTAGGAAATTCACTACAAGAATTAGGAAATAATTGGAAAAAAATGGGTAGTAGATTAGTCATGGAAGAAGGAGATCCGGTATTAATAATTCCTCAATTAGCAAAGAAAATTGATGCTAAATTTGTTTTTTGGAATAGATCAATTGAACCTTATGAGATTAATCGCGATTTACAAATTAAAAAAAATTTAAAAGAACAAAATATTCAAGTTATTGAAACTTGGGATCACTTATTAGTAGAACCTTTAAAAATATTTTCAGGGAATAATAATCCTTATTCAGTTTATGGACCTTTTTATAAAAACCTTAAATCAAAAATGAATTTATTAGGTTCATATGAACAAGATAAAGTTGGTTTCCAGTTTAAAGATATTGATAATAAACTTAAAGATAAGACAATTAATTCATCTGATTCGGTTCTAGAGAAATTTATCAAAAATGTTAAATTTCCTGGTTCGGATATTTGTCCATGTAGACCTGGAGAGAATGCTGCAGAAACATTATTAGAAAACTTCATTAACGAAAAAAAAATATATTCTTATAATTCTGTACGAGATTTTCCTTCCCATAATGGGACATCTTTTCTAAGTGCATCTCTCAGATTCGGCACCATCAGCATTAGAAAAGTTTGGAATGCCACATTAAATTTAAATTCAGATTTTGCAAATCAAGGAAATTATCTATCAATTGAAACTTGGCAAAAAGAACTGGTTTGGCGTGAATTTTATCAACATTGCTTATTCCATTTCCCAGAGCTAGAGAAAGGTCCATATAGAAAAAAATGGGATCACTTTCCATGGCAAAATAATAATGAATGGTTTCAGCATTGGAGCAACGGAGAGACAGGAGTACCTATAGTTGATGCTGCAATGCGTCAACTAAATAATACTGGCTGGATGCATAACAGATGTAGGATGATAGTCGCTTCATTTCTGGTAAAAGATCTTATATGCAATTGGCAAATGGGCGAGAAGAAATTTATGGAGACTTTGGTTGATGGAGACTTAGCTGCAAATAATGGGGGATGGCAGTGGAGCGCCAGTAGCGGTATGGATCCAAAACCACTTAGAATTTTTAATCCATATACCCAAGCAAAAAAATTTGATCCTATTTGCGAATATATAAAATATTGGATTCCTGAATTATCTAAAGTATCAAATTCAGAATTATTAAATGGGGAGATATCTAATTTAGAAAAAAATAATTATTCAAACCCTATTGTCAATCACAACATACAACAAAGATTATTTAAATCACTTTATGCTGAAATTTGAATTTCCTCTATACAATTCTTTAAAACTTTATTTAAATTTTCTGCTACATAAATTTGCTCTTTATAAGAAATTTCAGGAAACATTGGAAGACTAAGGACTTCTGTACAAATTCTCTCTGTATTAATGAGTTTTGTTCTTGAAAAATTTTTATTTTTGTAAGCTATTTGTGCGTGTATTGGAATTGGATAATAAATAATTGAGTTAATACCTTTTTCAAAAAGTTGTTGTTTTACCAAGTTCCTTAATGAATAGTATTTTTTGCAATCAGTATCAAATAAATTTGAAAAATCTGTATTTAAAAAATATTTATCGTTTCTTAATTTGATGACAAATTGATTCCAAGAATGGGAAATTGAATCAGAGCTAATTTTTGGAAAACTAATAAATGGATTTTTTTCTAATAAATCAAGGTAATTATTAGCAATTCTTTGGCGATTATTAATCCACTGAGAAATATATTTAATTTTGATATTTAATATGGCAGCTTGAATGGTATCAAGTCTGCTGTTATATCCAATTTGAGTATGGTGATATCTTATTGGGCTACCATGCACAGCTAGTTCTCTAATTTTTTTGGCAATCTTCTGATCAGATGTTGTCACTGCTCCACCATCTCCAGCAGCTCCTAAATTCTTGGTAGGGAAAAAGCTAAAACAACCTATATCACCGATACTTCCAACTTTAGAATTTTCCCACATAGTGCATGTTGCCTGAGCACAATCTTCAATTACTTTTAAGTCATATTTGTTGGCCAATAATTTTATTGAGGTCATATTCACCGCATTCCCAAATAAATGAACTGGCATAATTGCCTTGGTATTAGAGTTTATTTCTTGTTCTATTAGTTCAGTATTAATGAGGTAAGTTTCGGGATCTATATCTACCAAAATAGGATTAGCACCAACTGCACTAATAGCCTCGGCAGTTGCAAAAAAGCTAAAAGATGAGGTAATGACTTCATCACCAACACCAATATCTAATGCGCGCAAAGCTAATACTAAAGCATCAGTTCCACTGTTACAGCCAATAGTGTTTTCAACACCAATCAAATTAGAAAAACTATCCTCAAATTTGGCAATCTCTTGTCCTCCAATATACTGGCCCCCTTTTAAAACTTTAAAAACCTCAGCCTCAATTTCAGAGCCAATTTCTTGGAACTGCCTATTTAAAGTGAATGGAGGTATCTGCATATTGAATATATTAACCCTAAACCATATTTCTATGGGTAAAAAAACATTTTAATTCATTTAAACCAACTCGGTTCTTTACCAGGAGTCCATTTAATATTGCAGCCTAAAGACGGCATCTGATTTGAAGGATAAGAATTATCTTGGTTCAAATCTCTCACAGCAGACCGCAAATCTTCACCAGATAGAGGGATATTATTACTTGGTCTACTATCGTCTAATTGACCATGATAATACAATAAAAAATTACTATCTCCTTCATTTGAAAAAAGATAAAAATCTGGGGTGCAAGCAGCTTTTAACTCCTTAGCAAAGTTTTGATTTTCATCATATAGATAAGGAAAACTCCATCCCTGTGATTGTGCTTGTAATCTCAGATTTTTAGGAGAATCTAAAGGATGAGTGACAATATCATTGCTAGAAATTGCAATCGTTTGAACTGTATTTTCAATTTCTTTACTTAAGATTAAAATTTGATTCTCAATATATTTAACAAATGGACAATGGGCACAAATAAACATTAAAAATAAATGCCGATTATCTAGATTATGAGAATTAAAATATTGATTATTTGCAGAATTAGCATTTAACATTTCGAAATTAGGTAATTGAAAACCTAATTCCAAAACCATAGAATTTGTTCTGACCATCTTTAAGTTAAATATTATTTGATATTTGAAAATTATTGTATATTTTGCAGTAATCCGTAAAGATGGGTACTTTTATATAGGAGAATAATAGAAATAATAAACAAAATGCTTCTAAATCTAACTGGCAAAAAAATTCTTGTTACGGGAATTGCTAACAATCGTTCAATAGCATGGGGTATTGCTCAACAACTTTCAAAAGCTGGAGCAGAACTTGGAATCACATATTTGCCTGATGATAAGGGAAGATTTGAATCTAAAGTTAGGGAACTGACAGAACCTTTAAAACCATCATTATTTTTGCCTCTTGATGTTCAAAATCCAGCTCAAATAGAAGAAATCTTTCACAATATAAAAAACAATTGGGGGCAAATTGACGGATTAGTTCACTGCTTAGCATTTGCAGGACGCGACGAATTGATTGGAGATTATAGTGCTACTACTTCAGAGGGTTTTGATAGAGCTCTAAATATAAGTGCTTATTCATTAGCACCTTTGTGTAAATCAGCAAAACCACTTTTTAGTGATGGTGCTGGAGTTGTCTCATTAACTTATTTAGGATCAGAGAGGGCGATTCCTAACTACAACGTGATGGGAGTTGCGAAGGCAGCTTTAGAGGCTTCAGTAAGATATCTTTCTGCAGAACTTGGTCCAGAAAAACAAGTCAGAGTAAATGCAATAAGTGCTGGGCCTATTAGGACACTTGCGAGTTCTGCTATAGGTGGCATTTTAGATATGATTCACAATGTTGAAGAAAAGGCTCCTTTACGCAGAACAGTCACTCAAACAGAAGTAGGTAATACTGCTGCTTTTTTATTAAGTGATCTCTCTAGCGGCATTTCAGGCCAAACAATTTATGTTGATGCGGGTTACTGCATTAATGGAATGTAAACTAAATTTCTTGAATAAAAATGTCATCTCTAAGGCAATCTGAAATAAAAAGAAAAACGAATGAAACAGATATTTCTATATTTATAAACTTAGATGGAAATGGTATTTCTGAGATTGATACTGGAATACCATTCTTAGATCACATGCTTCATCAAATATCCAGTCATGGTTTATATGATTTAAAAATAAAAGCAATTGGAGATACCCATATTGATGATCATCATACAAATGAAGATGTAGGAATCGCATTAGGCAAAGCATTTTCAAAAGCCTTAGGAGAAAGAAAAGGAATAAGCAGATTTGGACATTTCTTTGCCCCATTAGATGAAGCATTAGTTCAAGTCACTTTAGACTGCTCTGGTAGACCGCATCTATCTTATGATCTTCAATTAAAAGCCCCTAGAATAGGAAATTATGATACTGAACTAGTAAGAGAGTTTTTTATTGCCTTTGTAAATAACAGCGGTATTACTCTTCATATTAATCAAATACGAGGCAGTAATTCACATCACATAGTTGAGGCTTGCTTTAAAGCTTTCTCAAGAGCAATGAGAATGGCTACCGCAATAGATCCAAGAAGATCTGATACAATACCAAGCAGTAAAGGAATGTTAGAAAAACAATAAAATAGAAATTTTTTCGAATCAGCCACAATTCAGTTGATTTTTGGCGAAGATAGATTAAGTGATTATTTTGTTGTGACTAATTTACAAGATAAAAAAATTGATAAATTTAAAATTTTTAATAAAGAAGATTGGTCAAGTGCTTATCAAAATGTTGAAAAGGAGCTAACTAAAGAGCCTCTAACAATTAGCAAAGGTAATAATATTAAAAATCTAAATGGAACATTATTAAGAAATGGACCAGGAATATTAGAGAGAGGTGGACAATGGGTTCATCATCCATTTGATGGTGATGGAATGATAACATCCATAAAATTCGAAAATGGTCAGCCATTCTTTACAAATAGATTTGTTAAAACTGAAGGCTATTTAGAAGAAGAAAAAATGGATAAATTTATTTATAGAGGTGTATTTGGAACACAAAAAAATGGAGGAATTTTAAATAATGCATTAGATCTAAAATTCAAGAATATCGCTAATACACATGTCATTAAATTAGGAGATGAAATTCTCGCATTATGGGAAGCAGCAGGTCCACATGCAATGGATCCTGAAAGTCTTGACACTATTGGTTTAACAACATTAAAAGGGGTACTAAAGCCTAACGAAGCATTCAGTGCTCATCCAAAAACAGACCTAAACTCAAATGCATCTTCAGAACTTTTAGTCACTTTTGGAGTAAAAACCGGGCCAAAAAGTACCATTAGATTAATGGAATTTGATAATGCTGGTACAAATTCTGGAGAGCTCATTTTTGACAGAAAAGATACCTTTAATGGCTTTGCATTCCTTCATGATTTCGCAATTACAACTAATTGGGCAATATTTTTACAGAATGCTATTGATTTCAATCCTATTCCATTTGTAATGGGTCAAAGAGGAGCAGCACAATGCCTAAAGTCAAACCCAAATAAAAAGGCAAAGTTTTTTATCATCCCCAGAGAGAGTGGATTATTTAGGGGACAGCCTCCTTTGACAATAGATGCTCCAGAAGGATTCGTTTTTCATCATGTAAATGCATTTGAAAAAGATTCCAAAATCGTATTAGATAGTATTTTTTATGATGATTTCCCATCAGTTGGTCCAGACGAGAATTTTAGGGATATTGACTTTGATAAATATCCAGAAGGAAAACTGAAAAGATCAATTATCGATCTAAAGACAAAAACTTGTGAACTTGAAACTTTCAGTGAACAATGTTGTGAATTTGCTGTTGTTAATCCTAAAAACTTAGGATTAAAAGCAACTTTTAGTTGGATGGCAAGCACATCTCAAAAACTGGGGAACGCTCCACTTCAAGCAATTAAAAAAATAAATTTAACTTCTAAGGAAGAGATTTCTTGGTCAGCAGGTCCAAGTGGATTTGTTAGTGAACCAATTATGGTTCCATCAGAAAACTCTTCAAAAGAAGATGAGGGATTTTTATTTATACTTCTATGGAACGGGGAAAGAAGAGGAAGCGATTTAGTTATATTAGACGCAAAAGACTTAAAAGAATTAGCTGTTTATGAATTACCCATTTCAATTCCTCATGGCCTTCATGGATCTTGGGTTAGTTGAATTTAAGAAAAAATTTCAATTAAATCTGGAATAATTTTTTTTAATGCTTTACCTCTATGACTACAAGATTCTTTAATATCATTATTCATTTCTGCGAAAGTTAATCTGGTAGAACTCTCCTCAAAAATTGGGTCATATCCAAAACCGCTTTTTCCTCTGGGGTTTAAAATAATATTGCCATGACATTTGGCCTCAGATTCAATAATCACTTCACCATTTGGGGAACAAACACAAATATTAGCAATAAAGAAAGCACTTCTATTTTGAACTCCATCAAGTTCTCTTAAAACTCGTTCAATTCTCTTCTGATCATTTTCTGCATATCTAGATGAGTAAATGCCAGGCTTACCACCTAATGCTTCAATACAAATTCCTGAATCATCTGCTATTGAAAAATTATTTATTTTTCTCGAAACTTCACTCGCTTTTTTAATTGCATTATCTCTAAATGTCAGTCCATCCTCTTCAACTTCTAATGATTCTGGCTGGAGTAATAATTTACAATTTACTCCAGCAAGCAATTTCTTATATTCTTCAATTTTACCTTTATTCTTACTCGCTAAATATAAATTTTTCATCCTTAATTTTCTGCCAAATTTATAAATTCTTGACCCCATTCTAATAACTCATCTAAATAAGATTCTTTTGGTGCTTCACAATATAATCTTAGAAGAGGTTCCGTTCCTGAAAATCTAAAAAGAAGCCAAAAATTTTTATCAATTCTCAACTTTACACCGTCTATCATCGAGATATTTTTTAACTTATGGTTATTAATATTCTCAGGAATATTATCTATTATAAATTCTTCTGTAGAATTTTTTTCTGACTGGTTTGGAAATTTAATATCAATTCTTTTGTAGAAACTTGGTCCAAAATCTTTTTTTATTTCATCTAAGGTTTGGAATAAATATTGAGATTTATCAGCAATCCCATTTAATAAAACCATTGCTGCATATAGAGCATCTCTTTCAGGCATAAAGTCACCAAAACCAACCCCCCCAGATTCTTCTCCTCCAACAAATATTTTCTCTTTGATCATTTTTTCAGCAATATATTTAAAGCCAACTGGAAGTTCAAAAACATCTCTATTTTGACTCTCTGCAATATTTTTAATAATATCTGAACCACTAACAGTCTTTAAAACTGGATAAGAATTATTTTTAATTTCGCCCAAATAGTGAATAAAGTATGGCAGTAAATCTTGAGTACTAGAGTATCTTCCTTTTTCATCAATTGCTGCAATTCTGTCACCATCTCCATCAAATATAATTCCTAAAGTTTTCACTTCATTTGTTGAATTTTTGATTAGTATTTGGTTTAAATCATCTACATAATTTAAAAGAGGTTCAGGAGGTTTTCCACCAAAAAAAGGATCACTATCTTTTCTGATTTCTGAAATAACTTCTAAATCATTTGAGGCAAAAATATCAGCCATACAATTTGCAGCTGAACCGTGCATAGAATCTACAAAAATTCTTAATTTCATTTTTTTCAATCTTTTAGAAATAAAGTCAATATCAAAAAGAGATTTAATTCTATCCAAATGAAAATTCCTAATATCTACCAATTGATTGGCATCCTCTATTTTTTCAATTGAATTTCCAAGTATTAATCTTTTTTCAATTTCACTCGTAAAAGATTCGTCAACAGAGCATCCATTAAAGCTCTTTATTTTGAGACCAAGCCAATTATATGGATTATGACTTGCTGTAATTACCAACGCTCCCAAACAACCCATTTCTTTGACATAGAAACTACAGGAAGGAGTTGTAACAAAGCTATTAGATAAGATCGGTTCAAAACCACATCCTCTTACAAAAGGGACTACATGCTTGGCAAATTCACTTGCCATGAATCTACGATCATATCCAATTAAAATTTTTTTTGAATTAACTTCTTTATAGTATTGATAATACAACTCCTGGCAGGCAGCCACAACAACTCTTGAAAGATTGAATAGGTTAAAATCAAATCCAATAATTCCTCTCCAACCATCAGTTCCAAATTTTATATTTTCTATTGTGTCACCTTGCAAATTAAAGACTTCCTTACTTTCTTTTAATTATCTATATTAATTTATATTAGTGAAATTTAAAACTACCAATAAAATAATTTGAATACTCTTTATTTAAAAAGTTTTATAAGATGCAAAAGAAAAGCATGGCTTGATTTCAAGGGTGATAAATCTTATGAAGTATGGTCTTCGCATAAAGCCATAGATAAAGTTAACCAATATCAAATTTTCTCTAAATTATGTAATGGTGAAATATATTCAGGATTAAAAGCCTGTAAAAAGGGCTATCAAGGGGTAATTGGATTAAAAATTAAGGGAAAATTTTTCCAAAATGTGAATGCAGAGATTCATCCCCAATTACTTTTAAGGACAAAAGGTATAAGCAAATGGGGATCATATAAATATTTACCTGCTGTTTATAAATTAGGCTACAAAACTACAAAAGAACATTTATTCGACTTGGCTTTTAGTTCTATTCTATTGGACTCTTTTCAAGAATCTAAAATTGAGAAAGGATTAATAATTTCAAGTTCGGATAAAAAAGTTAATATTGAAGAAATTTATTTAAATAACAAATTAAGAAAAAAAGTTTTGAATGTTTTATTAAATTTGAATGAATGCTTAGAGGGATTTATGCCTGAAATAACTCAAGATAGAAAAAAATGTACTATTTGTTCATGGCAAAAATTTTGCGACAAAGAAGCAAAAGAAAATGGATATCTAACAGATATTGATGGAATTGGATCTAAAACTGCTTCATTACTAAAAACAAATGGAATAACTAATACCCAAACATTAGCTTCTTATAACGAAAAACAACTTGGAGAGAAATTATCTAAATTCAAAGATCAAAAGTATGAAAAAGCCTCCATATTTGTAAAACAAGCACAAGCATATATTTCTGGAGAACCATATTTTATTTCCAATAAAAATAGTACGGAGGATCTATTAGAAAAAATATGTTCAGGATTTTATATTTTTGATATTGAGTCAAATCCAGATGGTAAACATGATTTTTTATTTGGTTTTTTAAAAATAAATAATTTATTTACAAAAAAAGAAGATCTTATCTATGAGCCTATCTTAAATCTCAAAAGCAATAAAGTAGAATCTTATAGGCAAATTATTAAAATACTTTTTTCACAGAAGGAATGGCCAGTCTTACATTATGGAGAGACTGAAAAAATAGGAATAATTAATATTGCTAAAAACTTAAATTTTAGTTTTGAAGAAATTGATTCACTTACTTCAAGATTTATAGACTTACATAGTTATATAAGAAAGTCTTGGATATTGCCGCTAAAAAACTATAGTTTAAAAACCGTTTCTAATTGGCTAGGGTTTGAATGGGGGCAGAAAAATGTAAATGGCTCGAAAGCCCTTTATTGGTGGATTCAATATCAAATTACAGGAAACGAAATATTTTTAAAAAAAATTATCCAATATAACAAAGATGATTGTTTGGCAACTCTAAAAATTGCAAAGTATTTAATAAAAAATCAATTAAAGAAAAATTGATCCTACAGATTTATTTATAATAATTTTTCCAAAATTTTCTGAATAAAAATAACTTCCTTCTTCTAAGTATTTTCTTTTTATCATTGCTAAGCCTGTTATTTGAGAATCTGATTTACAAAAACTAGTGATTTTACCCACTGAAATATCCTTGGCAGAATTTATGTATAAATTTGTATCTTCAAGTTCTAAATTAAAATTAGATTCAAATGATTTCCAAATTCTTATTTCCTGTTTTAAAGAGGAAACATTTTTTATTTTTGACATTGTTTCTTGTCCTAAATAACAACCTTTATTAAAATCTACAAGATCTTTCAATCCCAGTTCAAGAGGATTATTTTTTCCGTTTATTTCCATATCTAATGAGGGTATTGCTTGATTAACCTTCCAGATTTTTAAATCATTAGAATTCAGAAAATTTAGTTTATTTGTATATATTTCAAATTCTTTATCTTCTTCTTTGTAGAAAATAGGCTGATAAATTCTCCATGAACTAGATTCATCAATTTCCTGAATTCTATTTATCAAGAACGGTTCACTTAAAAGTACATCGTCAGCAGGAAAAATAATTTGATTAAAGTAATCAATTATCTGATTAGTATTTCCCGCCAATATTATTACTTCTAAGTTTCTTTCTAAAAAATTAATTTCAATTAATGATCTTAGAACTCCATTTGGCGTTAACCAACAAGTTTTGATAAGATTATTATCTGAATATAGAATATTACTCGTCGTTATTCCATTAAGAAATTTCCTTGCATCTTTTCCACTAACAGAAAAACAATCAAATTTTTCAAGCCAAAACTTTTTTTGTATATCTTGCATTTTTAGATATTTATAAAAAGTCTTTTATTGTAAAAAGACTCTTTAATTTAACATTTTCATCATTAAGAGCTTCACATCCGCCTTCTTGCCTATCAACTATAGACAAAACTTCCTTAACAACATAATTATTTTCTCTTAACTTTTTTATAGCTTTTATTACTGAACCAGCAGTTGTAACAACATCCTCTAAAACAGTTACCAAAGTTCCTCCTTTTAATGTAGGGCCCTCAATACCAGCTTTGGTACCGTATTCTTTAATTTCTTTACGAATTATTAAACCATTAAGTTCTAGGCCTTGAGAAGCTGCTTTAACGATTAATCCACTTACCAGAGGATCTGCACCTAATGTGAGTCCTGCCACTGCTTTTGAACTAGAGTCCTTTAGCTCTAAAAAAAGATCACTTATTAAGTTTAGACCTTCGCCATTTAAAGATACCGGTTTACAGTTCAAATAATGACTGCTTTTTTTGCCGGAAGACAAAGTAAAGTTTCCCCTCTTATAAGATTTTTCAATTAACTGTTTCAACAATTTGGCTTTATTTAAATCATACTTTTCGGAAAAATTGCCCATTAGTAAAAGTTAAATTTATATTTAAAGATTAGAATAAAAAAAAGAAATCTCACAAAAACTTACTAATAAGGTGTTTTTTGAAATATTATTTTTATATTGTATATTTAAATTCAATGTAATTAAAATTACAGAACCTCCCTTGGGGGTGTAGCAATCTGGTGAATGCACCAAACTCATAATTTGGCTAAGGCGAGTTCGATCCTCGCCACCCCCATTATTCATTTGTCATTGAATGAAAATAACTCTACTTTTACTTCTTTTATTTTTACCTGCTTTTTTCGCAGCTAGTGAATTATCTTTTTTATTGATAAGGCCAAGTAAAGTTTTAAGGCTAATAGAAGAAAAAAAGAAAGGAGCATTTTCAATTTTAAAAATTCAAAAACGATTTAGATCTTCTCTAATCGCTTCCCAATTTGGAGTTACAATTTCGTTAATTGCAATTGGATGGCTCAGTAATAACGTCGCCAATGATCATTGGGGGGGAAATATTTTGCCGCACAGATTTTATGATCTTCTATTATTCTCATTTGTAGTTTTAGTTGTTACTCTTGTCTCTGGACTAATTCCTAAAGCCTTAGTAATTAACAATCCAGAATCTGCTGCATTAAGGTTAACCACCATATTTGATGCAGTTAGAAAATGCATGCAACCTATAGTTGCGATAATCGAATTCTTTGCCAGCGCCTGTTTAGGTTTATTCAATCTAAATAACAAATGGGATTCTTTAAATTCGGGTTTATCCGCGGGGGAATTAGAGACTCTTATAGAAACAGATAATGTTACAGGATTAAAGCCAGATGAAAAAAATATTCTTGAAGGAGTTTTTGCTCTAAAAGATACACAGGTTAAAGAAGTAATGATTCCAAGATCTGAAATGGTAACTTTGCCAAAAAACATAACCTTTTCAGAACTTATGAAACAAGTAGATAAAACTCGACATGCACGCTTCTTTGTGATTGGCGAGTCTCTAGATGATGTATTAGGTGTATTAGATTTGCGTTATTTAGCTAAGCCAATATCAAAGAGTGAAATGGAAGCTGATACATTATTGGAGCCCTTCCTATTGCCAGTGACAAAAATAATAGAAACATCTTCATTAGCAGAAATATTACCAATAGTCAGAGACTACAACCCATTCTTACTAGTAGTTGATGAACACGGAGGAACAGAGGGGCTCATAACTGCAGCTGATCTTAATGGTGAAATAGTTGGAGAGGAAATGCTCAATAATAGAATTTATTCAGATATGAAAATGTTAGATAATTTCTCTAAAAAATGGTCAATAGCGGGAAAATCCGAAATTATAGATATCAATAAAAAGTTAGGTTGTTCTATTCCAGAAGGTGCAGACTACCATACCCTTGCTGGATTTCTGCTAGAAAAATTTCAAATGGTTCCAAAAATCGGCGACGTTTTAAATTTTAATAATATTAAATTTGAAATTATTTCTATGTCGGGTCCAAAAATCGATCGTGTAAAAATAATCCTTCCCAAAAGCTAAATATGGCTTCCTATAGAGGATAATAATATTTAATATATGGATTAAAATTATGCGACCAACCTCATCACCTGTAAAGGTTGGAGTCATAGGTATAGGAAATATGGGCTGGCATCATGCTCGAGTACTTAGTTTGCTAAAAGATGCAAATCTGGTTGGAGTCGCAGATCCAAACGAAGAGAGGGGTAAATTAGCTATTGAACAATTTCAATGTGAATGGTTCAGCGATTATAAGGACTTAATTCCGAAAGTTGATGCTATATGTATAGCTGTCCCAACACTACTACATCAAAAAGTAGGACTAGATTGTCTTAAGGGAGGTACCAACGTCCTCATCGAAAAACCAATTGCAGCTAACGAGTTAGAAGCGAATTCTTTAATAAAGGCCGCTAATGCAAGTAATTGTCTATTACAAGTGGGGCATATTGAGAGATTTAATCCTGCTTTTAGAGAATTAAATAAAATAGTGAATAATGAAGAAATTGTTGTTTTGGAGGCAAGAAGGCATAGTCCTCATGCAGATAGAGCAAATGATGTATCTGTTGTCATGGATTTAATGATTCATGACATTGATCTTATTTTAGAGCTTGTAAACTCAAAAATACAAAAATTAGCAGCTGTTGGGGGCAGAAATAGTGAAGGATTAATAGATTATGTAAACGCTACGCTAGTTTTTAAAAATAATGTTATTGCAAGCTTAACTGCGAGCAAAATGAGTCACAAAAAAATCAGAAATTTAAGTGCTCACTGCCAAAATAGTCTAGTAGAAACTGATTTTTTAAATCACTCTCTACAAATCCATCGAAAGTCTCATGAATCATACACTGCAGAGCATGGAGAATTAGTTTACAGGAATGATGGGTATGTCGAAGAAGTTAGCACAACATCTATTGAGCCTCTTTATGCAGAACTAGAGCATTTTCTTAAATGTGTTCAAGGCAAAGAAACACCTGAGGTAGATGGTGAGCAAGCATCAAGAGCTTTAAAAATTGCTGATTTTATAGAGTGCGCTGTAGAAAACTCAGGAGATGCAATTTTACTTGAAAATCCATTCTAAGACTAATAATTTAAACGAAAAGAACTTTATTTAAATCCAACTGCAGCTTGCCAAACAAATACCAATAAAAAGAAAAATAAAGGAATAAGAGGAAGAACATCAACAGTTGGAGCAAAAGCTTTGTAAGCCTCAGGCAATTCAGCGAATGTATTAAATAGAATGAGCACCTTTTTAATAAATTAATTATTTATGATAAGACGTTACCACGTATGATGAGCAATAGAGGATGTTTTCCAAGGAGCGAAATCAATTGTAAAACAATTATCTTTAATTGCAGTAGAAATAGCATTGGTAAATCTTATTAAATGAGCAATATTATGCAAACTAATTAGGGTGAGGCCTAATATTTCCTCATTTCTAATTAGATGATGCAAGTATGCACGAGAATATGACTTACAGGTTTCGCATTTACAAGTTTTATCAATTGGAGAAAAGTCATTTTTAAATCGAGCATTTCGCAAATTCATTCTTTCATCATTTAAGAATGCAGTCCCATGTCTTCCAAGTCTTGTTGGCAAAACGCAGTCAAATATATCAAATCCTTTAGCAACAGCTAAAGATATTTCTCTTAATGAGCCAATTCCCATTAAATATCTTGGTTTATTTATTGGTAAGAATTTCGGGACGTAATTAATTACACTATGAATTTCTTCAACTGCCTCTCCAACACTGACACCTCCTACCGCTATTCCAGGCAGATCAAAAGAACTTGTAAAGTTTGCACTAAACTCTCTTAATCTTGGATATCTACCACCTTGAACTATTCCGAATAATGCTTGATTTGATTTCTGATGAGTCTCAACACATTTTTGCAACCATGAATGAGTTCTTTGTAAAGAATCCTCGATATCATTTTCGTTAGAAGTATGAGGAGGACAGTGATCAAAGGCCATCGCAACATCCGAGCCAAGGTCCATTTGAATCTGCATTACTTTTTCAGGTGATAAAAAAACATGACTACCATCCCTCGGATTTTTAAATTCCACACCTTTATCAGAAATATTATTTAGTTTGGCCAAACTAAAAACTTGATATCCACCTGAATCGGTAAGTATGGGCTTAGACCAATTCATAAACTTATGTATTCCACCTGATTCTTTAACTAGTTTTTCTCCAGGTTGTAGATGAAGATGGAAGGTATTTGAGAGAATCATTTCTGATCCGGTAGAGGTTAACTGCTGTGAAGAAATTCCTTTAACAGTTGCCAGAGTACCCACAGGCATAAATCTTGGAGTATTTACCTGACCGTTAGGGGTATGAAATATACCAGTTCTGGCAACTGTATTACTGCAATTCGATGTAATTTCAAATTCAAACACGATAAACTATGAAATTATTTGATCCTTTTGTATCAATCTATCCTATTATTTAATATTGAATCTATTTTTTCTCATTAAAAAATATTTAATAAAAAATTTGGCAGGATCTTGGATTTTCTATACGACATTTCCAAAGATACCTTTAATTAATCCAGAATTTAAAAATATTGCACAATTTGCGCCACCTTTGGGATTTTTTATTGGAACAATACAAAGTTATATTTTCATTTTTTTTAGAGCAAACTCTTGGTCCATTTATGCATCTACACTAATATGTTTGGCTTCAGGATATTTAATTACTGGTGGTCTACACCTTGATGGTTTAATGGATACTTTCGATGGTATTTTTGCGGGGAAAAAGAAACGTTTAAAAGCTATGAAAGACAGTAAAGTTGGGTCTTTTGGGGTTCAATCTTTAGTTTTCATAACTTTAATTCAGGTTGCTTGCATATTAAAAATTGAAAACCAAATAATTGTTGTTTTGCCGATATGCTTATTTTGGGGTAGATTTTCAAATTTATTTTTTATAGAAAAGTTTAAATATATGAGTTATAAGAAAAAATCTATGAATCATAAAAAGTTTTGGAATGGATTTAAAAAAGAATCTCTGATTTCTATTATTTTTCTTTTAATTTTCATTGTTTACCAATTATTTTCAATTGCATCCCAAGGAATATTTATTAATGTTTTATTGCTTATTTTGATTGGTATTTTGTTAAGTTATTCTATTCCAAACATGCTGGGGAAGAAAATTGGAGGTTTTAATGGAGATGCTTGCGGTGCGAGTGTTGTGCTAGTTGAAACTTCTATGCTATTTATGCATGCAATTTTTTTATAGGAAGTTCTAAATAAAAAATATTTTTCTTATTGAGATTTTTTAACTCCACAACATCATTAATTGAAGACTTTTCAAGCAAATTCAAGTCTCCTCCAATTTGTTGCGCTAATTTCCTCGCTAAAAAAAGTCCCACCCCAGTACCATCCTTTTTCTTAGAAGCCGATCCTCTAAAACCTTTTTGAAAAATCTTCTCATTTTCATTTTTTGATATTTTTTTACCATCATCAAATATGCATAAACCTTTATTAGTTATGAATATTCCAATCTCAGCGTCTTTTTGAGCATATTTAAAAGCATTTTCTAATAGATTGGCAACAATCTCTGCAATTACAATAAATTTTGCCTTTACTGGTGATAAGGTCCAATCTGGCCAAAGAGAAGGTTCAGTCCAATCTCTATTCTCTAATTTCGCGTTCGCTTCACCTCTTTCTAGAATAGGTTTCAACAAACTCTGAATAGTAATTACCTTTTTATTATCTAAATTTGGTGGTAAAAGTAATCTTTCTTCTCCAATTTCTAAAGGAAGTTGAATAGGCGTATTTAATTGCGCAAAAGAGTCCATATATTGATTAATTTGCTTTTGCTCTATTATCATGCGTTCGACTATTTCAATGGAATCATCATCTGAACCAAGTCTTTTGATTAGTAATTTTGCATAAGTCCTAAGTGCAGCCAATGGATTCCTCAATTGATGGATTATGACATTGACCTGATTTTTCAAATAAGTGATTTCTTCATTCTTATTTTGACGTTCTAATTCGATAGAAACGCATTTAGCTAAAGATAGTGAAAGTGCTTTTAATCTAGAATCAAGAGATACTGGCCAATTACCCCCTTTCAAATCAGTTTCTACTCTAAGGACACCAAGAAGAATATCGTTTTCCTGAAGTGGGTACCATCTTCTATTAGGAGAAGAAACTTTTAGTGAGGGATCATCTTCTATTGATATTAGAATCCTATCAATTTGTGGCCATTGACCAATCATTTCAAAAGATGCTTTAGTTCCTTGCTTAGCTGAAGCAAGATACATCACTAAATGAGTAACTCCCATTGAGCAACCAAAACTCTCTAGCTGTTTTGTAATAAGTTCTTCAAATTTTTTTGAGAGATTCATAATTAATGAAATTTTGAGTAATTTTTAGAAAAAAACTTGAAAAAGGGCTTGTAAAATATGAAAAAAGTATTAAGATATATAAAGAGGTCTGACTTTAGCCAGCCTTAAATATGAATATTTGATCATATTCTAAGCTACATCAGGGGTTGATGGGTCCTCTATGTAATTTAAGTGAATTCAAAATCACAGATATAAGATTAGTAAAAACAAATAAGACTAATCTCATTCATAATTTCAGGAGTCCCAATCAATGTCAAAAAAAAGAAAAAGAATCAGCAGAAGAAGATTGGCTGGCCAAAGAGTGATGGCTCATGTACCTATTTATCATATCGAAACTGGCAAACATAAACCAGTTACAGCAGCAAGAAGATTTATAGCTGAAAATAGTCTCTCTGCACCTTCAGTTTTCAACGTTCGCAGAAATGAACATACTACTGATAGGTTTTTTTGGGGTGAAAAAGGGTTATTTAGTGCGCAGTATGCAGAAGAAAATCATTTTTTATTTCCATCACTAAAAGTCGTAGTTGAAGGAATTGGTGAAGAAAAAATATTTGAAGGACTCGAACTTACTGCAGATGATTGGGAAGAGATTGAAGAATACGAATATGCTTTTGTTTAAAAAATTTTATTAATATTTAAACTTATATAATTAATTAAATTTGGATCAATTTGATGGGATCCATTGAATTCTAATAATTCACAAAATTTAGAAGACTTACCTTTTACATTTTCATAAATAATCCTAGAAGCCTCTATAGGTACTACGTCATCGAATAAACCATGACTAATAATCAATGGTGGGATTTTTTTTTCTGGGACCCAGTTTGGGTGAGGATATCCGCTGCAAGCAACAATTAATCCAAAATTTAATTTAAATCCTGCATCAATTGCCATTGCCGCCCCCTGAGAGAACCCCAACAAAATTGTTTTTCTGAGAGGAATCTGATCAGTATCAAATTGTTTAAATGTACCTAAAAGTTTATTTACTTCAACCTCAGCGCCATTCCAATCATGTGGGTACAATCCATACCACTGTCTTCCCTGACCACTTGGATGTAATCCAGGAGCCCTTAAAGAAATTACTTCAAAATCAAGATTGATTTTTTCTGTAATCTCCTTTCCAAATTTTAAAAGGTCATTTGAATCGGCTCCCCAACCATGTACCAAAATAATTCTATGAGTTGCAGTTTGAGAGCTAATCGAGACAAATTCATGATTGATATCGTATTTCATGTTTATATTCTTAAGTAAGTAAACTTTCCCGTAATGTCACCATTAGCTTTAGTAAGCGTCTCTGATAAAAAAAATATAATCCCATTTTGTATGGAATTGGTAGAACAACTTAATTATAAAATTCTATCAAGTGGAGGAACTGCCAATTATCTAATAGAGGCAGGAATTCCAGTTATTAAAGTTGCAGATTTTACTAATTCTCCAGAAATCCTTGGAGGAAGAGTTAAAACTTTACATCCAAAAATACACGGGGGAATATTAGCTAAAAGATCTAATGAGGAACATAAAAGAGATATAGAAGCTAACGATCTTGAACTAATTGAATTGGTAGTTGTAAATTTATATCCTTTTAAGAAAACTGTAGAACAGGGATCTAAATGGGAAGATGCTATTGAAAATATCGATATCGGAGGACCATCAATGATTCGTTCTGCAGCTAAAAATCATAAAGACGTTTCCGTTTTAGTTGATCCTAGTCAATATCAAAATTTTCTTGAAGAAATTAAAAAAGGTGAGTTAAAGGAATCATATAAAGCAAAATTAGCCCTTGAAGCTTTTCAACATACGGCAGACTATGACGCTGCGATATCTAATTGGATAAGTAGAGAAAAAGGTTTACAATCTTCCAAATATATTGAATCCTATCCACTAATAAAAACCTTAAGGTATGGGGAAAATCCTCATCAAAAAGCTTTTTGGTATGGTTTGAGTAATGTTGGATGGAACTCAGCAGAACAATTACAAGGTAAAGAATTAAGTTATAACAATCTATTGGATCTTGAGTCTGCACTTTCAACAGTTTTAGAATTTGGCTATGCAGAAAAAAATGCACTTACAACAAAAACTTTTGCTTCTGTAATCCTAAAACACAATAATCCTTGTGGCGCTTCAATAAGTAATTCAGCTTCTCAAGCATTTTTGAATGCTTTAGAATGCGACTCAGTAAGTGCATTTGGGGGAATAGTTGCTTTTAATTCAAATGTTGATGGTGAAGCCGCAAAAACCTTAAAAGATCTTTTCTTAGAGTGTGTTGTCGCTCCATCTTTTGATGCAGAAGCTTTAGAAATTTTAAAATTCAAAAAGAATTTAAGAATTTTAAAGTTATCAAAATATCAACTTCCAAAAAAGAACCGAACTTCTACTAAATCAATAATGGGAGGATTACTTGTTCAAGAAACTGATGATATTGAAGAAAAACCTGAAAATTGGATTTCAGTAACTAAAAAAAATCCGTGTAATCAAATAAATTTAGATCTAAATTTTGCATGGAAAATCTGTAAACACGTGAAATCAAATGCGATTGTTATTGCAAAAGACCAAAAAACTATTGGTATTGGAGCTGGACAAATGAATAGAGTTGGAGCTGCTAAAATTGCATTAAAAGCGGCTGGAAGGTTATGTTCTGATGCTGTTTTGGCCAGTGATGGATTTTTTCCATTTGCAGATACTGTAGAACTTGCAAATGAGTATGGTATTAAAGCAATTGTCCAACCTGGAGGAAGTTTAAGAGACCAAGAAAGTATTGATATGTGTAATTCGAAAGGAATTTCAATGATATTTACGCAAAAAAGGCATTTTTTGCATTAAATTATGTTGATTTTGGATAATATGTAATTTTGTTAGTCTTTCGGAATAAAGAAAGCCTTCCAGGACCTGCGCATAAAAAGTAGAGAGATATAGCTCCATATATAAAAGATAATTCAAAGGCATAATTATGACCTTCAACTACTGCCAAAGGGAAACCTTCTAGTCCAGTATCTAAAAGATGAAAATAAACCGCAAATGCCATTGTGGAAAATAGTCCAAGAGAAGAAAGTCTCGCAAAAATACCTAAAGCCAATCCAACTGGGCAAACAAGTTGAGTGATTGCTGCTCCAAAAGTCCAAATAACAGGATCACCTGGCAAAAATGGGAAATACTTACCAACTACAAACTCGGCAAAACCCTGCGGGTCCTGAAGTTTCTCTAGGCCATGATGAATCATCAAAGCACAAAAACCGATTCTCAAAACGAAAATTGATAATTCTCCAAGGATATTTACATCTGACCCAGAAGATGGATTAGCGACCACAACCTCAACTTTTTGGGGAGCTTTAGTTCTATTCATACTGGCTGTCTGAGCCTGATTAATCTGCGTGTTTTCTTCCATGCTTCATAATTTTTTCATTATTCTAGTTAATAAAGTAGATCTTTAGGAAATATCTGACTAATAAATTAAAGAAACTAATTAAAGTTTCACATAAGATTCCGAATTTAAGAAGCTATTTTAATTAACTTTTCAATAACGTCCGCAACAACCTTGTCAGGGGTAGATGCACCTGAAGTAATTCCAACATTAATATTTCCACTTGGGAGAAAATTATTTTTGAGCTCTAAATCTGATCCTAGTGGTTTATGCATAATTGAGTTTTTTTCAACTGAAATCCTCTCAGGTGTATCTATGTGAAAAGAAGCGATATTCTTTGTAATTGCTATTTCTTGTAAATGAGTAGTATTAGAAGAATTGAAACCTCCTATAACAACAAGAATATCAAGATCTTCATCCACCAAAGAAAACATTGCATCTTGTCTTTCTTCAGTTGCATCACAAATTGTATTAAAAGCTAAAAAGTGACTGTTCAGGTTTTCTGGGCCAAATTTTTTTAACATCGTTCTTTCAAAAACTTTTCCAATTTCCTCGGTCTCGCTTTTCAACATAGTTGTTTGGTTAGCGACTCCAACTCTATCTAAATCTTTATCAGGATCAAATCCATTAGAACAAGCTTTAGCAAATTTGTTCATAAACTCATTTCTACTGCCACTACCCAAAATATAATCAGAGACATATTTTGCTTCTTCTAGATCAAGTACAACTAAATATTTACCTGCGAATGAGCTAGTAGCTAGAGTCTCTTCATGTTTAAATTTTCCATGAATTATTGAAGTGAAAACATGTTTTTTATGTTTCTCAACAGTATGCCAAACTTTAGAAACCCAAGGACATGTTGTATCTATAATGTGACATCCTTTCTCATGAAGGAGTTTCATTTCTTGAACAGTAGCTCCGAAAGCAGGCAATATAACTACATCACCGTTAGAAACTAAAGAAAAATCTTTAATCCCATTTTTAGCAGAAATGAATTTTACATTCATTTTTCTTAAATGATCATTTACTGAAGGATTGTGAATTATTTCGTTTGTTATCCAAATATTCTCATTAGGATAATGCCTTCTAGTCTCATAAGCCATTGCTACAGCTCTTTCAACTCCCCAACAAAAACCAAAGGCTTGAGCTAGCTTAATATTTAGTCTTCCCTTAGTGAAAGTAAAACCATTATCTCTTATAGAACTAATCAAATCACTTTGGTAAGCCTCTTCTAATGCTTGAGCTCTTTTTGTTGGAGAATCGAAACCCCTTCTATTGTATCTGTCAGAATGATGAAGAGATCTTCTAAAAGCTTGAGTATCCATCTTTAAATATTACAACACTTTAAATAATTTTTTGTAAAAAAAAAGAAACCTGACATAAGTCAGGTTTCCAAAATGAATTTTTAAATTAGATTATTTAGCAGATGCAAAGTCTGGATATGCTTCCATTCCATGCTCTCCTATATCTAGGCCTTGAGTCTCTTCCTCTTCAGATACACGGATTCCTCCGAATAATCCTCCAATTACAGACCAAGCAATCCAGCAAGTAACTAGTGTCCAGATAGCATAAGCTGCCGCACCAAGAGCTTGAACTAGAAGAAGGCTAATACCTCCACCATTGAACAATCCCATACCAGCACCATCGCCTTGTACAGCTGTACCCCAAAGACCGATAACTACAGTACCCCATACACCACAAACTCCATGAACAGAGAATGCACCTACAGGATCATCGATCTCAGCGGCATCAAGAGCTGCAACAGAAAATACAACGATAATTCCACCTACAAGTCCAGCGAACCAGGCTCCAGCAAGGGTCATATCACCACAACCAGCAGTAATACTAACCAAACCAGCAAGGATTCCGTTAATAATCATTGTAAGATCAGGCTTACCTGAAGTTAATGTTGAAACAATAGTTGCTCCGATAGCGCCAGCTGCTGCTGCCAAAGTAGTTGTCACAGCAACATATGGAACCCATTGATCCATAGCAAGTTGAGAACCTGGGTTAAATCCATACCAACCTATCCATAAAACTAATGCACCTAAAGTAGCAATAGCCATATTATGGCCAGGCATAGCTTGTGGTTTACCATCAGAGTATTTACCAATTCTTGGTCCTAGAAGCATAGCTCCAACAAGACCTGCCCACGCTCCAACTGAGTGAACAATTGAAGATCCAGCAAAGTCTACAAAACCTAAAGAATCAAGCCAACCACCATTCCATTTCCAGCTACCAGCAATTGGATAAATAAATGCAGTTAATACAATAGCAAAAACAACAAATTCTCCAAATTTAACTCTTTCAGCAACAAGACCGGAAACGATAGTTGCCGCAGTTCCTGCGAATGCAGACTGGAACAAGAAATCAACAGTTGGGACTAATCCAGCATCAGTGACCATATCAGCGGTAACTGTTGGATCAAAAAATAAGCCGCCAAAATAAAGCCATCCGTCAGCAACACTTCCTCCGTACATTAATGAATAGCCGATAAACCAATAAGAAGTTACAGCTAAAGCAAATACAAAGAGGTTTTTAGCAAGAATGTTAACAGCGTTCTTAGAACGGCACATACCTGCCTCAACCATAGCGAAACCAGCGTTCATGAAGATCACTAGGATAGTAGCGATCAAAAGCCATAAATTGTTAGCAAGAAAAGCTGCATTCAACTCAGGTAAATCAGCTGCATGAGCTGAAAGATTAAAAATACCTAAACCAAACAAAGCTAGGGGAACAGTTGCAAGCCACAACATAGAGCGGTTTGAACTAAATCCTCGAATACTCCTCAAAAGGAGCATAGGTCCGTTCACAAGACTTGCATCTTGAAGCTTGGACCTAGAGCGCCTTTGAGGCGTTTGCAAAGCAGTGGTCATAAAAAAAAATTAGATCTGCAAAAAAACAGTTTGTGCTGTTTCCTTTCAAATTTAAATTTATTCAAAAAACTTATCGCTGTCTAGTAGTTGTTTATACCATTTTTATAGTTGCACCTCAAAAAATTATTTGTTAAATTTAAAAATTAATTTTTTAGGGTTTCAAAAAATCAAGTTATTTGTTTATTTCAAAGGTTTAATTCCATTCCATGATACGTGGTCTTTATGAAAAATAAACGAACAAGGGATTGTTATCATACCTGCGCTCGAAGATTCTCTAAAAAGCTTGCCATATAAGGGGTCTGCTTCATCTCCAGGAGCAAAAAAATCAGCATCTTTTCGGGTAATACAAGGCACTAAAACGCTTTTACTTTCAGGAATTAGTTCTTTTAATTCCACGAGGTGTTTTTGTCCTCTTTTCGTTACTGTGTCTGGGAAAAGGGCAATATTTTTTTTAATCCAGGTGGTATTTTTTACTTCTATGAAAATGTTACGATTATCAGGATTTGAAGATTTTGGGGTTAAAAAGAAGTCGATTCTACTCTTTTTATCTTTTCCATAAGGAACTTCAGATCTAATAATCTCAATTTCTCCAATTATTTCGCTCAGCAAATTTTTTTCAATTACCTTTTTGATCAGCTTATTTGCAAAAAGTGTATTTACTCCAACCCAGACTTCCTCATTATTTGTACCTAAAACGCATACTTGCTCCCAGGTGAAAGGCAATTTTCTTTTAGGGGAAGTGGATATACTCAGTCTTACTTTTGCTCCTTTTGTTATAAGTCCCTTCATAGGACCTGTATTAGCACAATGAGCAGTAACTATCTTTCCAGTTTCTAATTCAATGTCTGCAAGAAACCTTTTATATCTTTTAATTAAAACTCCTTCAATTAATGGATGAAATTCAATTATCCGATCATTCATAAATATGTCGATAGTTAGAAATCAAATATAATTGAAACTTAATCTTCTTGAAAATTTAGATAAAGCCAAATGCATTCATTTTTCAATAATAATGTGGTTTCAATTTCGTTTGGCACGAGTCTTAGTAAATTAGCAGGATGTATAAGACAAATATTAATAGCTGCTGCTTTTGGGATTGGGATAACATACGACGCATTTAATTATGCATATATAATTCCAGGATTTTTGCTAATAATTATTGGCGGAATTAATGGTCCTTTACATAATGCAGTTGTCGCTGTCATAACACCACTCAATAAAAAAGACGGAGGTGTTGTTTTAACACAAGTCAGCGTAAAACTTTCCCTATTATTGATAAGTTTAGCTCTGCTAATCTTTTTTAATTCAAGATTTTTAATTGAATTACTAGCCCCTAATTTAAGTTATGAAGGCAAATTAATTGCTACTCACCAATTAAAAATTCTCACTCCCTGTGTCCCTTTGTCTGGGTTCATAGGTTTAAGCTTTGGTGCTCTAAATTCCAGAAACAAATTTTTCTTATCAAGTGTTAGTCCCTCCATAACGAGCTTAACTATTATTTTTTTTATTTTAATTAGCTGGTTTTTCAATCAAATAAATACATCTTCAAGTTTTCTGACTTACTCAGGATTACTTGCTTATGCAACTTTGACAGGAACTTTCTTACAGTTTCTAATTCAAATTTGGGAAACAAAAAAAATTGGTCTATTAAGATTAAAATCAACCTTTCACTTATTTAAAAATGAAGAAAGGAGGATTTTTAAACTAATTATCCCGGCATCTATCTCATCAGGTTTAAATCAAATAAATGTTTTTATTGATATGTTTTTTGCTTCAAGTTTTCAAGGAGCTGCATCTGGACTGGCTTACGGAAACTTTCTTATACAAGCTCCTCTTGGCATATTATCAAACTCTTTAATTTTGCCATTACTTCCAATATTTTCTAAATTAAGAAGCTCTAAAGATGGTAGAGGAATGCAAAAAAAATTAATCTCTGGAATAGAATACTGTTTCTTAATAACTATATTATTAACTGGACTTTTCGTGACATTTAATAATCAAATAGTACAAATAGTTTTTCAAAGAGGGGCTTTTGATTATTCAGCAACTTTAAAAGTGAAAAACATATTAACTGCTTATGCAGTTGGCATCCCCTTTTATCTCTATAAGGATCTATTAGTAAGAACCTACTACTCAATAGAGAAAACAAAGTTTCCTTTTCAATTATCATTGTCAGGAATATTACTTAATATTTTCTTTGATTGGTTTTTAATTGGTGCACCAATTAAAAATTTTGGGAATTTTTCACCATATAATTTTGGAGTTGTAGGAATAATTTTATCTTCATTAATAGTCAACTTTATTGTCTGTATTTTGCTTTCTTTCAATTTGAGGAGTGAGGATATCCATTTACCTTCCTTCGATTTATTGAAGAAATTTATCCTAATGTCATTATCATCTTTCATCGCAAGCAAGATTTGTTTATCTATTCTTCAAAATACAAATTACTCTGATTCAAAAGTGGTTGATTTTTTTATATTAATTTTAGGATCTCTTATTTTTTTCATAATTTATTTTTTACTAACAAAATGTTTAAAAGTAAATAAATTTGAAATATTTAAAATAAACAATTAATTATCAAAAAAATCTTCCAAAATTTCTTCTAATTCAGAAATTTGTGAAACAGTTATTAAGTCAATAAGGGGAATACTATTAACTCCCTCACCAACTTTTACTTTAATTGAATTCAAGCTATTTTTTGCAGCTTGTAAGGGTCCTTGATCTTTATTACCTATACACTCAATAGCAAGATTTCTAGCTAAACCAGCATCTCCGAGATATAAATTCCACTTTTCAATTTTTATAAAAACCTTTTCTGAAATAATATTTTCAAGATCACTTATTCTTATCTGAGAGTCCATGAATGAAAATTGATTTAAGTTGACTTTTTTGCTGAATCTCTAGGTTTTTTTATAAGTACAAAAAACAAATGTGATACTAAAGCAATTGACCAAAAAATTGCAAAATTATTAAAAAAAGCAATTTCATATTTAATTTCTTTAAAAAGCCAAGTACCACTTACTACAGCAGTAAAGATCATGCAATGAATCACAAAATTTACTATTCGAGAAAAATGTTTGTAGATGGGATCATCTAAATTACCATTTCCATACCATTTAATAGGCATATTTATAAATTTGTATTGTTAATAATAGATATTTTACCCGAAATCTAGTTGACTAAGAGACCCTGAAACAGAGATATTACAAAATATGCGCCTGTAGCTCAGTGGATTAGAGCACCTGACTACGGATCAGGGTGTCGGGAGTTCGAATCTCTCCAGGCGCGTTTTAAATTTTGAAATATTTTTTTTATATTTTTCTAAAAAAATTAGTCTATATTAAGTATGTTACTCATTAAATTCAATGAATATTCTTCGAAATCTTAAAGAGAGTGATCCAGCAATATCAAATTTTATTAATTCTGAAAAAAATAGGCAGGAAACTCACCTTGAGTTAATAGCAAGTGAAAATTTTACATCAATAGCTGTCATGCAGGCTCAAGGATCTGTCCTTACAAATAAATATGCGGAAGGATTACCTCAAAAAAGATATTACGGGGGATGTGAATTTGTTGACGAAATAGAAGAATTAGCTATTCAGAGAGCTAAAAAACTCTTTAATGCAAATTGGGCTAATGTTCAACCACATAGTGGTGCACAAGCAAATAGTGCAGTTTTCTTAAGTCTGCTCAAACCTGGTGACACAATCATGGGAATGGATTTATCTCATGGTGGACACCTTACTCATGGATCTCCAGTAAATATGAGTGGTAAATGGTTCAATGCGGTTCACTATGGTGTAAATAAAGAAACTAGTGAGTTAAATTTTGATGAAATAAGAGAAATAGCACTAGAAACAAAACCCAAATTAATCATATGCGGATATTCTGCTTATCCAAGAACAATTGACTTTGAATCATTTAGAAATATTGCAGATGAAGTTGGTGCATTTTTAATGGCGGATATTGCACACATTGCTGGACTCGTGGCCAGTAAACTTCACCCAAATCCATTACCTTATTGTGATGTAGTAACAACAACTACTCATAAGACACTGAGAGGGCCAAGAGGAGGGCTAATTTTATGTAAAGATGCAGAATTTGGAAAGAAATTTGACAAATCTGTTTTTCCTGGTACTCAAGGTGGGCCCTTAGAACATGTTATTGCTGCTAAAGCAGTTGCATTTGGAGAAGCCTTAAATCCCGATTTCATTAATTATTCCCAACAAATCATAAAAAATGCAAAAGTTCTTGCTTCAACTTTAATAAGTAGAGGTATTGATATTGTTAGTGGAGGCACTGATAATCATATTGTTTTACTCGATTTACGAAGTATAAATATGACGGGGAAAATTGCTGATTTACTAGTAAGCGAAGTGAATATTACAGCTAATAAAAATACTGTTCCATTTGATCCAGAGTCACCCTTTGTCACAAGTGGGCTTAGGTTGGGTACTGCTGCTTTGACTACCAGAGGCTTTAATGAAAGTGCTTTTAGTGAAGTTGGGGAAATTATTGCTGATAGATTACTTAATCCAGATGATGCGCTAATTGAAAATAAATGTAAAGAAAGAGTGCTAGCCTTATGTAATCGTTTTCCTCTTTATGAAGGCAAACTTGAACCATCAATTAAATGATGACAATTCCAAAGTAGTTGAGATTCTATCTATTGGAACAGAATTACTTTTAGGAAATATTGTAAATACAAATGCTCAATGGATTTCTGAGCAATTATCTCAAATAGGCTTAAATCACTTTAGACAAACAACTGTAGGTGACAATTGCGATCGTATTATAAAAGTAGTTCAAGAAATTTCGAAAAGAACTAATCTTCTTATTACAACTGGTGGATTAGGCCCCACTCCAGATGACTTAACTACCGAAGCAATAGCTAAGTCTTTCAATGTGAACCTTTTCGAAAGGCAAAACTTATGGAATGAAATAAAACTAAAACTCTCAAATGAGAAGTTGCAGGATAATTCTTCTAGCTTAAGAAAACAATGTTTCTTTCCAAGAGATGCTCAAATAATTCATAACCCAAGGGGTACTGCCCCTGGAATGATATGGGAACCAATTAATGGATTTACTATTCTTACTTTCCCTGGTGTACCGAATGAAATGAAAGAGATGTGGAAAGAAACTGCATTAGAATTTATTAAAAACAAATTCTCAGATAGTTATTCATTCTTCTCAAATACTCTTAATTTCTCAGGTATTGGAGAATCTAGCGTTGCTGAAAAAATTAACGATCTTTTAAATCTAAAAAACCCAACTGTTGCTCCATATGCAAACTTGGGGGAGCTTAAACTCAGAATCACAGCTAGAGCAAAAGATGAAGTGGAAGCAAAAAAAATAATTAAACCTGTAAAAGAAAAATTAAAAAAAGAATTTTCACAATTTATTTTTGGCGAAAATGATGAAAATTTGCCAGGCGTGGTTATACAAGAGCTAATTAAAATAAAAAAAATAATAGTTTTTGCAGAATCTTGTACTGGTGGACTATTAAGTTCATCAATTACCTCGATATCGGGATCTTCTAAGGTTTTTAAAGGAGGTATTATTGCTTACAGTAATGAACTAAAAAAATCGTTACTAGGAATTTCCGAAGAGCAGTTAATTCAATTTGGAGCTGTCTCAAAAGAAGTTGCGGAGAGCATGGCAATTAATGCAAAAAAGAAGCTTACTTCTGATTGGGCAATCTCAATTAGTGGAATCGCTGGGCCAAATGGAGGTAGTAGTGAAAAGCCTGTTGGATTAATTTACATTTCAATTTCAGGGCCTAACAATCACAAAACTAATATCAAAAAAGTTTTTAACTTAACAAGAAATAGAAATGAAATTCAAACACTAAGTGTAAATGTATGTTTAAACAGCCTGCGATTAATCTTATTATCTAATTAAAGAATAACTTTTTTTAAAATTGAGTCAAAATACCTTATTTGATAAAGTTTGGAATTTACACAAGGTTTCAAGTCTTCCTGGCGGCTCTGATCAAATTTTTATAGGTTTACATCTCATCCATGAGGTTACTAGTCCGCAAGCGTTCGGGGCTTTAAAAGACAAAAATCTAAAGGTAAAATTTCCAAGTAGAACAGTAGCTACGGTAGACCATATTGTCCCAACAGATAATCAAAGTAGACCATTTAAGGATAATCTTGCTGAAAAAATGATTGATACTCTTGAGAAAAACTGCGTCGAGCACAAAAT
This sequence comes from Prochlorococcus sp. AG-418-K17, assembly GCA_003214055.1. Taxonomy (GTDB): domain Bacteria; phylum Cyanobacteriota; class Cyanobacteriia; order PCC-6307; family Cyanobiaceae; genus Prochlorococcus_A. Next base: position 73,459 of record QCMD01000006.1, read on the forward strand.
AAAATTTTATAATATAGGAAGTGGTAATCAAGGAATTGTTCATGTAGTAGCTCCGGAGTTAGGACTTACACAGCCTGGAATGACGATAGCTTGTGGAGATTCTCATACATCAACTCATGGAGCCTTTGGGGCAATTGCTTTCGGTATTGGCACAAGTCAAGTCAGAGATGTCCTCGCCAGTCAAACGATAGCTATAAATAAACTTAAGGTAAGGCAAATTTGGTGTGAAAATAAATTGTCAAATGGAATTTATGCAAAAGATTTAGTCCTTCATATTATAAATAAACTTGGAGTTAAGGCTGGAGTAGGTTTTGCTTATGAATTTGCGGGACCAGCTATAAGTGCATTATCAATGGAAGAGAGAATGACAATATGCAATATGTCTATTGAAGGAGGAGCTAGATGTGGATACATAAATCCTGATCAAAAAACATTTAGTTATATAAAAGATAAATTATGTGCA
>QCMD01000007.1 GCA_003214055.1 Prochlorococcus sp. AG-418-K17
TTCTGAATTAGAAATCAAAAATTTTGGAGGAAAGATTAATAAATCAAATGATATAAAACTGCAAGATCTTGATCCAGCAAATATAGTTTATAAACAAGAAAAATTAATAGCAAAAGATTTAAAGAAGTCCAAAAATGATAATAAAGATGATATTTATGATGAAAAAGAAAATGAAAATGATGTCCTAAACTCTTTTAACTCAAAAGACAAAAAAGTAATAACTATTGAGCTTAATAATGATGAAAAAATTGTCTTCAGTCAACTTGGAATAAATCCACTGATAAAATTAGGGAAAGATTATCTCAACAGTAATAATACTGTTCTTATAGAAGATGATACTAATAAAGCACACGACAATATTACAAAAAATGATTCTCAATCAAAAACAAAGTTATCTTCAAGTAAGCAAAGCAAGAAAATCTTAAAATCTCAAGTAAGTAAAGACAAAGATTTAAATACTAAATCTGAAGTTGATACTAAAAATCAATTACCTAAAACAACTGAGGAAAGTCAGGAATTTGAATTGAAAGAAAAAGAAAACAACAACGAAATTACTGATGAATTAAACAATGCAAGAAAAAAAAGAAGAAGGTCTTCTGCTAGTCTTGAATAAAGTATCTGAGATAGGAATTGATGAAGTAGGTAGAGGAGCTGTTTTCGGACCAGTTTTCTCTGCAGCTGTAGCATTAACAGAAAAAAATAGTTTAACTTTAAAGAAATTAGGTGTAACGGATAGTAAAAAAATACCTGCGAAAAAAAGAGAATTTCTTTTCCATAAAATTATCTCATTATCTTCTGATTACGGAATTGGACAATCCTCTGTTAGAGAAATAGATAAACTAGGTATAAGATTTGCAACTGAGCTTTCAATGCTTAGGGCTATAAAAAAATTAAAATTCAAACCATCTGAACTAATAATTGATGGTCCATTAATATTAAGACCATGGAAAGGGATTCAAAAAAATATAATTTCTGGTGATTCTCAATTTACTTCAATCTCTGCTGCAAGCATTATTGCAAAAGTCTCTCGCGACAAATTAATGGAAAGATTGAATGATAAATATTTAGGATATTTGATAAATAAAAATAAAGGCTATGGAACCAAGGAACATTTTTTAAATATTAAAAAAAAAGGAATTACAAATCTTCATAGAAAAAGTTTTTTAACAAAATTAAATTTAGTTTGATTCACACCAATCTAAAAAATCTTTTACTAATTGTTTCTGAACTCTAGACTTTATGCCCAACAGTATCCCATTCAACACAGAACGACCTGTAGATTCTAAAATTTTCTTTGGAACTAACTTTAATAAAGATGGTTGACTCACAGATACTCCCAAAAGTGCTTCTCCCTCTAATCCAATATCAGTTGCTTGCAAATTTGCTTTTAAAATAAGATTAAAATCATCCACAATTCCCAAACCATCTAAAGTGCTATCAAGGGCGCTCATATTTAAAACACCATTTTTGTTCTCTACTGCTATTGATACAACAGGGTTAATGTCTAATTGAAATACCTTGAAACTTGTTACTGTATACTTGTATTTACCTCCCCCTTCAGGTACTAATTTATTGGAGTCCAGCATTGCTCCAACAACTCTTTCTTCTTCCAAAAGGTAGTTAGAAAGGTACTTTTTATTCCTTGTTACAGAAAGTTTAAGTTTCTGTTTAGCATCAAAAGCCAACAGCATGCTCTATATACCCCCAATGCTTAATTGATCTCTTTTTTTTTTAAAATTTACCATGCGCAAACAAGTTGCATATTTAGGTCCTAAAGGGACTTACGCAGAAAAAGCAGCTAATATTCTATCAAAGCTTGCGAATTTCCAGACTCCTATATTTGTACCATGTAATGGGCTGAAATCGGTTATTAAATCAATAGCCTACAACAATTGTGATGCAGCAGTAGTGCCTATAGAAAATTCTGTAGAAGGAGGAGTTACTGCAACCTTAGACGCACTATGGAAATTTCCTGATATCAACATTAACAAAGCTATTGTTTTACCGATAAAACATGCATTAATTAGTGATGGAGAAATCTCAGGTATATCTGAAGTATTATCCCATCCCCAAGCATTAGCTCAATGTTCTGAGTGGCTTTCTGAGAATCTTCCAGAGGCAATAACTCTACCAACCAACTCTACATCGGAAGCTGTTCAAATGGTTAAGGGTAGTACATTTAGAGCCGCTATCGGATCAAAATCATTAATAAAAATTGAAGGGCTTAAAGAGTTAGCTTTTCCTATTAATGATGTACAAGGAAATTGCACCAGATTTGTTTTGTTAAGTAAAGAATTCATATCTGCTGAGTCTGCAAATATTGCCAGTTTTGCTTTCTCACTACTTTCTAATAAACCTGGAGCTTTATTAGAAGCTTTAAATTTTATTGCAGAATTTGGATTCAACATGAGCAAGATTGAATCAAGGCCTTCCAAAAGGGAATTGGGAGAATATATAATCTATATTGACCTTGAGATAAATAATAATTATGAAAACTTTTTTGAACTAAAAAAGAATCTAAACCCTTTGTGTGAGCATTTTGTTGACTTTGGTTGTTATTCCTCAGAGAATATTAATTTAGATTAAATCATCCTCGACATTTATAAACTCCAAATTCCATTAAACCTTTTCTGAACGCCCAATTCATAAGAATAATTGTAGGAACTTCTCTGATAGATTTAATTATGGCTAATGGGCCAAGAGATAAGATTGCATTAGGTCTTTTAAATCCTTCTAAAATTGAATCATACCAAGATGGATTTGTATATAAATTCCAATTTTCAGTGAAGACATTGCCAGCACTATTTTGATTAGTTGAAATAATATTTCCAAAATCTTTTATACTAATAAAATTGGGATGAACCCACTGTTCTAGTAACTGTTTTAATACAATTTTTTCTAAAAAGGATGGTGGATAATTTTTAAGATCTCTCGAATTCCAATCTGCTAAGGCAAAGTATCCACCAGGTCTAAGTATTCTTAACATTTCATCTGCAAATTTAAATTTATCATTCATATGAGCACCTGCTTCAACACTCCAAACACCATCAAATGAACCATCTTCAAATTTCAAATCTAAAGCATCCATAACTTTGAAGTTGCAATTCAGTCCTGATGGGGTCAATTCACTTGCTCTTTTAACTTGTGCTGGGCTAATTGTTATTCCGGTCACATTAAATCCATAATATTCTGCAAGAATCCTAGAACTTCCACCTATTCCACAACCTACGTCAAGGATATTAGAACCACTTGGTAGTTTATCTAAACCGCTCCATCTGACCAGTTCATGAACAAATTGAATTTTAGCTTTCCTAAAGTCAACATTTTTTTTATCTGGCGGATAAAAACCTAAATGAATATGTTCTCCCCACAATCTTTCAAGTAATTTATCCTGAGTCCAGGAATCATATGCTGAAGCTACGGTTTGTGAGGAAATATATTTTCTTGTTTTTGTTCTCCAGAGTAATATAAAAAAAGACAAAGAAATTATTATTAAAAATAAATAAGGTAATAACAATTTAGACATTTAATTTTCTTTTATATCAGGGAAACTTTCTTTTAAAGCTGTTCTGGCAGCGAGTTGTTTTCTTGTATGATCTAGCATTTCAAACTCTCTAAGCAAACGGTTATAGGTATTCCTTTCCTCAAGGAGTCTTTGCTGTTCTTCTGCAACTGCACCTCCAAGATGAGAACCTATCCAAAATGACAACTCCATGGGATTATCAGGTAACTTATCGGGAAGATTTTTTTTGGAATTAGTTAATTTGCTGGTTAATTTCACAACATCTCTTAGTGCCTCAGTAACAGTGTCTTTTAAAGCATCTAACTTTTGAAAATTATCAACATTTTCATCATTAACCCAACTAACCATTGCTGAACAATATGGAGTTGAACGAATAACCTCTAGAATTTGAAATCTTTGTTGACCAAGTGTAATTATATTACTTCTTCCGTCCTCTGCAGTTTGATGTTTAATTATTTGAGCACAACATCCTATATTTGCCATACTTTTAGTATTCGAATCCCATTTTATAACTCCAAACATAGAGTCAGTTTCAAGTACAGACTGTAACATCATTCTGTATCTTGATTCAAAAATATGTAGAGGTAAAACTTCCTGTGGGAAAAGAACCACCTCTGGCAATGGGAATATAGGTAATTCTCTTACTGAGAGTTCTCCCATTCAATCCTCTACTATTATTATCTTATATTAGTAAATTTAAGTATGTTTCGGGCTTTATTAAAGTTTAACTTCTATATCAACTCCACTAGGAAGATCTAGTTTCATAAGAGCATCTATAGTTTTAGCTGATGGACTATAAATATCAATAATTCTTCTATGGGTTCTCGTTTCAAAATGCTCTCTAGAGTCTTTATCAACATGTGGTGATCGTAATACACAATATATTTTTCTTTTTGTGGGTAAAGGGATTGGACCTATAGCTGAAGCAGAGGTCGTATCGGCGGTTTGTATTATTTTGTCGCAAGATAAATCAAGCATTCTTCTATCAAAAGCTTTTAACCTTATTCGTATTTTTTGTTGTGCAATAGATGCAGTCATAATTTAAAATTTATTTCTGATGGAAGGGTTATTAGTAAGAAATAACCCTAAACCAAACTTTACTTTAAGTGATTAAGGGTCCTTTCTAAAACTCTTTAACCTTATTTAAGAATCTTAGAAACGACACCAGCGCCGATTGTACGGCCTCCCTCTCTAATTGCAAAGCGCATACCTTGTTCGATAGCAACTGGACAAATTAATTCTCCGGTCATTTTAATTCTATCGCCAGGCATTACCATTTCAACGTTTGAACCATCATCAGAGGTAAACGCGGTAATTTGGCCTGTTACATCAGTTGTTCTGATGTAGAACTGAGGTCTATAACCTGCGAAGAAAGGTGTATGTCTACCTCCTTCCTCTTTTTTGAGAACATAAACTTCACCTTCGAATTGAGTATGAGGAGTAATTGATCCTTTCTTAACAAGTACCATCCCTCTCTCAATATCTTCTTTTTGAACTCCACGTAAAAGTAGCCCTACATTATCACCAGCCATACCCTCGTCAAGAAGCTTCCGGAACATTTCAACTCCAGTAACAGTAGTTACTCTTGTATCTCTTATTCCTACAATTTCAACTTCTTCTCCAACTTTAACTTTGCCTCTTTCAATTCTTCCGGTAGCAACAGTACCTCTACCTGTAATTGAAAAAACATCTTCAACAGCCATCAAGAAAGGCTTATCAACTTCTCTTTCTGGTTCTGGAATACTAGCATCAACTGCTTTCATTAATTCCTCAATCTTAGACTCCCAAGTTGTATCTCCCTCAAGAGCTTTTAAACCTGAAACTTGAACAATTGGGATATCATCACCTGGGAAATCATAACTATCTAAAAGTTCTCTAATTTCCATTTCAACAAGCTCAATAATTTCTTCGTCATCAACCATGTCACATTTATTAAGAGCAACAACTAAAGCTGGAACTCCAACTTGTTTAGCTAGAAGAATATGCTCTTTTGTTTGAGCCATTGGTCCGTCTGTAGCTGCACATACAAGGATTGCACCATCCATTTGAGCTGCCCCCGTGATCATATTTTTGACATAATCAGCATGCCCCGGGCAATCCACATGCGCATAGTGTCTACCTTCGGTTTCATATTCTACGTGGGCTGTATTGATCGTTATGCCACGTTCTCTTTCTTCTGGGGCACCATCTATGTCTCCATAGTCTTGTGCTTGTGCTTGTCCTTTTTTGGCTAGTACATTGGTAATAGCAGCAGTAAGGGTAGTTTTTCCATGATCAACGTGGCCAATAGTACCTATGTTGACATGTGGTTTGTTCCTTTCGAACTTCTCGCGAGCCATTTTAAATTAAAGAATCGGGGTTAAAAGTGTTTAAATTTAGAGGTAGAGATCAGGAATTGCCCTGATTCTTGGAAATGATAGCTTCAGCAACATTACGGGGAACTTCCTCATAATTTGCGAACTCCATTGAAAATATACCCCGACCTTGAGTCATTGATCGGAGTTGAGTTGCATAACCAAACATTTCGGCTAGAGGCACTTTGGCCTGAACCTTAGACAAGCCATCATCGACGGATTGTCCTTCGACTTGACCTCTCCTTGAGGAAAGATCGCCAATTACAGATCCAAGAAAGTCGTCGGGACTTTCGACCTCGACTTTCATCATAGGCTCTAACAGGACAGGGTTGCATTTTTTGACCCCATCTTTAAAAGCCATAGAACCTGCAATTTTGAAGGCCATTTCAGATGAGTCTACATCGTGGAATGAACCATCGACTAGTGTTACTTTTACATCAATGAGTGGATAACCGGCAAGAACACCAGATTCACACGTTTCTTTCATCCCATTTGATGCTGGTCCAATATATTCTTTTGGTACAGCCCCACCAACAATTTTGTTAACAAATTCAAAACCTTTCCCAACTTCAGCCGGCTCCATTTCAATAATCACATGACCATATTGACCTTTACCTCCAGTCTGTCTAGCATATTTCCCCTCGCCTTTTGAACTTGACCTGATTGTCTCTCGATAAGAAACTTGAGGAGCTCCAATATTAGCTTCAACTTTGAATTCCCTTAGCATTCTGTCTACAAGAATTTCTAAATGTAATTCACCCATACCTGCTATCACAGTTTGATTAGTTTCAGGATCTGTACTTACCCTAAAAGTTGGATCTTCCTCCGACAAAGCTGTTAATGCCTTAGACAATTTTTCCATATCTCCTTTTGTTTTAGGTTCAACAGCAACAGAAATAACTGGCTCAGGGATAAATAAAGTTTCTAGAACAATTGGATCATCTGTATTGCATAAAGTATCTCCAGTAGTAGTATTTTTAAGGCCTAACACAGCTCCTAAATCTCCAGCTCTTAACTCATCAACCTCTTCCCTTTCATCTGCTTTAAGAATTACTAACCTCGAAATTCTTTCCTTTGCATCTTTTGTAGAATTCATTACATAACTACCTTTTGATAAAACACCCGAATACATTCTTACGAAAGTTAATTTTCCGTAAGGATCAGACATCACCTTAAAAGCTAGTGCGCTAAATGGTGCATTATCATCTGATGGTCTTATGTCTTCCTTGCCACTGGGTAAGACACCTTGTATGGGTTTAACATCAACTGGAGCTGGCAAATAATCAACGACTGCATCCAAAACTAGTTGAACACCCTTATTTTTAAAAGCCGAGCCGCACAATACAGGAACCAATCCATGTTTTAAAACACCTTCCCTTATCCCTTTTTTTAATTGTTCTTCTGTTAATTCTCCTTTATCAAGAAAAATTTCAATTAATTCCTCGTCATTTTCTGCAACACTTTCCATCAATTTGTTTCTCCATTCAGAAGCCTCTTCTTCCATATCTGAAGGAATTGGAGCTTCTTCGATATCAGTCCCTAAATCGTTTTTATATAAGTAAGCTTTATTGCTGACTAAATCAATAATGCCTGAGAGATCACCTTCAGCTCCAATGGGAAGTTGTATAGGTAATGCATTTGCTTTAAGACGGTCCTTAATTTGCTTATTGACTTTTAAGAAATCAGCTCCTGTTCTATCCATCTTATTAACAAAAACCATTCTTGGGACCGAGTATCTATCTGCTTGACGCCAAACTGTTTCTGATTGTGGTTGAACCCCTCCTACAGCACAAAAAACAGCAATAACGCCGTCTAGGACTCGCATAGATCTTTCTACCTCAATAGTGAAATCAACGTGTCCTGGAGTATCTATGATATTGATTCTATGATCTTGCCAACTAGTAGATATTGCTGCAGCTGTGATAGTAATACCTCTCTCTCTCTCTTGAGCCATCCAATCAGTTACTGCAGCCCCATCATGAACCTCTCCAATTTTGTGAACAACTCCCGAATAGAACAAAATTCTCTCAGTTGTTGTTGTCTTACCAGCATCAATATGAGCGGCTATACCTATGTTTCTTACTCGTTCTAGGGGAAAGTCGCGTGCCAATTTAAAAGCTCCAAATACAATGATTTTAAAATGAATGGAGTTTACCGTAAAAGTAAACTTTTATAATAATAAACTAATTAAGTACCTTTTTGACGAAATTAATATCTGTAATGAGCAAAAGCTTTATTAGCTTCAGCCATTTTGTGAGTATCTTCTCTTTTCTTAACTGCACTTCCAGTTTCATTTGCAGCATCCATTAATTCCCCAGCAAGTTTTTGTGACATACTTTTACCATTTCTTGCCCGAGAAAAAGTAACAAGCCATCTCAAAGCCATAGCTGTGCCTCTTTCTTGACGAACTTCCATAGGTACCTGATAAGTTGCACCCCCAACTCTTCTTGCTCTAACTTCAACGAGAGGCGTTGCATTCTTAACCGCCGTTTCAAACAACTCGACAGCATTTCCTCCAGTTCTTTCACTTATAAGTGAAAAAGCGTCAGACAATATTCTTTGAGCTGTAGATTTTTTGCCATGTTTCATTAATCTAGAGATCATCATTGAGGCAAGACGACTATTAAATTGTGGATCTGGTAAAACTGGTCTTTTTACTGCAGCATTTCGACGTGACATGTTTCAAAAAAGTGTTGTTAAAAATTAATCTTTTGGAGATTTAGCCCCATACTTGGATCTGGATTGGCGTCTATCTTTGACTCCAGAAGTATCTAATGTACCTCTTATTATATGATATCTGACTCCCGGCAAATCCTTTACTCTTCCACCCCTTAGTAGTACAACTGAGTGTTCTTGCAAATTATGACCAATACCTGGGATATAGGCTGTTACTTCAAAACCAGAAGTCAATCTTACCCTCGCAACTTTTCTCAAAGCTGAATTAGGTTTTTTAGGAGTAGATGTATAAACTCTTGTACATACACCTCTTCTCTCAGGACAAGCCTTGAGTGCAGGAGATTTTGTTTTTCTCGTCAGACGTTTTCTTTCTGAACCTATTAATTGGGAAATGGTGGGCATCTATTATCTTTAGATAAAAATAAACATTCAACTATCATAACCTTTTACAAGCACCAACTAAAAGTTTTTAATCATATTTTCTTAAAATTTTTTGAAATTAATATTCTTTGGTAAATATTCATTATCTTTAGATTTATTTTCATTTTTATTTTTATAATAGAAATACATAAATAACTAAATTGAATTAAATAATCTATGGCAGAGAGTATCAAAAGAATCGTTGGGCCATATCAAGATAGTTATTCCCCTAATGGAATAATTGGGGAGAAAGACGCGTGTGGAGTTGGTTTCATAGCAAATGTCAAAGGTGTAGAAAGCAACTGGATCCTTAAACAATCCCTAAAGGGCCTCAATTGCATGGAGCATAGAGGAGGTTGTGGAGGAGACAGTGATTCAGGGGATGGAGCAGGAATTTTATGTTCAATTCCATGGCAATATTTAGAACAAAAAATAAATTTAAAAAATAAACAAGACTTTTATAAAGGTTTAGGCATGGTTTTTATGCCTAATAAAAAAGAAAAAATTGAAGAATGTAAATCAATATGTGATCAGGAAGCAGAAAAACTAAAAGTCAATAAAACATTTTGGAGAACAGTACCTGTAAATAATGAAACTTTAGGTCCTTTAGCTAAGGCAAATGCACCATTTATATGTCAGTGGATTTTATACATAGATAAAAAAGATCATCAGAATATTGAAATGCTTTTATTTCAACTAAGAAAAAGAATTGAAAAAAAAATAAGAAGCAATTTTAAAAACAATGTAGGTGATTGCGAATTTTATTTTGCCTCACTAAGTTCTCAAACAGTTGTATACAAAGGCATGGTTCGTTCTGAAATATTATCTGAGTTTTATCAAGATCTTAAAGAAGAGAGTTTTAAGGTCTCATTTTCTGTTTATCATCGTAGATTTAGTACTAATACACTTCCAAAATGGCCATTAGCTCAACCAATGAGATTTTTAGGTCACAATGGCGAAATAAATACTCTTTTAGGTAATATAAACTGGGCTAAAGCTTCAGAAACACACATAGATGATTTTTGGGGAGAGTTATCAAATGAAATCAAGCCTATTGTAGATGTAAATAAAAGTGATTCATCAAATCTTGATGCAACCCTTGAAATTAATATTCGCTCAGGACAACCGATAACCGATTCATTATTAAAACTAGTACCTGAGGCATTTAGAGATCAACCAGAACTTGAACAAAGAGAGGACATCAAATCATTTTATGAGTATTCTGCGAGCTTACAAGAAGCTTGGGATGGTCCTGCTCTCCTTGTATTTGCAGATGGAAATTTTGTAGGAGCAACACTTGATAGAAATGGTCTTAGACCAGCAAGATATTCAATAACAAATGATGGTTTTGTAATAATGGGCTCAGAAACAGGAGTAGTAGATCTTGAAGAGGAGAGAGTAATAGAAAAAGGTCGATTAGGACCGGGACAAATGTTAGCGGTTGATTTTCATCAAAATAGAATCCTCAGAAATTGGGAGGTAAAATCTGAAGCCGCTCAAAGGCACGATTATAAAAATCTCCTAATTAAAAGAACTATAAAAATTACAAATAATGAATGGGTTAAAGATTGCAAACTAAAAGACCTTGAGTTATTACAACAACAAACTGCTTACGGCTTTTCAGCGGAAGATAATGATCTTATTTTGGATTCAATGGCTTCATTAGCTAAAGAACCTACATATTGCATGGGCGACGATATCCCACTAGCAGTGCTTTCATCAAAGCCACATATTTTATATGACTATTTCAAGCAAAGATTTGCACAAGTTACAAATCCTCCTATTGACCCTCTGAGAGAAAAATTGGTAATGAGTTTAGAGATGCATCTCGGAGAAAGATGCACACCATTTGAGATTAAAGATTCTAAACCTTTTATTCATTTACAAAGTCCAATTCTCAATGAGAAAGAACTAATTTCCATTAAAAAATCAAAAATTAAATCTCAAATAATTTCAAGTTTGTTTGATATAGAGGATGGTATTCAAGGCTTAGAGAATCAATTAAAAGCAATTTGTAAACAGAGTGAACTTTCCATAAAAGAAGGTTGCTCTTTAATTATTATTTCTGATAAGGGAATTAATCCTAAAAAGACTTTTATTCCTCCTTTACTTGCTGTGGGAGCAATTCATCATTACCTTCTAAAAAAAGAAATCAGGTTAAAAGCTTCATTAATTATTGAGACAGGACAATGTTGGAGCACACATCACTTGGCTTGTTTGATTGGTTATGGTGCAAGCGCAGTTTGTCCTTGGTTGACCTTGGAAGCAGGTAGACACTGGTTAAAACATCCAAAAACTCAAAAACTTATAGATAGCAATAAAATAAATCCATTATCAATAATTGATGTTCAAGAAAATATTAAAAAAGCTCTAGAAGACGGCCTAAGAAAAATTCTTTCAAAAATAGGCATCTCACTTTTGTCTAGTTACCATGGCGCACAAATTTTTGAGGCGGTAGGCCTTGGATCTGACTTAATAAAGATTGCTTTTGATGGTACAACAAGCCGAATCGCTGGCATAACATTAAAAGAATTAACTAATGAAACACTCTCAATACATACGAAAGCTTACCCAGAGATCGATTTAAAGAAATTAGAATTTTTGGGATTTGTACAATTTAGAAATAATGGAGAATATCATTCCAATAACCCGGAGATGTCCAAAGTTTTACATTCAGCTGTAAAACAAGGACCAGGATACGATCATTTTGAAACTTACAAAAAACTCATTAGTAATAGACCGACAACATCTCTAAGAGATTTACTAACAATTAGTTCAAAAAGAAAAAGGATTCCATTAGAGGAAGTTGAAAGTATTGAATCAATTTGCAAAAGGTTCTGTACTGGAGGAATGAGTTTGGGTGCTTTATCAAGAGAAGCGCATGAAGTTTTAGCAGTTGCAATGAATAGAATTGGTGGGAAAAGTAATAGTGGAGAAGGTGGAGAAGATCCAGCTCGTTTTAATGTTTTAAATGATATTGATGAAAATACTCAATCAGCAACGCTACCATTCATAAAAGGTCTAGAAAATGGAGACACCGCTTGCTCAGCTATTAAACAAATAGCATCAGGTAGATTTGGAGTTACACCTGAATACCTAAGAAGTGGTAAACAACTCGAAATTAAAATGGCTCAAGGTGCTAAACCTGGAGAAGGGGGACAATTGCCAGGTCCAAAAGTTGATTCTTATATAGCAAAACTAAGAAATAGCAAACCCGGAGTAGCTCTAATATCTCCTCCCCCACATCATGATATTTATTCAATTGAAGATTTAGCTCAACTTATCCATGACTTACACCAAGTTCATCCAAAAGCGAAAGTGAGCGTTAAACTTGTTTCTGAAATTGGTATTGGCACTATAGCTGCTGGAGTAAGCAAAGCTAATGCAGATGTAATCCAAATTTCAGGACATGACGGAGGTACAGGTGCTTCACCTCTAAGTTCTATTAAGCATGCAGGTTTACCATGGGAACTAGGTGTCGCTGAGGTTCACAAATCTTTATTAGAGAATAATTTACGCGAAAGAGTAATTTTGAGAACTGATGGAGGCCTTAAGACAGGCTGGGATGTAATTATTGCTGCATTACTAGGCGCTGAAGAATACGGTTTCGGTTCTGTAGCGATGATTGCGGAAGGATGCATAATGGCTCGGGTTTGTCATACAAACAAGTGTCCTGTTGGAGTTGCCACTCAAAAAGAAGAATTAAGAAAAAGATTTAAAGGTATTCCAGAAAATGTTGTCAATTTTTTCTTGTACATTGCTGAAGAAGTAAGACAAATAATGAGTAGTATCGGTGTTTCTAATATGGAAGAACTGATTGGTAATCAAGAATTTCTTTCCACAAGAAATATTGCTCTTCCAAAAACTTCTAATATTGATCTTTCTTCTTTAGTAAATAATCAATGCTCAATTAATTCTAGATCATGGTTAAAACATTCAAAAAATGCTCATAGTAATGGTTTTGTATTAGAAGATGAGTTTTTGTCTAATGCTGAATTCATAGATTCAATTAAAAATCACGAGAAATTAACCAAAGAAATTGAGATAAAAAATACAGACAGAAGTGTTTGTGCGAAAATATCAGGTGAAATCGCAGAACTACATGGTAATTCTGGCTTTAATGGTGAACTCAACTTAAATTTCAAAGGATATGCAGGACAAAGCTTTGGTGCCTTTTTATTGAAGGGTATGAATGTTCAATTAATCGGAGAAGCTAATGATTATGTATGTAAAGGAATGAATGGAGGAATACTCACTATAATTCCACCACATATAGATAAAAGCTCCTCCGAGCAAGTTATCTTAGGCAACACCTGTCTTTATGGAGCAACAGGAGGTAAATTATTTGCATTAGGTAAATCAGGAGAAAGATTTGCAGTAAGAAATAGTGGCGCCACAGCAGTAACAGAAGGAGCAGGGGATCATTGTTGTGAATATATGACTGGGGGGAAAATAGTTATTCTCGGTTCCACAGGAAGGAATATAGGTGCGGGCATGACTGGTGGGGTAGCATATATACTCGATGAAAAAAATAATTTAAGTAATAAAGTCAATAAAGAAATAGTTAGTATTCATAAAATTACTTCATTAAAGCAAGAGCAGATTTTATTGGAAATTATTAAAGAATATTTAGCAAAAACGAAGAGCTTAAAGGCTGCTAAAGTAATTGACAATTGGTCTTATTTCAAGAGTTCTTTCAAATTAATAGTCCCCCCAAGCGAGGAAGAGATGCTTGGTATAAAGTTAATTTAAATGGCTTTCTTCGTAAAAACTGAAATTATAAAAAAAGAGTATTTAATTAATAATGATTTAAAAAGAAAAATAATTACTGAACATATTAATTGGATAAAAAAATTAAAAAATGAAGGTATTAATATAAAAAGTGGTTTTTTGATTGATGAGTTAAAGAGACCAGGTGATGGCGGACTACTCATTCTTGAAACAAATAATTATAAAAATGCTCTTAAAATCATCAAAAATGATCCAATGATTACAAATGATCTGGTTAAGTGGAAATTAAATGAGTGGGTAGATTCAAATCAATGATTATCTTGGATACTTCCTCATAAGTTTTTGAATCTCTTCAGCATGGTAACTACTACGAGTTAAAGGGGAACTAACTACTTGCATGAAGTCCAAATCTTTTTCCCCAAAAACTTTAAAATAATTAAATTTTGAAGGGCTCACAAATCTTTGTACAGGTAAATGATTAGGGCCAGGACATAAATATTGACCAATAGTAACAATATCAACGTAATTTTTTCTTAAATCCTTAAGAAGACTCAAAACCTCCTCATCTTTTTCCCCTAAACCGAGCATAAAGCCTGACTTTGTATAAACTTTAGGTGAATAATGTCTGGTTCTTTTAAGTAACTCTAGAGTTCTGTCGTATTTACCCTGAGGTCTTACTTTTTTATATAGCGAGGGCACAGTTTCAATATTGTGGTTTAAAACGTTTGGATTGGAATCGAGAACTTTTTCAAGCGCTTTCCAGTTGCCACAAAAATCAGGAATTAAAAGCTCAATAGTAGTTTCGGGAGATTTTTTTCTTACTTGATAAACACATTTAAAAAATTGAGATGCGCCACCATCCTCAAGATCGTCTCTATTAACTGATGTGATTACAACATGCTTAAGCTTCATTCTATAAACAGCTTCTGCTAGACGAAATGGTTCTGTTGGGTCTAAATCTCTCTTAGATCTATCAAAATCAATGTCGCAATAAGGACATGCCCTAGTGCAGCCAGGACCCATTATGAGGAAAGTTGCAGTTCCACTAGCAAAACATTCACCTATATTGGGACAGCTTGCTTCTTGGCATACAGTATTAAGATTTAAATCATTTAGTAAATTTGCAGTATTACCAATCCTCTCAACTTGCGGAGCTTTTACTCTTAACCAATCAGGTTTTGAAATTAAATTATTAGGATTATTAGTCAAATGAATTTGTCCCATCCTGTAATTTCATTTTACTAAAAACAAGAAGAATTAACTATTAATTATTTAAGAGATGCCGCCAAATAATATTGAAGTCAAATGATAAATGAATATAACTAATCCACATACAATTTTGGAAAATCTAATTCAAGTTAATATTTTCATAAATATAACCGTTCTATTAACTAAGCACACAATAGAAATAAGAACGTTATTTTTATTCTACTTATTAGAACAATAAAAGATAATACTTAATTACAAAAAAATAGTTCTATAAAGATTTTTTGGTACTAAAAAGTGTTTTTTCATCTATTTATTGGTACAGTAAAAAATATATGTAATAAAACATTGACTTTTAAGTTCAAAAGAAAACGTCTTTTACTATCTGAAAAAAATAAAAAATCTAAAATTATTGGATATGCTAGAGCCACTCATAATGAATTTGAATATTTAGAAGAGCAAATAAAAAATCTGAAGGAAGAGGGCTGCAGCGAAGTATTCTCTGAATTTGTGAGTTTAGATGAAGAAAATAAACCTCAACTCAATAAAGCTATAAATTGCTTATCTAAAGGAGATGAATTATTAATAACTCATCTTGATCGAGCATTTAAAAATAAAAAAGAATGTTTGGTGACAATAGATAAACTGATTAATAATGATATTAAATTGCGAACCTTGAATGGTTTTTTTACGGGTTATGAAAACTCTAAAACAAATTTTTCAATTTTTAAGATTTTATATGAAATAGATAATCTAGAAGACAAAAGTTTAGGTGAAAGAAAAAGAGAACAACTATTACGTAGAAAATTATCTGGAAATAATCTGGGAGGAAGGCCCAAGATAAGTCCTTTAAAAGAATCTCTAGTAATTAGATTGCGTAATGAGGGATATTCTTATCGATCAATTAGATCACAAACAGGAATAGCATTGTCAACAATCAGAAGAGTAATTTTAGAAGGAGAATTAATATAAAAATGAAGGATAAGAAAATTGAAAATTTAATTAAAGAAAATTTTAAAGATACAGCATTGCGTATTTATGAATTAGATAATGAAGATAGACAAAGTTTATTAGCAGAATATAGAGAATGGATAATGAATGATTTAGATTTTGAAGAAGTTTTGATGTTACCTTATGAAGCTTATACTGACAAATTAGATTCTAATTTCTTAGAAGATACACATTAGTACTAAATAATATATCTCTTATTAAATTCGTATACTTCTTTTGCTATCAATGGCAAAAGGGAAGTATCTTTGGAATATTTTTCTCCATTACAAAAAACTACTAATAAAGTTTGAAGAGATTCACTATTAATCCACCAAGCAGAATCATGTCTAACCTGGGACATTAAGCCTGCTTTACTCCAGAGATTAATACTGTCTGGTAATCCAGCTCCTAAAAAGCCATCTATTTGATTAAAAGAATCATTTTCCAGAAAAACTTTATTTAAATTTCTTTTTAAAAAACTTCTTAAATTTAAGTCATTTTTTTGATAATCAATATGAACCATAATTTCCTCCAAAACCCTTGCAGCGGAATCAGAAGTCATAGCATTTCTATTTGCATTATCATGTCCATAAAATTCTTTTTCGCGACCAAATGGTCCATCATCCCAGGTCTTCTGACAGCAATTTATACCGCTCAATTCCTCCCAATGTAAATCATTTAGCCAGTCGTTTATTATACTTCTTTGATATTTCCAATTTTCCCATAATTCGCCTTCAATACAAGGTCCACTCGTAGTTCCAGTAAGTAAATCAATTAAGAAGCTTGTTGCATTATTACTTGAAAAAGACAACATTTTCCTTGTAGCATCAACAATTTCATCTGATAATAGTAAACTACCTTTTTTAATCCAATAATATAGGGCAAGACCATAAACCAACTTGACTATACTTGCAGGGTAAACCATTTTCTTATTATTAAAACCAGTTCCGAAACCTTTAAATACGCAATTATTTTCACTTTTATAATTAATCCAAGTTATGGCAATATCTTCTCTTGAAAAATCTTTATCATAAGAGCATACTCTCCCTAAAATTTCATTTAAGGCTAGACCCATCTCTTCACTTAAATAGTAAAAGGACATTGTATGGAAAATTATAAAAATCCTATCTCACTATTTAAACAAACTAATTTTTCAAAAACTATTTGGTGGAAATTAAAAGTTAATATTTCTGGATATCAAAATGAAACAGAAGATAAATTAGTGACTGAAATATTTAAAAATAGAATTTTTAGGTTACTTTATCCAAGTATTTATCAGCATAAACATAAATTCTCAAGAATCCTAATTCAATTATATGAAGATGGTTACGTCTGTTGGATAAATTTAGATGGATTGATTATAGAGAAATACGAATTAAGAAAAACTGTGACTTTAAAAAATGAATATTTCTTTATAAAAGATAAATTAAACCCAATTTTAAAATGGATCAAGGATCAAGGTGACTTAACTAATGAATACCTTTGGGGAGGCACATTAGGACCCAATTTTGATTGTTCAGGATTAATTCAGACTGCTTTCTTAAAGCATCAAATTAATATACCCCGAGACTCTTATCAAATAAAAAGTTTTTGTAAACACCTTTTTTATTTCAAAGAATCTTATACAGCACTCCAACCAGGCGATCTTTTATTTTTTGGCAATGATGAAAAATGTGATCATATTGGAATATACAAAGGGGATGGATTGTATTACCATAGCTCTGGAAAGGATTTTGGCAGAAATGGAATAGGATTAGATACTTTAAAGCATTCTAATGATAAAATCTCATTGCACTATAAATCAAAACTAATTTCTGCAGGAAGAGTAGTTAGAAATTATAGATGGGACAGAACTATACGTTAGTAAGTAGAGCTGAACGTTCAATTTAAAATTAAATTTGGAATATTACTTGTTATTTTTTTAGGAATTAACCAGCAGTCCAAATATTTTTAATGATTGGCATTATGGTATCTAAGTGTAATGTCCCAACCAGTAGCCAAGCAAAAACAGCTCCACCACAGCCCCCTAACCAAAACCCACTTGTAAAATCAGCCCAACCAGCTCTGGTAAATAAATCCTTTGGTGGATTATTGACAGTCGCATCTGGAGGTTGAACATTAGGCGCTTTACCAGGAGCGTTATATAGAACTAAAAGTGCTGTCAAAATATGAACAGCTCCAATAGCAGCGAGAAGTCCAGCTGTTAGAGCAAATTCAGAATTTCTTAATGGGCCAGTCATAGTGAAAGGACCGTAAAGAAGATACCCAAAAGCTGCTCCAGTTTCTAAACCTCGAAAATTAGGAGAAATACCTTCTCTGTAAAAAGGCAAATTATTTATAAAGGCTTTTGTAAAATAGCCACTATTTACTGGAGTAGCTAAATTGCCAACACATGGATCAGCAACTGTTTTTACTGCCCATTGTTCTGCAACACCAATATCATTTGGTTGCACAGAATTATCTATGTATTTTTCATCAAACTTAATTGAACTTGTTGATTCTGAGAATGATTTTTGAAAGTCGCTCATTTTTTTAATAGTTTAGTGTTTAGTAATTTATTCAGTTGCTGTAATAAATCTTCCAATCAATACGATAAAAACAGCAGGCATTGCTATACCAATTAATGGAACAAAAATTGAAGGTAAGAGACTTGGTAAATCAGATGGCATAGTTCTTTAAACATCTTTAGATACTCTAGTATTTATATTTTAAATAGTGTTAATTTTATTACTGGATGATATAAAAATTATTAACTTTTTACATGTTAATTATTTTCGTAATTCTACTCTCTATTTTTATAGGGTTATTACTTCTAGTTTTTAAAAAAAGAAGCTTTATCAAGTTAATAAATAAAGGCAATTTATATTCTGCTTTATTAAAACAAAATAGAAAAAATGATAATAAATTTCTATCTAATAACAATAGTTATTTGAACAATAATGAAGAAAAAAGTACTCAGTATTTTATAAAAATTCTGAAAGAGATAAAGTTTTTAGTCTTTTTAAAGGTAATAGAGAAGATAAATTAAAAACATTAAAAATTGCGGAAGAATTGGCTGATAAATCAACATTGCCAATTTTGCGAAAAGGCTTAAGAGATATTCCTCCTGAAGTGGTTGAAATTGCAGCTTTATTAATACGAAAATTCAATTCTTATTTGCAGTACTTATAGACCTAATTCTGTAAATTGGACGACTTTGACTTTCATGATATGTCCTAATTAAAAGTTCGCTCAATAATCCAAAGCTAAATAATTGAACCCCTGCAATTCCCAATATTAATGCAAACATTAGTAACGGACGATTTCCAATATCCTCACCCATTATTTTTAAAACTATCAAATAAGAACTCATCGCGAGGCTAATGAAAATACTTATAATTCCAACAAAACCAAATCCGTACATTGGTCTTGTTAGAAATTTTGTCATAAACCAAACAGTCAGTAAATCCATTAAAACCCTAAAAGTTCTATCGATTCCATATTTACTGGATCCATATTGCCTGCTTCTATGATTGACTTTAATCTCTTTGATTCTTGCACCTTCAATATTTGCTAAAACAGGCAAAAACCTGTGAAGTTCACCATACAACTTGATATCATCTATTATTTCTTTCTTAAAAGCTTTTAATGAGCATCCATAGTCATGCAACTTCAAGCCTGTTACATAAGCTATTAATTTATTAGCTATTTTTGATGGTATCTTTCTATTAATTAATTTATCTTTTCTATCAAACCTCCAGCCACAAATCAAATCATAGCCATTATTAATTTCAGAAATTAATTTAGGAATATCATTTGGATCATTCTGTAAATCACCATCCAAAGTAATGATAATATCGCCTTTAGAATTATCAAAGCCAGCTGACATTGCTGCAGTTTGACCATAATTTTTGCGAAGGGAAATTACTGACAATTCTTTAATTTTGACAGTTAGTTGTTTTAATACTTGATGCGTACTATCTTTAGAACCATCATTTACAACAATCAATTCAAAATTAAATTTATGAAAATACATTATATTTATAATTTCATCAACTAAAAAACCTATACTCTCACATTCGTTGAAAACAGGGATAATAATAGAAATTAATTGTTTTATACCTGACATTTATATTTGATAATATTTATATAATTTTAACTTAATTTAGAACATTAAAAATAAACAAAAAAAATCACCACATTTGTGGTGATTTAACTTGTTTAAGGAAAATTTAACCAAACTTACCTGAGGTTGATGCAATAACAAATGCACCGAATGTAAGAATGTTTCCAATCGTGAAATGTGCTAGTCCAACTAATCTAGCTTGAACAATTGAAAGTGCAACTGGCTTATCCCTCCATCCAACAAGGTTAGCTATTGGAGTACGCTGATGTGCCCAAACTAATGTTTCAATTAACTCTTGCCAGTAACCTCGCCATGATATTAGGAACATGAAACCAGTAGCCCAAACTAAGTGACCGAATAGGAACATCCAAGCCCAAGGAGATAGAGAATTTACTCCAAATGGATTATATCCATTAATAAGTTGAGCAGAGTTTAACCAGAGATAATCTCTGAACCAACCCATTAGATAAGTTCCAGATTCATTAAATTGAGCTACATTACCCTGCCATATTGCTAGATGTTTCCAATGCCAATAGAAAGTTACCCATGCTATTAAGTTTAATGCCCAGAACATAGCTAAGTACATAGCGTCCCAAGATGAACTATCACAAGTACCGCCACGTCCAGGTCCATCGCAAGGGAATGCATAACCTAAATCTTTCTTGTCAGGAATTAATTTTGTTCCTCTAGCATCAAGTGCACCTTTAATAAGTATTAAAGCAGTTGTATGAAGACCTAAAGCTATAGCGTGGTGAACTAAGAAATCAGCAGGGCCGATAGGTAAGAAAGAACTTAAAGCATCTTGTCTATTGATAAGATCCATCCAGTAATGATCACCTGGTAATGAATTAGCAGCGAGACTTGCTGAACTTGTAGGATCAGATAGTAGAGCGTTAAAGCCGTACATCATCTTTCCTTGAGCAGCTTGAACAAATTGAGCAAATACTGGCTCAATTAGAATTTGCTTTTCAGGATTACCAAAAGCTACAACAACATCATTATGAACATAAATTCCAAGAGTATGGAATCCTAGCAGCATTGTTACCCAGCTAAGATGACTTATCAACGCTTCCTTTGTTCCAAGAACTCTTGCTAATACATTATCTTTATTTAATTCGGGATCATAATCTCTTACAAAGAAAATGGCTCCATGTGCAAATGCACCCACCATTAAGAACATCGCTATGTACTGATGATGGCTATATAAAGCAGATTGTGTAGTATAGTCTCTAGCAATAAAAGCGTAAGAGGGTAGTGCACCCATATGTTGGGCTACAAGTGATGTTGCTACACCAAGTGATGCTAATGCTAGTCCAAGTTGGAAATGTAATGAATTATTTACGGTTTCATATATTCCATCGTGATTAATTCCGAAACTACCTTTATGAGGATCATTAGGATGTCTTGTATTATGAGCTTCTGTAATTTCTTTGAGGCTATGACCAATACCAAAAGTATTTCTATACATATGACCAGCAATTACAAAAACTGTTCCAATCGCAATATGGTGATGCGCAATATCAGTAAGCCATAATGCTTCGCTTTGAGGATGAAGTCCACCTAAGAAAGTAAAGATTGCAGTTCCAGCTCCCTCAGCTGTTCCAAAAACTTGATCTAGAGAATCAGGATTTTGGGCATATGCTCCCCAATTTAAAGTAAAGAAAGGAGCTAATCCTGCAGGGTGTGGAAGAACTGTTAACCAGTTATCCCAACCTACATGTTGTCCTCTTGATTCAGGTATAGCAACGTGAACCAAATGACCTGTCCAAGCGATACTACTAAAACCAAATAAAACAGCTAAGTGATGATTTAATCTTGACTCTGCATTTTTAAACCAAGCTAGAGAAGGTCTAAATTTTGGCTGTAAGTGTAACCAACCTGCAAATAGAGTCCAACAAGCCAAAATACTCATAAATATTGAAGCTTGGAAGAGTTGTTCATTAGTTCTCATTCCAATTGTGTACCACCAATGGTAGAGACCTGAGTAAGCTATATTTACTGGACCACTAGCTCCAGCTTGTGTCATTGCTTCTGTGATACCAGATCCAAAATGAGGATCCCAAATAGCATGAGCAATAGGACGAACATGGGTTGGATCAAGTACGAATTGCTCGAAGTTACCTTGCCAAGCAATATGAAATAAGTTACCAGCTACCCAGAGTGCGATTATTGCAAGATGACCAAAATGTGTAGAGAAAAGCTTCTGATAAAGCTTTTCTTCGGTCATACCATCATGACTTTCAAAGTCATGTGCGGTAGCTATTCCGTACCATATTCGTCTAGTTGTAGGGTCCTGAGCTAGACCCTGGTTAAATGATGGAAATTTTGTTGCCATTGAATTAAAAAGGTTAAGTTCAGGTAATTAGCCCAGGCCGAAAAGGCGAGCATGGAAGAAAGCCCATGTGGTGGCAATACCACCTACAAGGAAATGAGTTACACCGACTGCTCTACCCTGGGTGATGGATAAAGCTCTTGGTTGAATAGTTGGAGCAACTTTAAGTTTATTATGTGCCCAAACAATTGATTCGAATA
This sequence comes from Prochlorococcus sp. AG-418-K17, assembly GCA_003214055.1. Lineage (GTDB taxonomy): Bacteria > Cyanobacteriota > Cyanobacteriia > PCC-6307 > Cyanobiaceae > Prochlorococcus_A. Next base: position 22,538 of record QCMD01000007.1, read on the forward strand.
ATTCTTGCCAATATCCTCGTCCACTAAAGAGGAACATTAAACTAAATGCCCATATGAAATGAGCTCCTAAGAACATCAAACCGTACATGCTTATTGATTGACCATAGCTTGTTAATACTTGAGAAGCCTGGGCCCAAAGGAAATCTCTAAGCCAACCATTTATGGTTATTGAACTTTGTGCGAAATTACCCCCAGTAAGTCCCCAAACATCACTCTGCATTTTCCAAGAGAAGTGGAAAATAACTATTGATAAACAGTTATACATCCAGAAGAGAGCCAAGAAAACATGGTCCCATGAAGAAACTTGACATGTACCACCTCTTCCAGGTCCATCACAAGGGAATCTAAATCCTAAAGAAGCTTTGTCAGGGATCAGCCTTGAACTTCTTGCATAAAGTACTCCTTTGAGGAGTATCAAGACAGTTACGTGAATTTGGAAAGCATGGATATGATGAATCATTAAATCAGCCGTCCCTAATGGAATTGGAGCTATAGCGACCTTGCCACCAACTTCTACTAAACTTCCATTGAAAACTTCACTTAAAGCTTTGTGAGGTAAAGCTTCTGCAGTACCTGCTAAAAGAGAAGTTCCAACAGCAGATGCTTGGATACTTTGTACCCACTGAGCAAAAATTGGCTGAAGTTGGATTGCAGAATCACTAAACATATCTTGGGGCCTACCCAAAGCTCTCATAGTATCGTTATGAATATAGAGTCCAAAACTATGGAATCCTAACCACATACATACCCAGTTCAAGTGGCTGATTAAGGCATCCCTTGCTTTAAGTATTCTGTCTAATACATTATCAATATGTTTTGCTGGATCGTAATCTCTAACCATTGCAATTCCAGCATGCGCCCCTGCTCCTACTATGAATAATCCACCAATCCACATGTGATGAGTAAATAACCCAAGAACTGTCATGTAGTCAGTAGCTATGTATGGATACGGAGGCATCGCATACATATGATGAGATACTAATATGCTTATTGATCCAAGCATTGCTAGGTTTACCGCAAGCTGGGCATGTCTACTTTCTGCCATGAACTCAAAAAGACCTTGATGGCCTTTAGGAGCAGGAAATAATATTGGGTCTCCTTGCTGTGAATCTAATATTTCTTTCATACTATGACCAATACCGTAATTGGTTCTATACATATGACCACCAATTATTGCAATTACACCAAAGGCTAAATGATGATGTGAAACATCTGTCATCCATAAGCTTCCTGTTACAGGATTTAGCCCACCTTTAAAGGTAAGAAAATCTGAGAAAGCAAACCAATTTAAACTGAAGAAATTACCTGTACCACTTGCTAAACCCGGGAATATCTGACCGATAATTTGTGGATCGCAGAGTTGATGCGGCATAGGCATGTCTGCAATAGTTGCTATTTCTTTACCATTTATAATCAAAGGAGAACCTGCATCAATTGCATCTAAAAGAGCTGCGGTTGGAGCTCCTATATGAATACAATGTCCTGCCCATGCTAAGGATCCTAGTCCTACTAAACCAGCAATGTGGTGATTAAGCATTGACTCGATATCTTGAAACCACTCCATTTTTGGAGCTGCTTTATGATAATGAAAAATACCTGCATGAAGCATTAGTGCAGCCATTACTACAGCACCTATAGCTAAAGCCATAAGTTCAGTTTCATTAGTTATTCCCCATGCGCGCCACATATGAAATATTCCTGAACTTATTTGGATGCCATTGTAATTAGCACCAAGATCTGCATTAAGCATTTCTTGTCCTACTATTGCCCAAACTTGCTGAGCACCTGGTTTAACATGAGTTGGATCAGCTAACCAACCTGAGTAATTAGAAAATCTAGCTCCATGGAAAAATGCAGCACTCATCCAAATAAATATGACGGCAAGATGGCCAAAGTGAGCTGAAAAGATTTTTCTTGTTGCTTCTTCAGCATCGCCAGTATGCACATCAAAATCATGTGCATCTGCATGCAAATTCCAGATCCAAGTTGTAGTTTTTGGACCCTTAGATAATTTACTAGACCAGAAACCTGGCTTATCTAATTTGGCAAAATCAATAGGTCTTGGATCAGCCTTCACAGGATCTTCCAAAACTTTTTTGTTTTTTTCTCCACTTTCTGGTGGGCTGATGGTCATCTAGCACCTCGAAAATAATTGACATTAAAGCCGATTGATCGAATCTTGAACTTATTTTTAATAATAATGTTCAAGAAAACAAATCATTCAAAACTTTATATATTCGTTTCAAAAATAATAAGGCAAAGATTCTTTCGTTATGCATTAACGTAACAAATGTTCTAATGATTGTTACTATATGAATATTTTGTTAAATTATTGTCCACGACTGAGTTATGAGTATTTTTACCCAAATTTTATAAAAATTTCTTAAATTTTTTTTTATATTTCACACGAAATTTTTAAGAACATCGACAGTATATAATTCATCATGACGAACATTGATTACTAATTTGGAAGGAATCGCAATAGGTCTATCTAGTAATTCAAAGGGAATTTTAAAAAGACTTAAAAAGACCGAATTCGTAAAAGAGATATATATTGCTAGCTCTTCAAAAAATGATGTAATTGAAAATGATTTTGTAAAAGTAGAAAGGCCTAGAGAAATTTTACTTAAGCAATGGCTAGAACTTGATTTAATCATTTTTATAGGTTCAATTGGTGCATCAATACGTATAATAAATTCTTTTTTAAAATCTAAAGATAAAGATCCAGGAGTGATCGTAATAGATAACAAATGCTCTAAAATAGTTCCCTTACTTGGTTCGCACCAGTCAAATACTCAAAATATCGCTTATCAAATTTCTAATTTACTTGGTGGCCAAATAATAGAAACAAATAATTCAAAAGATCAAGGTTTCTTAAATCTTGATTCATTTGGTAATCAATGGGGTTGGAAAAGATCTGGCAAAATAGAGAACTGGTCAAAAATAGTAATAAAACAAGCTAAGAATGAAGAAATATTTTGCAAACAATTATCTGGTAATAGTTTATGGCAAACTTCAGAATCAGGAGAGAGGATTAATCAAATTCATGAAAAGGAAACTGAACAACCTAATTCAACATTTCATGTAAGTGTATTCGAAAATAATGAAAAAACTTGGCATCCCCCTGTTTTGTGGGTTGGAATAGGCTGTGAAAGAAATACCAGCAAAGAATTGATAGCAAATTCTTTAAATAAATTTTTGGAGTCAAGTAATATATCTGCTCATTCAATTGCGGGATTTGCAACTATTGATATTAAAAAAGATGAGAAAGGGATTTTAGAACTTGCTAAAGAAAATAACTTTCCCATCAAGTTTTTTACTAAAGAAGACCTTTCAAAAATAATTGTTCCAAATCCATCAAGTATCGTTCGAAAAGAAATAGGGATATCTTCTGTGGCAGAAGCTTCTTGCTTAATAGCAGCCGGAGAAGAATCAAAATTATTAAAAGAAAAAAAAATTTTTAAGAATCAATCTGGGGCAGTAACAATCGCTGTAGCAGAATCAAAAAATCAATATTATCCAATTAATGGCGAAATACATATTATTGGAAGTGGGCCTGGAGATATCTCCTTCCTGACCAATAATGCAAGAGAGGCACTCTCAAAATGTACTGTTTGGATTGGATACAAGATGTATTTAGATTTCATTAAACCACTTAAAAGGAGTGACCAGGTTTTAATTGAAAGTAAACTTACTGAGGAAAAAGAAAGATGTAGCAAGGCAATAAAACTTGCCGAAGAAGGGATAAAAGTGGCTTTAATTTCATCAGGGGAATCTGGCTTTTATGGCATGGCTGGTTTAGTTTTAGAATTACTTCAAAAAATCAAAAAAGAATATAGGCCTTACTCTGAAGTTCATCCTGGTATAAGTAGTTTGCAATTGGCGGCTGCGCTGAGTGGGGCACCACTGATGAATGACTTTTGTTCAGTAAGTTTAAGTGATAAGTTAACACCTTGGTCTTTAATAGAAAAAAGAATTGAAGGGGCTCTTTTAGGTGACTTTGTAATAGCGTTTTTTAATCCTCAATCAATAGAAAGAAATTGGCAGTTAAAAAGTGCTATTGATATATGCTTAAAATCTAGGCAAGGGGATACACCTGTTTTAATAGCTAGACAAGTAGGTAGAGAGAATCAATCCAGAAAATTTTTCACTTTAAAAACGATTCCTATTAAAGAAATTGATATGTTATCAATAGTTATTATTGGTAATTCTCGAACCACGTTAAAAGATGAAATATTTCTTACACCCAGGGGATATTTATAAAATTAAGATCAGATAATTCATTATTAAATAAGAATATTTTTCTTTGCTTTTTTTTTATAAGAATACTAATCTTTTATCAAAAGCTTTAAAAAATACATTGAAATATAGTGGTTTAATTTTATTTGATATAGATGGTGTAATTCGTAGTGTAGAGAATAGTTACAGGCTCTCACTAAAAAAAACAGTTTACAAATTTTCAGGATGGGAGCCGAGTTATATAGATATTGATAATGCAAAAAATGAAGGAATCTGGAATAATGACTGGGATTTAAGTTTAGAACTTATAAAAAGATATATAAAGAAAGAGAACTTAAAGCTTCAGATTCCTTCAAGAGAAGCAATAGTTAAATGTTTTGAAGAGTTTTACTTTGGGGGAGATCCCAATAATAATAGTAATTATTGGTCTGGATTCATATTAAATGAAGAGTTATTAGTTAATAAAGAGTTTTTTGATAAATTACAAAGCAATGGAATAATTTGGGGTTTTGTAAGTGGTGCAGAGTCTGCTTCTGCAAAATTTGTTTTAGAAAAAAGACTTGGACTAAAATCACCTCCCTTAATATCCATGGGAGATGCCCCTGACAAGCCTGATCCTAAAGGTTTTATTAACTTATCAAAAAAGCTTCTTGGAAATACACTTGGTCCATCAAATATTCCCATTGCATATGTAGGTGATACTATTGCAGATATAAATACAGTAATGAACGCTAGAAAGGAAATACCATCTCAGAAATTCATCAGTATTGGGCTAGCTCCCCCTCATTTACATTTAAAGTCTCGTTTAAAAGAACGTAATTCATACGAAAGTAATTTAAGAATTGCAGGTGCTGACTTGATTTTAAATTCTATTAATGACTTAGAAAATATTAATCTTGCAGTATTTTAAAAATTTAAAAATTTGAAAAAATTTCTTAATTGATTACGGAGAGGGAGGGATTCGAACCCTCGACAAAAGTTACCTCCTGTAACTCCTTAGCAGGGAGCCGCTTTCAACCACTCAGCCACCTCTCCAGTTCTTATACATTATCAATATTTTTGCAAACATTCAAAATTTTTTATTTTATCGAAATGTCTAGTCAACTTGAACTCTGGGTAATCTATTTTTAAAAGAACAAAGAATTTCCCAAGGAATAGTATTAGATTCTCTAGCCCAATCAAGAGGAGAAATAGTTTTGTCTCCATCAGATCCTAGTAAAACCATCGTGCTGCCAATTTTGATATCATTTGAACCTGTTATATCTACCATCATTTGATCCATAGTTATAGATCCAACTTGAGGATAAAGTTTATTATTATGGATGACTTTTATCTTGCCTGAGAGATTTCTTGGGACGCCATCTGCATAGCCAATACTCAATACAGCTAGCTTAGTTTTTCTACTACTTACAAATTTTCCGCCATAACTTACCCTTACACCTTTATCAATAATTCTTATAAAAGCTACTTTGACCTTCAAATATAAAGCTGGTTTAAGCGATAAATATTTATTTATTTTTGATAGAGGACTATATCCATACATAGAAAGCCCAACACGTACCATTTGAAAATGAAAATCTTTATTAAGAAGCATGCCTGCAGAATTAGCCAAATGAATCTTTATATTATGATTTCTATCAACATTAATTTGCTTTAATAATTCCTGAAACTTCTGTTTTTGTAATTGTGTAGTACTTTGTGGATCTAATGAGTTCTCTTCATCTGCAGATGATAAATGACTATATATTCCTTCTATAGATATGTTTTCAAAAGATTTTATCTTTTCGAATTGCTGAATAAATTTACTATATTCGAATCCTAGTCTTGACATCCCAGTATCTACTTTAAGATGAAGAGAAAATTTCAAACCAAAATGCTTCCCAATATTATTACAAATTAAACATTCTCTAATACTACTAATAGTTGGCATAAGATCATTTTTAAAAGATACTATTAAATCCCTTTTCGTATATAGATTGCCGAGGATAAGAATTGGTTTTTTAACTTCAGAAGAACGTAACTTAATCCCTTCTTTTAATGTTGCAACTCCTAATTGCGAAGCTCCACCTTTGATAGCATATTCAGATACTAATTTTGCATCATGTCCATATCCATCAGCTTTAACAACTGCCATAAATTGACAATTTTTACTTAATTTAGATCTTAAATACTTTACATTTTTTTCTACTGCTTTACCTCTAACTTCGATCCACGCTCTTTGTTTTGGATCTATATTTTTATCGAAAGTTGGATAATTATCAAAATTAAATCCCTGATTTGTTTGCCGAATTTGCATTAACTCTGCGCAATAATATGCGCTTATTGAAATATACAGTTAGCATGACATGTAAATTGTATTTTGGCATGGGCCAGACACTAGTTTTAAATGCATCCTATGAACCCTTGAACATCACTTCTTGGCGAAGAGCAGTTATTTTGATGATAAAAGGTAAAGCAGAAAGCTTAGAGGAAGATAAATCTTATTCAATACATTGCGGAAGAAAATTACCGACAGTTATTAGACTTCGTTACTACGTCAAAGTACCTTTTAGAGAGGTTTCATTAACAAGGAAAAATATTCTTCTAAGAGACAATAATTCTTGCCAATACTGTAACTATAAGGGTGGTGATTTATCAATAGATCATGTTTTACCGAGAAGCAGAGGTGGAACTGATAACTGGGAAAATGTTACTACAGCTTGTCTTAGATGTAATGTACAAAAAGGTAACCGGACTCCAGAAGAGGCAAAAATGCCTTTAAAACGAAAGCCCTACCGTCCGCTAAGTAATCTCAATTTTGAGGCTACAAGACAAATTGACTCTGGCAGACATAAAGAATGGAGTAAATACGTAATAGGAGTTGCAATCTAATAAAAATAAAACCTTAATTCTCTTCTTTATTAAAATCTTCCATCATTCTCTTTTGTTCTTGTGCTATGCATGCATCAATTACTTCATCTAATTGACCCGCGAGAATTGATTCTAGTGAAAAATTGGAACCCAATCTATGATCAGTTGTCCTGTTATCTTTGAAATTATAAGTTCTAATTTTTTCACTCCTATCTCCAGTTCCCACCTGAGAAAGCCTTTGCGATCTCTCTTTGGCATTAGCTTCTTTTAATTGAATTTCATATAATTTGGCTCTTAAAATTTCCATTGCTCGTTCACGATTTTGTAATTGAGATCTCTCTTGTGTACAAAAAACTCTTATCCCTGTTGGCTTGTGGAGAAGATCAATAGCAGTCTCTACCTTATTAACATTTTGTCCCCCTGCACCCCCTGATCTTGCAGTACCAACCTCTAAATCAGTTGGATCAATCTTAACCTCAACTGGATCAGCCTCAGGCATTACAGCTACTGTAGCGGTAGAGGTGTGAACTCTACCTTGAGATTCAGTGGCTGGAACTCTTTGCACTCTATGTACACCAGCCTCAAATTTAAGTTGACTATAAACAGAATCTCCCTTAACTGATATAACTAACTCTTTAAATCCTCCCATTTCGGACTCAGAAGCACTAACAGGTTTTACAGACCAACCAATTTTTTGTCCATATCTTTCATACATTCTGGCTAGATCACCGGCCCAGATACAAGCCTCATTTCCTCCAGCACCGGCTCTAATTTCTAACATTACACTCCTCTCATCTCTTGGATCTTTCGGTAGTAATGCGATTGTGACTTTTTGAATAAGTTTATGCTTTGATTCCTCCAGGTTAGTTAACTCCTCATTTATTAAAGTTTCCATCTCTTTATCATTTCTATTATCTTTAAGTAAATTTTTTGAATCTTCAATTTCCTTATCAGTATCAAGCAGCTGATTAAAATCAATTACTAAAGGTTCTAATTTTGACCTTTCTCTAGCTATTGATTCCAATTTCTTTGGATCATTTGCTATGTCAGGATCTGCAAGCTGCACTTCCAAATTTTCAAAACTTTCTGAAGCAGTTTTCAACCTTGCAATTAATATTGAGTATTCCAATTGAAATTTTGCTTAATTTTGAGATTCTATTTGTTAGAAATTTCTTCCTCTTTTTTTTCTTTTGTTGTAGCTGAATTAGCTGAACCCATACCATATTTTTTCATAAACCTATCAACTCTACCTTCTGTATCAAGAATTTTTTGAGTTCCAGTGAAGAAAGGATGATTACCACTCCATACATCTACATGAAGCTCGGGCTGAGTTGAGCCTGTTGTCATTACAACTTCTCCATTACAAATAACCTTTGCATCTGGATACCATTTTGGATGAATTTCTGATTTTGGCATGATTGAATTCTTTTAACGTTTAGAGAATTGTGGGGCTTTTCTTGCTTTTTTAAGACCATATTTTCTTCTCTCCTTTGCTCTAGGGTCCCTACTTAAATGACCCTCAGTTTTAAGTGGTTTTCTATTATCTTGTGAGAGTTCACATAAGGCTCTGGCTGCTCCCTGCTTTATAGCATCAGCTTGCCCTGTTAAACCACCACCAAAAACGTTCACTAGAATATCGTAAGAATTTTCGAGGCCTAATGTTACTAGGGGTGCTTTTACAGAATTTAAGTGTAAAGGATTAAAGTTTAAATAATCGTCACCTTGACGACCATTTATCTTAATTTGTCCATTACCAGGGATTAAACGGACTCTTGCGACAGAAGTTTTTCTTCTACCAGTTCCCCAATATACAGCTTTGTTTTTTATTTGACTGTTCATTTTGATATTTTAACTATTTAATAATACAGGATTCTGCGCAGCATGAGGGTGTTCAGCTCCTTTATAAACCTTTAATTTTTTAAACTGCTGCCTACCTAATGAATTATGTGGAAGCATACCTTTTACTGCTTGTTCAATAATTCTTTCAGGTATTCTTTGCTGAAGTGACTCAAATTTCTCAGTTTTCATTCCACCAGGTCTTCCAGAATGTCTTCTATATAACTTTTGAGATGTTTTTTTTCCAGTAACTGTAACTTTTTCTGCATTTATAACAATTACAAAATCTCCAGTATCTAAATGTGGTGTAAATGTTGGCTTATTCTTACCTCTTAAGACAGATGCAATTTCTGTTGCTAACCTGCCAAGTGTCTTATCTTTTGCGTCAACTAAAAACCAATTTGTTGCAATCGTTTCTAAGGACGGAGTAATTGTTTTATTCATTTACCAAATTTATAAAAATAAATTTAATCTAATTTTAAATTCTACCTTATCGAAGGAGGATTCTACAATGAGTTGGGATAAATTTAAGAAATATTTTGCTCAAATAAAAAATGTTTATGAATAACCTTTAATAAGGTACTTCGGGAAAAGATCATTTTTATTAATTTTTTTAAAAACATTTTTTTCATATACTGCATTAACAAAACATAGTCCCTTTGCTGGAGAAGATTCCTTAACATCATTTTTCTTTTTATATTTCCATCTATTTGTAAAAGTTTCTGGTGATATTTTTTTTTCACCTACCAAAACAAGTTGTCCAACAATTAAACGGACCATTCCATAAAGAAAGCCAGTAGCTCTAATATCAATAAAGATTAAATCCTCGAATCTTTCTAAACTTATATTTTTAATTGTTGTAATTGAATTTGCCCTGTTACTTCTACTTTTTTGAAAAGCAAAAAAATCATGCTCTCCCTCCATCCCCTTTAAGGCAAGAGACATCAAAGATTCATCAAGAATCTTTTGATACCTATGCCATGACCAATTATTTAAAAACAAATTTGATAATTTAGAGTTATTTATTACGTATCGATAATGTCTATAAATCGCAGAATAGCAAGCATGCCAATTACCTTCAACTTCAACAGATTCAAGTATTTTTATAGTCTCAGGCAAGAATCCATTTAATACCTCTGAGTAACGCTCAGCTGGTATCACATAGTCAATATCAAAATGAACCACCTGGCCGGAAGCATGAACTCCAGAGTCTGTTCTACCTGCAGCATAAGTACTTACATTCTGATTAGATATGTTTAAGAGTGCTTTTTCTAAAGTTTCTTGAACACTTTTAGCATTCTTCTGTCTTTGCCAACCCGAAAAGTGCGTTCCATCATATTGGAGAATTAGAGCTACTCTTTTCAAATTTCAATAATTTAATAAGGTATCTTTTTTAATTTTTAAACAAGCTCAATAATGGCCATTTGAGCATTATCACCTTTTCTAGGAACCGTACGAACTATTCTTGTATAACCTCCTTTTCTATCTCCATATCTTTCATTTGCTTTTTCAAATAATGAATGAACTAATTTCTTATCATAAATATATCCAATAGCTCTTCTTCTCGCAGCCAGACTGCCATCCTTTGCTAAAGAAATCATTCTTTCAGCTTCGTTTCTTAGAGCTTTTGCTCTGGCTTTAGTAGTAGTTACTCTGCCTTCTTTAATCAATTGTGTAGTTAATCCTCTTAACAGTGCTTTTCTTTGATCTGCAGGCTTACTTAAAAGAGGAATTCTTAGTTGATGTCTCATAATTTTAATTTTGTTAAACTGAGGTTCTACTTTGTGGAATTGAAATTCCTATGCGCTCAAGAGCTTCAATAACTTCATCTGCGGATTTTGAGCCGAAGTTCTTGATTTCTAAAAGATCTTCATAACTAAATCCCATTAAATCTGATACTGAATTAACTTGTGCTCTCTTAAGACAATTATATGCTCTAACGGACAAGTTTAGTTCTTCTAGTGGAATTTGGGCTTCAGGAGAGGGTTCTGGCTCTTCAGGAATTTCCTCGACCATAGTAACAGTAGCTAACGGTTGGAATAGCTCAATCAACTGGTTTGCGGCTTCCGCAATAGCATCATCGGGAGTTGTTGAACCATCAGTAACTACTTCCATTTTAAGCCTTTCTCTACCTGTGCCACCTTCTGATACAGCAGTTTCATCAATAGTAAAATTAACTCTTTTGACGGGCATGAAAACAGCATCTATTTGAAGCAAGTCGATAGCGGTAGTTTCTTCATTTTTACGATCTACCGGTCTATAGCCAACACCTCGTTCTACATGAATTTCTAGTTCTAAATTATGACCTTCCTGAATGGTTGCAATTGGTTTATCACCATCTACAATTTCGACTTGAGATGAAAATTGTATATCATTTGCTGTGACATCCATTGGGCCCGTTGCTACAAGCCTCCCTATTTCAAGGTCTGGATTAGAACTGTTGATAGAAAGTTGTTTACAGTTTAAAAGGATATCTAAAACATCCTCTCTTACGCCAGGAATAGTTGCATATTCATGATTAATTCCTGCAATTCTCACTGCAGTTACTGCGCTTCCTTCAAGTCCTCCCATCAGCACTCTTCTTAATGAATTGCCTAAAGTTGTAGCTTGTCCTCTTTCTAAAGGGCCAATTAAAAATGTCCCTGTTTGGGAGCGATCATCTGCTATTTGATGGTCGATTCTGTCAATCTGGTATTGCAACACGGAAAAAAATGAAGTTGTAATGTTTTGGGGTGGGGTTGGAAAGTGATTAAGCTCTAAACGCGTCTACGTTTAGGTCTTCTACATCCATTATGAGGTAATGGAGTGACATCTCTTATTAGAGTTATTTCTAAACCGGCCACTTGTAAAGCTCTTATGGCGGTTTCCCTACCTGAACCAGGACCTCTAACTAAGACTTCTATCTGTCTCATCCCTTGATCAAGGGCTCTTCTAGCTGCAGCCTCAGCAGCTGTTTGGGCTGCAAATGGAGTTCCTTTTCGAGCTCCTTTAAAACCGCTTGCTCCTGCTGAAGACCATGAAATTACTTGACCAGAGGTATCAGAGATAGAGACTATAGTGTTGTTAAATGTGCTTTGGATATGCACTACACCATTAGGTACATTTCTTTTTGATTTCTTTGAATTTGTTTTTTTTACTGGGGCTGCCATGATAATAAAATTAGTTTTTAATTTTTATGTGATTTAGTAAATTATTTTTTTCTTCCAGCAACTGTTTTTCTTGATCCTCTTCTCGTTCTAGCATTAGTCCTCGTTCTTTGTCCTCTAACTGGAAGACTCATTCTATGCCTTCTTCCTCTAACGCATCCAATATCTTGTAGACGTTTTAGGGCCATGCCCTCTTTTCTTCTTAAATCTCCCTCTAAAGTAAAATCTTCTGTAGCGCCTCTAAGTTTTTGAACATCTGAATCGGATAGATCTTTAACACGAGTATCTGGGTTAACTCCTGTATTAGAAAGAATTAACTTTGATCTTGTTAAACCAATTCCATAAACGTATGTAAGGGCAATTTCTACTCGCTTTTCGCGAGGTATGTCAATTCCTGCAATCCTGGCCACGTGTTTTGAGTAAGTAAAAGTTTAGAGTAATTTTTTCAAGGTTAGCCTTGGCGTTGTTTATTGCGAGGTCTTTTCTTGTTGATAACATAGATTTTACCTCTTCTCCTTACGATCTGATCGTCAGGACTAATTTTTTTGACCGAAGATCTGACCTTCATGGATGAAATTAAACGCTAATTTTATATTCTACATCATTGTCAAGCCATTTTTTGTTGGATATCAATAGAAATTGTTTTTAAATCTCTATCAGCATCAATATATTCCAGTAATGACTTCCTACCATAGTATTTAACTAAGGGTTCTGTAGTTTTTTTATAAATATCTAACCTTGTTTTAATAGTCTCTTCATTATCATCTTTTCTACCTCTTAAAAGTAGACGCTCGATTAAAATTTCTTCAGGTATATCTAAATAAAAAACAACCTCTAAAGGTTGATTTATTTTATTTAAAACCTCATTCAATGAATTTGCTTGTGCCAAATTTCTTGGATACCCATCTAGGATCCATCCTTTTTTATGGTTACCTAAATTCTTCTCAACAATTTCTAAAACAACTTCATCACTAACTAGTTCACCGCGATTTATAGTTTTTTTGACTTTTATACCTAAATTAGTATTCATCTCTATTTCTTTTCTTAATAATTCACCTGTGGACAAGTGCAAATAAGAATTTTTTTTACTTAGCAATTCCGCCTGAGTACCTTTTCCTGCACCAGGTGCTCCCAAAAATAGTATATGTTTTTTCATTAATTATTAACGAGTCCCTCATATCTCTGGGATATGACATAAGTCTGAATTTGTTTAGCAGTATCTATTGCAACACCTACAAGAATTAGTAAAGATGTTGCTCCAAGACCTTGAAAAGTTTGTACATTTGTTGCTCTTTCAACAGCTGCTGGGATGATAGCAACCGAACCTAAGAATAATCCTCCCAAGAGTGTCAACCTATTCTGGATACCTGACAGATAATTAGCTGTATTTGTTCCTGGCCTAATTCCTGGTATAGCTACTCCACCTTTTTTTAAATTAGAAGCTACGTCTATTGGGTTAATGGTAAGAGATGCATAAAAATAAGAAAATCCCAAGATCAATGCAAAAAATGTAAGTGCATATGGCCATGGATTTGAAGAACTGGGATTTAAACTACTTGCTAATTTTATTAAAAGTGGATTACCCGTTACATTGGCAATAGTTATGGGCAAAAATATCAAGGCAGACGCAAAGATTATTGGCATTACCCCGCCTGCATTAAGTTTTAAAGGTAAATAACTTTGCCTAGTTGGAAGCAATGTTGAAGTTCCTATTTGTCTTTTCGCGCTCACAATAGGTATGCGCCTTGCCCCTTCTTGAACAAAAATAATTCCAACAATTGTAAGTAAAAAAACGCCAAGCAATACGGCAATACCTAAAACGTCTCCACGATCACCAGTTTGAGCTTTTTCAATAGTAGAACTTAATGCTTTTGGCAAAGTCGCAACTATATTCAAAAAAATTACTAAGGAAGCCCCTTGGCCAATACCTTTCTCTGTAATAATCTCACTAAACCACATTACTAGCATTGATCCAGTTACCAAAGCAATTGAAGTTTGGAAAACAAACGTAGTTTCACTAACTCCTTCAACTGCATATTGTCTAAGAATTAAGGAGAAGATAATACTTTGCAAAAAGCCCCAACCCAAAGCTACATATCTTGTTATTTGAGCAATTTTTCTTCTACCTGCTTCACCTTCATTTTTTTGTAAATCTTCGAGTACTGGCAATGATGCAGTTAAAAGTTGAATAATAATTGAGGCATTAATGAAAGGTAATATTCCTAAAGCAAATATTCCTAAAGTTGATATTCCACCACCAGTAAAAATGTCTAAAAAACCAATTAATTGTCCTCCTTGATCTATAAAACTTTTAAAAGCAACCCTATCAATTCCTGGCATTGGAATATATATTCCAAGCCTTACCAAAAGTAAAAGACCTAGAGTCGTTAAAACTCGGCTTCTTAACTCATTGTTCAGAAATAGTTGAGATAAAATTTCCGAAGCATTAGGATTTCTACTTTTTTTGACAAACATAGTTAGACAAAACTAAATTTAAACAGAATTTACTTATTTATTTTTTATAACTTCGCAGGTTCCACCAATTTTCTCAATCTTTTGTTTAGCAACTTTTGTAAATGAATGAGCTTGAACTGTTAACTTTACATTAAGATCTCCACTACCTAGTATCTTTAATGGAAATTTTGGTTTGAAAAGCAGACCTTTTTTAACCAAAGTGTCTATATTTACTATCTCACTATCTTTAAAGTCATTCAATTTATGTAAATTGATAATTGTAAATTTTTTTTGATTAATTAATTCAAAATGCTTTAGTTTAGGGACTCTTCTATATAAGGGCATTTGACCACCTTCGAAACCAGGTCGGGTAGGCCTACCTGAACGTGATTTCTGACCTCTCATTCCGAAACCACAAGAAGCTCCCTGACCAGCAGCGATACCTCTACCTTTTCTAAGTTTTTTCTTCCTAGAACCAGTATTTGAACTTAGTGTATTTAAAGTAGTAGTCATAATTTTTAAGAATAAAGCTGTTCGAGGGAGATTCCTCTCTCTCTTGAAGCAGATTTATGGGTTCTTAGTTGCGACAAAGCAACCATAGCAGCTCTTGCATTATTTAAAGGTGTCTTACTACCTAATCTTTTAGCTAAAACATTTTTTATACCTGCTAATTCTAAGACTGTCCTTATTGAGCCACCAGCAATTACACCAGTACCAGGGGCAGCTGGTCTAATAAGCACATTTGCTGCACCATCACGACCATTAGATAAAGTTGGTATTGAATTATTAGGTGTTAAGGGAACTCTAACAAGATTTTTTTTACCATCTGATACTCCTTTTCTCACAGCACCTATTACATCACCAGCCTTGCCAACTCCTACACCAACTTGTCCTTTCTCATTACCAACAACAACAATTGCTCTAAAACTCATTTTTTTTCCACCTTTTACTGTCTTAGATACTCTTCGTATTTGAATAACTCTTTCTTGCCAATCAGAATCCCTCTCTTGATTCTTTGAATCACCTCTTCTACCTCTCTTACGATCGGTACGATTATTCTTCTTTTGTTCACTTTTATTTACAGAGGGAACATTATCAGTAATCTGGGATTCTTTTTTTGTAGGAGTGTCAGTCATAGTGATAAAAATTTAATTTAGAATTTTAGGCCAGCTTCACGTGCAGCATCAGCAAGTGCTTTGACTCTTCCGTGATATAAATTTCCTCCACGGTCAAAAATTACTTGCTTTATACCTTTTTTTATAGCTCTCTTTGCTAATAATTTTCCAACAATAGAGGAAGAAGTACAATCAGAAGCTAATTTTTCTGATTTTTCTCTAAGTTCTTTATCAACAGTTGAAGCTGAACAAATTGTTGTTTGAGCACTATCATCTATAAGCTGTGCATAAATATGATTATTTGAACGAAAAACAGACAACCTTGGACGTGTTGAATCACCAATTAAGAATCTTCTTAATCTTCTGTGTCTTTTTTGGGTTTGTAATTTTCTGGAAAGTTTGGTCATTTTTTTTAAGTGGAATTATTTTTTGCCAGATTTACCAGCTTTTCTGAGAATTCTCTCATCATGGTATTTAATTCCTTTTCCTTTATAAGGCTCTGGTGGTCTAATTGATCTGATTTTTGCTGCTTCATTACCAACAATTTCCTTATCAATTCCAGAAACAGTAACGTTTGTATTACTCTCAACTTTGTATGTTATACCATCAGGGGGGATCATTTCTACAGGATGACTATATCCTGCACTGACAATTAGATTTTTACCTTTTACTTGAGCTCTAGATCCGACGCCTACGATTTCAAGTTTCTTCGAAAAACCTTGACTAACTCCTTCAACCATATTTGCAATTAAGGCTCTACACAAACCATGTCTTTGCCTCGAATATATTTTAGTTGTGGTAGGACTTACCACAACAGTATTGTCTTTTTTATCAAAACTAACTCCCTCGGGCATTAGACGACTTAATTCGCCCTTCGGGCCTTTAACTGTGACTGTTAGTCCATTAAAGTCAACAGTAACTTTATCTGGAATCAGTACTGGTGTTTTCCCTATTCTTGACATAATTAATTCTCCTTAATAAACATAGCAAAGTACTTCGCCACCTATACCTTGCTTCCTGGCATCACGATCACTCATGACGCCTTTCGAAGTAGAAATGATAGCAACTCCAAGACCTCCGAGAACTTTTGGTAAAGCTCTAGTATTTTTATAAATTCTCAAACCAGGTTTACTAACTCTTTGCATAGATCGAATAGTTGGGAATTTATTTTTACCACTATATTTGAGACCAAGTATTATTTGCGATTTATAACCTTCACCTTCCTCATTAATATCAGAAATGAAACCCTCTTTTTTAAGCACTTTGGCAATACTTAAGGACATTTTTGAACTTGGGATAGTTGTAGTTGTATGCTTTTTTTGACTCGCATTTCTAATTCGAGTAAGCATATCTGAAATAGGATCGTGATTTGACATAGTTTTAATTTAATTCTTACTAAAAGGCATTCCTAACTCCTGCAAGAGAGCTTTACCTTCTTGATCTGATTTTGCACTTGTAACAATGGTTATATCCATACCTCTTATTGAATCTATTTTATCAAAAGAGATTTCAGGGAAAATCAATTGTTCTTTCACTCCTACGGTGTAATTTCCTCTCCCATCAAAACTTTTTGGATTAACGCCTCTAAAGTCTCTTATTCTTGGTAAAGCTAGATTTATAAATCTCTCTAAAAAGGAATACATCCTGTCTCCTCTCAAAGTTACAGTACAACCAATAGGCATGCCTTCACGAATTTTAAAACCCGCGATGGCTTTTTTAGCCCTTGTTACTAAGGCCTTTTGTCCTGTAATTGTTGCCATTTCGTTTAAAGATGCTTCTAAAGCTTTTGAATTTGAAGCGGCTTCACCAAGACCTCTGTTAACGTTGACTTTGACAACTTTAGGTACTTGATGAATATTCTTCAGACCAAGTTCCTTTAAGAGTTTTGGTCTTATTGATTCTTTGTAGCGATTTTTTAGAGTCATAATTTTTTGTTAATTCTGGTCTTTGTCAGAATTGATAAATTAGAAAAAGATTTAATTTGGTTTCTGATGAAAAATTAATCAATTACTTCACCAGTTTTCTTCAACCTTCTTTTCTTAACTCCCTCTTTATCAATAAAGTATTCAATCTTACTTGTAAGATTTTTTTTCTTTGAGAAGAACATTACATTTGATGCATGTAAAGATGCTTCTTCTGTAAGTATTCTTCCAGATTCTCCTTCCTGAGTCGGTTTTACATGTTTGGTCCTAAGGTTAATTCCCTTAACTACTACTCTATTTTCAAAAGGTATAGTTTTCAAAACCTCGCCAGTTTTGCCTTTTTCCTTTCCGTTAATTACTTTTACTAAGTCTCCGGTTTTAATTCTCATTTTTATTCTTTGTAAATTTTTCTTTTGTTTTATTGAATCCAACATTTAAATCACCTCCGGAGCAAGAGAAACAATCTTAGTGTAATTTTTATCCCGAAGTTCTCTAGCTACAGGACCAAAAACTCTAGTACCTTTTGGATTCTTATCCTCATTAATCAAAACGGCAGCATTATCATCAAATCTGATTGAATTACCAGTATTTCTTCTTAATGTTGCTTTTGTTCTAACGATGACAGCTTTTACAACCTCAGATTTTTTAACTCCCATATTCGGCAGAGCATCTTTGACAGTTGCTACAATTACATCCCCAACATGTGCGTATCTTCTATTAGAGCCTAACACCCTAATACACTGGAGTCTTTTTGCTCCGCTGTTATCAGCGACTGTTAAATAAGTTTCTTGTTGAATCATTTTTTAACCTCCTTAGTCTGACTTGTTTTATTTAGAATCTCTTCTATTGCCCATCTTTTATGAGCGCTAAGTGGTCTAGTTTCTCTAATTTTAACTCTATCGCCTAAAACACATGTATTTTCAGGATCATGAGCCTTATATCGTGTAGTTCTACTTACAATTTTTTTATAAGTAGGATGTGGATATCTATTAATAACAGCAACAACAACTGTTTTGTCCATTTTGTCGCTGACCACAGTACCAATTCTTTCTTTAAGTGCCATAACTAATAATTAATCAGAATTTGTTTGAGAAGCAGATTGACTCTTACTTAGAGTTAGTAATTGCGCAACTTGTTTCTTAATGATTTTAAATTTATGAGTTTCATTGAGCTGTCTTGTAGCTTGCTTGAATCTCAAATCAAAAAGATCTTTGCGTAATTGGTCAATCTTTTCAGTAATTTGCTCAGAATTTAATTTTTTAAATTCTTTTAGAGACTCTGAGTTTTTCATTGTTTAACCTCCTCTTGAGATTTCTTATTATCTATATTTTTTTGGGAGGGAGCTTCTAGATTTTTATCAACGGAGATAAATTTTGTCTTTACAGGAAGTTTGTATTGAGCTAAACGCATAGCTTCTTTTGCAATTTCCTCAGTGATATCCTCACCACCCATTTCAAAAAGTATTCTTCCAGGTTTTACAACTGCAACCCAAAACTCAGGATTACCTTTACCAGATCCCATTCTAGTTTCGGCAGGTCTCATGGTTACGGGTTTATCGGGAAAAATTCTTATCCATATTTGACCTCCACGTTTGATATACCTTGTCATAGCTCGTCTACTTGCCTCAATCTGACGTGCAGTTACCCATCCACAGTCTTGAGCTTGGAGAGCAAATTGACCAAAAGCAATAGTATTGCCTTTAGAGGCTACACCCC
This sequence comes from Prochlorococcus sp. AG-418-K17, assembly GCA_003214055.1. Lineage (GTDB taxonomy): Bacteria > Cyanobacteriota > Cyanobacteriia > PCC-6307 > Cyanobiaceae > Prochlorococcus_A. Next base: position 41,815 of record QCMD01000007.1, read on the forward strand.
TCATTCTGCCTCTATGTTGTTTACGAAATTTAGTTCGTTTTGGACTAAGCATTTTTATACCTCCTATGAATTCTCATTTGAGCGATCCTCAAATTGCTGAGGTCTTCGACTAGCTTTCCTCTTAGGGCTTGCCCCCACTGGGATTGTTTGTTCATCTTTAGGGAGAACTTCTCCTTTGAAAACCCAAACTTTAATGCCTAGAACACCATAAGTAGTGTTAGCTTCACGTGTAGCATAATCAATTTCAGCTCTCAGAGTATGTAAAGGAACTCTACCCTCTCTGGTCCATTCTGTTCTTGCAATTTCAGCACCATTCAACCTTCCACCTACTTGTATTTTGAGACCTAAGACCCCAGCCCTCTGAGCCCTCTGTAAGGCCATCCTTATAGTTCTTCTAAAAGCGACTCTTTTTTCCAATTGTTGAGCAATATATTCAGCCAGTAAAAAAGCATCAGCATCAACGCGCTCAACTTCAACAACATTTATTCTAACTTGCCTTGTCCTATCACCTATAGTTTTTTGAATTCCAGATCTTAATTCTTCAATACCACTTCCTTGTCTTCCAACTATTACGCCTGGTCTTGCTGTTTTTAATTCGAGTTCCAATTGATCAGCTTTTCTAGCTATTAGTACATCGCTAATTCCAGCTGCACCATATTTTTTCTGTATAAAAGTACGAATTTTAAAATCTTCTTGGAGAAGAATTGGATATGTCTTTGAAGTAGCAAACCATTTTGAGCGATGCTCTTGTGTAATTCCTAATCTTAGTCCAGAAGGATGTATTTTATGTCCCATTAGTTTTGTACCTCCGCATTAGTTTGAGTAGGAGCAGATTCAACAGAAATACTTATATGGCAAGTCTGTTTTTTGATAGAAAAAGCTCTACCTTGGGCTCTAGGCCTATATCTCTTCATGACAGGGCCATTATTAGCCCAGGCAGAAGAAATAACTAAGGTAGATGGATCCATTCCAAGATTATGTTCTGCATTAGCAACTGCAGATCTTAGAACTTTAGTAATAGGGTCAGTAGATCGGTAAGGCATAAATTCCAACATAATCAATGCATCTCTATATGAACGTCCCCTTATTTGATCTAAAACTCTTCTAACTTTAGAGGCTGAACCGCGAACATAATTTCCATGAGCAATAGCTGTTTTTGTCGTTCCAGGTGTTTTTGTCATGATTTTGCTCCTTTCTTATCTCTTATGTGACCACGGTAAGTTCGTGTAGGGGCAAATTCACCGAGTTTATGACCGATCATTTGTTCGGTTATAAATACAGGGATATGAGCCTTACCGTTATGTACCGCGATTGTGTGGCCAATCATGACAGGTAAAATAGTAGATGCTCTAGACCAAGTTTTAATAACAGACTTGTCATTATCAGTATTTTGTTTTTCTACCTTTTTGAGCAGGCTATCTGCTATAAAAGGTCCTTTTTTTAGTGAACGTCCCATGTTTATAAAATAGAAATTAAAGTAATAAATGAAGTAATCAAGAGTCTCTTCCTCCCCTACTCCTCTTAGAAACTCGACGACGCTTTCGAACTACTAATTTATTACTTGGTTTGTTCTTTTTGCGTGTCTTTAACCCAAGAGCTGGTTTACCCCATGGAGTAACAGGGCCTGCTCTACCAATTGGTGCTTTTCCCTCTCCTCCTCCATGTGGATGATCGCATGGGTTCATTACACTTCCTCTTACTTGAGGCCTTCTTCCAAGCCATCTTCTTCTTCCTGCTTTACCCAAGTTAGTATTTCTTATTTCTGAGTTGCCAACTTCTCCTAGGGTTGCGTAGCATTCTTTTCTAACAAGTCTTACCTCAGTAGATGGAAGTTTTAAAGCAACATAATCTCCCTCTTTTGCCATAACTTGGGCACTAGCTCCAGCAGATCTAACCATCTGAGCACCTCTTCCTGCATATAACTCAACACAATGAACACTAGATCCTAAAGGCATAACAGAGAGTGGCATTGCATTTCCATCTTCAATTGGAACACTTTCCCCTGATATGACATTTTGACCCACTTTAACTCCAGCTGGAGCGATAATATATCTTTTCTCTCCATCTTCGTAAAATAAAAGAGCGAGCCTTGCATTTCTATGAGGGTCATAGTGTATAGCTGCAACTTTAGCATTGATGTTTCTTTTATCTCTTCTAAAGTCGACTAATCTATATTGCCTTTTGTGACCTCCTCCGCGATGACGGCAAGTAATAACTCCACGATTATTCCTACCTTTAACTCTGTGTTTTGAAACTATTAATGATCTCTCAGGTTTTGCACTTGTTATTTCATTAAAGTCAGTAACTACTCTCTGTCTAGTGCCAGGTGTATAAGGTTTAAATTTACGAATTGCCATGATTAAACTCCTTAAGATTCCGGAAATAGTTGGATTTTGTCTCCTTCAGCAAGACGTACAATTGCTTTCTTGACCTGAGAACGTTTACCGGAAAATTTCCCGACTCTTCTTGTTCTCCTAGGAGGATTCATAGTATTAACTCCTATGACTTTAACACTGAACAAGGCTTCAATAGCTGCTTTTATTTGTGGCTTTGCCGCTCTGTGATCTACCTCAAAAGTATATTGATTAAGATCTAGTGCGTTTGTAGCTTTCTCAGTAATAACTGGCTTTCGTATTACATCAGCTAAACGAGAATCGAATAATTTACTCATGATGCATAAACCTCCTGAATTTTATTAATAGCTGATTGACCTATTACCAACTTATTAGCATTGAGAATATCAAATACATTCAATTGATCTGCGGCAATTAATTTTACCTTTTCGATGTTGTTAATGGATTTTTTTATTACATCGGAAGGACTATCAAGAATAACCAAAACTTTTTCAGTTTTTTGTATGCCTAATCGAGAAAGGCCATTGATAATGTCACTTGTTTTAGGTTGCTTCAGGGTAGAACCAAAATCTTCAACGGCCTTCATATCAGATACTCTTGACATGAGTGCTGTTCTGAGAGCTAATCTACGTTCCTTACGATTCATATCAAGATTGTAAGAACGTGGCTTCGGACCAAAAATAATTCCACCCCCAGGTCTTAAGGGTGTTCTTATTGATCCTTGACGAGCTCTTCCTGTGCCTTTCTGCTTGTATGGCTTTCTACCACCACCTCGTACTTCAGATCTTGTCAAAGTTGATGCAGTTCCTTGTCTTTTGTTTGCTAATTGCCTAAGAACTGCTCTATGAATTAAGTCTGCCGAAGAAGTTTCCTTAGCAACTGCTAAATCAAGAGTGACTTTTCCTGATTTTTTACCATCCCACTTAAGAGTTTCGAGTGTTGTCATGATTTTTTACCTCCTTAACAGAGCCTACATCGGTTACTATCGATTCTTTTGGTATTGAAGCTACTAATCGCTCAGATGGATTTATCAAATCTTTGATAGGTAATGCTAAGATTATGAGCTCACATTCTTTTAACAAGCTCAGATCGCAGCTAATAAAATTTGCGATCTTTTTTTCTTTAGCTTTTTTTTCATTGAATTCATTATTTGCTACTCCATAAATTGTATGATTTAAACTTTGGAGTTTTAATCCTAATGATCCGCCAATTAAACCTAACCCTACTATTCCAATTTTCATAGATTGATTAATTTAAGACTTTCTTATATTGATACCAATTTTTTGTATATTAGAGTCATAGATTTTTGTGCGTATTTGAAATTAAGTAAATTATAAATGCTTGTAATCTTAAGTCATCAATATTTAAAAAAATTTCTTAAAGACCACACTATTAATTGGGAACATATATATTCTTTTGGGAGAATAATTTCACAATGCATTGAAAATGATTCTACATATCTAGTTAATTCAGAAATTTTCTCTACGATTGATTGGATGCCTCCGATTTTGATTTCTTTATTTTTAAAAGAAGAAAATTCAACTTTCATTTTATCTGAAAAAAAAATTCAGTTTATAAAAAAATGCCAAATTGATTTATTAAAAAATCTTGGATTTAATTTTCTTTTAAAAAATGATCAAATTATTTTTTCAAATCATCGAGTTCGCTTGATAACAATCGAAGATTTCCTTAATAATCCTAATTTAATTAATCTTAGAAATCATAGAATTGTCCTTTCTGGAATTGAGGATATAAAACAAGATCTGAAAAAA
>QCMD01000008.1 GCA_003214055.1 Prochlorococcus sp. AG-418-K17
ATGAAGATTTCCCAATCAAGCCTTTTGAAGAATTAGGTTATTTCGTTATAGTTTATGGGCAAAAATCCTACAATGGAGTTGCAATAATAAGTAAAATTGAACCAGAAAATATTGAGAGAGGTTTTGGAGATAGTTTTGACTTAACTGACAGCATAAAAACATTTCCAGACCAAAAAAGACTAATTTCTGCTTATTTTGATGGAATAAAAATTGTTAATGTGTATGTACCAAATGGTTCATCAATAAATTCCGAAAAATTCGAGTACAAAATTAGATGGTTGAAACGCTTGGCCTCCTTTTTAGAGCAAAATGAAAAGATTGGAGAATCAATTTGCCTTCTTGGAGACTTTAACATTGCTCCAACAAATCTAGATATTCATGATCCTAAAAAATTTGAAGGAGGGATAATGGCAACAGAAATTGAGCGAAATGCTCTTAAAGATGTTCTTAAAAGAAGATTTATTGATTCATTTCGAATTTTTGAAAAAAATTCCGGACATTGGAGTTGGTGGGATTACCGTAATAATTCATACGAATTAAACAAAGGTTGGAGAATCGATCATATCTACATTAGTAAATCTCTTGCATCAATATTAAAAAGCTGTGTAATAGACTGCAATCCAAGAGAAAATGTCCAGCCAAGTGATCATGCTCCAGTAATGATAAATCTTGACATAAACAACCTTTATGATGATTACTTAGATGATGAAGAAGATTTCTTAGAAATATAGTTCAATTAAAAACAAAACTTAAAAACCTTGAAACTTCTTATTAATAAAGAGATATTTAAAATATTCATAATTAATAAATAGGTTTACTAAGAATTAATTATTTACATTCCAAACTATCGCGTTAAAAATATCATAATGTAGAATTTCATTCTGGTTGACAAAATTTTTACAAATTTCTAATTTAGAACATGATTAAAATTTCATCAAATCTCCCATCATTTAAATTGTGACTGAAATATTAAATAGCAATCATTCGCAAGAAGTTTTTGCTGCAGCTCAAGAGTTAATGCCAGGGGGGGTAAGTTCACCTGTCAGAGCTTTTAAATCTGTTGGTGGCCAGCCAATTGTTTTTGACAGGGTTAAGGGCCCTTTTGCTTGGGACATTGACGGCAATAGATATATCGATTTTGTAGGTAGTTGGGGGCCAGCTATATGTGGCCATGCTCACCCTGAAGTTATTACAGCATTACAAGAAGCTATCGAAAAAGGTACCAGTTTTGGAGCTCCATGTGTATTAGAAAACAAACTTGCTGAAATGGTTATAGATGCAGTTCCTTCAGTTGAAATGGTTAGGTTCGTTAATAGTGGTACTGAAGCCTGTATGGCTGTTTTAAGGCTAATGAGAGCATTTACAGGAAGAGATAAAGTAATAAAATTTGACGGTTGCTATCACGGGCATGCTGATATGTTTTTAGTTAAAGCTGGTTCAGGTGTTGCTACTCTTGGCCTTCCAGATTCTCCTGGAGTCCCCAGAACTACCACAGCAAATACTCTTACCGCTCCATATAACGATCTTGAGTCAGTCAAAAAATTATTTGCTGAAAATCCTGATGCCATTTCAGGTGTTATCCTTGAACCTATAGTGGGTAATGCAGGATTTATTACTCCTGAGCCAGGTTTCTTGGAAGGATTGAGAGAACTGACAACTGAAAATGGATCATTATTAGTCTTCGATGAAGTTATGACTGGTTTCAGAATTAGTTACGGGGGAGCACAAAAGAAATTTGGAGTAACTCCTGACTTAACAACTCTTGGGAAAGTTATTGGAGGAGGTCTACCAGTTGGAGCTTATGGCGGGAAAAAAGAAATAATGTCAATGGTTGCTCCAGCTGGCCCTGTTTATCAAGCTGGTACCTTAAGTGGAAATCCTTTAGCAATGACGGCAGGAATCAAAACTCTTGAATTACTCAAGCAAGAGGGAAGTTACGAAAAACTAGATTCAATCACTTCGAGACTAATTGATGGCATATTAGAAGCAGCAGAAAAAAATGGATTTGCAATTAATGGCGGCAGCGTAAGTGCTATGTTCGGATTCTTTTTATGTGAAGGACCTGTGAGAAACTTTGAAGAAGCAAAAACTAATGATGCCATGCTTTTTGGTAAATTACATAGAGAGATGCTCAAGCGGGGAGTTTACTTAGCTCCAAGTCCATTTGAAGCTGGCTTTACATCCTTAGCTCATGGTGAAGAAGAAATAGAACAAACTATAGAGGCGTTTAATCTTTCTTTTCAATCAATTAAAAACAACTAATTTAAATTTTACAAAGTAAATTTTTATCTATAAAAAGTTTATCTCCTATTTCCGCCAACTATTACAGGTGGAGTACCACCTTCAGAGCCTGGCAAACCGGGAACGACTTGAGTACTTCCATCCCACTTGTCTAGGAAAAGCTTGAAAAGGACTTGATCATCCAAACTTCTATTCAAAGTTTCATATCTCAAAGCCTCCTGTTCTGCAATTTCAACTTCAGTCTTAGCTCTTAAAAGTTGTTGACCTGCAATTTGCTTTTGTTCAATAGCAGCTCTATATTCCTCAGCAATTTCTAAACCTGTAAGATCTAAACTTTTAACATCTACGTAATCAAAAGAATTTAATTCTTGAGCAACTGTGTCGCCAACTTTCTCTGAAATGACTGCAAATTCAGTTGCTATTGTTTCTAATTCATATTGAGAGAAAACTGATTTCAGTGCCTTAAGCAATGAGGGCTGCACAATTTTTTGATAAACATCACTGTTCCTACTAGCGATTGTTGCAAAAATTCTTCCGGCTTCATTTGGTTTAACGGAATATTTTACTGTTGCAGTTGCCCTAATGACTTGGAGATCTTTCGTTAAAGTCTCAAACTTCTCAGGTTGAACTTGAGTTTTAATATCAAAAGGATATACAGATTGAACAAATGGTAATTTAAAATTCAACCCTGCTCTTCTTGAAGGACCACTAACTTTTCCCAAGGTGGTAATAACGGCAACTTGTCCAGAGGGGACAACAAAAAGAGATTGAGTAAGAAGGAGAAAACCAGTAAAAGAAAGTACTATTAGTAATGTTGCAGTACCGCCTGGGCCTGAAGGGGTTACATTTTTGAAAGATGTCGACATTAATTTCTTTTTTCTTAATTAATCATATTTAATGAACTTAATTAATGCATTAATAAACTCTTTATTAAAATGTTTTTTTAATAATTGACAACTGAGATATAAACATAATTTTTATAGGTGATCTGATTTAAATTCTTTTAAAAGTTGTAAATAAAGAGTCTCATCAATTTCTCTAATATCATATTCGGATGGTAAGACCCCATGCTTGTATTCATGTGCAGCCATCCAACAAAATTTTTCTATTTCTGCAGATGAAAAACGAGGATATTCTTTTATCTGTATACATAATTTTTTTATAAGAGTCTCTGGATAATCTTCCATTTTGCGAAATAAACTTCTCAATATTTTATCTAAAATTATTTGCCTTTAGTGGTATGTTGTGGGCCTCTTCTAATTCACCAAGAAGTTTAATAGCTAATTGAAGATCATTTTTGCTTTTACTTGTCACCCTCAGCGTTTCTCCATTAATGCTGACATTTATTTTTTTAATTTGATCTCTTATTTTTTTGCTTATTTTCTTTGCTATTTCTTGATTAAGCCCTTGTTTCAAAGCAATAGTTTGTTTTACTTTATTACCGCTTACGTTTTCTATAGAACCATAGTCAAAAATTTTTAAAGATAATTTTCTTTTAATAGCCTTTTGCCTGAGAATGTCATTAACTGAATTCAATGTTAACTCACTATTAGTTGTTACGAAGATATTTTCTTTCTCTAAATCCAAATTAGTTTCTGTTCCTTTGAGATCATAACGTTGAGATATCTCTCTTTTAACTTGATCTAATGCATTAACTAGTTCTTGTCTATCAAAATCAGAAACAATATCAAATGAAAAATTTTCTGCCATTGTAATATTTAAAACAATTTAATTATTACCTAAATCAACTTTTTAAAGCAAAAAAGAGCTTAATTTAATCAAAAAATAACAAACTAACCAATTTCCCCATTTCTTCCGCACATCTACAACTATTTAATAATGTTTCACTATCATGAAAAGCAAAACATATTAATTGATCACATCTGGTTATGATTTCTTGATTACAAAGGCTACTCGCCAAAGGTAATGGCAACTCATCATTTTCACTTTTTTCGACCAAATGCATAACTTTTTCTAGTTGATCCTTTATTTCTGGTAATTGTCTATCTAAGCTTTGCGGTAATAATACAGTTAGAAGTGATGGATTGATATCTAAAACTGCTCTGATAACAGCTGCATTAACTCCTTGAGATCCAGATGTAATAATATTATGTCCCTCTTCTGCTAATGATCTTGCTATCAACTCTATAAGATGGATATCTACCACAGGAACATGCCTAGTCCCTAAGAAAGCAATTCTTCTTTTTCCATTATCCTGAAGTTTTGCAAGCTCCTGGGCTAAGGTATCCACACCTTGTGTTGCTGGTAGATCTAAAGAACGACTCAAAATAAAATTCCTTCTATATTTGAAATTAGCATTTATCTGAAAAATTGCAGGGAAAATCTATTTTTTCAAAAATTCTTTCAAGTTTGACATGCTCTTGAACGAGTTGGATAGCATAAGAGGCTTTAATAGATTCATGAATCCTTACATGACCAAAAGCCTGTTCAATGATTTCTACTGAAGCAAGAGTGTCCAATTCTACTTTTAAGATTGGGACCTCTAATTCCTCTGCTCTATGTATCAATTGGGGTAATGGTTCACCCAAACCTGTCAAAATAAGGCATTGTGTCGAGGCTTCTAAAGCTGCAAGTTGGATATCCGTTCTGTCAGCTCCAGTTACTACAGCCATATTTCTTCTTCTTCTAAAAAATTCCATTGCGGAATTAACTCCCATTGCACCGATACTTAATGTCTCAACAAGTAATTGATCTTTCTCTGGGCAACAAATTACCTTGGCATCTAATCTTCTTATTAGCTCACCAACAGTTACACTCCTAAGTAATGGAGATTTAGGCATTACCCCGAAGACCTCAATATTTAATTCACTAAGTGATGGGATTATTTCATTTTTTATTTTCTCCACGTCTTTAGGTACAACAGCATTTAGTACAACTCCCGATAAATGATCACCTAACTGTTTTTTTGCATCCAGTAATGCATCTACACTTTTGCAATCCTCCCAAAGATTTACTATTAGAACTTTTGCATTCAAAGTCTTAGCAAGTTGTGGAAGACTTAAACCATAAATCATCCCTTCATAAAGACTTCCAGCTGCTTCAAGAATATTTAAACCTTCAAAATCATCGTTCACTAATTTTTCTATTTGATCAAAATCTTTACCTGGAAGTAAATCTTTATTAGCAATTCTTTTTTCAGCAGAGATCTCATCCAACAAACCTACTGAAGAAATTAAATTTGCTTCTTCAATATTCAATGTTGATCCTATGAACTTAACATCATCATCTATTAACCCCTCATATGACATAGAAGGAAGATTAGTAAGTTCAATGCAAGTTGCTAAAGGTTTACCAATTCGTACTTTTTTATTATCTTTTATAAGTCTTTTTGCAATTCCAAGTACTAATGCAGACTTACCACTAAATGGCTCACAAGAACCAATTAATAATATATCGCTCATAATTAATTAATTTATCCATAGATTCAAGATAATATTTTTTTAAGAACTAAACAAATTTTTTTTTGTTTTAACCAAACAAATCGAAAAATTTACTCGAAAAAGTTTTATTTTTAATTATCCTTATTTATCAACACTAAACAAAACTAAGATATTTATGAAAAAACAGAAAACTATAGGCATTACCGGAGCCTCAGGAGCTTTAGGAAAAGGACTAACAAAAATATTTCGTAAAGAAGGGTATAAGGTTGTTGGATTTACACATAGTAAAAAAAATAATTTTGAAATTAATAATGAATCTCCAAATGAATGGATTAAATGGGAATGTGGGAAGGAAAATTCATTATTAAAACACTTGAAGAAGATAGACATCTTAATATTGAATCACGGTATATACAACTTAAGTAAAGAAAATATGAACTATGAAAAATCCATTGAAATAAATGCTTTAAGTAAATTTAAATTTTTAAATTTATTTGAAGAAATTGCTTTAAATACAAACTCTGAAATTACAAAAGAAATTTGGATTAATACTTCTGAGGCAGAAATTTTGCCCGCTTTTAATCCCTCTTATGAAATAAGTAAATCACTCATTGGTCGATTAGTTTCATTTAAGAAAAATCTTCTTGATAAAAGTATGAAGAAAAAAATAAAAATAAAAAAAATAATCCTAGGACCATTTAAATCAGAACTAAATCCAATAGGGATTATGAATCCTGAATTCGTTTCGCAGAAAATTTACAATCTAGCTAAATCCAATGACTACTTAATAATCGTGAGTCCAAATCCCATAACCTATCTTCTTTTTCCTTTGAAAGAACTTTGTAATTTTTTATATTGTCAAATTTTAATAAAAATGAATTCTCACCTCTAAAAATCTCTATCTGTCAATATTTCAATACCATCTTTCAAAACCACTATTGTATGTTCCCATTGTGCGGATAGCTTTCCGTCTTTAGTAATTACTGTCCACCTATCATTGAGCGTTTTACAAAACTTGTTTCCTTCGTTAACTATTGGCTCAACTGCTAATGTCATACCCTCTCTAAGCACAACATTAGGTAACTCATTTGTTCGGAAATTGAACACTGATGGTTCCTCATGCAAATTTCTTCCCACTCCATGACCAGTATAATCTTCAACAACACTAAATCCATTTTTCTTCACTACGTCCTCAATTGCTCCAGCTACATCTAGAAGTGTATTGCCCGCTTTGATTTTCGAAAGGCCAGCATACAAAGCTTCATAGGCTGCTTCACTAAGTTTTTTTACTTTTGGGGTAACTTGACCTACACATATTGATATACAGCTATCCCCGTGGAAACCATCTAGATATGCCCCGGTGTCAATTTTCACTAGATCACCATTTTTAATCAATTTGTTTTTGCTAGGAATCCCATGAACTACCTCGTTATTAATACTCGAGCAAATGCTAGATGGGAACCCATGATAACCCTTAAAACTTGGAACAGCTCCCATTTCTCTTATTCTTTTTTCAGCAAAATCATCTAAATCTTTTGTGGTCATGCCCGGTTTTATTAACTCATTTATTTCTCTGAGAACCGTTGCAACAATTCTGCTAGACTTCTTCATTATTTGAATTTCTCGTAAAGATTTTATTTCTATTCCTCTTCTTCTTTGAATGAACGGAACTTGATCATTATTTTTTGAATTATTTTTATTTAATAAAAGATCTGCAAAATGTTTCATTGGAATAAATAATAGTGGTAGATAAATATCATCAAAATAGCCATTTTCGAACAGGCTATCTTAAATGTATCAACAAGAACAGGGAAAAAGGAATGAAATTTAATCTTAATTCTAGGCAATTCCACAAAGCATTGGCGCCTTGGGTTTTTCTTCCACTATTTTGTTCAGCAATTTCTGGCTTACTCTACAGAGTTTCTAAAGATTTGTTGGGCTACTCGAGAGATGAAGTTCATTGGTTAATGTCTTTACATGAAGGAGAGTGGCTTGGAGATAATGGAGAACTTATATATGTATTTCTAAATTCTTTAGCAGTCTTATGGATGCTAATAACAGGCTTTCAAATGTTTTCAAAAAATTTTTCATTTTTTAAAAAGGTTACTAAAGGTGAGTCAAAGGGTTAAGATGTTATTCTTGTAGGACAAAAAGGTGTTAAATGGCCAAAGAGAAACTAGAAAGTGAATTAGAAATCACTAATGAACCTAATAATCCAATTGACATAACTGTTGAAAAGGAAAGTGAAGATTCAGTCACTAAAAACCCAAAGACTCTAAGTGCTTCGAACTTAATAAGGGAATTTGAAAATGCACAATTAAAAAAAGAATTACCAGATATATATGTGGGAGACACAGTAAAGGTTGGAGTAAAAATTACAGAAGGTAACAAAGAAAGAGTTCAACCTTATGAAGGTGTTGTCATTGCAAAAAGACATGGCGGCATTAATCAAACCATTACTGTGAGAAGAATTTTCCAGGGAATTGGAGTAGAAAGAGTATTTATGCTACATAGTCCACAAGTTGCCTCTCTAAAAGTTGAACGTAGAGGTAAAGTAAGGAGAGCTAAACTATTCTATTTAAGAGATAGAGTAGGGAAAGCTACCCGCGTAAAACAACGCTTTGATCGATAAGGTTGTAAAGTAATTTCAACCTATTGGTCAAAAGGCGCTTATAATCACTTAGATGCGTCGTTAGTTCAGTTGGTAGAACGCAGGTCTCCAAAACCTGATGTCGGGGGTTCAAGTCCTCCACGACGCGTTTGACCAACATTTTGTAAATTATTTTTTTTTGAGATGGAGTTAGATCTTCAACCAGGGGATGTAGTTAAAGTCCTAGAATCAGCAGCTTTGGGATGGGTTCGTGCAAGGGTCATCAGAGTCAAGTCTGGAGGCAGAGTTGTTGTTCAAAGCGATCAAGGTCGAGAATTCACAGCAAGAGGTAATCAAGTAAGGCTCATAGAGCCTGCTGGATTTAGGCCCTAAATTTTATATAACCCTTCTTTTAAAATTTCTAAGGGTACTATTGTCTTAAAATATTAAATTTATGAAATTTTTTTATTACAACAACATAAATTCAGCAATATGATCTGATAATTTTAAGGTTAGTGTTCTTTTGAAAATCCGAACACAATCTTCTATGGGACCGTAGTTCAACTGGTTAGAGCACCGCCCTGTCACGGCGGAAGTTGCGGGTTCGAATCCCGTCGGTCCCGTTCTTTTTTTTATGTGTTTTGGAAAAGCGTTTAAGGTTAGCTCCTAGTCCTACAGGTTTATTTCATCTAGGGACAGCAAGGACAGCCTTATTTAATTGGCTATATGCAAAAAAAATTAATGGTAAATTTCTAATTAGGATAGAAGATACTGACAAAGTTCGGTCTAAATCTCAATACACAAAAAATATATTAGATGGATTGAAATGGCTGGGACTTAATTGGGATGAAGAACCTATCAAACAAAGTGAACGAATATCCGTCTACAAAAAACAGATAGAAAAGCTATTAGAGATCGGAGCGGCTTACAGATGTTTTACTTCAGAAGAAGAAATTGCAAAACTAAGAGCAAAGCAAAAAGAGAAGGGACTGCCTCCAAAGCATGACAATAGGCATAGAGATCTAACAAGGGAACAGATTAAATCATTCATTTCCCAGGGAAGAACCTCAGTGATAAGGTTTAAAATTAATGAGGATATCGAAATCAAATGGGAGGATCAAATAAGAGGTTTAATTACATGGAAGGGCAAAGATTTAGGTGGTGATTTAGTTCTATCAAGAAGAGCTTTAGGTTATGAGATAGGCGATCCCTTATATAATCTAGCAGTGGTAGTTGATGATAATTTTATGAATATTACTCATGTGATAAGAGGCGAAGACCATATATCCAATACTGCAAAACAGATATTAATTTACAAAGCACTTAACTATAAACTCCCAAACTTTTCACATACTCCTCTTATACTTAATAACGAAGGTAAAAAACTCTCTAAACGATCTTCAGTTACTTCAATAGATGAGTTTAAGGACATGGGTTATTTACCTGAAGCATTTGTAAATTATATGGCCTTCTTAGGATGGTCTCCAAAAAACACAGATAAAGAAATACTTTCATTAGAGGAAATATCAAATTTTTTCGATTTGCCAGACATAAATAAAGCTGGAGCAAAATTTAATTGGGAAAAACTGAACTGGATTAATTCTCAATACATAAAAAAAATGGATGTAATTGAATTACATAAAATAATAAATAAATATTGGAATAAGATGGGTTGGGTTTCTCCATCTTTTGAGTGGGATTTAAAGTTAATTTCTTTACTTAAAGACTCAATGGTTTTACTAAGTGATGCAATTGCTCAATCAAAACCTTTTTTTTTATTACCTCCAATCCAAAAAGAAGGTCAAGATTTCCTTAGCATCTCAGAAAACAAAGAGTGTTTAAGATATATCTTAAATTTTTTAAAAGAAAAAAAAATTGAAAACCTTAATCAGGATAAAGCTAAAGAAATCATAAACAAAATTTCCAAAGATCAATGCATAAAAAAAGGTATTTTAATGAAATCATTGAGAGTAGCTTTTTTTGGATCTCTAAGCGGGCCAGATCTAATTCAAAGTTGGGAATTATTTGCGGAGAATAAAAGCGATATTATAAGAGTTGGGAGGTGTTTTACATTACCCTAAGTATTTTTTTCTATTAAATCCAATACATTTGCTAAAGGCCTAGCTGTTAGACCTTGTATTCCCACTGTCATTAATATTGTAAGAAATACTAGTCCCTGAAGACGACCAGCACCTAGCACACCCGCTTGTTCTAATCTTATTGAAAAAAGAGAGGCTACAGCAGCAGTAACTATACCTCTTGGGGCTAACCAAGCTAAAAATACTTTTTCCTTTATCTTGAATTCTCTTCCCATTGTTGCTACAGAAATTGAGATAGGACGGACAATTACCATCATCATAAATACGCTTATGAACCCTCCCCACCCTAGGGGACTTAATTCACCCCAAGAGACGTCAGAAGCCAAAAGGGGGAAAAGGACAGTGATCGCTAGTTGAGCTAATTCACTTATCAAATTATCCAACCTCTCTTTATCTATTATTTCTCTTTTACCAACTATAAAACCAGCAGCAACAGAGGCTGGCAGACCTGACTCAGGTAAAAAATATTCACAAATCCCGTATATTAGAAAAATAAATCCTAAGGTGACCTGAAGTTCTAATCCAAATGAAGCTTCATTTTTTATTTTCTTCAAAATTTCAGATAATAACCATCCAGAACTTAAACCTATTAGAACTCCGCCACCTAATCTTTGCATTAATGCTATAAATACTTCTTTAATCCCATGTAGATCACCCAATATAAATTCTAAAAGCAATAAGGCGAGAACTGCACCAATTGGCTCGAGCACCAGTCCCTCTGCTTTTAATACCTCTGAAAGTGGAGAAGCTAATTTAATTTGCTCCACTAACGGAGTTACCACAGTTGGACCAGTAGCAAGAACTATCGCGCTATAAACACCTGCGACTGACCATGATAATCCTGCCAACCAGTGAGCAATGACTATGCCTGCAGCTAATGAAATAAATAGCCTTACAAGTGAAATTTTCAAAACTGTATTTCTTATATTTCCTTCTGGAAGTTTTAAATTCAATCCTCCTTCAAATAAAACCAAGCAAACCAACAATCCTACAATTGTTTCAAGCCCTTGTCCAAGATCTAGCGGTTCAACAAATCCTAATCCTGAACGTCCAATAAATAGTCCTGATAGTAGTAAAACTACAACACTTGGAAATCCAGAAATAGAAGAGATCAAGCGAGCAGATGCACCTGCGAATACAGTTATACCCCATAATAATCCAAGCCTTTCAGGGGTCATATAATTAACTCAATAATACAGGATAACAATTAGTTAGATTAAATCAATAATATTAACTCAAGTCCATTAAAAACAATATTTTTTAATTTTAATGGATGAAAAAACAATAATTCCAATTATTGAAGTTAAAAAATTTGATACATATATGAAATTCATAAAGAAGAAAAATGGCTTATTAAAGTAATCATTATTAGAATTATTCCTATACCTACAGTTGCCATTCTTCCATTCCATATTTCAGCTTGAGGTGTAAATCCTCTTTTCCATAAATTAAGTTCCTTTTTATCAACAAAATTTTTTGTTTCATTAATTTGTATTTTAGGTTGTTTATTCATGAGTTAAAAAGGAGGATTTTTCTCATAGAGTGAAGTTGCGCGATCGATAGGGAATCTTCCTGAGACCCCTAATTTAAGAGAACTTAGATTCTTCTCAAATTTGATTCTAAACAAAGCAGCCGCACCAATCATTGCTGCATTATCTGTGCAAAGATTTAGAGGAGCTAGATGAACTCTAATAGATTTTTTGGTTGCTTCACTAATCATCATTTTTCTTAACGTATTATTAGCAGCTACTCCACCTACAACAACCACATCTTTTAAACCATAATCTATCGCGCACTTTATTGTTCTTTCAACCAATACCTCTGCTACTACTCTTTCAAAACTTGCAGCAATATCAGCAACTGGAATTTCTCCTCCATCTAGACTTAGCTTTTCAAATAATCTTAGTACTGCCGTTTTTAATCCACTAAAAGAGAAATCATATTTCAAGAAACCACCTTCTTTGTCTGAAATCTTACATTTGGGCAATGAAAACTTTATAGGATTACCATTTTTAGCAATTTTTTCAATTGCAGGACCACCTGGATAGCTAAGACCTAATAACCTCCCTACTTTATCAAATGCTTCCCCAGCAGCATCGTCAAAGCTCCTTCCAAGTGTTTGCATTTCTCTTTTTTCCCCAACTTTAATTAATTCAGTGTGTCCCCCACTAACAAGTAATGTGAGAAAGGTTTTTTTGGGATAGTTTTCAGAAAATAAAATTGAAGATAAATGCCCCTCTAGGTGATGAATCCCTAAAAAAGGCTTTGAATATAAAGCACATAATGACCTTGCAGTAATTGAACCAACTCTTAAACACCCAACTAACCCTGGTGCCACTGTCGATGCAATAAAATCAATTTCATTAATATCTATTTTTGATTCCTTTAATGCTTTTTCTAGCACAAAAGGTAATAATTCCAAGTGTTTTCTGGCTGCTAATTCAGGAACAACTCCTCCCCATTCGGCATGGTCTGCAATTTGAGATGCAACAATGTTTGAGAGAATTTTGAAAGTATCGCCAATATTAGAAACTATTGAGACAGATGTCTCATCACAACTTGTTTCAATAGCTAAAACTTTATGCATATTTGATACAACTTGTCCTATCTTAATATTAATTTCTTACTTAAGACTATTAAGGAATTAAAGATTGCAACTTATGAAATTCTTTTTTTCAATCATAACCTCGGTTTTTCTTTTCCTAGGAATCACTCCAATTGCTTTAGCTGCTAATGGACCTACCTTAAACGCAGACAGAGCGAGCACAGAATATACTGCATCAGCGCTCACAAAATGCTCAGAAAACGCTAAATTCATCGAAAGAGCAAGTTCTGCAACTACTCAAAAAGATATAGCAAGATTTGAAAGATACGGAAAAGCATCATGCGGAGATGATGGTCTTCCTCATTTAATAATTGGACCTCCACTTGAACCATGGGGAGCTCTTTTAAATAGAGGTCATGAAGGAGATTTACTTATTCCAGGAGTATTGTTTATTTACATTGCTGGAATTATAGGTTGGTCTGGTAGAGAGTATCTGATTGAATCAAAAAAGACTAAGAATCCAGCAGATCTTGAGATAATTATTGACCTAGATCTAGCTAGAAAATGCCTTGTAAAAGGAGCGCAATGGCCGCTTCTTGCTAATAAACAAGGTAGAAATGGGGATTTAAGAGAGAAAGATAACAATATTACACTTAATGGTCCTCGCTAAACATCTTTAAAAAACTTCTATAAAACAAATGTTCAAAATTCTAAACACAAAATTTGTCAGATCTGCCCCAGTTGTAGCAGCAATTTGGCTAAGCCTTACGGCTGGAATAATTATTGAATTTAATAGGTTTTTTCCTGATTTATTATTCCATCCAATGAGTTGATAAAGAGAAAATAATCAAGTTTTTATAAACTTGATTATTTTTTTTGCTGTTTCATCAACATTGTGATTTTTTAATGCAAAATCAAATTTATTTGAAACTGAAATCTCATAATTAGCCCTTGAGAGTCTTTTTTGAATTGCCTCTTCTTCTTCTGTACCTCTATTTCTTATTCTTCTCTCTAACTCTTCTTTATTCGGAGGAAGTAAAAATATTGATAGCGAATTAGGAAACTTATTTTTTATTTGCCTTGCACCCTCAACTTCAATTTCAAGTAATACGGTAAATCCCTTTTTTATTTTCTCATTAACAGAGGACAAAGGCGTTCCATAGTAGTTTCCAGCAAATTGAGCCCATTCAAGGAAAAGGTTTTGTTCAATCATTTCTTTAAACTTTTCTTGATTTAAAAAGTAGTAATTTTCTCCATCCTTCTCTCCCTCTCTAGGTTCTCTAGTAGTTGCAGATATTGAAAGCCAAAATTCTTTTTCTTTACCTAATATTTCTTTAATAACTGTTCCTTTACCAACACCGCTGGGGCCAGTAAGGATAATTAGTTTTTTTTGATTTTTCATATTAAATTTTTTACAGTAAAATAAAATCTTGTGAATTAAAGGAATAATGCAAAAAGGTGTACCACAGATAATGGATATTACATCTATTAGATCTGTCTTGCATTATTTAAGGAATAACATCTTACCTACAAAGTTTGAAACTGCTCAACAACCAGAGCCTAATACAATTCAATTATGTTTCAGAGGAGTTGATTCTCAAACATGGCTAGAAGTGTCATGGAATGGAGACTCTCCTAGAATACTTAAGATAAATAAGCCAGAAAAGATTGGGAGAGAAAGCACACTTTCTAAACAAATAAGGTACGGATTAAAGTATATGGCTTTAATTTCCATTGATCAAGATGATTTCGAGAGAGTTATAAAATTTAGTTTTGCAAAAAAACCTGGAGATGAGATTAATAAGTATTTAATTTTTGAATTAATGGGAAAACATAGTAATATTTTTTATCTGGATAATAAACATAAAATAATTGCAGTTGGTAAACAAATTAAATCCAGTCAATCTAGTTTTAGAACAATTTCAACAGGATCAATTTATTCTGACCCTCCAGTCAATCAAAAAAAACAACCTTCTGAAAATGAGACGTTTAGATCATGGAAAGACTCAATTTCAATAGTACCTGAGTCTTTGAAATACTGTTTAATAAATACCTATCAAGGAGTTAGCCCCATCCTCACAAAACAATTAGAGGTTTTTAGCAAAACTGGCAATTCAAAAATAATGGAAAAAAATATCGATTTCATTAGCGATTCAGACTTAAAGGAGATATTTAAAAATTGGAAGATTTGGATAAATAGGTTTAAAAACAATAATTTTAACTTTTCTACATTTAACAACGATTTTTATTGCGTTTGGTTTTTTGATAAAGCAATTAATTGCGAAAATAAAATAGATTTATGCATCAGTCTAGAGAATTATTATGATTATCATCTGAAACAAAAAAAACTTGAATTATTGGACAAGAAAATTAAAGGGATAATTTCTAAACAGACCAATACTGAGAAAAAGAATTTAAATATTCAATATGATCTTCTTACAAAATCAGAAAACTACGAGATATATAAAGAAAAAGCTGATAATATATTTACTTCAAATGAAATTAAAAAACGAGATATTATTGAAGGACAAAAATTATATAAAAAGTCAAAAAAATTAAAGAGATCTAGAGAATTGATAAAAGAAAGAATAAATATCTACAAAACAAATATAGAAAGATTAGATGAATACACAACACTTCTAGATAATCTAAATTCTTTAAATAATGAAAAACTTTTTATGAGAATCAAACTACTAGAAGAGATTATGGAAGAAATTTGTAACGAGTTTAATATCAATATAAAGAGACAAAGAGAAGATAACAAAAGTACATCTGAGTTACAATCTTCTCCAATTCAAGTTGATACTCCCACAGGATTGAAGCTTCAGGTAGGGCGAAATATGAGGCAAAATGAATTAATAAGCTTTAAGTTCTCAAAAAAAGGCGATTTATGGTTTCATGCTCAAGAATCACCTGGCAGTCATGTAGTTTTGAAGTCTTCATCTCAAGTAGCATCTGAACAAGATGTTCAAATAGCTGCAGATTTAGCTGCATTATTTAGTAAGGCAAAAAGAAACATTAAAGTTCCAATTAATTTAGTAAAGATTAAAGATTTGCAAAAAATCAAAAAAGGAGGACCGGGTTGCGTTTCCTTTAAAAATGGAGAAATTATTTGGGGAAATCCTACAAGAGGAGAAGATTACATTAAAAAAAATCTTAAAACAGTAATTTAGTTTATAATAAAAAAAATTTTTAATCTAAATGTTTGATTTTCTTTTAGGCACTCATGAATTTTTAGGAAATCATAGTTTTCCAGAATTTATTGTTGGATATCTATTTGGTGCTGCATTAATAATTGGAGCTCCTACTGTTTTCTTATTACTTGCCTTCGTAAGCGCTTTAATGAAAACTAATGGGAAAATGGGTGGGTATAGAGAATATGAAACTTATGGTGAATCATCCCTGAATGATGCTCCGCCTTTCTTATTGCCGGATCCAACTAATCCTAAATTGAGCAAATAATTAAGTTTATCAAAAAAAAATTGGACTTTGACAATAATTATTTTAAACCTTTTTCTTACAAATTCTTTATCAAATAATAATGAGAGGTACAAGTCAAAGTGAAAATAAATTATCAGATCCGATGACCTTTAGTGATCATTTAGAGGAGCTTCGTCAAAGAATACTAAACTCAATTTACTCAATACTTATTTCAATATTCTTTAGTTTATTAATAATAAAGCCATTAATATCTTTTTTAGAAATTCCAGCTGGTGATATTCATTTACTTCAACTTGCTCCCGGAGAGTTTTTATTTGTTGCTATTAAAGTTGCAGGTTACAGCGGATTGATAGTTTCTATGCCTTATATTTTTTATCAAATAATATTATTCATTTCTCCTGGGTTAACAAAACAGGAAAAAAGCCTTATCTTGCCCGCAGTTTTTGGTTCAGGTCTTTTGTTTTTTTTAGGATTAATTTTTTCATGGTGGATATTAGTCCCTGCAGCAATAAATTTCTTCATTAGTTTTGGTGCTGATATTGTTGAACCAACTTGGTCTATAGAAAGATATTTTGATTTTGTTCTATTATTAATGTCCAGCACCGCAATAGCTTTTCAATTGCCAGTATTACAATTTATTCTTGGTTCTCTTGGAATAATCACAACTGAAAAAATGATTTCGAATTGGAAGATAGTTGTAATTTCCTCCGCAATATTATCCGCAGTGATTACTCCTTCAACAGACCCATTGACTATGTCATTGCTATCAATATCTATTGTGTTTTTATTTTTTGTTGGTACTGGATTAACTTATTTATCAGAAAATCTTAAGTCAAAAACTCTTTCATCTTCTCATTAAGATTTAATTGCAAGCTGATAGCTCTACCTAACCTTGGCTTAGCATTGACTTTCTTTAGCCATTCCCTTACTTCTTCTGAATATCCACATCTATTTAAAATCTCGATTTTATCAGCTATCGATTTTTTATATTCATCTTCACTTAAAGGGAATGATTCCTGCCCAAGAAATCCCCACATCATTTGAAAATAAACAAATTTCCCTCTTTTAAAGAGTCTAAAATCATATTTTTTTCCCCAACGATGAATCAAATAATGTATAACTTCATCTACTAGCAATGGGTTCATTTAAATCAATTAATTAAGACTTCCTAAACTTTTACTTTAAATTATTAAAAGTCCTATCTATTTGCAACAGAAATTGAACAATTTGATTCATAATAACTAATAAATAACAGAACCAAGTAACGAATGACTCAATTAAGTTCCAATGATGTCCCTTCAATGGGTCGAAGGCAATTTATGAATCTTCTTACATTTGGTACTGCAACTGGTGTAGCATTGGGAGCCCTTTACCCTGTAGCGAATTATTTCATGCCTTTAAGGGCAGGCGGTGGTGGTGGTGGAACTTCTGCTAAAGATGAATTAGGGAATCCCATAACTAAGACAGGTTGGTTAGCTACCCATCAAGCAGGAGACAGAAGTCTTGTGCAGGGTCTAAAGGGAGATCCGACTTATTTAATAGTTAATGAGGGAGGGGAAATAGGAGAATTTGGTTTAAATGCAATATGTACTCATTTAGGTTGCGTTGTCCCATGGGATAGTGGTGCTAATAAATTCATATGTCCTTGTCATGGCAGTCAGTACGATACTAATGGGAAGGTAGTCAGAGGGCCTGCTCCTTTATCTTTAGCGCTTGCGCATGTCGATATTGAAGATGATGCTGTACTCGTCAAACAATGGTCAGAAACTGACTTTAGAACTAATGAAAATCCATGGTGGGCATAAAAAAATGAAAGGTCTTAAAAATCAAATCATGCAAAAAACAAGTTTACTTATCTGTACTCTGCTTTTCATTTCGAGCATTGTATTTTATCCAAAGATCACTTTTGCTTATCCATTTTGGGCTCAGCAAAACTATGAATCCCCAAGAGAAGCCACAGGAAAGATAGTCTGTGCAAATTGTCATCTAGCTCAGATGCCTACGATTGCAGAGGTTCCGCAATCTGTTGGAGCAGACAGTGTTTTCAAGGCTGTAGTCAAAATACCCTACAAAAATGATTTGAAAGAGATCGGTGCTGATGGTTCTGAAGTCCCATTACAAGTTGGTGCTGTTGTAATGCTGCCAGATGGCTTTAAACTTGCTCCACAAGAAAGATGGACCGAAGAAATCAAAGAGGAGACAGAAGGGGTTTATTTCACTAATTACAGTGAAGAGAAAGATAATATAATCATTGTAGGACCTTTACCTGGCGATACTAATAAAGAAATAGTTTTCCCTGTACTTTCCCCTGATCCATCCAGTAATAAAGATTATCACTATGGAAAATACTCGTTACATATCGGAGGCAATAGAGGTAGAGGTCAGGTGTACCCCACTGGAGACAAAAGCAATAATGTAGTTTTCACTTCTTCCACCTCAGGAACTATAAATTCAATAGAAACAATAGAAGATGGTAGCTATAAGGTCAATATAGAAAACGATAATGGTGAGATAACTACTGAAGCAGTGCCTGTTGGTCCTCAACTTATCGTAAAAGCACAAGACAAAATTAATGCAGGTGACCCTCTTACTAATGATCCAAACGTAGGTGGCTTTGGACAATTAGATGCTGAGGTTGTACTTCAGAGCCCTTATAGAATAATTGGATTGATTGCATTCTTCATTGGTGTAGGCCTAACACAAATACTTTTAGTATTAAAGAAAAAACAAGTAGAAAAAGTGCAAGCAGCAGAGGGTATCTAACTTTCTTTAGATGCTTTTACCTCAAGCTTTTATACAATCTCCAGGAGAAACTTTTTTAAATTTAGGATTTATAACTATTAGATGGTACGGTCTGCTTATTTCGGTTTCAGTTTTAATAGGCCTATTTGTCTCTAAAAAACTTGCAAAGGCAAGAAATATTAACCCAGAATACATTAGTGAAATACTTCCATCATTAATAATTTCTTCAATAATTGGAGCTAGAGCTTATTACGTAATTTTTGAGTGGAGGCAATATAGCGGAGAAAACTTTTTTACTTCTTTAGAACTATTTAATAACACTATTCAAATACCTTCTTTTCTTGCAGTTTGGGAAGGAGGTATAGCAATCCATGGAGGCCTAATTGGAGGATTATTATCTATTGTTTATTTCTGTAAATCAAAAAACATACATCTAAAAACTTTTATAGATATATTAATGCCCTCCATTATTCTTGGACAATCTATAGGAAGGTGGGGGAATTTTTTCAATAATGAAGCCTTTGGTATTCCTACAAATTTGCCTTGGAAATTATTTATACCTATCCAAGATAGACCTTTAGAATTTGTTAATTACGAATTTTTTCATCCTACTTTTCTTTATGAGTCATTATGGAACTTTTTAATATTCATACTCCTTATTTCTATCTTTAATAAACAGAACAAAACAGATTTTTTTAGGCCTGGCTTTATTAGCTGTCTTTATTTAATAAGTTATAGCTTTGGAAGATTCTGGATTGAAATTTTAAGAACTGACCCGCTATGTGTTGGTGGACTCCCCCCTTTCTGTAGTGGCGGTATAAGAATGGCTCAATTTATAAGTATTTTTCTATTTTCTTCTGGATTAATTGGAATATTTTTTTTAAGATTAAGAACATATAGTGGAAAAAATAGAAAGAATGGATAAAAAAATATCCTTTATCGGAGTTGGTCCAGGCGATCCAGATTTATTAACAATAAAAGCTTTAAAAAAGATAAAAATTGCAGATGTCATTATTTGGACTGATTCTCTAATTCCTGAAAAGATTTTAGATTTTTCTAAAAAAGGTTCTGAAAAAATAAAAACGAGTTCTCTCAACTTAGAGCAAATCTCCTCAATTATGATAGAAAAATTTCAAGCAGGTAAAACTGTTATAAGGTTGCATGATGGAGACCCTTGTCTTTTTGGAGCAATTAGAGAACAAATAGAAATTTTAAAAAAAGAAAAAATTGAATCCGAAGTTATTCCAGGTGTAAGTGCTTTTCAAGTCGCTGCAGCATATCATGAAGCTGAGTTAACTATCCCTGACGTAACGCAAACAATAATTTTAACGAGAGCAGGAGGAAGGACAGGTATGCCTGAGAAAGAATCTCTGAAAGATCTTGCGAAACATAATTCCTCTTTATGTCTTTATCTAAGTGCTAGACATGTGAAAAGGTCTCAAGAAACTTTACTAGAGTTTTATCCACCAGATACTAAAGTTATTGTTGGATTTAGAGTTTCTTGGGATGATGGTTGGACATCATTAATAGAATTAAAAGATATGGAAAAATTTTCTTTTGAAAAAAAATTAATTAGAACAACTATTTACATAATTAGCCCAGCAATTAATAATTCTCAAAACAGGTCTAATCTATACGATCCATCATATAGACATCTATTTAGAAATAAATAATCGTAAAGTTGATAGAAAAATATTACTAACTATAATTAGTAAAAAATTTAATTCCTTTGAAAGAAATAAAATCTAATTCAGACGACAATACTAAAAGAGAACAATCCTCTTTAAAGAGAATTGGAAATTTTATTAAAGAGGCAAGGTTAAGTAGAGATCAATCTATTGAAGAATTAGCTTCTGATTTAAAAATCGGATCTCATCAACTTAAAGCCATTGAAGAAGGCAATGAAGAAGAGCTACCTGAAAAAGTATTTATCAAAGCAATGGTTCGTAGAATTTCACAGAAGCTGAAAATTGATACTGATTTTATAATGAATGAATTCAAGACGGAGAGGCAAGAGATAAAAATTGAAGAAATAGTTGAAGAAGTTGCTAAAAAAAATAATAAAATTAGAAAATCAAAGGGTCTAAGTCCATTAGGGTTCTGGATATTTATTTTAATTTCAGGCTTTCTCGGACTAATCGCCTCATCCTTAATTTTCAATTTATTTTCGGAGTCTTTTCAGAATCAAACTCCAAAACAAGAACTGATTAAATAACTTTTAAATCCAAATTCTTTAGTTCTTTAATTACGTTACGGCATAATCCTAAGTTCCATTTCTCAAGAAGGAGATCATTATTGCTATTTATAGGCAAAAGTTCAAATGTAAGAATATTTTTCTGCAATTTTATTTGAACTGATGAGATTACCCTATCAGGTCGTTGATCAAGAGATGCTGCTAGTCTCAAAATTAAAGACATTTCAAGAACTAATTTTTTATCTTCTTTGGATGTTAAATTTTGCCAAGACTCATGTCTTTTCTTGGGTAAAGTCTTTCTATGGTATCTTGCAATCGAAGCAATAATATTTGTTTCTGCTTGAGAATATCCCAACAATTCACAATTTTTTATTAAGTACCAAGAGTGTTTGTGATATGAACTAACATTTACATATTTCCCACAATTATAAAGATTAGAAGCTGCCCAAAGAAGTTCTCTAGCTTTAGATTCATTATCGCTATGAAAGATGTTTTTAGTCTGATCATAGATTTGAAAGACAATATCCTTAACTTTCTCAGCTCTTGCCTTATCTACTCCAAACTTTTTAGCTTGATGAACTATGGTTGTTTTTCTAATATTGCTTTGAATATTTAACTCGTTTTTTATTATCCCTTTACGAAGCATCCAATCAACAACTAAACCCTCTCTTAGAGCTCTCTCACTTATAGTTAATTCATTAAAGTTCAACATATTCATTGCGGTATTTAATATCAATGCACCTGGAATAATTATCTCTGCTCTTCTTTCACTCAAAGAGGGTATTTTCTTGATTTCAGAGACTGGCATTTTAATTAATTTTTCCAATACGTTCTGTAAATTTTCCCTATTAAATTTATAACCATGCATCTTTTGTTTAGATTCTTCTAAATCATCTAAAATCAAATT
Source organism: Prochlorococcus sp. AG-418-K17 (assembly GCA_003214055.1). Classification (GTDB taxonomy): domain Bacteria; phylum Cyanobacteriota; class Cyanobacteriia; order PCC-6307; family Cyanobiaceae; genus Prochlorococcus_A. The sequence continues at coordinate 22,161 of QCMD01000008.1, forward strand.
TCCTAATGAGGTTGCTGTGCCACTTGTTGCAATCATAGATAAAGGCTTATCTCCCTTAGATCTACTCTTTATTTTTCGAACGGATGGTTCTAAAGAACCTTGAATAAAAGTTGTTAGAAACTTCGATCTTTCTGAATTTATAGGCTCTTTATTTAAAAAATCATTCTTAAGTCTTACCGCACCAACTCTCGAACTGGTAAGAGCTATTGCATCTTTTTTATTTGCAAGTATTAATTCTGTAGATCCTCCTCCAATATCAATGATTACATAAGACTGATCTTCAAAAGCCATGCCAGATAAAACGCCAAGGTAAATTAATCTGGCCTCCTCAGAGCCACTAATCAATTCTATTTTAATATCAGTTTCATCAAAAACTCTCGTAACAAAATCTTGACCGTTTGGAGCTTCCCTAACTGCACTTGTTGCTGCAGTTACTATTTGGCTTACTCCATTACTTTTACAATATTCCTTAAATCGCTTAAGAGTAACTAATGCCCTTTGGATTGATTCTTCAGTAAGATTTCCTGCCTCATCTTTTTCTCCAAGACGAGTAGTTGATTTATCAGTGAATTTTATTGAAAATGATTTTAAGTCAAGATTAATTTCTGCTATCAATAGATGTGTAGAGTTAGTGCCAATATCTATAGATGCTACTAAAATTTCATTTTCTTGAAAATATCTTAAATCTTGTTTTTTTATCATTGCCTTCAATAAGATGCAGATATCATTAATGCATTAACAAATATACTCAAGATTAATTATTAAATAATAGTAATCACTGTATCCTAGTAAGATTATTTAAAGTTATGAAATATACAATGGGTAATATGCAAAATAAAAATCGAAAGTTTAAATTAGGTACTTTTTTTGAATTATTAAGGTGGAATAAGCCGACTGGCAGAATTATCTTACTTATTCCCGCTGGATGGAGTTTATATTTAACACCAGGTTCTAATCCAACATTTTTAATGTTATTAAGAATAGTACTGGGAGGGCTATTAGTAAGTGGATTTGGCTGCGTTGTTAATGATATTTGGGATAAAAAAATTGATCAAAAAGTTTTTAGGACAAAAAATAGACCTCTAGCTTCAAATAAAATCAGTCTTAAAACGGCTTATTCAATTCTTTTCTTTTTAATTTTATGTAGTTTCTTTTTAACTTTGTCAATACCTCAACCAGGAAGGATACTTGCTATTTCACTTGCTTTTTTAGCTTTACCTATTATTTTAATTTATCCTTCTGCCAAAAGATGGTTTAAATATCCTCAATTAATCTTGTCCTTATGCTGGGGTTTTGCTGTCTTAATTCCCTGGGCAGCAAATGAAGGCAATTTAAACAGTATTGTTTTAATGTTTTGCTGGCTAGCTACCATCTTTTGGACTTTTGGCTTTGACACGGTTTATGCTTTAGCAGATAAAAAATGGGATATCAAAATTGGAATAAATAGTTCCGCTGTTAATCTCCAGAAAAATACTAGAATAACCATTCAAAGTTGTTATTTTTTAACTTCTAGTTTTCTCGCATTATGTGGATTTATTAATCAAATGAATTTTATTTTTTGGCCAATATGGCTTATAACGTCAATCTTAATGCAGAGAGACATACTAAAGATATTTCCCGAAGACAAGCAATCATTAAAAAATATTGGAAAGCACTTTAAGAATCAATCGATTTATGGAGGAGTCATTTTATTAGGAATTATTATTGCCTCCTAAACTTTAAATATGGATTTTAGATTAAAGAAAGGTGATCTAATAGATATTTTAGCTCCAGGCTCCTTTATTGATGAAGAAGAAAGTTTTCAAAAGGGTATAGAAATCTTAAAAAACTGGGGCTTAGAAATTAATGAAAATAATTCTCTTTCAGAAAGATTTGGTTATTTTTCAGGTAATGATCAAACTAGATTTGAAGAACTGGAAAAAGCACAAAATAGCAAGCTAATCATTTTTGCCAAAGGTGGCTGGGGTTCAGCAAGAATATTAGAAAAAGAACCTTCCTGGGAGCATGGTTTAATGCTCGGATACTCAGATACATGTTCTTTATTACTATCTAAATATTCTCAAGGATTTGTTGGTTCAATTCATGGGCCCATGGTTGCAAGCCTTTTCAAAGAGCCAGAATGGAGTCTTGATAGATTAAGAAATTTACTTTTTGAAGGATATGTTGAGGACATAAGAGGGATTCCTTTAAGAGGAGGAAAAGCTAAAGGAGAAATTATAGTTTCTAACTTAACTATTGCTACTTTTTTAATTGGTACTAATCACTTCCCAGATTGCAGAGGTAAAGTAATAATTTTTGAAGATATTAATGAAGATATTTATAAAATTGACCGCATGTTGACTTATCTTAGGATGACTAAAACCCTAACTGAAATTGCAGGTATTGGATTCGGAAGCTTTTCTAATGATTCCTGTGACCCTGAATGGAAAGATTTATTAAAAAACTGCATTATTGAAAGACTGAAAGAGTTTAATTTTCCTATTCTTTTTGACCTTCCTATAGGACACATATCCGGGAATGCATGTATTCCTTTAGGATATAAAGCCACCATAAATGGTAATGATGGCATTCTTAGTATCGATGTCCCTTTTTAACTAAGAGTTCTTCACAAAAAGTTTTGCTATTTTCAAATCAATAGGAGATGTAATTTTAATATTTGAATAAGTTCCTTCAATAATCTTTACTTTCCAATTAAGCATTTCAAATAGTGAAGCATCATCGGTGACTTTCCAATTTTTATCAATTGCAATCGTATGAGCTTTTTTTAATCTATCCACTAAAAAGCCCTGAGGAGTTTGAGCTGCCCACAAATAATTTCTATCTGGTGTTTCTTTAATAAAGCCTTCATTATCCACAATCTTTATTGTATCAGTTACCTTAGTAGCTAAAATAACAGCTTCATTTTCATCTAATTGCTTGGCACATTTGTCTACCAAATCAGGATTAATTAGACATCGGGCACCATCATGAATTAAAACTTTTACAGCATCTTTTGGCAGAGCAGTTAAACCATTAAAAACTGACTTTTGCCTGGTATCTCCACCATTGATCCAATGAATTTTATGGGCAAAATTCTTTGCAGAATTTAATAATAATTCTTTATCTTTTGGTTGCCCAATTAGTCCAACCCAGTTTGTTGAGCTTGCAGAAAATACAGATTTAAGTGTCCAATAAATCAATGACTCTCCCTCTAAATCAATAAGTAATTTATTTTTCCCAGCTTTCATTCTGCTACCGCTTCCAGCAGCTGGTATTAAAAAGTGCACGATAAAAGGTCTTAATATTTTCTAGACAATTATAAATAAAAGCAATATCTTTACACAAATAGTACTACGATTGAAAATTATAAAATTTCATAATGTCCATTACAGATTCATTATCAGGCAAAGTAGCCTTAATCACTGGAGCTAGCAGAGGAATTGGTAAAGAAATTGCTTTAGAACTAAGCCGCTTAGGAGCAGAAGTTTTTATTAATTACTCTTCATCAGATGAAAAAGCTAAAGAAGTCGTAAATACAATAAAAAATTCGGGAGGTAAAGCACATAAATTAAAATTTGATGTTTCAAGGGAGGATTCAGTTAGTTCAGCTTTCGAGGAAATAATAAAAATTAACGGTTCTATTGATATTCTCATTAATAATGCTGGCATAACGAGAGATGGGCTATTGATGAGAATGAAATCAGAACAATGGGATGACGTTTTAAATACGAACTTAAAGGGAGTTTTTCTCTGTACAAAATATGCTTCCAAATCCATGATGAAGAAAAGGAGCGGCAGCATTGTAAATATTTCATCAGTTGTTGGAATAATTGGCAATCCTGGGCAAGCTAATTATTCTGCAGCAAAAGCTGGTGTGATTGGTTTTACAAAAACTTGTGCAAAAGAATTTGCTTCAAGAGGGATTAACGTTAATGCCATCGCTCCTGGTTTCATAGAAACAGAAATGACTGAAAAACTTAATACTGAAGAGATTAAGAAAGCTATACCATTAGGGAAGTTAGGAAGTTGTGGACAAATTGCTAATTTAGTATCTTTCTTGGTATCAAGTGATGCTGGGAGTTATATTACGGGCCAAACAATTAGTATAGATGGAGGAATGAGCATATAGTTATGCACTTTTATAAGGTTGACCTAATTCGTCTCTTAACCTTCTGATCTTTTGTAAAAGTTTTAATCTTCGACTTCTAGCTGTTAAAGTTAAAAAAAATCTAAGAGGGAAATATACTAGAGTCATTGCAACAGCCAGGATTGCAGTGAGAGTGAAAATAAGATTATTTGATTCGTCCATACATTAAAGATACTCTTATTTTATAAAATTTGTTTAACTATTTCTAAGAAATTCGGCTTTCCCCACTTAATTCAGTATCCCTTAAAAATAATTCTATGGGAGATTAGAATAACTACAAAAGTTTTAGGTAAACATGGCAAAACAGTTAAGCTTCTCTAACGAATCAAGGGAAGCTCTTGAAAAAGGTGTAAATTTCGTAGCAAACGCCGTTAAGGTTACTATTGGTCCTAAGGCAAAAAATGTAGTAGTAGAGAGAAAATTTGGTTCTCCAGATGTGGTACGAGATGGATCTACTGTTGCTAAGGAAATTGAAATTGATAACCCTATTTCTAATTTGGGAGCTAAATTAATTGAACAAGTTGCATCAAAAACAAAAGAAAGTGCTGGCGATGGGACAACAACGGCAACAATATTAACCCAAAAAATGGTACAGGAAGGTTTAAAAAATATCGCATCTGGGGCAAGTCCAATTGAGTTAAAAAAAGGAATGGAGGTAGGATTAAAATATGTTCTAGAAAAACTAAACTCGAAGAGTATTTCAATTAGTGGTTCTGATATAAAAAAAGTTGCAACAGTTAGTGCTGGAGGAGATGAAGAGATAGGGTCTATGATTTCCAAAGCGATGGAAATTGTAACTTCTGATGGTGTAATTAGTGTTGAAGAATCTCAATCACTAGAGATAGATTTAGACATAACTGAAGGTATGTCTTTTGACAGAGGCTATAGTTCTCCATACTTTGTAACTGACCAAGAAAGACAAATTTGTGAACTTGAAAATCCTAAAATTTTAATAACTGATCAAAAAATCTCAACATTAGCAAATTTAGTACCTATTCTCGAAGAAATCCAGAAATTAAATGTGCCATTTTTAATTCTTGCTGAAGATATTGAAGGTGAAGCTTTAACAGCTCTTGTATTAAATAAAAATAGTGGAGTCTTAAATGTTGCTTCTGTTCGAGCCCCATTATTTGGGGAAAGAAGAAAAGCTGCTCTTGAAGATATTGCGATTCTTACTGGAGCTAAATTAATTAGTGAAGATAAATCCATGACATTAGAAAATGTATCCATTCATGACTTGGGCAAAGCAAAAAAAATAACAATCACAAAGGATAAAACAACAATTATTGCCTTTGAGGATACTAAAGAATTAGTTAAAGCTCGAGTAGAGAAGTTGAAAAAGGAAGTTGAAATAACTGATTCAGAATATGATAAGGATAAGATTAATGAAAGGATAGCTAAACTATCAGGCGGAGTAGCCCTTATAAAAGTGGGTGCTGCAACTGAAACTGAGATGAAGTATAAAAAATTAAGGATAGAAGATTCACTTAATGCAACCAAGGCTGCTATCCAAGAAGGAGTTGTTCCAGGAGGCGGGCAAACTTTAATTGAAATTTCTGATGAGTTATCTAGTTTAGGTCAAACAACATCCGATGATCTAAAAACAGGCATTAATATATTAAAAAATGCACTTTTGGAACCTACTAAACAAATAGCAAAAAATGCTGGTTTTAATGGTGATGTGGTTGTAGCTGATATCAAAAGGCTCAACAAAGGTTTTAACGCTTATTCGGGAGAATATGAGAATCTAAAAGAATCAGGTATATTGGATCCTACCAAAGTGATTAGATTAGCTCTTCAAGATTCAGTATCCATTGCTGCTATGCTTCTCACGACAGAAGTTGCAATTGCTGATATACCAGAGCCTGAGGTTCCCGCTCCTGGGGGTCCTGGAGGCGATCCTATGGGTGGCATGGGTATGCCAGGAATGGGTGGCATGGGTATGCCAGGGATGGGTGGCATGGGTATGCCAGGAATGGGTGGCATGGGTATGCCAGGAATGGGTGGCATGGGTATGCCAGGGATGATGTAAAAACCTAACTAGCTTTTTTATCTTTATTAATCCATTTTCTCAAATTATTTATCTCTGGTAAGGGTAATTTAATTTTATATGTATCTTCATCAATATCATTACTTTCGATTTTGTTTATATTAAAATTTGAATCAAAGACTTGATCTTTTCTATCTGTTAATTTGTTTCTCATTTCTTTTAGATTTTCCTCGGAATTCTCTTCCTCTGAAGTAAGCACTAATTCTTGATTTTCTTCTTCAGAGTTCTCTTCCTCTGAATTAAGCACTAATTCTTTATTTTCTTCTTCAGAGTTCTCTTCCTCTGAATTAAGCACTAATTCTTGATTTTCTTCTTCAGAATTCTCTTCCTCTGAAGTAAGCACTAATTCTTGATTTTCTTCTTCAGAGTTCTCTTCCTCTGAATTAAGCACTAATTCTTTATTTTCTTCTTCAGAATTCTTTTCCTCTGAAATGAGCACTAATTCTTGACTTTCTTCTTCAGAATTCTCTTCCTCTGAATTTAGCATTTGTATTAGTAAATCATCTAGAGCATCAATCCCAAACCTATGGACCCACTTATTGATAATATTTTCTTTAACCAATATATTATTTTCTAAAGAAGCTTTTTTAAAAACTACTTTTAGATGATCTTTTAAGAACATAAATTTATTAATTTAATTTTCTGTTTAACAGAGGCCTGATAATAATCAAGGAAAAAAATGTTAATGAAAATAAAATTGTAATACAACTCTTACAAGTTAAATCACCATATGGGGCATGTAAAGCCACTAATCCTAAATCCATAGTTTGAGAATAAGCAGTCCTAATTGGCTCAATTGCAAAAGTTAATGGGTTCAATGAAGCCATCCAGCCCAACCAATTCGGCATAAAAGAAATTGGAGCTAATGCCGTGCTTGCAAAAAGGAGGGGTAAATTTATTACAAATATGAGGGCTATTAGTTCGATATGTCCAGGCAAAATGAATGCTAAACATAAACTTATTGATGTTACAAAAAGTACTAATAGAATAAGTGTTGTAAATACAATTCCTAAACCATATATGTTTGGCCATCCATAACCCAAAATATATGAAACAATCATTATTACAAGACTCTGAATAAAACTCAGAATAGTTATGTAAAAGAAAGAAGATAAAACAATAGATAACCTACTCGTTAAAGGAGCCACAAGCAATCTATTAAGAAATCCAAACTCTCTGTCAAACATTAGCGGAAGACCAGAATTTAAGGCTCCACTAAAGGCGGTAAAAACAATTAGACCTGCTCCTAAAAAATTCCCATAGGAATCTACTCCAGGTAAAAAACCTTCTGGAGCCTTTGAGAATAGGGCTCCGAACAAAAACAACCAAATTATTGGTTGTAATATTCCTGCTAAAAGAGTTGATGGTCTTCTTTGTAGTTGGATAAATAGTCTCTTCGTTAAAGCAAATGTCTCTTGATATAAAAAAAATAAATTATATTGTTTTAATTCCATAATTATCAATAATTAATATTTATTATAATTAGTAAATTGAATATTTTTTATATGTTTATCTCATAGATTGTTTGGATTCTTTCTTAAGGTCTCTCTTACCTGCCATAGAAATTTCTGCATCTAATAATGTTTTACCAGTTGCCTGAAGATATACATCATCTAAGCTTGGCTGACTTTGAGCAAGAGAAAAAATTTCAAACTTTGAAAAAGCTAATTCAACTTTGAGCTTCGCTAATAAATCTTTTTCTTTATCTGCAACGAAATTTATTGAGAAACCTTGTACTTTATTGATAATTATCTGACTAATTCCATCTATCGAAGATAAAATACTACACACCTTTTCTGCCTCTTCCTGATTACTAAATTCCCTAACTTTCAAAGTTATCCTATCACCTCCTAACTTATTTTTAAGTTGTGTGGGTGTTCCTTGAGCTATAACTCCACCATTATCTATGATTACTAATCTATCTGTTAATTTATCTATTTCATCAAGATAGTGACTGCTTAAGATAATTGTCATACCAGCATTTCTCAAATCTTTTAAAAGTTGCCATATTATATTCCTACTCTCAATATCTAAACCAACAGTAGGTTCGTCCAGAATCAAGACTTTCGGTAAATGCAATAGTCCGGCAGCTAGATCAATTCTTCTTTTCATCCCTCCTGAATAAGTTCCACATTTTCTATCTATCCAATCATTCATTTGCAATTGATTAATAAGTTTTTCGATTCTTTCAAATTTCTTATTTTTATTGATGTGATATAAATCTGATTGAAAGTCTAACAACTCACGTCCTGTAAGTATTTTATCTAATGCTATATCCTGAGCCACGTAACCAATTAATTCTCTAATTTTCCTGGGATTTTTTATCAAATCTATATTATTTATAAAAACCTCTCCACTGTCAGGCTCAATTAAGGTGGCTAATATTTTTATAAGGGTTGATTTACCTGCACCATTTGGACCTAGGATTCCAAATAATGTACCAGCTTCAATTTCCATCGATAAATTTTTCAATGCCTTAATATCTGAATAAGATTTTGAGAGACCTTTAACTTTTATATAATTCATCAAACTTACTTTTTACTTAAAAAACATCTTACATCTAATTTAATTACTAAGCAGGGATACTTTAGAGAAAAATATTTGCATTGATTGCAGCTCAAATTCTACAGATAATTGGGTTCTTGAAATTAATAACAAAAGACAAATACCAAACATATATAAAATAGACCACCTAAAAAGAGACTTTGCTCTTGAAAGATCATCTGGAGATTTCTTTAATTCATTTATTAATTGCAAAAGTCTTCCATTAAATGGCAATAACATAATTCCGTATAAGAGCCCCCCTTCAGGTAAAGCAAAAACTCCCATAATACTCATTAAAACTGTTGCCCATCCGTAACGAGAAATCGCTTTAGCAGTAAAAACAGATCCTTTAACAGAAGGGAGCATAGGAATACCAACAGATGCGTAATCATCCTTCAACAAAATTGCAAGTGCCCAAAAATGAGCTGGAGTCCATAACATTACTAAGCTAAACAACCACCAACCACTAAGGCCTACATGCCCTGTGGCAGCAGATGCTCCAACTAAAGGTGGTATCGCACCGGCGACTCCTCCAAAAACAATGTTTTTTGTTGTACGAGGTTTCAAAATAACTGTATATAAAATTACGTAGCTAAATAAACCAAGAAGAGTTAACCCCGCAGCCAAATAATTTACACCACTTACTAAAAGCATCGAAGCTGCCAAAGCACATGATACGGCAGCTAAAAATACAGTCTCAGATGACAACTTTCCTGCTGGCAAAGCTCTTTTGCTAGTTCTTATCATCCTCTTATCTAATTCCATTTCCCACAAGCAATTAAGAGCTCCTGCTGATGCTGCTGCCAAAGCTCCGCCTCCTAAAGTACAGATAAGTTTAGGTGAAGACAAAGGCCATTCATCTGTTAAAGCCATTCCTCCCAAAGTTGTTGCCAGTAAAAGTGGTATTAATCTTGGTTTTGCCACTTCAAGCCAAGGCGGCAAAGTTAATCTTTTTCTTGAAGGTACAACTTCATCCCTAATTGAAGATTTATAGTTCAAGTTTTCTAAGTTACTACTATTCATGAATTGAGACCGACCATTTGGGAATTTATGGAGTGGTTTAGACCTTTTTTGGTAAAAGGATTTCTAAAGATTAATGTTGTTAAAATCGCAATAAATAAAGAGGCGTTAAGTTGATGACCGATAATAAAAATAGGTTCATTCAAGTTTGTTTTTAGACTTAAAACACCCAAAGCAATTTGGGAAAGAAAGAGCAAAATAATTGCTGAGAGATATTTCCAATTTTCAGTAAGCAAAATTCTCTTATAAATTGCAGTGGCAATAATCATTAGAATTGAAAAAGCAATTGGAAAAGCAAATAATTTATGAGTATTTAGGATTAAGCATTGTTTATTAAAAGATAAGCAAATATGTGCTGACCAGGTTGATGAAAGCCTCACTCCAATAAAAGATTGAATCAGAGTAAGTAAAAGAGGAACAAACAAAAATAATCTCCACCAAATTAATGGCTCTTCTATTTCGACATTTTCTAAATTTTGATTTATTGAAATTGTTGTGATGAGAAGTAGAAAAGCTATTAAAAGATGACCAGTAACAGTATATGAATCAAGAAGATTTATTACTGTTAAAGCTCCAAAAGATCCTTGGAGAATAACTAGAAAAAGTAGTAAAGAATAAGATTTAGGTAACCAATTTGGAATTTCATTTTTCCAAATAATTGAAAGCACAAATTTTAAAAGAATTAATATTCCAACCAGAAAAGCATCTAGACGATGAAACCACTCTAAAAATACTCTTAGATTCATATGATTAAAAGGCAAAAAAGATCCATAACATAATGGCCAATCTGGACAAGCAAGTCCCGCCTCCATGACTCTAGTAGCACCTCCAATTACGATTAGTGCGATAAGTGCAAGTACACTATGACTTCCCAACCTTTTAAAAATTGTCAGATATTTAGATTTATATAATTGACTATTAATCAAATCGAAAGAATCTATATATTTTGCATAATAAATTAGATTCAAAAACCAAACATTAATTAAAAATTAATATGTTTAATTTAAAAAATAATTTACTAATTTAATCTTTTTTCCCTGACAATTAACTCTAAAAAGTTATTAATAATACGCCTTTTATTTCATAAATCTTAAGAAGTTGTGAATTTAAATGATTTTCTATTAACAAAGGATGCAGGATTAAAAAAATTGAATATCTTGAAAATATAAATACAAATTTTTAGAGATCAATTGTTAAATAAAAACATTTATTTAATACTAATTATTTCCCTCGTTTTTGCTATATCTTTTTGGATTGGTTTTAATGTAAATTTGCTCCCAGCGGAAGCAAGTATTAATGCACCAATTTATGATGAACTTTTTAAGATTCTTTTCATAATTGGATTAATTATTTTTATAGGAATTACAATAGCCGTCATTTATAGCTTATTTAAGTTCAGGAAAAGAAATGATCAGATAGGCGATGGTATAGCTTTAGAGGGAAATTTAAGCTTAGAAATTGTATGGACAATTATCCCTTCAATAATTGTTTTATTAATAGGTTTATATAGCTATAACATCTACGATCGAATGGGAGGTATGAAAGAACTAAATCATAACCACGAAATGATGAGTTCTAACACTGAAAAAATATGGGCTGGAATAAGTCAAACTCCTGATAATGAAAAAGCAATAAATAATTTATCAATTGAAGTTTCAGCTATGCAATTTGCATTTCTATTCAATTATCCCAAGGGCAATTTCATATCAGGAGAACTACACGTTCCTGTTGATCAAAAAGTATCAATGAAAATGGAATCCAAAGATGTCATTCATGCTTTTTGGGTACCAGAGTTCAGAATTAAACAGGATATTATACCTGGACAACCGACAATTCTAAACTTCACTCCTACAAAAGTAGGAAAATATCCGATAATTTGTGCGGAATTATGTGGGCCATATCATGGAGGTATGAGAGCCTCCATCATTGTTGAAGAAGAATCTGATTACAACGAATGGTTTAACAAAAATAAAAAACCAGAGGTAAATTTATGACAATATCAATTGATCCACAAAAAACTAATAATGAAAGTCTTCAACCTAAAGGCTGGCTTAGATACTTAAGTTTTAGCCTTGATCATAAAGTAATTGGAATACAATACTTAGTTTGTGGTTTTGTTTTCTATTTAATAGGAGGGACCTTAGCGAGCGCTATAAGAATTGAACTAGCCAGTCCAATGTCTGATTTTATGCCAAGAGATGTTTATAACCAAGTTTTAACTTTACACGGAACAATAATGATATTCCTTTGGATAGTGCCTGTAGTTAACGGTGCTTTTGGAAATTATTTAATTCCATTTTATGTAGGTGCAAGAGACATGGCATTCCCAAGATTAAATGCCGTAGCTTTTTGGTTAATTCCTCCATCAGGTTTGATGCTGGTAGCAAGCTATTTTGTTGAGGGTGCTGCTCAGGCTGGGTGGACGGCTTATCCGCCTCTAAGCATAACTACTCCTCAATCGGGACAAATTATTTGGATTCTGAGCGTTCTATTACTAGGAGGTAGTTCTATATTTGGTGGAATAAACTTTATCGCGACCATTATCAAATTAAGAAGACCAGGATTAAAACTTATGCAATTGCCAATGTATTGTTGGGCAATGCTTGGGACAAGTCTATTAGTTGTTTTGTCAACTCCTGTTTTAGCAGGCACTCTAATTCTACTTAGCTTCGATATCATCGCTAATACAGGTTTTTTCAATCCTGTTTTAGGTGGTAATGTCGTAGTTTATCAGCATTTATTTTGGTTTTATTCTCATCCAGCTGTATACATTATGGTACTTCCTGCCTTTGGTTTAGTTAGTGAAATACTTCCTGTACATGCTAGAAAACCACTTTTTGGATATACAACAATGGTTTTTTCAATAATGGGGATAGTAGTTTTAGGCTTAGTTGTTTGGGCGCATCACATGTTTACGAGTGGAACGCCCCCTTGGATGAGATTATTCTTTACTATTGCAACAGCATTTATTGCTGTGCCAACAGGTATAAAATTTTTCAATTGGGTTGCAACATTATGGGGAGGTAAAATTTCCATCAATAGTGCAATGTTATTCTCTTGCGGATTTATTATAAATTTTGTTTTTGGAGGTATTACAGGAGTTGCTTTGGCACAGGTACCTTTCGATATTCACGTACATGATACCTATTTCGTTGTAGCCCATTTTCATTACATAGTATATGGAGGTACTGTTTTTATTATTTTCTCTTCAATTTATCATTGGTTCCCCAAAGTAACTGGAAAAATGCTCAATGAAAAATTAGGAATTTTACATTTTATCATTACCTTTATTGGATTTAACTTGTGCTTTGCTCCTCAACATTGGCTTGGGTTAAATGGAATGCCAAGAAGAGTTGCAGAATATGATCCTCAATTCCAGTTCGTTAATCAAATTAGTAGCCTTGGGGCTCTTTTGATGGCTGTAAGTACAATTCCTTTTTTAATTAATGTATTCCTTAGTGTGAGAAATGGAAAAGATGCTGGAGATAACCCTTGGAATGCTCTTACACCTGAATGGTTAACATCTTCTCCACCTCCAGTTGAAAATTGGGAAGGAGAAGCTCCATTAGTTGAAGAACCTTATGGTTATGGTAAAGAAATTTCTGAACAAAAATAAAAATAATATGACAACTCTAGATAGCTCAAAAGAAATTCAAAAAAATAATTCTGAAGTTAATGAAACACATCAAGACTTTAGAATGTTTGGTCTTATAACTTTCCTAATTGCAGACGGAATGACTTTTGCTGGATTCTTTGCTGCTTATTTAACTTATAAAGCAGTAAATCCATTGCCGGATGGTGCTATTTATGAATTAGAACTACCTATACCTACACTCAATACAATTTTGTTACTTGTTAGTAGTGCAACTTTCCATAAAGCAGGCAAAGCACTTTTAAAAGATAAAAACTCTGATTCCCAAAAATGGTTATTTTTTACTGCTTTTCTTGGAATTATATTTTTAATATGTCAATTATTTGAATATTTTCATTTACCTTTTGGACTAACCGATAATTTATTTGCAAGTACTTTTTATGCCCTTACTGGTTTTCATGGATTACATGTCACTTTAGGCACTTTAATGATTTTAATTATTGCTTGGCAATCGAGAATCAATGGCGGAAGATTAACTAGTCAAAATATGTTCCCGTTGGAAGCTGTTGAACTGTACTGGCATTTTGTAGATGGCATATGGGTTATTTTATTTATTATCTTGTATCTTTTATAAAAAACTAAATATATTTTTTATTAATTTATATTGCCACAGTTCTCCTTTTTAGTAAGAATATATAGTTAGAAATTTGTCAAATAATGCTAGAAGGAAAAGAACTTCTTGAAAAAACAAAATTATTAAGTAAGAAATCTGAAGATGAGATAGCAAAGGGTTGTGGATATGTAGGTCCTAGCGGAAGAATCTTAAGAAAAAGTTTTTATAGGGCGCTTATCGAAGCTAAGGGTTACAAAATAGGAAATGGTCGTCAGGGGAAAAATGGTAATAGAGCTTCAAGAGGCAGACAGGCAGAATTCAGAACTAAAGTTCATGGCAATGGGAACCTATTAATTGGTAATTCCTACACCAAAAAATTAGGTCTAGAACCTGGGCAGGAATTTAAAATCGATCTTAAAAAAGAGTCAAAAACAATTTATCTGATTCCATTAAGTTAAAAAATATATTTTACCAACCGTTTTCTTTAAGCCACTCCGAAGAAATATTATTTGAAGATAAATCTTGATTACTATTTTTATTAAAAAAAAGTAATTTCTCTACGTATTTAATTAATGCATCTGCCTCAAGGTTTACGCTGTCACCGACATTTAATTTATGCAGATTTGTGTTATGCCAAGTATGAGGAATTATCGCGATAGTAAATATTTCTCCTTCCTGCTCATATTTTGCAATTGTAAGACTTATACCATTGACGCAAATACTGCCTTTATTAACTACATATTTAGAAAAATTATTATTTTTCCACTTTATAGATAAAAGCCAAGATTTCTCTAATTTTTCTATATTCTCAACTGTTCCAAGGCCATCAACATGTCCACTTACTATATGCCCTCCTAGACGGTCAGACACTCTAAGAGCGGGCTCCAAATTAACAATCTGATTCAGGTTTGACTTTACTCCTAAAGTTGTTTTTTTCAATGTTTCCTCACTAACATCAACAGTAAATTTATTTTGAAAAATTTCTTTAACTGTCAAACAAATTCCATCAACAGCTATGCTGTCACCTATTTCCATATCAAATAAATTATCAAGAATTTCAATTTCTAAAATATTTTTTTCTTGTTTTAGTTTTCCAATTGATTGAATTATTCCTGTGAACATAGATTTAAGAAAAATATTTTTGCAAAAATTTGTATTTACTTTAATTTACTTTAAATCATTTTCAACTATAAATAAATTAAAGAGTAAATAAAAACAATTGATCATATTTAGATGATTATTAATTCACAAAAAAGATCATTTGGTAGAGGGGCGAAAGTGAGCTTATTCACTTTAGGGACAATGCGAGCAACTGAAAGTCTCGAAAAAATGTATAGCATAATAAAAAATGCATATTATGTAGGAATTAACCATATAGAAACAGCACCTTCTTATGGTGATGCTGAATCACTTATTGGAAATTCAATAAAAAAACTAGCAAAAGAAGAGAATATAAAAGAAACAAATTGGGTGATTACTTCCAAAGTTTTACCAAAGGGTGATTTTAACTTTTTAAAAAATAATTTTAAAAAGTCACTTAAAAATTTAAATCGCGAGAAAATTAATAATCTTGCAATTCACGGACTCAACTTAAAACAACATCTAGATTGGGTTCTAGCTGGGGAGGGTAAGAAATTCATATCATGGATACTTGAGAAGGAACTAGTTGATCAAGTTGGTTTTAGTTCACACGGAAGTTATTCACTAATTAAAGAAGCAATTAACTGTGAAGTTTTTAGTTTTTGTAGTCTACATTTACATTATTTAGATCAATCTAAAATTACTTTGGCAGAGGAAGCTATAAAAAAAGGTATGGGAGTATTAGCAATATCGCCTGCTGACAAAGGCGGTAGATTATACTCACCAAGTGATATTTTGTTAGAGGCCTCAAAGCCTTTTCATCCATTAGAATTAGCCTATCGATTTCTATTGGCAAAAGGTATTACGACTTTATCCTTGGGGGCCACAAACAAAAATGATTTTGAATTTGCTTACAAACTTAGAAACTCCTTCGAGAAGCTTACAAAACTTGAAAAAAGCGTTTTGAATAAAATTGAGACAGTTGCTAATAAAAGATTAAACTCAACCAAATGTGAACAATGCAGATGTTGTCTACCATGCCCAAATGAAATACCTATTCCAGAAATACTTCGCTTAAGGAATATATCTATTGGTTATGGTCAATTAGAATTTTCAAAAGAAAGATACAATTTAATAGGCAAAGCTGACCACTGGTGGGAAGAAAAAAATGCCTCATTTTGTCAAGAATGCAATGAATGTGTTCCTAAATGTCCTAGTAAATTAGATATACCAAACTTATTGAAGCAAACCCATAACTTATTAATTGAAACTCCGCGAAAAAGATTATGGGGTTAAATTTCATTCCAAGAATTTTTAAGATTTATTTTTTGTTCATTTGTTAAGAGAGGGAAAGACCAACTATTAGCCCAACATTTCTGAGAAGGTCCTGAGATAGGTAACCTCTCAGATTGATACTTACTTTGTAAATAATCACTATTAAATGGTAGATACCAACCTTGACTTACTAATTTATCTACTATGGATTTATCTTCTAAAGATTTAATCCATTTAATTAATATTTCATTATTTAGATTTGATCGACTAAGGAGAAAATGCCACATTAAAGGAACTCCTTGACTTGGGAAAACTAAAGAAAGCCTTGGATCTATTTTTAAATATTTTGAGCAGAAACTATAAGGAACTATCGCAACGCAAGCATCAGTATTAATCAACCAATTGAGCATATTTTTATCATCAAATAACATTGCTTGGCTTTTAAGTTTTTTTAACGAGTTAGTTGAATTAATTTTTTTAGCAATTGATAATATTACTCTAGGACTTTGTGGAAAAATAATTTTCCCCGTTAATTTTTTAGATAAGAGGAAATTCCAAGAATTTTTTGCTGAATTTATTAGCTCTTTATTGTTTTTAATAATAATTGTGTAAGGCACAACGCCAATAGGAAATAATTTGCTCCTTTGATTTTCATTAAAACTTCCTAAAAAATCTATCGATCTCTTATCCAAATTTTCGATCAATGGAAATTCATTTATTTTTTCAAATTCCATGAAATTTATATTTTTAATCCATCCATCATTTATTAAAATAAAGTCAGATTTGAAAACTACGTTTCTATTTTTTTGTAGCTGGATACTTTCAAAATTAATTTTTTCCTGTTTCCAATCTTTTGGAATGGTATCTTTAAAAGATTTTGGATAAAAAGAATTTTGTAGAGCAATTTTTACTTTACTTGCAAGATTACTGCATGAGCTTAAGAGGAATAAAAGCGAAAGCTTACCAGAATTTAAAAATTCTCTTCTGGTTGAAAATTTTGATAACATTCAGCAATCCTTCCCTAACGAAATTTGACCTAGACTCTTCATCATTTCTAGATTTTGTTGACACAATGAAACTATTTCTTTATTTTTAAATCCATTTAAAAAAGCAAGTATTGATATTCCACCAGCACCTACACCTTCTTTCACATGACCTAATTCATAATCCTTCAATTCTTTGTATTTTGATGATTTAAAATTTAATGGACTTGCCAAGCCTAACAAGTTAACATCATATTTCTCATTTATTAAATTTAATAAATCATTTAGAGAATTATCTTTTACAAGCCAACCAGTTGTCGCAATAAAAACATCCTCAAAAAAGGTATCTTTTTTTTTAAAATCTAAGAATTCTAATACAAGCAAGATCACAGCTATCATTTGACTTCCACCAGATAATATTACAGGTTGGTTTGATAATCTAGCACCCACTAATAAACCCATTGAGAAAGCTTGGAAAGGATCTCCTACAGATGCAACAACATCAAAGGTATCAAAATCAGTCTTGAGATTCGCATTTAAGATTCCTTGTTGAACTACTTTTCTTCTCAATTCTCTTGGAGCTTTGAATAAACTACTCCCTACTAAATTAGACACCTCCAAACCAAAAGATTCCATGACTGCCTGAGCAGTTGTGGTTCCCCCTGGAACAGATTCAGAAATTAAAACGGGTTGTTTTGAGGATTTTCCTATCTCAAGACCTCTTTGATAGAGATTTAAAACTCTCTCTTTAGTCATAGATTTACCAGTAGTAAGGCAATTTGATGGTCCCAATTCCTTATCTTCTACAACCAAATGATTAAAGTAAGGCTTTACTCCTATTCCTAAAGGTACAATAACTGGATAAATATTTATAAGTTTTGAACAAACATAACTTATTAAAGCAGGAGTCACTCCTGCATTTAGGAGAGGCAATTTATATTTATGATCTTTTGAAGCACCCTTTAGCAAAAATTCAGCATCTGCGAGTGCTGTTGTTCTTCTAGATTTTGCATTGATACCTGCTGCAGAAATTCCTGGGATTTGAGAGGTATTAGTGCCTGCAATTACAAGAAATATCTTGAATTTATTTATATTTTGTTTAATTATTTCTATTCTATTAAGTTGCTTTTTTTTATTGGATTGGCTACCAAAAAAATTTATTTCAAATTCTTTACTATACATTCTTAAATTTATTATCAATAATTTAAATCAACAAGACTATTAAACAATCTTGGAGGATCTGGGATATTTAATTTAAATCTTGGGAAAAGAGAATAAGCAAGTATATGTACAGTTAAAACATAAACTATTTCTTGAAAAATTATTAATAAAATTGCACCAATTTGTATGCTTAAAATTGAGGTCGAAAAAGGTAAATTAAATAATCCAATAAGCTTTTCTATTAAACCATAACTGGCTCTAGTGATTAACACCCAAAGATTATCTCCAACCAATGTAGACAATGCTATGACTCGAAGAAAGAAACCTAGAGTACCAATAAGAACTCCAATTGGTAAACTTACTTTCCAACTCTTTTTTCTAAACCAGCACCAGCCCAACCAAAATGCCAAGATTCCATAAGGAAATAAAAATAAGGTTCCTCTGACAGGCCCCATAATTATGAATAGAAGTAGAAATTTTACTAGAAGTCCTTCCAATGCAGTTTTAGTTCCTCTTCTCAAGTGCAACAATATAATTGGGAGGGGTAAAATTAACCTTAATAAAGCTCCTCCAATTGGCAAATAATATAAGGCAACCCATAATAATGAAGAAAGAGATGCTAAATAAGAGGTCTCGACAATATTTGATGCTTCAGTTTTTGTTGTAATTTTCATCTTTTAGCTTAAATTTTTTAATTAATTTATATTCATATTTTTATTTTTGGAATCTAAAATACGTTCAATCCTTTCTATTTCAAAATTTACATCAGAATTCCTTAATATGGTACTTAAGTTTTCAGTAGGATCCTTTGGATCTACATTTTTTAATATGAATATTATCTTGTAAGATTGGAGCTCAATTTCACTTTTA
>QCMD01000009.1 GCA_003214055.1 Prochlorococcus sp. AG-418-K17
TTGCGTTTATGGAGACGTAAGGCCTTTAACTCTTCTATTGAAATTGGGTTATTTTTTTCTTTTGAATTGAAATGATATAAGTGCATCAGTTTAATAAATTCATATTTTCTATGTGCCAAGTTAACAACCTTATAGGTCTTTGCAATAGAGATAATTAACTAATTTAGAAGTTAGTAAGGCATTTAAAGTTATCTATGCTTTGGATTTAAATTCTAAATCTTAGCCATTAGTAACTTTAGAAATTTCAGTTAAAGGTTTGATTGAATTAGATGGAACTTCAATTGGAACTAAAGAAGAACCGTAGTGTGATTCGGCTGATCTCATTAGCAACCAGTAAATGAAGTTAACTAAAGCTGTTTCCACGAGGATTTAGTCACTAATCTAAATAACCTCAGTGGAAGTGTATTGACAATATACAAAAAACTTATATTAACCAATCAAGACATTTCTATTGAATCGAGCCAGGCAATAATCAATATACATAAAAGAGCGGACTAAATCCTCGTGGAGTTTACAGACTTTAGCCCGCTAAAAAATTATAGCTATGTAAAAATCAAGTGGCAACTTAATTCTGAAATGGTTTTGGCAAAATATTCAAAAAAATATTGTTATCTCTATTTGTCAGAACAAGAAGTTATTTTATCTGTTTTTAAATACAATCGTTGATCCTCTATCCGTATCTCTTTGTACCTCAAACCGTACATTTTTATTAGTCGTTTGATTAGTCTGCCTAGTTAGAACTTAATAACAGCAGCCATTAATTCAAATGTCTTCAACTCCGATCAAATCTTGTAAAAAATATGTGTTGAGTTACAAAGATTCATCAAACAATACCCATCAGGTAGGGTTCTATGCTCGCGATGCACACGATTGCCTGATGCTTGCAAGAGAATTTAACTCTTATGTACATGACAACCCAGGCTCTGTGATCAGAATCCAACAAAAATTTTGAGGTACTAAATCATGAATTTAAAAAGATCACCATTTGCTATTCAAGATAAAAATGCAAGAGATCTAGACAACGTAAAAGATTATCCAACTATCGCTGATTTGATGAGTGAACAAAATGTCTCAAGTAATGACGCAAATACAGTTCATCATAGGAGAGATTTAGATTCTCTCGGCTAGCATTGATTCTATAGCTTGCTTTAAATTAAAAGATCATCATTCCCAAAAACATCTTAGGGGAAGTTGATGTTAAAAGAAGATAGGATTGATTATTAAAAGATTTTAAGTGAAGAATTTTGATTTATTGATCTCTGTTTGGTCTTTTGCAGCTTATAATTTTTCCTAAGAGGTTGACAATTAAGTATAAATACTTTATAAATAAATTGTAGTAAATACTACAAAATCGTCCGATCTACCAATAGATAGACCGCAGTACGACTCAAGCCATAGGACGGGGACTTGAGCAATCTCAGGAGCTGCATCATGGTAAACATGTATTTCAATGGTAAGTCATTTGTATATTGCAAAACCCTAGAAGAGAAAAAAATAAAGCTTATTTATAGAGGATCTATTTATTTAAGATAATAAATCTGATTTTACTAGATATTTAATAAAAAAAATATTATATGAGGTGCTATGAAATTTACTTATTCCCCTTTTATAATAATCGACAAGAATAGGAAATCATTAGACTATCAATCAGTAAATCTTGCAGATGAAGACTTATTTAGAAAAGAATATGATGAATATCAAATTCTAGATAATCTAGATAATTGATCTACTAGGAATAAAATATAAATTCTTGATTCATGTATTCATTTGCTTGATATTAATTAAATAAAGATTAATTACTGATGTTATTAGACATATTTCTAATTAATGGAGTGCGTTAATGTTATCGCTTTATTGGTTAGAAGAGAAATTAGACTTAAAAAAGTTAGATAAAGCTCTATAAATCAAATTATTTTTTTTGAAAAACTTTGGACCTTATGAGATTTATTTTTAATCAAGTATTTTTTTATACTTTATAAGGAAATCTTATGGTAAAAATAATTTTTGCCTATTGTAAATACTAATTATTCGTATATTTTGTAACTAGAAACTAATTAAGAAATAGTTAATTTATGATCATATCTTTTTGAAATTATGCGTCCTATTTCTGAAGAACTTTATAAAAGAATAGTAAAGAGTTCTAAAAAATGAGTAAATTATTAATTGCTTTATTAGCTTTAGATATTGGCGTAAGTCTCTCTAAAGTTTATATTTTTACTTAACTATCAAAAATCATTATACAAAAAGGATAATTACTTTTTTGAGGTTTGAAAGTCAAATAATAATCCATTATAATTTTGCTAAAAATAAATACTCTACTTTAGCTTCCTAAATGCATGTGGTAATTTCTAAGTCATAAATTTAATTGATTGATTTATAAAGATATAAACGGAATCTAAATAGACTAAGAAAATACAAATAACTATTATGCTTCCATAGTTTAGAAAGTTTCAGATTTTAAATAATTTTGGTTTTTTAAATTCTTGTTTACTTTTTTTTAATCATTTATGTTCTTTAACTTTTTTAGAAGCATTACCTTTGGCTCTTAGTACCAGAGTTATCGTTAAGACAGCACTTACAATGAAAGCATCAATTAATAGGTGCGGAGAGATATTCATTAGCGGATAAAAGAAATAAATATAGTCATTATGTTTTAAATTATAAATCTTTAAAAAAAAGAAGCTTTAATA
Source organism: Prochlorococcus sp. AG-418-K17 (assembly GCA_003214055.1). GTDB lineage: Bacteria > Cyanobacteriota > Cyanobacteriia > PCC-6307 > Cyanobiaceae > Prochlorococcus_A. The sequence goes on from QCMD01000009.1 coordinate 2,691, forward strand.
CCCCTCAAAGGTGAACTTTAATAAAAAAATTAGTTAGAATAATTGAACTTAAAATTTTTATTTATGGAAAAAATAGTAAAAAATGTAAACAAATTACTCCCTTTTAGTAAAAAAGCCAAAAAATATTTACCATTTTTTATTGGGTTTAAATTACTTACATTTACTGGTTTTCTAACTTATATATTTAATCATTAGATGATTTTACCTTCCCCACAAATTGCCATTGCTTTACTACTAATTAGTGTTGGAATAGTTGTCAGTTTTGATATAAAATTAGACATAAAAAGATAAAAAATAGATTTATTGAAATAAAAACTAGTGAATAAAAAAGAAAGAAAAAAGCTTTTTAAGTCAATGTCCAGTACTGAAAGGCAAAAATTAATTTTAAAGAAAATGAAAGCTAAGGGGTTAGAAGTAGGAAGTGGAGTTCCTAATAAAAAATATAATAGTGACGAAATTTATGAATTAATCCATATCGCTAATTGTTTCCCAGAATTAAGGAAAGAAGGTAATTAGTTACATTATTCAACAAGTTCAATCGTATAGACGGTATCTTTGCAATTATTTTTTTTGTCCCATTCTTTTGCAAATGGTGACTCCATTTCTGCTCCTAATTTTTGTAGGTCATTACATTTCATCAATAAATGAGATTTATGATCATTTACTTTTACAAACTCATAATCAGTTACAAACTCCTTGCACATTTCTTCAAGAAATAGATTAGTAACATCATTCTTAAATTCTTCAAATGTACAGCTAAAAGTTGAAATGATGAGTGTGTTCATAAAAAAGAAACCAATTTCTCCTTATTTTAGATCGAATGTCAATAATAGTTTTTTAAAGCTTCTAGGTTTCTTATATAAACAAGTATTTTTTAGCTAGAAGACTAAAAGGCATCTGCAAAAAATATTTTAAATATTTATTATTTATAAATTACCCTAATTAAATATTTGAATTTTTTGTCTTTCATGATTCCTAAATTTTGACTTATGAATTTTCACAAATTATTTTTAGTATTTAAGTCTATTTTTACTATCAGAGATAACTTATCTGATAGCTAAGGGACAAAAATTTATTTCATCAAGTAGAAATTTATTTATTAAAAATTTTGATCTTGAGAATCATTTATAGATACAATTAAAAATGTATAAAAAAGTTATTCTTTTCCTTATTTTTTTAACTACCTCAATTGGGATTATTTACCCAACGAAAGAGGAGAATACCAAATTTTTTGACTACTGCCACTCTTTTGAAAAAATAATTTCTAGGAACTTAATAAGAAAAAAGAAAAATTTATCAAGAGAAGCTGAATTCATCTCAAAAAATATTACGAAAATTGGAATTAGAAAGTCACAAGGAGTCTTAATTAAAAAGATTATTGATCAATATAAAAATTCTAATAATTCATTAATAATTAGTTTTTTATCTAGTGACTTTTATTGTTTTGGAGGTTATTGGATTGAAACAGTAAAACCTGGTAAATTTGAATCACTTTTATATGAGAATAGCAAGAAAAAAATAAATGAATTTAATAATTTGAAAGATGAAATAGATGGATTTCTAAACAATTTAAATTCTGAATATCAAATCTTTATTAAATAATTTAATAAGTTTCCAAGAAAATAGAGCTTGCGTCCCCATTAGTATTTGCGTCAATATCAAAAAATATTATTTTCATATAGTCTTATCCTGAATTTAAAAATAAACTCACAGAATAATCGAGTGCTTATTTATTATAAATTCATATTTCTTCTTTATATGTTATGAACATTTACTTATTCTGGATATTATTTTTATCTTTGTGGGCAATTGTTCCGTTAATGATAATAAAAGGCAGAGTCGATGAAAAACCTAAAGTTATCCCTTCACCAGATGTTAAAGCTAATAAGAAAAATTGGTTTAATAAATAAACGATTTATATATTTAATTTAGAATAAATAGAAATTTATAATCCAGAAAATAAAACCAATTTTTGGAACATTTCTAGAACTTTATATTTGAGGCTACTGGAAATTCAAAATTGTTTCTTCCTTTAAGTTCTTCTAATTCAATAACTACTGATAAACCAAAGACTTCTTTTTTAAGCTCTCTTAGCATTTCAGAAACACACTTTACAGTTCCTCCAGTTGCTAACAAATCGTCAACTATTGCAAATGAATCATATTGGTTTATCGATTCTATTTGTACTGCTAGCGAATTTTGTCCATATTCCAAATCATACGATTTTTCAAATATCCTTCCTGGTAATTTCCCTGGCTTTCTTGCTAAAACCATAGGTTTGGATAAATATAAAGATATAGCGGTACCAAAAATGAAACCTCTTGCGTCAATGGATAAAATTGCATCTGCATTTTTTAAAAATTGACTAGCTGACATTTCCTCAATTAAATTCGAAAAGATTTCTGGATTTTGTAATACAGGTAAAACATCTTTAAATACAATCCCTTTTTTAGGAAAGTCTACGTGATCCTTAATCAATTTCTTGAGATTCTCAGTCAATTTAATCCGAAAATTTTTAGTCTTTAAGATTTATTATATTCTTAAAAATATAATTATTTATCCAATAGATTTTTTTAGTTAAAAATTAAGTTTAGGTAAACTTTTTTCTTTATAAAAAATCCGATTTTTGGTTTAGATAAATATATTTTTTTTATGTTTCCTATTAAGTAGTGTTTATTAAAGTTTATTTTTTAATAGTTAAATGGATTTTAAAGAGGTTAAGGTGGGGCACAAAATTGATCAAACTAAAATTTTTTAAACTTGGAAGATTTTAAGTATTTGTTATTTGATACCTGGGACTTTCTTAAAGTTAGAGAGAAATACTGGTTAGCTCCTTATGAAATAAATTAACTTTTAACTACTAGCTTTATGAAGCAAATAATAACCTCCGCAAAGAGAAATTAATATTGGGGACCAAGTTGCAACTATTGGCGTTAATAAACCTTTAACTCCAAATGAACTGAATAGAAAAGACATTACATAATAAATCAAAATAAGAATCACACTTATGCCAAAACCTTGGCCTTTAGATGATCTTATATTAGATTTTGAACCTAAGCTGCTACCAATCAAACCAAAAACTATGCAAGCACAAGGTAATGTAAATTTTTCTTGAATTCGCACCTTAATCCTTCTTATCTCTTTTAAGTTTCCTGTTTGTTCATATATTTTTTTAGCTTCCAAGGCTTCTTTAACCGTCATCTTGGTTGCATCTTTGGGAACCCTAGCTAAGGTAATTGGCCCCTCATCGAATGGGTATTCATATCTTTCAAATTGTACAGTAGTCGTTTGCCCATTTTTATTTATGGAAACTATGCTTCCATTAGAAAATATCCATGAAGTATTCTTTTTATCAAAGATCGCATTTTCTGCTTTTAAAATTTGTTGTAAGTTTATTCTTGATAAATCTAAAACCGTAACATCTTTCATCACATTATTTTCAAACCAAGATGCATAGAAAATATGAGTTAAATAAGTGTTTGTTTCTGTAGGCTTATTTGATTTCGGTAAAATTCTTGATCCATATCTTGAAAACATAATATTTGCTTTAGCCTCTTCTGTATTAAAAGATTTGCCCATCCCCGCTCTAAGAGTAGCTTCAGCTAGTTTATTACTTACAGGAACTAAATTATCGTTAAAGTAAAAAGTCAGTCCAGTCATAAATATTGAAAGCGCAATTGCTGGTGCAATAATTCTTGAGGTTGTAATACCTAAAGATTTCAGGGCAATTAATTCAGAGTTTGATGATAATTTTCCATAAGCTAATAGAGTGGAAAGTAAGACTGCCATAGGAAAAGACAACACTAAAAAGCTTGGTAAACTAAAAAAAAGAACTTTTATTGCTAGGGGTAAAGGTAAACCAAATTCAACTATTTTTCTTATAAGATCAAACATCACTCCCACAGATAATGAAATAACTGAAAAAGCGGAAATAGCAAATATCATTGGAGGCATTATTTGTCCTAACAACCATCTGTCAATTAATGGAAGTGTTCGCCATGGAGTAGCCATTTGAATAATTGTTTTTTTAATTTTTGGTTGATTTAAAATTTTCAAAAGGAATTTATTAATTTTTTCAGAATTTTTTAGATTATAAAATATTAATGAAAAAGAAACCAATATAAACTTTTATTTATTTTTTTATATTAATTAATAATTTAATTAAAAATTCAAAGATTAATACTTAATTATTTTGAATGAAACAAATGTTGTATTAACTAAAAATGTTATTTTGATGAAACAAATATTAGAAATTTATTAAAAAGCTTGCATAAGAATAATATATTTGGTTTCTTAGAAAAAAAAGCTGATTAATGAAATTTAAAAAATCATTAAAAGAATGCAAATGTATTCATTGCCAAGAAAAATCAGAACAGATTAATCGTTCTAGATTGTATTGGGATAAGTTAGCTTTTAGTAGATCTATTACTATTTAATGTAGTTTTTTAAGGCTATTAAACTTTATAGAAATTAAAAATATTATCTATTTTATTGAATACTTACCTAAGTATTTATTTTGCTTTTTGGTTATTCCTATAAATTTTATTTTCTTTATTTAAAAGCAAAAGTATAGAGATTATGCAAAGTGGTATAAGAATAAAATCTAATGACATATTTAATTATTTTTTATATTATCTTTTTAGCAAAATAAAAACTTTTAGACATTTATTTTACTTTTCAAATCTTAAAGAGCTTGCTTGTATCCCTACCAGCAAGCTCTCATGACGATAATAGTTAAATTCAGCAGTTCTGAAATTAACAAGCTAAGCACTTCCTAAATGCCTAAATACATTTTAATAAGTAAAATTACTTAGTGTGAGTATAAATGCTTAAGCTGCCCCTCCTATGGATTTGAAGCAGGCAAGTAAATTTAATTTCTAGCGAACTTATATTTTTAATTTTTGGCATTAATACAACAAAAAGTTCTTAAAAGCATGGATATAGAACAAGTTAATAAAGGAGGTTTACATAACTTAATATATATGTTACGTTATTTAACAATTGCTAATTATTTAATGTCAAATTCAGGAGTTACTACGGAATCAGGTGGAAGACAAAATATGTTCCCTTCTGAAACTAGACCATATATCGATGAAACTGTTTCATACGAAGGTTATCCTCAAAATGCAGAAAAGGTTAATGGTCGATGGGCAATGATTGGTTTTGTAGCATTACTTGGTGCATACATTACTACAGGACAAATCATTCCAGGTATTTTTTAGGTTAATTAAAAGTTTATAGATTTTAAAAATTATTTTAAACTTGAAAAGAAAAAGAACCAAAAGAAGACAGTAGCGTTCAAGCCAAAAATCAATGCCAAAAAAGTATAAACGAATTTTTTACCTACAAACGCAGTTTCGGGCTCAAGCTTTACTCTCATAATATTTTTAATTTAAATTTATAAATCAATTTAACACCTTTAAAAGAAATTTTCCTAAAATTCTAAAAACCTATTAAGGTGAAACGTTCAATAAAAATAACAATTTTATTGAAATACAAACGATTTTAAATAAACCAAATTAATAATATTATTGTTCCTGAAATTTTACTCAGGTATATGACTTTATTATTATTGAAGTTTAAAAATTATTTATCAAATTATTTAATAACTTGTTTAAGGGCTTTCCAAAATATTATGAGAAAAAATAAAATTTAATTATGCAACGGATTCTTGGAAGTTCTATAAAGGATTAATACGAAAAATTAATTTTTAAATTGTATTTGTATAAGTTTTAGGAGTTATCAAAAAAAAATCGGATTTAGAAGCTAAATCCGATTTAAAGTAAACTTTTAGATTAGCTTAGATGAAACCTGGTATGATTTGACCTGTTGTGAGGTAAGCTCCAACTAAAGCTATAAATCCTATCATTGCAAATCTACCATTTAGTTTTTCTGCAACAATTTTTTCTTTCTCTACTAATTTTTTTTCTGAATTAGTCATTAAAACCAGCCTGGTATGATTTGGCCTGTTGTTACGTAAGCGCCTACGGCTGCTACGAAACCTAACATAGCTGCCCAACCATTAAAACGTTCTGCTTCAGGAGTCATTTTTTTGTAAGTAAATTATGTTAATAAATATAACATGTATATAAATTTATGTAAAGAAAAACATAGATAATTAAATGAAGATTCTTCTTAAGGTTAATTATGTTACATAAATGTATCATTATATACTCGATTTAGGATATTGTCTGCTAAAAAGTTTACATTGAATATTATGGCAATCATCTAACTTCTGTTCCTCTATTAAATATTGTTTTAGCTTTTCTTTCGTTTCTTTCAATAATCTTTAACTCTTATTATTTGTCGTAACTAGTTCTCAAAAGGAAGTAAGTATATATTTTTGAAATTTCTTTGGTGAGTTATCTTCAAAGATAAAATTCGAGCTTAATTAATCTAATTTTGTGTTCAAATGATTGATTATTTTGATCGATTTGATTTTTAAATAAAGCTTCTAGAAATTAATGAATAATCAGAATTAAATAATAGCATCATTTAACTTTGGCATGTTCTTATTTAAGTTACATACATCAATGTTTTTGTTCTTCTTTTTTGAATTAAAAAGCTGTAGTTTGATAAATTTAAGGATAAAAAAATCTCTCATTTCAGTTAAATTTTAACTAACATTAATTTATGGGTCAGCTAGTAGGGATACAGGCTGACCCTAGTTTTTTGACTATTGTTTTTATAATAAAAAGTATTTTTTTTTTTTGAAAAAGTTGCTATTAATAAATTAAAGGATTTTTTATGTCATTTGTTACTTATTTCATGCATTTAGTTTTTGTAAATATCCCCTCTTTTTTTCGAACTGATTTAGTAATTTATATATTACCGATTCTATCCGTTTCAATATTATTATTTAGTTTAAAGATAATGTTTTATCAAGCGCCGAAATTAAGAAGAGTTAAGTAAAAAAAATTAAAAAATCAAATTCAACATTTATTTAAAGTTCAGTTTGAAAATTATATGTATATTTGATTTTGGACAATAGGTTATTTTTTAAAGCTACTAAAAGAAATAGAGAGAGCATACGGGAAGTACTATCAAGCATTATATCAAGTGGCTTCGTTCTGGAAATTGGGAGTGGTAGTGGAGAGCATGGAGTTTTCTTCCAAAAATGCTTTCCTGATCTAATATGGCAGACAAGTGATCCAAAGCTTTCTCATAGAAAAAGTATAAGTTCTTGGATCGAATATGAAGGATTAAATAAGAAAATGCCTCAACCTTTGGCTTTGGATGTAGAAGATACTCCTTGGCTAATGCCAACTAATTTAGGGTTAACTTTACAGGGCATTATCTCTATTAATTTGATTCATATAGCTCGTTGGAACTGCACTAAATCATTATTTAAGGAGTCTGGAAAATTACTTAAGAGTGGGCAATTTTTAGTACTTTATGGACCATTTAAAATTAATAATGAATATACAAGTTATAGTAATATTTTATTTGATAGATCTTTAAAAGCTCAAAATAAATTTTGGGGTATTAGAAATATTGAAGAGATTGATATTGAAGGAAATATAAACGGTTTTTTTAAGCAGGAGATTATTCCTATGCCAGCTAATAATTTTTCATTAATTTATAGAAAATCGTCTTAATACCACCTCTAAAAGTATTAATGTTCTAAAAATTTTTTATTAAGCACTCAACCTAATAATTTCTTGCTCCACTCTTTATGCTTCTCTTCCAAATTTGAAACTTTCTCTCCTAAACTTAATTGTCTTTCAAGTAATTCGACTTTAGTAAGAGTTATTTTCTCGGAATAAAACTTGATAGGTTGTTTACCGTGCAAATTGTCTCCGCTCATAAAAAAAATAATGTCTAGACTCTTTCTTAAGACGAAAAATCCATATTTCTTAATTCTTTTATATTCTTTTCATATTTATGTAAATTAATGTGATACTTAATTTTTTTTTAGAAAGCGTACCTTTCTTACTAATAATAGTGAGATTGCCAGACATATTTGGCTTTATTGATATCGTATTTAACAGCAACACAATTGCAAGCTATGTTCCATAAAGCTTTATGAATTGGATCAGGATTAAAAAGATAAGCTTTTTTAAATGATTTTTTAATCAAAGGAGTAGCTTTTATTGCGTAATAATGAGGAATTGTTGGACATACATGATGGACTACGTGACTCGAACCTATGTTGTGATGAAGAAAATTAAGAACTCTTCCGTAAGGCCTATCAATAGATAGAAAAGCTCCTCTCATAAAAGAGAATTCAGTATTGGAAAGATGAGGCACATCTGAATCTGTGTGATGAAGCCAGGTATATATCACTAGCCAACAATTAACAACTATAAGAGGTCCAATATACATTCCGATAATTTGAAAAATTCCATACCTTGAGACTAAAAGAATAAGCCCTATGATTGTTAAAATTACCCCAATGTCCGATATCCAGACTTTTTTAGCCCATTTGGAAGGCCATAGTGCTTTAGAAAAAGGCTTTGTTGGCCAAAAATGATTAGATTTGCCATATTTTAGTCCCCCAGTGCTGCCAGAAAGTAAATAAGCAGGCCATCCAAAAATAAGATGTAAAACTAGTTGAAGTACTCCATAATTTATCTTTCCTATTGAACTTGAGAAAGCAATTTCTTTTTCCCCCCCTTTTTTTTCGGTCAATCCATTTCCATATATAACTAATGGAACATGAGTTTCTCCAGTGGTAACATTATTTGTATAACGATGATGTACTGCATGAGATCTTTGCCAAGAAAAATAAGGAACTAGGAGTAATGAATGTAGTAAATATCCAATCATAGTTTCTAAAATCTTGTTTCTAGAAAAAGCCCCATGGCCACATTCATGAGCAATTACCCAGAATCCCATTGCAGTGGTCCCCGATAGAAATGCATACAAGATCCATATTGGAATCATTTCTGAAGTAAGTGGTATGGATAGTCCAATTAAAAATACAATTATTTGAATTAGGACTGATTGCAAAAGGTATCCCAAAGAAGTACTTGTTTTACATTTAAAGTAATTTTTAGGAATCACATCTTGAAATTCTTTTTTGCTTGGAATATCAGTTTTATTTATTTCAAGCGCTTGGCCTTTGAGACCAGAGAGATAAAAATTTCTCAAATTTTTAGTTTAATTTAGTTTAAAAAATTATTTTATATTTACTATTATCTATTACCGTAATGAATTCTCAAAGTATGTTTTTTGTTATTTTATAAAAAAATAAACTAAATACTTAATCTTGAGACGAATTCATCTGATTTCGTCTTTCAATTTGGTATCTTTATATTTTTATTTCTCCAAATTTACCTTAAAAAAAATTATAAACCTAAAGACCTCTTATGTATCTCTTTGGTAATGTTGATGGTTTCCGAGGCTTTACCAAAATAGGCAATATTATAACTCCTACGGTAAAGAGGCATATTGGAGCCACAACCATCAATATAGATTCTAAAGACATAAAAAATTAAAATTCATCTTGTAATTAATAGCAGTTAATACTTTTAAAGTCATGCGTATTTATATCTAAAAAATTATTTTCTTAATAACTCTAAATAATATTAAGCAAAAAAGAAAAAAAAATAAAAAAAAGAGAATTCTTCAATAATCCATATTATTTATTAATTAATTATTTATTATGCTTATGAAAGAAAAAAAAAGATGGATGCTAATGACTTATTACTGTCCAACTCATGGAGACTCTGGAAGAACAGAGTCTGTAGAAATAAAAAGAGATGAGATTAATAAATCTTTTGCTAAAAATTTGAAAAATAAAAAAAAAATTATAGATAAGAATAGTATTTCCCGTTTAAAAATCTGAAATTTTTTAATAAAATTATTAATAAAGATATGGTAAAAGTCCTCAAAAAAAAGAAAGCACCTTTTCTTAGTTAGACTGAAAAATAATCAAGTAAAAAGGGCATTTTAAAGAGCCCAAGACCTAATATCTTTATTAATTTATTAAGAAGAAAGGATTTTTTTTTACTTAAACTTCTTAATTGTTAAGCAAATAAAATTAATTTATAAAGATATAATTTATTTAAAAATACATAAAATTGTTATTAATTAAAACTTTTTACTTTCCTTATCACACGTTAACTCACATTGCTGTAGCTCTGCAAATGAGATTTTTTCTAAGATTCTAAGCATATCTATCGCTGAAAGTTCACCATCAACATCCCATTTGAGAGTTGTTTTTCTTTGCGGCGAATATTTGCTATTCATTTTTAGTACCTCCCTTTAGATGAATTTCTAAGCAACGAGTTATACATTCCTGATGGCCATCCACAATACTGCATTCAGTAATACACTCAAAATATGAGTTAATAGAATCATTTAACATATCCTGATTAGAAGGGAAAATTGATTGATTCATAAACCTAATATTTAAATTTGGAATAGAGATATAGCACAAAATGAAGAGTTAAAATTTATTTTGTTAAGTAAATTTTAAAAAATAAGTATTATTAACTAAATTTCAATTTAGCTTTATTTTTTAGAAAAAAATTCATAAATAAATCAGCATAAAGACTGATTTACATTTAATTTATTCTATTAGATGATAAAAAAGTTCAGCTTTAAGGTTCTTAAATGAAATCATTATTTAATTGGCTTTCTAAAATGATGGAAAGTATGACAATTGCGTTTGTTCATCCGATGAAAAATGACTTACCACCAAATATTGGAACTCATGCTTATAGTAGTATTCCAATGAAAAGAAAATTAAGAAGAAAATTTAATTAATGTTCTCTTAAAGAGATTAATTTTTCATTCTCGCTATCCCAAAGAATATATTTGAAACAGTCTGCAATATCCCTTAATTTTAAAAACTTTGCTTCTTGGAGCAAATCAATATTTGCTTGATGGCAGGCTTTAAGATTGTAATTAGGGATCCTTTCTGAAAGATGATGAACACTATGAAATGAAATATCTGCTAAAAACCAATTAAGCCAATCGGGGATATTCAGATTACTACTACCGTAAATAGCTCCATCAATAATATCCCAATTTGCATCATTACTTGCATATGCAGTGTCATAGTTATGTTGAACAAAAAAGACGCAAATAAGAATTGCAGCTGTAAAAGTGGATATTATGGAATAAAAAGACAAGAAGAAAATTGCCCCTAACCACTTGCACATTAATATCCATCCAAAAGTTACAGCAACGTTATTAAATACTAAATCAATTAATTCATCTAAATTATTTCCATAATCAGAGAAAGGAGGGGTAATCCTTGATTCGATGCGTATAAGTTCATAAAATTTTCTTTCTTTTAGCTTGGTAAGGGTTTCTTTTAAAATGGATATTATTAGATTGTAAAAAATAATTATTAGTCCTAATCGGGGTTTTAAAATTAAATAGTAAAAACCTCCTGGGAAAAGCATTAACCAATGACGACTGTATTTGTAAATAATTTTTCCTTTTTTTGAAAGCTTCTCATATTCTTTATTACTTAAAATATCTATAGGTCCTTTATAAACTTCCCAATTTCCATTATTCCTATGATGGAATGCATGGTCCATAGACCATGATTTTTGTGGGAAACCATTCAAGACACCAAGTAAAAAACCAAATAAATTATTTAATCCGCGTTTTTCAAATAATGAATTATGTCCGCAATCATGCATTAAAGAGAATGTTCTACACGATAACAAGGTAAGAAGAAAAATTATCGGGAGAAAAAAGACCCATTTAGTAAAAATAGGAAGAGTTGATTTATTTATTTGATTCACAATTAACCACAAAGTAGTGATTGGGATTATGGTAGTGATTATTTGAGAGATAGCTTTAAAATTATTTCTTTTTAAGTATGGTTTTATTAAAAACTGGTTTCTATTATTTATGCCCATATTTTTTTTCTAAATCCCTATTTTTTGAAAATACTACAGAATGAACTCTTTTGACATAGTTCTAAGTTGATCAAGATTTAATTTATTTAAATAATTTTTAAAATCTATAAAAATTTCTTTTGATTTAGGATGTTCATTTTCATAAATCAAGCTATTAGAAATTAATTCGATAAGATGGTCTTTGTCCATAATCACTTATAGACCAAAATACGAGATTTAAAAATTAAGATCTTGAATTCGAAACCTTTGGATCATTTGTAAATATTTTTATGAGAGTCTTCCCATAATTAAAATTTCAATATCTACAAATTTTTTAAATCTTTTTCTATTATTTCTAATCTTTCATTTAGTTCTTTTTTTTCCTTTAACAAAGCTTTTTTCTTTTGTTGAATTTCTCTATTTAGTGGCGAATTGAAATATTTTTGATAAGCAGTAAAAAAAACAGCTAGAGCAATAGTAATACCAAGAGCTCCAATAATTAATAACGGAGATGATGGAAAATCATAGAATGGGATTGCTAACATATTTCATAAAGCTGTATATTAGCTATTCTTTTTTCAAATGATGAAGAATGCTTATTTTTTAAAAAAGTATATAAATGCTTAAAAGAGCTTTTTTTTAATAAAAAAAATTAAAAAAAAATATGAGTAATTTTACAGCTGTCAATTTATGAAAAACTCACAATCATTAAGTAGGCAGAAAAATTTCTTATGAAAAAAAAAATAAATGAAAAAAAGAACAAAAATGATGAATTATGGTTTAACTGGTTAACGAGAAATTTTGACTCTTACGAAGCTTTTACTGATTTCGATGCAGGCAAAAATCCTGAAGTAGTGGCAAATAATTTTTTATCGCAACATAGCATTGCTATATCTGAAGTTATTGAAAAATTTGATGATGAAGATAAATATACCCTTGAACAGTTTCAGAAATTAATTGAATGCGAATGGCATGTTTTTAGAATATTAAGAAATCAAATTGAATCAAGAAAAAAGATTACTTTGGTAGATTTTAAAAAAAGAAAAAAATTATAATCTGAAGTTAAATTAATCCTAATTTTTGGCTAATTTATCAATATTCAAATAAATTTAGTTTTACCATTACCAGTTTTCCCAAACCCAAGCCATATAATCCATAAAATCCATCCAAAAATTGGGATTAAATTTATAAATACCCATTTCCAATTTTTTCCGAAGTCTCTTAATCTTCTTATATCAATGGCTAATTGTGGTAAAACACATATAAGACCATACACATTGAAACCAAATGTTCTCAAAAATATTGGGATAGTTAAAAAAGAAATAATAAAATTAACTAGTTGTACCCACCACCAATTAGATCTCGATGTTGTGCTTTTGAAGTCTGTAGCTTTTAGCCAAAATTCTTGATATGCACTAATAATGGTTTTGAGCATTTATTAATAAGGCGTAAAATTTATCACTTACATTAGGTTGAAAAGTTTTTATCTATAATAATATTATCTAGATGGGATCAAATATGTTTTCATCCTCTTCATTTATATTCAAATTTTCTTTATAGTTTGGCATTGAACAAAATCCATCTTTGCAAATGATGTTTTCTTTGTTAATTTTTAATTTTTGAGAATTAATCCTTTCATTAAAAATATTTGAAGATTCTGGTTTCATTTATATAATGAAATTAGTGACAATATTAAATTAATAACTTAATTTATTTTGATAGGCAACAAAATTAATATAAATTATTTATTCACTTTTTTTGATTCGGTAAATCTCTCCAAAACAGTGCCATTACATAAATGAATAAAAATATAAAACAAATATAAAGTAGAGAATTGAGATGCATATCTATTTATGAAAGTAATGACCAAGAGTTAAACCCTTAAAACAAAGTGAATTATATAAAGTGAAATTGTTTAATTAAGGATTCTAAAGATATAATCTTTAAATTCTAATAGTTATTTAAGCTTTTTATGATGTATTTCAATCCTCCCATAGGTTTGAATCGTTATTTTTCAATAATATATTTAAGTTTTTAAAAATTAAAAAAGGTAAAAAAAATAAAATAGTATTCCAATATTACATATTGAAATTTTGTTTAGTATTTTGCTTTGAATCATTATTTATTTCTTTAAGAGCTTTTCTTCCTTCTTTTAAGGTTCGGAGAACAAGCCAAGTAAGACAAGAGATAATCAAAAAAGTAAGAATTGCAAGAGAAATAAAAGTGTTATTAATAAAGTTATCCATCTGAGAGGATTTTTTAAATTTATTATTTAATGATGTTCTAATTATTAGGTCTTGAATAAGCCGGTATCAACATTCCACCATCTTGATCATCATTATTATCATCATCAAATCCACCACCTAAAAGTAATTCAACAATAATAAGAAGAGCTATGGGATAAAAACACCATAAAATTGAAGCTAAAGGACTTATTGAAGATGAAGTTAAGTATAAATCTGACATACTCTTACATTAAAGAAAAGAACTGTCAAACGTGGATTCTTCTGGAAGTTGAGCCATCTAGATTTTTATAAATAGACATTTCACTTTTTTCAGTCATTAGGATTAATTTAGGGATATGATTTTTTTTAATTTAGTGCGTATTTAAAATAGTTTTTATAGAAAATTATTTTTAAATTATTTGTAATGACAGAATGTGTCTTCATATTGTTAATTTTTATACTTAACAATATTTGTACAATTTTGATTCAAAAACTATTATTTATCATGATTTTATAAATTCTATGTTTTCTTTCTCTTTTGATCCTTTGGCTGCGATATTTGGTATATCAGGAATCGTAGGCTTCTTTTTTTATGTTTCTGCGGCAAAAGGAAATTCAAGTATTAATACTGGACCAAAAAAGGAATTTGAACCTATTGAGTCAGAAAAATAAATTGAGATTTTAAATCAAGTATTTTAAATAGGTTTTTTACTATTACTTATTCCATTGCCTAGAAATAAATTCAAGAAAATTTTCTAGATCATCTTCAGGACAATTTGTTTGTTTTTGTAGATTAATACAAATTTGTTTAATATTTTCAAAAGCTTCTTTTACTGTTTCGTTTTTCTCGATAACCTCAAAATATTCTTGATCAGTGAAAGGCATAATGTTAGTTTTATTTTGAAAATTATAGATTTAATTATAATTTATCTTCTTAAAGAAAAAAATAAAAATAAGTAAAAATCTTATTTCTTTCTTTTAGATACCCAATCTATAGTGTTTTTTTACTTTCTTGGATACATCCCACTCGCAATTAAGCCCAGCTGGAAACTCAACTAAATCTCCTGATTTAATGATGTAGACCTCATTTTTTTTTGTGGTTATAGTTGCTCGCCCTTCAATAATAAAGCAAATTTCCTTTTCATCGTAAAACCAATTAAATTTACATGGCTCGCATTCCCAAATAGGCCAATTTTTTATTCCATATTTGATTATTATGCTTGCGCTGCAGGGAGAAGTTATTAGAACTTTCACAGATAGATCAGATTTATGTAATTGCTATTTTACTAAAAATATAAATATTTATTTTCGATACTGTAAGATTTTTTACTGTGTTTTATTTCTTTTCGTTTATTATGAAAGAAATTTTTCAATTCATGGATGAGCTTTCTGCTTTATCAATTTCTTTATCTATAGCTTCACTTGGGATATTCTTTATATTTTTTACGTCAAATGATGATGATGACCAAGATGGAGGTAAGTTGATAAAATCATCTCAAACAATTAATTAATTTCAAGTAAAGAAAATGTTTATTAGAGATTTGTAACTCATAAAGCCTACATAAATACAGCTTAGTAAAATAACATAAACCTCAATAGTTCCAAGTTTTTTTCTCTTTAGAATTTTCATTAGCCGAGTATTTATACAATATTTTAATTAATGCTATTTCTATAAACATGAGTATTTTTTACAATAATTATGAGATTACAGAATTATTAACGTTAACCCAAAAAATAAAAAACAAGTAAAAAATATTATTTTTCTGGTAATTTCTTTTTCCTCAATCTTCGCAAAAAATAAGGAAATTACTGGAGATATACTTAATAAAGCCCATCCTACTCCTAAGGGAAGGGTTTTAAAAACAACTTGTTGTAGCAATATTCCTATATTTGTTCCAAGAATTATTGAAATCAAAAATCTTTTTTGTTGTTTTTTTTCAATGTTTTTTAAGAAAAAATTAATCTTAAATCCTTTTTGACTAATCAAAAAAATTATTGCACCTAATAATCTTATCTCAGTTGTAAGGAAAGGAGATAAATTACTTTGAAGGAAAACCATCCTTGAAAAAAGACCTCCAAGAACAGCACATAAAACTGATAAAAAAGGGAAAGCAAAAAGCTTAAAATTATTTTTTTCTAAGAAAAGTGAGTTTTCCTCTTTAAAATCGTTACCTTGTTTGAGAATTATGAAGAGAGAAATCGATACTACAATGATTCCAACCCATGATTTAGGTGCTAAATTTTCATTAATAAAAATTTCCCCTGATAAAGCAGCCATTAAAGGAGAAAGAGTCTCTACAGATAAAGTTTTTCTAGTGCCAATTGTTTTTAATGACTTTAGGTAGAAAGTATCACCTAAACCAATACCTATTATTCCACTTATTAGTAAGATAAATATGTTTTTTAATTCAGTTGTAGAACTTAGATTGATAAAAGCAGGTATAAAAACTAAAAAGGCTATTATATTTTTTATTAAATTAATATCTATTGATTTATACTTTTGAGTTTGCGTGCGCCAAATAAAGCATGCATATGTCCAAGATGTGGCAGCTCCAAAAGCAGAAAGAATTCCAATCAAAACAAATAATTTTTAGAAATTTTATTTAATAAATTGAGTAAATGCTAAAAAGAATACATAAATAAGAATCAAGATCCCTGGTAAGTACTGAATTAGTGATTTTAAATTATTTTTTTTCATATTTACTAAAATGATTTTTAACTTTAAATAGTTTTTTTGTTAATAGGGTATAAACTTTCTAACTTCTTTCTTCTTTGAACTTTTGCATTAATTCTTTTTTCTTTTTCTTTTTTCTTGATCTCATCATTTATTTTATTTTGTCTATAACCAAACCAAAGTAGAACCCAAATAACAGAAGTTATTAAAAGAAGAGCTGTATATTGGCCAGTCATAGGGAAGCTGGCCTCAGAATATTTAACGTAAGAAAATATTAAACTCATTTAACCAAGTTAAAGCATAAAAATAACGATTGCGTTGATTTTTTTAGAAATTTAAAAATTAGTGAATTGCAACTATTTATTATGTATTTTTTAAGTTTTTTATGGATTTCTTTTTATAGTTTTTGGAATTATTTTTCTTTGTAACTCCTTGCTATTATCAGATAGAAGCATATTGAATGATAAGTTTTTGGAACCTTTTGATTTAGCAGTTGTAGGAGGCGGTGCAGCCGGTTTCATGACAGCAATAACTGCTGCTGAAAATGGAGTAAAAAGAATAATAATTCTTGAAGGCACTTCAAAACTTATGGAGAAAGTAAGGATTAGTGGAGGGGGAAGATGTAACGTCACTAATGCGACATGGATACCGAATGAACTAGTTGAGAATTACCCCAGAGGTGGAATTCAGCTCTTGGAATCATTTAATCGTTTTGCTGCTGGAGATGTATATGATTGGTTTGAGAAAAAAGGGCTAAAATTAAAAATTGAGGAAGATCAAAGAGTATTCCCAGTTTCTAATTCTTCTTCAGATGTTATCGATTGTTTGAGAAAAAGTGCTTTATCAAAAAACGTAGAGATATTAACAAAATTTTTTGTAAAAGAAATTTCAAAAACTCCAGATAATATATTCAATATTTTTAGTCTTAAAAAAGCAAAGGTAACTTCAAAAAATATTATTCTTTCAACTGGAGGTAATCCAAGCGGATATAAATTAGCTCAAAATCTTGGACATAACATTGTTAAACCTGTACCATCGCTTTTTACTTTTTCTACAAAAGAACCAAATTTGAATGAATGTAGTGGGGTATCGATAAAGGGCATAGATATAGAAATTAAATTAAAAAATAAAAATTTCCAAAATAGAGGTGATTTACTCATAACTCATTGGGGTTTTAGTGGGCCAGTAGTATTAAAACTTTCATCAATTGCAGCAAGGGAACTTTATAGCCAAAAATATAAATTTAATCTATTCATTAAATGGTCTAATTTAAGTTATGAGGAGCTAAAAGGAAAAGTTAACTATTTAAGATTAAATAAAGGCAAGGTGAATCTAATTAACAGTAGACCTATTCCACTATTAACAAAAAGATTATGGATTTTTTTATTAAATAAATTAGGTATTGATAAAGAGAAAAAGTGGGCTGATTTACTAGCGGATGAAAGAGAGAAAATGATAAATATTCTAATTAGGGACAAATATATAATTTCGGGCAAAGGACCATTTGGAGAGGAATTTGTTACTTCTGGAGGCGTAAAAATTAATGAAGTTAATTTTAAAAGTATGGAAAGCTTAATTTGTCCAGGGTTATTTTTTTCTGGAGAAGTTTTAGATGTTGATGGGATCACAGGTGGATTTAATTTTCAACATTGTTGGACAAGTGGATGGATTGCTGGGATGGCAGTCTCAAAGTCAAAGCATTAAGTAACAAATCAATAAGTTTATCTTTTTTTTATTAAGTATTAGACAGAAAAAGTTTTTTGAAGAAACTTTAATTTTAAAGTTTTAATTATTGGTGAAGATCAATGCAGAATCTTGTATCAAAAAAAGAAGAAGAGGAAAGAAGATTAAAAGCTTTAGCAGAATATAGGATTTTGGGAACCAAGCCAGAATCATGTTATGACGATATTACAAAAATTGCTGCTAAAACCTGTAATGTGCCTATTTCTTTAATGACTTTGGTAGACAAGGATAAACAATGGTTTAAATCCAAAATAGGACTTCAAATATCAGAAACTAGAAGAGATTGGTCTTTTTGTACACATGCAATAAAAGAAAATAGTCCATTAATCATTCGTGATGCTTTCCAAGATGAAAGATTTATAAATAATCCATTGGTAACTGGAGATCCAAAGATTCGTTTTTATGCAGGTTTTCCCCTTAGGAATAGTGATGGGAACAAGCTTGGCACTCTCTGTGTAATAGATAGAAAGCCAGGAAATCTAACTACACAACAATTTAATATTATGGAATTATTATCCAAGCAAATAGTTTCATTTTTAGAACTTAGGAAAAAATCATTAAATTTGTTAGATGCATTGTCTAATTTGCATAAGCAGGAAGGAATTTTATCTGTATGTTCATATTGCAGAGAAGTGAAAAATAAGGAGGGCGATTGGATGCATTTAGAAAAATATCTTTCGAAAATTAGTGATATTAGATTCAGTCATGGGGTTTGTGATAATTGTATGGAAAAACATTTCCCAGATGTAATCGAAGTATGGAATAAAAAGGATTTTTTTGAAGATGGTCAAAAAAGGTTCTTAGAGTCCTAGATTCAATACCCTGCTTTTTATTGTTTAATCTATTTTCTAAACAAATTCTTAATTTGGTGGTTAGTATTGTATAAATTTTGACTAGAAAATGTTATTAGGAACTTTATTAACAGGTGAAATTGCTAAAAGTGCATTAGTAGCATATGTTCATTATTTAGGAATTATATTGTGTTTCGGTTCTCTTTTGTTTGAAAGATCGACTCTCAAGGTAGGTCTTAATAGAAATGAGACGATCTCAATGATAATTGCAGATGTGGTTTATGGTTTAGCAGGAGTTGCCATATTAATTACTGGTATATTACGTGTTAAGTATTTTGGGCAAGGAGGTGATTTCTATACGGCTAATCCTGTGTTTTGGATAAAGGTTTCGCTCTACATTTTGGTTGGCTTACTTTCTTTATACCCAACAACAACATATATCCTCTGGGCAATTCCACTAAGTAAGAATAAACTACCTGAAATCTCAGAAAACCTAGTTAAGAGGTTTAGACTAATCATCACTACCGAATTAGTTGGCTTTGCAACAATACCTTTGTTCGCAACTCTTATGGCTAGAGGTGTAGGTTTAGGTTGAAAAATTTATTTTTAGAAAGAAATTGTTTAATAAGTGCTAACAAAATATATAGATGGAGTTTAAGTTATAAGATTTCTAAATCTAAAAAAGAGATTATTTTTATTGGTTTAAATCCTTCATTATCAGATGCAGTTTTCTTGGATCATACAACAAAAAAGATAATTAAAATCTCGAAAAATAATAATTATGGCAAAGTAAAATTAATCAATTTATTTGCTCTCATTTCAAGTAATCCAGAAAGACTCTTTAATCACAAAAACCCTGTTGGGTATTTAAATAATAATCATATTTATAAAAACTTAAAACATTGGTCTGAAAATAAAAATTGTGATTTATGGTTAGGTTGGGGTAACAAAGGGAAATTTCTAAATAGAAATAAAAAAATAACAAAAAAAATAATGCAATTTAACGCAATTAGGAAAAATAATTTTGATAATCCTCTTGGACCGCTTTTAATTAAGAAAACAATCAAAGATAATCCAATACATCCTCTATACTGTTCTGATAATTCCATTCTTAAAGCTTTAAAAACGATTTGATGCAAAGGTTTAAGAGGCAAATAATTTTAACTTATGTTAATATAAGTTTAAGAACGGGTCCAATTATGAGTAACACAAAGCAACTGAAAAAACTTAAAAAATTAAATGTAAAAGCAGAAAAATGTCTTACAAGAGATGAAGCACAAAAAATATTGATAAAGGCTACTAAAGCGCAGAGTAAAATAAATTTTTAAATTTGATTTTTGCTTTTTTTTAGAAATAATTTATCAAAAAAATTTTACAAATATTTTTCTAATTATTTAGAATTTCTCTATTCTATTTAATTTTGATGGTTTTTAATATTATTAAAATGAGAAAATCCGATGATAGATTTTTATCAAGGAGAGATTGGCTGCATTCAATGCATTCATTTTCTTTTGCAGAGCATAGAGATCCAGGATGGGATAATTTTGGGAATATTAGAGTTATAAACGAAGATATTATTTCTCCAAATTCTGGCTTTAATATGCATTCTCATTCCGACATGGAGATAATTACTGTTGTTACTAAAGGTGCAATTACTCATCGGGACTCATTAAATAATTCAGGAAAAATTTATGAAAATGAAGTTCAAGTTATGTCAGCTGGTACTGGGATTACTCACAGTGAGAAAAATGAAGAGAATAAACCCTGTGAGTTATTTCAGATTTGGATTTATCCCAAAAAAAGTAATCTCAAGCCTGACTATAAGCAAAAATCATTTAAAAAAGGCATAGGAGAGAATCTCGTTATTGATTACTTAGATGGTAAAAATAATCTTTTAATAAATCAAGATATCTCTTTATGGCGTTGTAAATATAAGCCTATTAAAGAAAAAAAATTGCCATTAAAAATTGATAAATATAATTGGATACAAATAATAGAAGGTAATCTTTTATTAAAAAGTAAAGACTCTAATTCAAATATACGTCTCGAATCTGGTGATGGCTTGGGTTTTGAAGTTAATTATTATGATGATGTCTCTATAGATACTGAAAAAGACCTAGATTTTCTCTTATTTTCGATGCCTTCCTTATAGTTTATATTTTAATTTACTCGTCAACTCCTTTATTAAATGCGTTTAAGGCTTGCAAAGCCATATTAAGGTGAACTTCCATAGCACCAAGAGCAATTAAAGAATTTGGTGATTTATCTTTTAGTAAATTCTCTTTTCTTTTTGATAACTCGTTAACTACTTTTTTAGTTGAAGCTTCCCAATTGTTTATTAAATCTTCAAATTCTCTTTTTTCAGGACTTTCTATTTCTGATAATTCATCAGAAAAATGAGAATCCTTTTGTGCCTTAAGCATCAAGTAACTTAATTTTTTATGGCTTATTGCTTGAGGTAAATTGTTAGATTCACTCATTGCTAATAGTTGATTTATAGTCAAAATCTAACTAATCAAGTGAATATTTGCTAGAGGGGAGACGGTTGTGATGACCGACCTGCCAATTATGAAATGATACTTGAACAAAAAATAGATTTATTAACCTTTAATTTTTCACTTATTAGTTTCTTGAAATAATCTCCACGCTCTTCATAATTTTTGAATTGATCAAAACTAGAGCATGAAGGTGAGAATAATAATGTTCCAACCTTATTATTTTGTAAATAATGAAAAACAAAATTTAAAAGCTCTTTTAGTTCTGAAAATTCAAAAATATTTTTTTTAAATCCTTCATTAATAAGAGCCATTTTTAGGACTTTTGAGCTTTCTCCAAAAAGGAAAACACATTTAACTTTTTTCTTTAAAACTTTTATCCACTCACTATATTCATTACCTTTTAATCTACCACCAGCAATGATTATTATTTGACCTTTAATTGCACTTATTCCTGCAATAGATGAGTCAAAATTTGTAGCTTTACTATCGTTAATTATTTCCAGATCATTATTTTTATAAATTGTTTCCATTCTATGGGGTAATTGTTTGTAATTAGATAAAGAATCCTTAATCTTCTTTCCAGATAATCCAACTTTTCTTGCTGCTGCAATCACCAATAAAAGATTTTGAAGATTATGCATTCCTTTTAAAGAAAAATGTTCAAGTTTGAATAATTTCAATCCTCTCTCAACAATGAACCCTTGATCATCGATCCAATAATCGCATTGAATAAAATTTGATTTATCTAAACTAGTTGTTATCCAAACCCCTTTTGATAGCGAACTGTAGTGATTCCTTAGGTTTTTATCGTCATAATTATAAATTCTAAAATTAGATTTTTCTAGCAAGCTTTTTTTTATGTTGAAATAGTTTTCAAGTGTTTTATGTCTTTCAATATGATCTTCTGTGAAGGTTGTCCATATTCCAATATTAGGTTTTACTTCTGGAGATATTTCTATTTGATAACTGCTTAATTCAGCTACAAGCCAATCAATTTTTTCATGTTTTTTGGAGTGAGCATATTTGCATAAAGGTGTACCAATATTTCCAGCAAAAGGAGCATATAATCCATTATTGCAGAGTATATGGCTTAATAGATGAGTAACAGAAGTCTTGCCATTAGTGCCAGTAATACCTATCCAATTTGTGTCTTTTAAAATTTCCCATGCAACATTAATTTCTCCAATTACTTTAATTCCCTTTTTTTTTAATTCAATAATAGTTACATGGTCATAAGGTATTGATGGACTTACAACAACAGATTCGATCTCTTTTACAAAAGGTTGTATTTTTTCAAATATAAATTCTTTATTCAGAGAAACTAGTATATTAAGCTCTTCTAATTCTGTTTTTCTTTCTAAGAATTCTTTCCCATCTTTACTTTCCCAAACAATTACTCTCTTATTGATGCTTCTCAAATACTTGGCAGCCCAAAATCCAGATTTACCTAATCCAATTACAAGATTAATATTTCTTTTACTTGAATGATTATCTATCATTAAATTTATAATTATATTTATATTAATTGTGTTTAAGGAGTAATTCAATCATGAGATCTTTCTTCAAAATTTATAGTATTCGGCAAAGAAAAGTTAATTAATGGAAGATAATACTACAAAATATTGGTTCTCTTGGTTTTATGAAAAGTGGGAGAAAAATGCTCCAGGTGAGTTAATTGAACAGGGTTTAACTCCGTCTCAGATTGCTGAGCGTTTTGTTAATGAAAACCATGATAGTTTTATTCAATTGTCAAAAAAAATTGATGAAAAAAATTATGATGCCTTAACAGAGTTTATGAAACTCTCAGAGAGTGAATTACATATCTTGAAGTATTTTCTAAAGTTAGTAAAAATGAAAAATTTATAAAAAGTTACTAAGTATTTCAAGGCTTTTTTCCCATAAATTTTTTCTTTCTTTTTTATTCATGGCGAAAGGAGAAGTTGGGGATAGTTTTGGATGACCTCTGAAATTAAATCTAGGACCATAATGATCACCCCCTCTTGCGTCTGGAGAAGTAGCTGCAAAAAGTTGAGGTAAAGCTCCCATCTCAGCAGTTTGAAAAATAGGGCTAAATAATTCCAAGGAGAATGTTTCTATTGGACTAGGGTTAGGTTTTTGAGCAGTAAAGAGATTTGTTTTTGCAATTCCAGGGTGAGCAGCTAAAGAAAGTATATTTTTATGCTTTAAGTTCTCATTTAGTTCCAAAGCAAACATTACGTTTGCCAATTTGCTATTGGAGTAAGATTCCCATTTATTGTAATAGTTCTCGGCTTTCAGATTTTCCCAACCAACTTTGCCAAAAAATTGTGCCCCGGAAGTAACCGTAACTATTCTAGATTCTTCTTTTTTTTCAATAATTGGAAGTAGCTTTAGGGTCAAAAGCATATGAGCTAGATGATTTACTGCAAATTGTATTTCATATCCCTGGGCACTAAGAGTTTTAGGCGGATGCATAATGCCTGCATTATTGATTAGTAAATCCAAATTTTCAAAATCATCAAAAATTTTGGACTGAACTTTAACAATATTTTTTAAATCTGACAAATCTAATTCTAAAGGTGTAAATATTCCTTCAGGATTAAGACCTTTAAGTTTTTTGATAGTTTGATTAGCTTTTTCAAGCGATCTACAAGCTATAACAACATGAGCATTTTTTTCGGCTAAGGCCTTTGCAGAGTAGTATCCAAGACCACTATTCGCACCAGTAATTAGCGCAGTTTTGCCTCTAAGGTTTGGAATATTAGATGTTTCCCAGTTGGAGATTTTAGGTCTTGAAATAGTGGCAGTCATTTAGTAATCCTGCAAATTGCTTTGGAATTTAACCAAAATTTAATTACATTTCTACTGTAAATACTGGAAGTCAGTATCGTGAGCCCTTTTTGAAGGTACTATTTAAAATTATTTTTCAATTGCATATTGCCATTCGTTATTTTGAGATAAACTTTTCTCTCTAAGTAGCTGTAATTTCCTACTATTTATTTTAATAACTATCCCATTAGTTGGATATTTCGCAAATATTTTTCTCTCTAACCAATTTTTTTTATATATATGGATTTCGCTTGTATGATTTGTGAAGTAACTGTCAGGGGTGCTGAAGCCACATTTTTTAAGATAGTTAAGGGTTTCGTATTGATTAAGTCTTCCATTAAGTATTTGGAAACAACAAAAGCTGAGATTTTCTCCAATCCCTTTCTTATTATTGAGGTATTTTCTTGTAATTCTTTGGGAAATTCCGGCAACTTGATTTGTAGCGTATAGTTCGCCTCTAATTTGAAAATCTCGTTTGATAGGAATACAATCGGGGATGTTTTTAATTTGTTTAATTTTGCTTGAGACATCAATTCCTTTTTTTGTAATAGCTTTATTAAAATTGCCATTTATATATCTAATTGCAATAGCACAGCCATCAATTTTTGGTTGAATGCTTAATCTTGTTTTTGTTAATAAACTTTCCAAAAATTCTTTATAGTTTTCTTTAGCTAATTTTGGCAAAAGGTTATTATTTTTTTGATTAAAGTAGTCAGCTTCTTGATCAAGAGGAATAAAAAGTTTTTCAAGTTGCTTAAATGCATCATCGGAAATTATGCCTTCGCCTATTCTGTATTGTTCATCTAGATACTTAACATCTCTCACTAATAAATTATTCATAGTAATTTTGATAAATATTTAAAAATCTTTTAGAAAAACTTTTTATAAATAAAGATTAGAAAATTAAAACTAGATATAAAAAGTAATTGACCACTAAATATTCTCCTACGCAGAGAGAGATTTAAAAGTATAAAATGTACAAGTTAGGAGTTTAAATTAAATACTTGAATCAAACATATTTACTAAAGTGAAATAGAGAATTTTAAGTATTAATTTGCAGGCAAATTTTTGAAATTTCTATCAATACAAAAAAAATTTTTAAAATTATGAGAAAATGTCATTTTTTTTAAAAGCTCAAAATACCTGGGAAAATTTTGCGAAATACAAAATTAATGATTATGCAAAATTAAGAAATTTTGATTTTGGGCCAAATAACGAAAGTTCAGTTTCGAAATTATCACCTTTCATTACTCATAGATTATTATCGGAATATGATCTCATTCATGATATTAAAAGTAAGTACAAAATCAAAAATTCAACTAAATTTGTTGAAGAAATATTTTGGAGAGTTTACTGGAAAGGGTGGATGGAAAATAGACCTAAAGTTTGGCGAAATTTTATTTCAGAAAACAATCTCGATTTTGATTATGAGCTATATGAAAGTGCAATTAATGGGAATACAGAAATAGATTTTTTTAATTCTTGGGTCCAAGAATTAAAGCAGTATAACTACTTGCATAACCATACAAGAATGTGGTTTGCGAGTACTTGGATATTTAATTTAGGCCTCCCATGGCAATTGGGAGCAAAGTTTTTCTTTAAATATCTTTTTGATGGTGATGCTGCATCTAATCTCCTTAGCTGGAGATGGGTCGGAGGATTGCAAACGAAGGGAAAGCAATATCTTTTTTCATCATCAAACCTCAGAAAGTTTTCAAATAATAGATTTAATTCAGAAAAAATAAGTAATCAACAAATTTTTCTTGAAGAATCTAATCAAATACCATTAGAAGATGAGATTTATAAAAATAATATGGACCCTAAATCAGATAATCTGATTATGTTTGAAAATGATCTGCACCTTGCAACCCTTAAAAATTTAATTCCAAGCTATAAAAAAGTATTTGTGATCCTTTTAAAAAACGAACAAAGACAAATTAAATTGTCTGAATCTGTTTTGAAATTTAAACAAGATTTGGTCTCCGAATTTGTAGAGCAATTTAATAATATTGAACAGATTGATCCAAATTCACTGGAAATTACTTTTAAAAATACTAGCGAAATAGACATTATTTATCCAGGGGTGGGAGAAAATTATGATTTCATTACTGAGTTTAAAAATATACACAATAAAAAAATTTTTAACCTTGTTAGAGATGAAGATTTATTTGCTTGGAAATTCGCCAAAAAAGGGTTCTTCAAATTTAAAGAAAACATTCCGAAAATTAATCAGAGAATATTTGAAAATTGTTCAAAAAATATTTTTTAACTTAAGTTAATTCTTACCCAAAAAAGAAACCTTTAGGTAAGTAAGTATAAATACTTAATTAGGTGCGACTTTTGCTGTTTAATCCACGATGAATACTATGACTAGTTATTTTTACTTAAGGATAATTTTTTTATAGTGCTCTCAACAATTCTTACAAAGTCGTTTAGCAAAGATACTGCTTTATTAATACTTAGGGTTATCACTGGAACTGTTTTAATACATCATGGTTATGAGAAATTAGCAAATATAGAAAATTTTGCTGATGCTTTTGTTAGACCTTTACATCTTCCATTCCCAATATTTTTATCATATATAGCTGCATTCTCCGAAATAGGTGGTAGTTGGTTACTAATTATTGGCTTAGCTACAAGATTTGGAGCTTTAGCAATTGTAGGAACAATTTCTGTCGCTATATATCATGCACTTGTTACTTCAGGTTTCAATATTTTTTTATTAGAGCTTTTACTTTTGTATTTTGCTTCAGCAACTTCAATTGCATTAACAGGGCCTGGTAATTTTTCCTTAGATGAAGTCATTATCAGAATTTTGAAATCAGAAGACGAAGAGGAAATTATATCCTCAACAAAATCAAAATATTCTAAGGAAATTGAAGTTAACGAAGAAACAAGTAAAGGTGGTTTATTTCAATTTCTACAAGCGAACATACTCTCAGATACATCATCAAGCTAACTTTTTAGGGTAAAGGCTATTGATCAGCTCCAATCTTTTACGATAACTGTTTCTTTTCTCAAGTTTTATCTTAATTGTTGCTTCGAAAAGACTTATAAACAGCCCTATAGCAGTCACCCAAGATAAAAAAATAAAAGGGTTTTCTGGAATTTCTGAGAAATTCATATGAATAATACTTCTTTTTTAAAACTGACTGATCACTAAATGTTTTTCAACCTAACTATACAATTTAGAAATATTTAAGGATTAATTTCAAATTTTTCCCATTTATTAATCTTTTCCCAAAGATATCGTTTATGAATAGGCTGTTCTAATTTAAGAAGATCTACTGAATCGATTTCAAAAATTAGAACTACAAAATTTTCTGACTTGGGTAGAGTAGGTAATATTTCATGAGCAGATTGGACTTTTGGGTTTATTTTCTCTCCAGGAGATCCCCAAAACCAAGAAGATTTTGATTTTTCTGATAATAAATCCCAATAATTTTTGTTATCACTTAATTCATGTATTTTTCCTTTGAATCTATATTGTGATTTGGTTTTCAAAAAAAACCATAATATTTCTGCATTAGGGTTAGATTTTAAATGCCCAATTTTTTCACTTCTTCTATCTGTAAAAATAATCATTGAACTATCTTTATTCCATCCTCTGAAAACAACTGTTCTTAATCTTGGCTCATTTTCTTCGCTAACTGTTGCAAGCTGTATCCATCTATTAGAGGGTGATTTGCCCTCTTTTTTTCTAGAAGATTTTAAATCTTGCCTCCAACTGGGTAAGTTGTTATCAGACATTTAATTTAGGCAATATAAGACCACTTTTCTTTTTGTATTCTTCGAATGAATCATATTTTGAGAGCGATTTATCTTTTTTCATCATTCTTGGTAGAAAAACTATAGAGAAAAATATTACAAGAATTACTAATGGAATGAAACTCATTGAAAGTATGGCGAATGATAGATAAATTAGTATTTCTCCAAGATAATTTGTATTTCTTATATTTTTAAAAAATCCTTCTTGAATTAGATCTTTTTTTAATTTAAGAGAAAAATATTTTTGGGCATCACTAGCAAAGTGTAGAAATACACCAATTATATTTATAGATACAGATGCAGCTATTACGATATTTGGAACAGATTTCTGAGATGAGATAAGAATGTATGGCGCTACCCAGTAACTTCCTAGGAAAATAAAACCAGTAACTGAAGTTAAAAAATTGATTTTTTCTTTAAAATAAGGATCTGGGAATATCTTTTCTTTTAAAAGCCAAAGTAATCCATAAGTACCATGTAGAGCTAAATAAACGTAGGGAGCGATCGTAAAATTATCAAAAAAAATCATGAGAGTTATCACTACAAATGCAGTGAGCCCTTTATGTAAATTAATTATTTGATTAAGTTTCATCTTTTTTTAATAATCTAAAAAATGAAATTATTTTCTGTGGATATAACCTATGTCGGCAAAAGTTTTTATGGGCGATACTGGATTCGAACCAGTGGCCACTACCGTGTCGAGGTAGTGCTCTACCACTGAGCTAATCGCCCAAATTGAAGAATTTTTAATCCCCCTTATAAGAAAATAGCAGGTTGCGTTTCATTTTCTAAGTAATTTAACTTTCCATCGTTCTCTTTTGGTTATTTCTAAATTTAGAATTTCGATAAATCCTTTATTTTCAAGTTCTAGTTTGTCGCCAATCTTTAGGTTAATAGTTGGCTTATTAACTTTGCTTCCATTTAATCTGAGCATTCCATTTTCTATCCTTTCAATGATTTTGGTTCGTGATACCCTAAAACCAGCTGAAGCTATAGCATCTAATCTTGTTGAAGCTTCTACTGTATTGACAAGTTTTTTTGATCTTCCAGAAGGTATTTGTAATTCATCTATATCTACTACATTAACTTTTACTTTTACGTCTCTCAAATAAAAAATCTTTTCATCCAGATGCTTAATATCTGAATTATCAATTATCCCTTGTGCTCCTCTATCGCCTACAGTCCATATATCTCCAACTTTTATTTGATTAAACCCATTTTCAATTAAGAGTGATCTAAAGTCGTCTTGTGTAGCATTATCAAATAAAAAATTTCCATTAATTTTTATTCCTTGAGCTGGAAAATTACTTTTTAGCGCATCCTCTTCAGGAATATTATCTCCTCTAAAGCAAGCTATCCTAGATCTTTGAGAAGAG
>QCMD01000010.1 GCA_003214055.1 Prochlorococcus sp. AG-418-K17
TATATGGAATTTCGGTAGAAAAAGCATTCTTAAGTGTTTTAATATTTTCAACCAATAATAAAGAAGATGTTTTTGTAATTCCAATAATTTTCTGTGGATTAATTGTTATTGAATTTGCGCAATTAATATTGCTTAAACCCTTTATAGGAATATTTGTTAAAGCATAAATTCCACCTATTGAGCCATCAATATGTAGCCATATATTCTTTTCTCGGCAGATTTGACTGATACCTTTAATGGGGTCAATCGCTCCCCTAATTGTTGTCCCAAGAGTAGCAACAATAGAGAATATTTTTTTCTTTTCTATTGTACATTTTTCAATTAATTTATTTAGATATTCAAGATCCATACAACCTTTATTATCAGTTTTTATCTTGATTACATTATTTTCATGAAGGCCCATAATTTTACTGCACTTAATGAATGAGGAATGCGCATCCTCGCTAATAATAAAAGCAGCATTTGGATCTGAGTCGAGTCCCGCTTTATGTCTGGCTGCAATAAGAGCATTTAAATTACTTAATGTACCACCACTTGCAGCTATACCGCCCGATCGATCGCTAAATCCAATTTTCTTTGCAAACCACTTTAATAAAGAATCCTCAAGAAGAGTTATTTCTGGTGATAATTCATAAGCAAGTAGATTATTATTTAAACTTCCAGCAATCAAGTCACCTAAAATTGAAAAAATAAGAGGGGGAGGATCGAGATGAGCAAGATTTCCAGGATGAACAGGGTTAAATGAACCATATATTAAATTTTCGACCTCTGAGAATAAATCTTGATGAGAATTTTCTTCATCATCAGGCATAACAAAATTCTTATATTCTTTTTCTATAGGAAAAGGTCCATTTTTATCTGTTTCTGATAGCCATTTACAAATAATTAAAGAGGTTTTATTGAGAAGACTGAGCAATTTATCGTTTGACCCAGAATATGAGGGGTAGTATATATCCTTTTTATTAATGAAATCTTCAGTCATTCGATAAGATAACTATTAAATATTTTATTGATAATATTGTTAAATGAGTAATTTTTATGAAAATGAAAATAGTAATGCAACCTCAAACATATTAGATCCCAAATCTAAATACAAAAGATGGATGAAATTCATTTTGCGTAGATCCAAAGAGGTTGGAAAAGTTGAACTTCCAATATCTGCAGTAATTCTAGACAATAAAGGGAGATGTATAGGAAGAGGAAGCAATAGAAGAAATAAGAATAGTGATCCATTAGGGCATGCAGAGTTAATTGCACTTAAACAAGCTTCATTAATAAAAAATGACTGGAGATTCAATGATTGTGTGATAATTACAAATTTAGAACCATGTACAATGTGCTCTTCTTCACTAATACAAGCTAGAATGGGGAAAGTCGTATATGGCGCTTCCGATAAAAAAAGAGGGGGTTTAGGTGGTTCTATAAATCTATCAATTCATAAAAGTTCTCATCATAAGATGGAAGTGATAGGTGGAATTTTGGAAAAAGAATGCGAATTAGATATAAAACTTTGGTTTAAAAATTTGAGGAATCAAAAAACAGTAAATTTACCTAATTCAGTATCAAAAAGGTTTAATAATCTGTTAACGTTATCCTCGCTAGAATTAAAACCCATTAATCCTATTCGCCATACTTTACCGGATAATTCACCTAATCCATTACCTATTTCAATCCCATATTTTCTTAGAAGATGATTTCTAAATGCATCACCATCTATTGCTGGTGGTATTTTTACAGTTGTTAGAGTAGGAAGACGAAAATCCTTTGAAACGTGTAATTCCATGCCTAAATTTTCAAGTCCATCCCATAATTTATTAGCGTTAGTAATATGCCTATTCCAGATATTTTCTAAACCCTCATTGGCAATTAATCGTAATCCTTCTCTCATTGCAAAATTCATATTAACTGGGGCAGTATGGTGATAAACACGATCAGAACCCCAATACTGGTTTAGGAGGGATAAATCTAAATACCAATTTGGAACTTTTGTTTTCCTGGAGACAAGTTTTTCTTCCGCTCTTTTGTTCATAGTAAAGGGGCTTAAACCAGGCGGGCAACTTAAACCCTTTTGACTACAACTATAAGCAATATCTATTTTCCATTCGTCAATTAAAAGTTCTAAAGCACCTAATGATGTAACAGCATCTACTAAAAATAAACAATTATTTTTTCTACATATTTCACCAATACCGTCTAAAGGTTGTAATACACCTGTGGATGTTTCAGCATGAACAATAGCAAAAATAGAAGGTTTCTTTGTCTCTATTTCATACTTAATCTCTTCAAAAGAAAAAGCTTGCCCCCAACTTTTCTCTATCACAGATACTTGAGCTTTATATCTACTTGACATATCAACTAATCTATTTCCAAAATAACCTTTTTTTGCAATTAAGATTCTTTCACCTTTTTCTATAAAATTTGCAATGGAAGCCTCCATTGCTGCACTCCCTGTACCACTCATTGGAAGAGTCATTCGATTACTACATTGCCAGGTATACCTTAAAAGCTTTTGAACGTCTGACATTAAAGATATATATGCTTCGTCAAGATGACCAATTGGATTTAGTGATAATGCTTTAAGAACCTCCGGATGAGCATTAGAAGGACCGGGTCCTAATAGAAGTCTTGAGGGTACATAAGTTTTTGATAAAAGGGATAAATTTTCCTCATTTAAACTTGAGATTAGTTTTGCTTCTGTCAAAACCCAAAAAAACTATTACTTTTAAATTAAACTAATTTGTTCACATAAGCGATATTTTTTTAAAGAAATTAATTCAATTTAAATATTTAAGTAAACAATTATTAAACTTATAACTTGAAATACTGAAAGAAGAGATCAAGTGTTGAAAAAAGTTATGGTTGATACATAATAAGGTTCATCAACTTATTACTTTCATATAAGGTATTTTAGAAACAATGACTAAGTCTCCTCAAGATGTTCTAAGTCAGATTAAAGACGAAGGAATTGAACTCATCGACTTGAAATTCACTGACATTCATGGCAAATGGCAACATTTAACATTAACATCAGACATGATAGAAGAAGAATCATTTTCTGAAGGATTGGCTTTTGATGGTTCATCAATAAGGGGTTGGAAAGCAATTAACGCCTCTGATATGTCAATGGTTCCTGATGCCAGCACAGCTTGGATAGATCCGTTTTATAAACATAAAACATTAAGCATGATTTGCTCTATTCAAGAGCCAAGAAGTGGTGAACCTTATGATAGATGTCCAAGATCATTAGCTCAAAAGGCTCTAAAATATTTGGACTCAACTGGCATAGCAGATACTGCATTTTTTGGACCAGAGCCAGAATTCTTTTTATTTGATGATGTTAGATATGACTCTAAAGAAGGCGGATGTTTTTATAGTGTGGATACTATAGAAGCTCCATGGAATACTGGAAGAATTGAAGAAGGAGGAAACTTAGGTTACAAAATACAATACAAGGAAGGATATTTTCCTGTTGCTCCAAACGACACTGCACAAGACATAAGATCCGAAATGCTCTTATTAATGGGGGAATTAGGAATTCCAACTGAGAAACATCACCATGAAGTAGCAGGTGCTGGACAGCATGAACTGGGAATGAAATTCGATTCTTTAATAAATGCTGCTGATAATGTTATGACATACAAATACGTTGTAAGAAACGTTGCTAAAAAGTATGGCAAAACAGCTACTTTTATGCCTAAACCTGTATTTAACGATAATGGAACAGGAATGCATGTACATCAAAGCTTGTGGAAAAGTGGTCAACCATTATTTTTTGGTGAAGGTTCATATGCAAACCTTTCTCAGACAGCAAGGTGGTATATAGGAGGTATATTGAAGCATGCTCCATCGTTCCTTGCATTTACTAATCCAACTACTAATAGCTATAAAAGATTAGTTCCAGGATTTGAAGCTCCTGTGAATTTAGTTTATTCGGAAGGTAATAGATCAGCTGCTGTAAGGATCCCATTAACAGGACCAAGTCCAAAGGCTAAGAGGTTAGAATTTAGATCAGGGGATGCACTTGCTAACCCTTATCTTGCTTTTTCAGTGATGATGCTAGCTGGAATAGATGGGATTAAGAATCAAATTGACCCTGGAGATGGTGTTGATGTTGACTTATTTGAATTGCCAGCAGAGGAGCTTTCTAAAATAGATACAGTACCTTCATCTTTAAATGATTCTCTTAATGCACTTAAAGCTGACAAGGATTATCTGTTAGCTGGAGGAGTTTTCACCGAAGACTTTATTGATAACTTCATAGACATTAAATATGAGGAAGTACAACAATTAAGACAACGTCCTCATCCTCATGAATTCTTCATGTACTACGATGCATAATTAAAAATTAATAGAAAGTTATTCAATTTGAGAATTATCACAAATAGTTCTCAAATTGATTTTTTTTTTGTTGGAATATAAGTAATAAAATATAAAAATGGCAAGAGCTCAAATTTCAAAAATTGCATATAAGACTATTCAGCAAGGTAAGAGTATTGCAGGACTTGCTCATAAGGAAATAAGTTCGAGAATTATGAACTTTATTCTCCCAGACACAAAACTTGAGAGTTTTAACATCGATAAAAATCTCTTATTGAAAATACAAAATTCCATGGAATTGCTTAGGGAAGAAGATTGGAATGATGCAGAAAACAATATTTATCCTAAGAAATTATTATTTGATGAACCATGGCTTAGATATTTAACTCAATATCCAAAAATATGGCTTGATATGCCTAATACATGGGAAAGGAGAAGAAAACAAAATTTTGAAGATCTTCCGAAATATATCGATAAAGATAATTATCCTCAATATTATCTGAGGAATTTCCATCATCAAACTGATGGATATTTATCTGACTTCTCTGCAAGTATATATGACTTACAAGTAGAAATTCTATTTAACGGAAGCGCTGATGCAATGAGAAGAAGAGTTATTAAGCCAATTAAGGAAGGCCTATCAGTTTTTTCTGAAAGAAATAAAAGTGAATTAAAAATACTTGATGTCGCAACAGGATCAGGAAGAACACTAAAACAATTAAGAGGTGCTTTTCCTAAAGAAAAAATTATAGGAACTGATTTGTCTGGATCATATCTAAAGGAAGCGAGTAGATACATATCAGATTTAGACGGTGATTTAATTGAATTAATTAAGTGCAATGCAGAAGATTTGCCTTTTCAGGATAATAGTTTACAAGCAATTTCATGTG
The DNA here is from genome assembly GCA_003214055.1 of Prochlorococcus sp. AG-418-K17. Lineage (GTDB taxonomy): Bacteria > Cyanobacteriota > Cyanobacteriia > PCC-6307 > Cyanobiaceae > Prochlorococcus_A. The sequence continues at coordinate 5,208 of QCMD01000010.1, forward strand.
TTTATTTATTCCATGAATTGCCAAGATCAATCAGAGATAAGGTACTAAATGAGTTCTATAGAGTACTTGAACCATCAGGTACATTAGTCCTCGCAGATTCAATACAAATTAGTGATTCGCCAGATTTTATAGAAATTATGGAAAATTTCCATAAGTCTTTCCATGAACCGTTTTATTGTGACTATATTAAAGATGATTTAAATACAAAGATTGAAGATCTAGGTTTTCATAACGTTAAGTCAAATTCATTTTTCATGACTAAAGTTTGGTCTGCTGTAAAATAACTTATAAAGAGAAGATTATGGTTGATTCTTGGGATAAAGATATCATTGAACTTGTACAAAAACTAAATGAAAAATTAAAGATAGATCATAATAATTGGCACAAGTTCAAAGGTAACAAGTATAAAAGGTCCGCAGAACTTATTTCAGCCTCTTTATGTCAATTAATGATTTCATGCAATGAAAAAGATTCAATTAAATATCTGGAAGAGAGCATAAAATGGTTAAAAGAAATAAATGTTGACAATCCATGCCCTAGCAAAAAATCATCTTTTTAAAGCTAATTGAAGTCTATTCCCTTTATTACTCCATCGGATATCGTCAAAACATTCATTTATGATATATAAACCACGCCCATTTATGCTACTTATTTTTTTTGGTAAACGGTAACTCCTTTTTTTTAATTCCAATCCACTACCCTGATCCTGAATCTGCCAAACACACCAATTTGGAGTTATTATCCTCCTAACTCTAATATTCTTTTTAGGATCTAATTTATTTCCATGCTTTACAGCATTTACTAAAGCTTCATGAAGACCTAGTTTTATTAGATAGCTCGAATGAGATTTATCTATAGGTTCTAATAATAAATCTACAAATTCACTTAATTGAAGTGAGGATTTAAGTTCAAAATTAGACCAGTTTATTTTTGGTCTATAAAGTAATTTTTTTAAAATATTTTTGCCCTGAAAAAAGGACATAAGAATATTTTGGATCTTTTTTAATTTTAACTTATAAAATAGCCCTAAATCAAAGAATATTATTATGTCTTTCTGCTATTGCAGGATGTCTCAATATTGAATCCATCAAACGAACACCTCTTAGTTGATTAATCAAGGGCATATGACCATCAGGTGCTTCCAATGTCCAACAAAATGAAGAAGGATACCTAGTCCATACACCATCTTTTTTCCAACCTATTTTTGGCCATAATAATTCATATCTTTTTCCTACTGATTTTAAGATTTTTGCCTGATTTGAAAAACCAAATCTCCCATTTGAATATATATTCCATAATCTATCTAATGTTTTAAGATCAATTCCAGACATATTATTAACTTCGCTATAAAAAACATATCCACGTTTTTCAGCTAGCTTTCCTGCTAACTTGCGCAAATAAGAACTTGTTAATCTATCTGCAGCCTCAAAATTTTGTTCCAATAACATTAGCTGCAATTCATCATATACAATATTTACATCTGAATAAGTAATAAACCAATTGTTAAAAGTAATATTTTCAAAAAACTGTGGTTTATTTTTTTTTAAAACTTGCAATAGCCAACCAACTGCCCAATCATCACCATTTTGATCAAAATCATCAAATAATTCATAACCAATATTGAATATTTCATCAACACTAGATTCAACTTTATTTAATAAATTTATCCTTTTTCTTTGATTTGAAGAAACAAATTGTTTAACTAAATCTAATGTAGTTTTACTATAGTTATCTTGAGGGTTGTTAATCATTTAAAAATTTTTTTATAAATAAAAACTATCCATGTATTTCAAAAGAGAAGAACTAGAGAAATTTAGAAGTTTAAAAGGACCACTTATAGATGTAAGAAGCCCGAGTGAGTATTATAAAGGACACATGCCTAATTCTATTAATATTCCATTATTTGATAATGATGAAAGATCTATTATTGGGAAAATTTATAAAAATAATGGAAAAGAAAAGGCAATAAAAGAAGGTCTAATATTTACAGAAAAAAAAATTGAAAACCTTTTAAAAAATTTATTCGAATGCATAAATACATATAAAAGTGAAACAAAAGAGGTAGATAAAAATAAATTAACCATCAAAATTTACTGCGCCAGAGGTGGAATGAGATCTAAAAGTATTTCTTGGTTATTAGAAAAATTTAGATTAAATACTGTTACTCTAGATGGTGGTTATAAAAGCTATAGAAAATACACATTAAATAGTTTTTCAAAGAAATGGAATATTGTCCTAATAGGAGGTAAAACGGGATGTGGCAAAACTCGGTTATTAAAGAGTCTTGAAAAATATAATTATCAAACAATTGATCTAGAGGGATTCGCTTGTCATAGAGGAAGCACATTTGGCGGATTAGGTATGGGAGAACAACCTACAAATGAAAACTTTGAAAATAAAATTTCTGAAAAATTAAGGAAATTTAGTGATAAAGATTATATTTTCGTAGAGGCTGAAAGTGCAAACATTGGCAAATGTAAAATACCTTATGATTTTTTTATTCAAATGAAAAGTTCACTTAGAATTGAAATAATAAGGAGTGAATCAAATCGATTGGATGAGCTTATAAGTACCTATAGTATTTTTAGTAAAAAAGAACTCACAGAATGTGTTCTAAGAATTAAAAAAAGATTAGGGCCGCAAAGAACAAAAATTGGAATAGATTCAATAAATAAAGAAAAATGGGATATGGTCTGTAAATCAGTTTTAGAATATTATGATAAATGTTATGAATTTGAAAAAATTGGGAAAAAAAATATTAGGTTACTAGATTTAACTGATAAAGAATATGACGAAAATGTTTTAGATTTAATAAAAAATACTTTATTAATTTCATCTAAACGAAATTAGATATTCTTTTATAGAATTAGTTTCTTATTCCCTATTATTATGCCATCAGATAAAATAGCAAAAATTCAATTTTATGAAGGAACTGATGAACCTGTTGTTCCTGAAATAAGGCTAACAAGAAGTAAAGATGGCACCACTGGCCAGGCGTTTTTTTTATTTGAGAAGCCTCAAGCATTATCCTCAATTGCAAGCGGAGAAATTTCTGGTATGAGAATGATTGATTCTGAAGGGGAAATATCAACCAGGGAAGTGAAAGTAAAATTTGTAGATGGTGATCCAATATTCCTTGAAGCTGTTTATATATGGAAAAATACATCAGATTTTGATAGATTTATGAGATTTGCTAATAGTTATGCCAAATCAAATGGATTAGGATATTCTGAAAAGAAGTAAATAATTTTTAATTTGAAGAGCGCACTATATTTTAAATTTGCAGTAATTTTAATATCTATATTAATAGTATGGACGTTGAGGGACTTTTTGCTTTTAATAATATGTTCATTAGTAATTTCAAATATAGTATGTAATTTATGCAACCATATAAAGAAAGGATTGAAACTTCCTAGAATTATCTCCCTATTTTTAGTAATTACTGTAATTTCGTTTCTAATATTTAGTTTTTTTATCCTCGTATTGCCACCGTTTATAAAAGAATTCAATGAAATATTAATGGATATCCCAAATGGATTATCAAAGATAAATATATTATTAAATGCAAATCTAAATAAATTCAACGATCTTTATTATGGTAAAGAATCAGATAATGTAATTGATGTCTTTAAACTGATAAATAATGTCGTTCCTATTCCTGATGGGGCAACAATAGCAAAAGCCATTCAAGAAAGTTTAATGAACTTAATTAATTTGGCCGGCAATCTAGGATCAGGATTAATAAGAATAATATTTGTATTAGTTGTAAGTCTGATGATATCCATTGAACCAAAGCAATATAAAGAAAACCTTCTTTTGTTAATTCCAAAAGGTTATCGAAACAAATTTAGAAATATCCTAGATAAGTGTAATATCGCATTAGCAAACTGGACTTTTTCCATGGTTATTAGTTCATTATCTGTAGGATTATTATCATTGATAGTTTTGTCAATCTTAGATGTTAAATACGTTGTTTCTAACGCATTGATTGCAATGATATTGAATATTATTCCTAATATTGGCCCAGTAATAAGCGGTATTTTTCCAATATCAATTGCATTATTGGATAATTTTTGGAAACCATTGGCTGTATTAGGTGCTTATATTATTATTCAAAATATAGAAAGTTATATAATAATGCCTTCAATAATGAAGAAAAAAACAAACTTACTTCCTGGATTAACATTAATATCTCAATTTGGATTTACTTATATTTTTGGACCTTTAGGCTTAATACTCTCACTTCCTCTGGCTGTTGTTATACAAGTTTTTATTAAAGAAGCCATTCAAGAAAATTAAAAAATTAGCTTTTCAATTTTTTATATAAATATGGATAGGAGAAAATTATAAAGAAAGCTAAGGGATGTTTAGCCAAAGCAAAGTAAAGTGAATTAAAAGTAAAATGATCAAATAATATTCTTAACTCAGTAGAAATGTCTATTAAAACTAAAGAAAGTAAAATTATCAAGTAGTAGTTTAATTTCATAATTTTATTAATATGAGCTTAATCTTTAACAAGAAATGATGGTGCTAATAGAATACTTGAATAACTTCCAACTAGAATTCCTAATGATAAGGACAAAGAAAACCAAAATAGTGTGTATGATCCAAACAAAATTATGCTTAATAAAGGGATAAGGGTTGTAATACTGGTAAAAGTAGTTCTCCTAAATGATTCATTAACTGATAATTGAATGGTTTCGTTATAACCTTCTTTCCTCGATCTTAAATTCTCTCGAATTCTATCAAATATAACTACAGTATCATTTACAGAATAACCAGCAATAGTTAACAACGACACAGCAAATAAACTATTCACCTCGACAGATAAAATTACGCCCAACCAGGAGAAAATACCGAAAACAATAAATAAGTCATGGAATAAAGCTAATAATGCAAATAAAGCAAATTTTTTATCAAATCTAATAGTTATATATAAAGATATTGCGAATAAAGAAACTAACAAAGATGTAACACAATTAGTAAGTAATCTTTTCCCAAGCTTTGGACCTATTAATCGCGAATCTTTACTCTCATAATTTAGAGGTCCAATAATTTTCTCAAGATTAGTAACAAGATTATTTGATTCTTCAATACTTAAATAAGGTGTTCTTATTGAAATTAATTTATTATCATTTTGGAATTGTAATTTAATATTATTTAAGAAATTTTTATTTTTAGAGATCTCTTTTAAAGTTTCTAAAACTGAATCAGGAGAAATATTAGAACATTCATCTTCACAAAATCTCTCTATTCTTAATTCATTTCCCCCAACAAAATCCATCCCTAGATTTATAGGTTTTTTATAAGAGGTATTAAAAGTAGAATATAAAATACCTAAAAGACTCAACAAAATAAGAAAAGTTGAAAAACCTATTATCTTTCTTTTATTTTTGATTAGTTCTAGCTTGAATTTCATTGGGAAATTAGATTAAAAATTTAATTAGAAGAATTGTTCCTGGGTAGGTAGAGATTTTTTTGTCTTAAAGATTGATATGTTGTAAAAAATCGCAGAATAGTTTTGGAACAATTTAATGATGTAAACAAGCTAATCAAGACACCAATACCTAATGTTGCAGCAAAACCTTTAACAAAATTTGTTCCTAGTAAAAACAATACGAAACAACTTAGAAGCGTTGTAATGTGGCCATCAACTATTGATGAATTAGCTCTTTGAAAACCGCTATCAATAGATTTTGTGAGAGTATTGCCATCAAATAATTCTTCTCTAATTCTCTCAAATATTAAAATATTTGCATCAACAGCCATGCCAATACTAAGTATGAGTCCAGATATTCCAGGTAAAGTTAAAGTTACAGGAATTAAAGAATATAGGGCCAAGTTAAAGAAACCATATAGGACTAGAGAGAGAACTGAAACAAAACCTAAGATTCTATAATTAAAAATCATAAATATTCCAACAAAAATTAATCCACTAATAGCTGCATAAAGACTTTTTAAAATATTTTTAGATCCCAGTTGAGCCCCTATGGTGTTAGTTTCTATTATTTCTATGGGCAAGGGCAAGGAACCACCTTTAAGTTGAACCTCTAATTCTCTCGCGTTTTCAGCACTAAAATTACCACTTATTGTTGCTGATCCACCTGTAATACCAGTATTAGCAAACTGACTTCCAACACTAGCTTCACTTATAGACTCTCCATCAAGAATAATAGCTAAAAGTTGATCAGTACCAGCAATTGACTTTGTAATTTCAGCAAATTTATCTCCTCCTGAATTACTAAAAGTTAATAATACTTCCCAACTACTATTTGTTTGTTCTTGTCTTCTTCCTGCGTTAGTAAGATCCTTTCCAGATAAATCTGTTTTAACAAATAAATTTGTAATTTCATTATCAATATACTTTTTAATTTCAATTAATTGAGTATATATTTCATTACTAGTTAATGAATAATTTAATTCTTGCTCAATATCCTTAAGGCTCTCCTTAATAGTAATTATGAAATTATCTAAATTTTGATTTTTATCTAAAGATGAATATTCTTCAATTAGTTCTTTTATTTTTAATCTCTGAAATTGCAAATTTTTTAATTCTGTAGATGTACCTACTTTTTGGGTTCTAAATTCTAATAAAGCAGTCTTACCCAAAACTCGTGAAGCAACTAATGGATTTTGTTCTCCAGGTAATTCTAAAATCAATTGATCTCCACCAAGAGTTTGTAAGTTAGACTCGGAAACGCCTAAATTGTTAATACGTCTATCTATAACCGAATTAACTGCTTCAAGATCACCCTTTGTTACCTTACCTTCCTCTTTAATAATTTGCAGTGTAAGCTGAGACCCCCCTCGTAAATCCAATCCCAATTGTAAGGGGTAATTTATTAATAAATAAACAGCTAAAGTAAGTAGAAATATTATAAAAAAAAGCCAGCCTTGCCTTCTTTTCATAGACTATACTCTCCCACTAATTAAATGTTCAACTTTTTCAACTATTTGATGTGGTTGGATTATCGTCAAATTCTCAAGATTACCATTATACGGTGTTGGAATATCCTGACTAGATAACCTTATTGGTCTGGAATCAAGATCATCGAAACATTCCTCAGTTATCAAAGCAATTAATTCTGCACCAATACCTCCAGTCTTCATACATTCTTCAACAATAATTACTTTATTTGTTTTTTTTATTGATTTTGAGATGGTTTCCATATCAAATGGTTTTAAACTTATTAAATCAATTAACTCCACATCTATACCTTTTTTATCTAATTCTTCAACAGCTTTAAGGCAGTGATGTCTCATTCTTGAATAGGTCAACAAAGTAATATCCTTGCCCTCTTTTACGACATCAGCCTGATCTAAAGCACAAGTATAGTCACCCTCAGGTAATTCTTCAGATAAGTTGTAGAGAAGAACATGTTCGAAAAAAAGAACCGGATTATCATCTCTTATTGCAGCTTTCATTAACCCTTTAGCATTTGTGGGTGTACTGCATGCAACAATTTTTATACCAGGAACTGCATGAAAATATGCTTCAAGTCTTTGACTGTGTTCAGCGCCAAGTTGACGGCCAACTCCACCAGGTCCGCGAACTACTGCTGGTATCTTATAATTTCCCCCACTTGTGTATCTAAGCATCCCCATATTATTTGATATCTGATTAAACGCTAAAAGCAAAAAACCCATATTCATTCCTTCAACTATTGGTCTTAACCCAGTCATTGCTGCACCAACAGCCATTCCTGTAAAACTATTCTCTGCAATTGGAGTATCTAATACTCTTAACTCTCCATATTTTTCATACAAATCCTTAGTTACCTTGTAAGAACCTCCATATTGTCCAACATCTTCACCCATGACGCAAACATTCACATCATTTGCCATTTCTTCATCAATTGCCTCTTTCAAAGCATTAAATAATAATGTTCCAGCCACAATTAATTACCTAATTAATCACATATATAATCCTAGCACTTTGATTAATTTATCCTCCTTCAGCAAAGGTTATAAGTAGTAATATTGACAAAATCATTCCTGGTGAAAGCAAAAGTATTAAAAGGCCCAGGTCATGTAAAGACATTCAAAGAAAGTGTTTTCTTAATAATATTGGCAATTCAACTTTTCTTCAGAAAAAAACTGCGAATAAATACAATAAAAAGTCCAATACCTATGAAAGCAAAAGAAAAAGTTAGCAAAAAAGATAGTCCAATTATTAAGGTATTAATACTAGAAGAAATATTTTGTACTATTTCAGAAGAATTAGATGGTTTATGTATTGAAAAATAAATTGCAATTTTATTACTTAAGAAATAAAAAAATATAAATAATAAAAAACTGGTTAATGATCCAACTATAAAATTTAGAGGTCCTTTTTCGGGAATATTATTTTCAATATTCTCATTATTATTTTGTTTACTATTATCAGAAACAATATTATTTTTGTTCATAGAAAATTTAAATGAATGTTATTCCATTATCAAGTAAAGTACAAACCCATGAATCATATCCTTTATCTTTGAATAATTTGCAATTTGCCTTTAACTCTTTTTGAGCAGAATCAACATCTTTAAAGATTGCGAAACAAGTAGGTCCTGATCCGCTCATTGAAAATGTCAGACAATTTTTCAACTTAGAAAGCAAATACAATGCTTGCTTTACAGAATCATTATCATTTTCTAATATCAACTGCAAATCATTTTTTATAGTCAAATGCTGATAATCAAAATTTAATTTTTTTAAAACATTATTCCTTAAATTTGTTCTTACCTTCTCAATCATTTCCTCATTCGTAAGATATTGATGACAAAATTTATTACTATATTTTTTATATGTTTCAGCAGTAGATACTGATACATTTGGATTTTTCAAAAGAAGAACTCCATATTCGAGCTTTGCATCTAATTTCTCCAAAATTTCTCCTCTTCCAAAACACATTTGAATTCCTCCGTTAATAAAAAAAGGAATATCTGATCCTAACTTTGATGCCAATGAACATAATATTTTTTGTTCTAGTTTCAAATTCCATAATTTATTAAGACCAATTAATGTTGCTGCTGCATTACTTGATCCACCGGCTAATCCTGCACCAATTGGAATATTTTTTCTTAAAAATATATTTGCACCTAATTCTATATTTGATTTTTTCCTCAACAGATTGGCCGATTTTACAATTAAGTTATCATTAGATAAACATAGATCATTACAATCAGACTCAAGCTTAATTAAACCTTCATTATTAATTTCCAATTCCAAATAATCAGAAAGATCAATATTTTGCATAATCATTGCTAATTCATGGAATCCATCCGCCCTTTTTCCAATAACTTCAAGATGCAAATTAATTTTGGCAGGAGATTTTATGATAATTTTTTCTTTAACAAAATCTTGCATATACTTAAATTTATTATTTTTTAATTTTAATACAATTTTCTGCAAGCTTAATCCATTGGTCAATTGAAATATCCTGTGGCCTTAAATTAAAACAAATTTTTGAGGATTCAGATAATTCATCTATCTCTTCAGTGGATAATATTGAATTGAGCGTGTTTCTAATCATTTTTCTTCTTGAATTAAATGAAATTCGAAGAAGTTTATCTATGTATTTTTCTAAACTAATATCTAATCGTAAATCTTTTTTTAGTGGTTCAAATACTACTAATGAAGAATAAACTTTTGGAGGAGGACTAAATGATGAAGGCGTTACATCGCAAATTTTTTTTATTTTTGATAGAAGTTGCATTCTTATACTAAGCGCACCAGAATTAGAACTTCCTTCTTGTGACAAAATCCTATCTACAACATCTTTCTGCATTAAAAAAATTATTTTTGCATAATTATTACTCTTTATAACGCCCAATCTCCCTACAAAAATATCTAATATTGGGCCGGTTATATTATAGGGAATATTGGCAACAACTTTTGTAATCTTATTATTAATGGAATCTAAATTTACAGAAAGAATATCTCCTTGCTGAAGTGAAAACTTATCATTATTAATAAATTTATTATTCAATAAATTTATTAAATCTTTATCTAATTCAATTGCATGTAATTTTTTAATTTTTGAATCTAATAACATAGAGGTTAAAGCTCCTCTTCCTGGACCAATTTCTAAAATAAAGTCATTTTCATTAAGATCAGCAACTTCCTTAATTTTTTCTAATATTTTTTTATTTACCAACCAATGTTGTCCAAATCTTTTTTTTTGATGATAGTTTTTAGAATTCATCTAAAAGATAAATAATATGTTTAAATTAAATATGAATTTATTTAATCCTTTATATCATGAGCTTATCAAAAAAAAATTTAGATAAACTCAATAAATATAAAAACAATAAAAATTTAAATGACGATAGTATAGATATAAGTAATTACAAAAATATAGATAACAATCATAATTCCACTAAAAATCCACTTAAATCACAAGATCCAAATAAAATATTTTATTCGTTAATTGACAATTCAGAATCTCTAGAAGAGACTTCTAACATTAATCATTCATTAAGAAAAAGTGAGTTTAATCAAATTAACATTAACTCTAGAAAAGCCAATTACTCTAAAAGATTAACTGCTGAAGAGGAACTTTATGATGAATTTAATTATCTTCTTGATGAATAATTTAATTTAATATTTTCTAATGCTTCAGACTAATAGATTAACAATTTATGCTATCGGCAAAATAAAGAAAATTTGGATTAGAGATGGAATTAATCAATACAAAAAAAGAATGCCTGAACTTATCATTAATGAGTTAAAGGCTTTTAATATAAATAATCTTAGATCCAATAACAATATTATTATCACACTTAGCGAAGAAGGGAAGAAGTTTAATTCTGTTGAACTATGTTCTTTACTCTTAAATTTTAAAAATAAAAAAATTAATTTCCTAATCGGTGATACTGATGGAATTAGTTCAGACATAAAAGAAAAATCAGATCTTATATTAAGTCTTTCTCCTTTAACTTTTCCTCATGAATTAGCTAGATTAATCCTTATCGAGCAAATCTATAGAGCTATTACTATATCTAACAAATCCCCTTACCATCGCTCTTAAAAAAATTAGATTTAATTTAAAATTAATTTATAAAAGTTTAACAACTAACTATTTATTGAATTTTTATTATATAGTACATATATACTATTAATTTAAGTCTTGGATTTCTTTGATTCAACTGCTAAAAAGTTTAAAATCCCCTTATTAAATGATTTGGTATCAGCAGGATTTCCTTCTCCAGCAGATGACTATGCAGAAGAAAATATTGATTTGAATGAACATTTAATATCTAATCCGTTTAGCACTTTTTTTCTTAGAGTTAGAGGTGACTCAATGATAAATGCAGGAATTAAAGATAAAGATTTAATAATAGTAGACAAGAGTTTAACAGCCAGACCAGGGAACATTATCATTGCAATGATAGACGGAGAATTTACAATAAAAAGATTATCTATAAAAAATAATGAATTATATTTAAAAGCAGAAAACCATAATTATCCTGATTTTAGATTTAAAAACCATATTGATGTACAGATATGGGGCGTTGTTATTTATTCAATACATAGCTATTTATGAGAATTTCAAGTATTGATGCTATAGCTCTTATAGATGCTAATAATTTTTACGCATCATGTGAACAAAATATTAATCCTCATTTGAGAAATAAACCAGTAGTAATTTTATCTAATAATGACGGATGTATAATTGCGAGAAGTCCTGAAGCGCGAGCTTTAAAAATTAAAATGGGAACTCCTTATTTTAAGGTAAAAGAAAGATTAAATAAATTAGATGTGGCAGTCTTAAGCTCAAACTACTCGCTTTACAGCGATATGAGCAGAAGACTAATGAATTTACTAAAAAACTACTGTGAACAGATAGAAATTTATTCTATTGACGAAGCATTTATCTCAATTTCTAGACCTAATGATAAAAATTTATATCCTTGGGCAAGGAACATAAGATCATTAATATATCAGAATCTAGGGATTACCATAACAGTAGGAATAGGAGAAAATAAAGTAAGAGCAAAAATTGCTAATAAATTAGCTAAAAATATTGATCATTCAGCTGGAATATTTGATTTAGCTAGAACCATGCATGATAATAATTATTTAAAAAAAATTAGTGTAGATAAGATATGGGGAGTGGGAAAACAAACCTCTAGTTGGTTGCGAAGTAAAGGTATTAAAAATGCGAAAGAATTAAGAGATATGGAAGAAAATGAAATCATTAAGAAACTAGGTATCGTAGGGAAAAGATTGCAATTAGAACTGAAAGGTTATAAATGTCTGCCTATAGAAAAACACAAAAAGTCAAAAAAAGAAATTCAGGTAAGCAGGAGTTTCGGTACTCCTATCACAAAATTAGAAGACTTAACTCAAGCACTGGCGACTCACGCAATAAAAGCATCTGAAAAAATGAGAAGTCAGAATTTGCAAACATCTGATATTAGAGTATTTGCCAGAACCAGTAAATATTCAAATCAAAATTATCAAAGAAGTGCTCATAGAAAACTTACAAATGCAACAGACGACACAAATAGTATTTTAAAAATAGTAGTTGAATTATCTAAAGAAATTTATAATCCTGGATATAAATTTTCAAAAGCTGGTGTTTTAATGCAGAATTTAACTAATAGCGAATATTTACAGCAATCAGTTATCAATTACAAATCTCAGAGAGACCTAAAAAAATCAGCAAATCTTATGAGAGCTATTGATTTATTAAATAAAAGATTTAATAATAAAGCAATTACATGGGCGATTACAAAAAAGCCAAACAAATGGATAATGAATAGAAATTTATTAAGTCGCTCATCTACAACTGATATACAAAAAATTCCAACTATAGTTATATAAAGATTAAAATAATTATGGAATTTATTATATTTTTGAGTAAATTAGATAAAGAGATTCTTGAACTATTAACAAAAACAAATTATATAGTTGAAGAAAATAAAATAGAATGTCAATTAAATAAAGAAATAAAAGGATTACATAACTTTAGAGAAAAAAAAATAATTTTATGTACTGAAAATGCAAAAAGAAAAACAAATTATAAATTTATAAAAAATCATTCAAATAAAAACTATATAAAAACAGAACGAGCAATCAGAAAAGCATTAAGACATGAAGTGGCACATGTCATACAAAGATGCAATGGAAATAAAATAATAGGAGATATAAAAAAATTAGAAGACAAATTACATCCCAAAAAAAGAAAAGCATTAAAATTCTCAACTACAAATTTTGCTGGTTCATATGAGAAAGAAGTAGAGGCTTACATATTGGAAGACAAACCTAAAAAAGTAAGCAAATTGCTTAAAAAATATTGTTTATAGATTAAGTGAAGATTATTAGCTAGCAATAAATTTACCGCAACGTTGCTTATCTAAGAAATTAATATGTTTTCTTTCCATATAGTATAGTTCTTGAAATTTAAGGGCATCTGAATTCAAATCCTTAAAGAGATCCTCAATTTCTTTGTTAGAATCGAGAGTATTAGAAGCAGCATTATTAATTAATATAGAGATACAATTTTCAAGAGTTTTTAATCTTTGAGAACTCCAAGACTCAATAAGATGTCTACATCTTCTTAAGGATTTATATCTCTCTAAGAGAGATAAAGTTCCAAGTAAGTTATCCTTTGGACTTCTTAGCGTAGTTAAAAATAATTCATTTGGATTAATAAAAATATTAAATTTATTAGATGTTTCTGAATAATTTACAGCTAAATAGTCTGGCAATAAAGAAATTAAATTGATATTTATAAATTCATTAATTGTAATTTCACTATCTGAATCTAAAATTTTATTTAAATAGTTTCTACCTAAAGTATTTTCTTCAATTTTTTCAATTGCTTCCCAGATAAGTCGTACATAATCAGTATTAAAATCAGCAATTTCTCTTTTGAGTAACTCATCACGAATAAGGATCCTAAGATCAGGGCAATGAAGATAATAAAATATAATTTCAGATTCATTTTTCTCTCGTTGAGAAATTTCATTTGGTAATTCAAATTTTTTTGACCTGCCATGCCAACGAAAACCTTTGACTTGACTTCTTAAATCTTCTTCAAACTGTATCGCCAATCTAGCCTGCCCATTACTCAATCTTTCAGAAACTTTTTGTAGGTAAAGAGTTCTTGTAGATGATTGTGGTAATTTACTTAATAATTTGACTACAGATGAAATAACACGTTGGAAAACCTCAGATTTAGTTAAATCTTGATTTATAAAAATTTGATCAATTTCCCAATCAATCCAAAAAGATGCATTATCAATTAAATTAAAATAATCTTCAGGAGTATGACTCTTTAAGTACTCATCTGGATCTTTAGAGGATTTTAATTGGAGAATTTGTAGATTAATTTGATTATGTAAAGACAAACTCTCAACTTCATTTATTACTCGTTTGGTAGCAGATATACCAGCGTTATCAGAATCAAAATTCAATATTATATTTTTGTTATCGGTACATCTACATAATTGAGAAATTTGATACTTATTTAGTGCAGTTCCAAGAGATGCGACCGAATTAGTGATTCCTCTAGAATGAAGAGAGATGACATCAAAGTAACCTTCAACGACAACAGCTTTATCTCTTTTTCTGATATTACTAGAGGCTTTATCAAATGCGAACAATATTTTTCCTTTTTCAAAAACCTCGGACTCAGGAGAATTAAGATATTTAGGCTCCTGACCATCTAGAGATCTGCCTCCAAAAGCAACTACTCGTCCTTGAATATCGTAAATTGGAACAATTAATCTATTTCTAAACCGATCATAAACCTTATCAGAGTTTTCTTTAGAAATAGCAAGACCAGAGTTTATAATCAAATTTAAGGGGAATTTTTCTACTTTTAAAAGATAATTAAACAAATCATTCCAAGAATTAGGTGCGAAACCTAATTCAAAATCATTGATGATTTTACTATTTAAATTTCTTTGAGATACTAAATAATTAAACGCCTCCTTACCAATAGCATTATTTAATTGAGTTTTGAACCAATTTTTGGTTACTCTTAGAATTTTAAAAAGCTCTTCTTTTCTTGATAATTGATTTTTATAAGCCTCATCATTTGAGCCTTCAAGACTCTCAATATTTATATTGTTTTTTTTTGCAAGTGAAATAACAACATCTGAAAAATTTGCACGTGTAAACTCCATCAAGAATTTAATTGAGTTTCCACCAGCACCACATGAAAAACAATAATAAAACTGTTTTGTTGGTGAAACCGTCATAGAAGGTTTTGTATCATCATGAAATGGGCAGATCCCAACAAATTCTTTTCCTTTTTTCTTTAAAACTATATGCTCAGAAATTACATCAACGATATCTGCCTTTTCTTTAACTTCTTGTATAGTTCTTGGATGTATAGAGGGACTCATTGTTATATAGATTTAAAATAAATAGATAATAATTAATTTGTTATAGTTCAAAATTTAATAAGAATCTACTTAATTTCATAATAAAACTATTTTAAATAATGCAGATTGCAAAAAACTACCAGAATATATTTTCTAATAAAGTCAATTTAGTCCTTGCTTCTTTCTTTTTCAGTTTAATGACTATATGTGTAAAAAAAATTGATGATAAAATACCTATATTTGAGCTAGTTTTTTTTAGATCATTATTTAGTTTATTTATAACTTCCTGGATAATAAAGGCAAAAAAAATCAACCCTTGGGGTAACAATAAATCGTTATTAATTATTAGGGGTCTACTCGGAACTTTAGCCTTAATTTGCATATTCTATGCAATAAGGGAAATGCCTCTTGGTATTTCTACAGTAATTCAATATACCTATCCAATTTTTATATCTATATTTGCAACAATATTTTTGAATGAAAAAATAACAAAAAATATTATTTATGCTTTGATACTGGGTTGGCTTGGGATTCTATTAATTTTAAACCCTACTCAGAATCAAAACTTGGAATTAGAAATTGAGAATATCACTGTTTTTATAGCTTTTATTGGAGCGATATCGACTGCTCTAGCCTATCTTACTGTCAAAAAACTTTCGGCATCAGAAAATGTTTTTATAATTATTAAATATTTCCCTCTTGTATCGTTAGTAGTATTATCTCCGATTGTTTTGATTAATTGGGTTACACCAAGCATGAGTGAATTAATTTGGATAATTGGTATTGGTGTATTTACTCAATTAGGTCAGACATTCTTAACAGTAGGATTAAAAAAACTGCCAGCCTCGGAAGCATCAACCATTAATTACTTGCAAGTTTTATTCGGATCAATATGGGGAATAATTTTTTTCAAAGAGTTCATAAATATAAATTTTTTATTTGGTTCTTCATTAGTTTTATTAGGAACTATTATATCAACTAGCAAAATTTTAGAAAAATATTTAAAATAATAAATAAACAACTAAAACATTGAAATTTATCATCTTTGCACTTTTGTTTAGTTTTTCACCTTTTCTTCAGGTGAAGGCGTCAACACCCAAATCAGTAACATGCACAAGAACAGAATATAGAGAGGAATATATTCCGGGCACAAAATCAAGTCCAGGCTATGTAAAAAGTTATGAAATTGATGTAATTATTCCTTGTGAAGGTGAAAGGGCACAAAAGATAGATGAAAATGATTGTAGTGAAGGTTCAGTTATAGGAGGAATTCTTGGAGCAGGAATAGCTCTCTCTTCTTCAAGAGGTAAAGATAGATTTTGGGCTGTCCCAGCTGGAGGAACTGCAGGTGCGCTTATCGGGTGTCAGGTGGATGGTGGTTAATTGATTAGTTGGATTAAAGGTGAGCTTGTAGATTTATGGCAAATCAATAACAAATTTTTTGTTCTAATAAATTGTCAAGGTTTAGGGTATGAAATACAGATTCTGGAATCAATTTTTATTAAATTAAAGACGAAGCAAATTTCAGATAAGAATTTAGTACTTTGGTTAAAACATATAAAAAAAGAAGATTCAGATTTTTTATTTGGCTTTACTATTAAGGATCAAAAAGATTTCTTTATCGAAATTTTAAATGTAAAAGGTATTGGTTCTCAAATAGGAATGGCATTATTAAATAAATTTTCAATAGATGAAATTTTAATTGCTATTGATACAAAAAATACCAAGTTAATAAGCTCTGTTCAAGGTATTGGTCAGAAAATGACTGAAAGAATAATTCTAGAATTAAAAAGCAAGTTGAGCACAAAAGTCAAAGACAAAATAGAAATAAAAAACAACGAAGCTTTAAAATCAGAAAATGTAATCAATTCTACGTTAAACGATATAAAAATAACTTTGCAATCATTGAATTATCCCAAAAAAGATATTAAAAACATATTACCTCTTCTAATTAAAGAATCAGATAGTAAAAGCAGGAGTCCTGAGATGAAAAATACATCATTTGAAAGTTTATTAAAACTTGCTATGAATTATTTGGATAACAAAAATAGTAATTTAGACCAATAAAGTAGTAATATAAATAAATAGTAAGATTTTTTATGTCTCTAGATACAGCCGAAAAGCAAAAAATTATTGAATCTCATCAAGTACACTCAACAGATACTGGCTCAGTTGAGATACAAGTCGCAATGCTTACAGAAAGAATATCTAAATTAAGTGACCATCTTCAAGGCAATATTCATGATTTTGCCTCAAGACAAGGATTGTTAAAAATGATTGGCAAAAGAAAAAGGTTATTGTCCTATATAAAAGATAAAAATTTAAAAAAATATCAAGATTTAATTAAAAAGATAGGAATAAGAGGATGATCTCTATTGATGAAAAAAAAACAATCAAAAAAAAAGATTCTAAATAAAAGGAAAAAAAAACTACCCAATCAAGCTGTTTTTGAAAATATAGAAAAAAAAGTAATCTCTACTTCAACAAAAAAACCTTCATCAAGTGGAATACCTAAATACGTTGCAGACAGAATGGCAAGAAGGATTTTTTTTACTGCAGGGATACCCACAATTTTGGGTATGTCCGTTTTCGTAGTTAGTTACATAATAGTGACTAAGAATATTGCTGAGATACCACCCTCATCAACAATAGCAATATCAGCTCTATTCTTCCTATTAGGACTAGCAGGTCTAAGTTTTGGAATACTTTCAGCAAGTTGGGATAAAGAACCAGGTAGTTTCTTTGGTATCGAAAATATACCAATGAATATCGAAAGAGCTAAAGCTGCCTTTAAACCAGCATCTCAAAACTTTGAACAGGAAAAGTAGGTCAACATACCAAGGATTTTAAATTAACGTCAAATGAATTTTCTGCCAATGCTTTAGAAGCTCCAGTAATATCACCAACACAGAATTGTTCTCCAAACTTGACATAGGTAATAAAGTTTTTAGATTTAACTGCTGCTAATACAGGTACTTTTATCCCACATCTGTTTTTTTCCGGTTTAAATTTTAATAAACAATCTCTTATTTTATTTTGAATACTTATATCAGAAGCTTGAGAACAATCTAAATTAATCATAAGTAATTTTAAATTATCAATTTCTCTACAGTCATCAACAATTAATTGGGTCTTATCACTTCTTTTATCAATGGTCCCCCACAAAAGCAGCCTAGTATCAGTTAGTAAGAATTCAGATAGTTTTAAATATGTTTTTGGAAAGACAATAGCTTCGCAACTACCAGAAAGATCTTCTAATTGAATGATCGCCATTCTATCTCCTTTTCTTGTTGTGATTTGTTTCAATTCAGGAATCATGGCAACTATAGATACTTTCGTTCTATCTTTCGTTTCTTCTAAATGTGAAATACTGACAGGTGATACAAGTTTTGCTGGTTTTGTTAAATGTTTTAAAGGATGATCAGATAAATAAAAACCTAAAAGTTGCTTTTCTAATTTTAACTTCTCAATCATTGTATAATCATCAACTTTTGATAATTGCGACCTGGAAAATTCTTCCTCAGAAAATTGATCAGAAGATTCGAATAGATTTCCTTGACCAGAAATACGATCACGATTTCGAGATGATGCCCAAACCATTACATATTCAAGATCAGAAATTAATTGAGCCCTATTATTATCCTGGGAGAACTCATCTAGTGCACCACAGTGAATCAAGGATTCAAGGTTTCTTTTGTTAAGGACGTTAGAAGGTAAACGATCGCATAAATCTGAAAATGATTTAAATTTCCCTTTTTTGTTTCGATTTTCAATTATTTTTCTTATTGCAGAATCGCCTAAATTCTTAATTGCAGATAGACCAAATAAGATCTGATCTTTTTTGATAGTAAAATCAATTCCCGAAAAGTTAATGCTTGGAGCGATAACTTCTATTCCCATTGAATAACAATTAGAAATATATCTCTGCATTTTATCACTAGAACCAGCATTAACGCTCAAAAGAGCAGCCATATATGCGACAGGAAAATGAGCTTTTAAAAATGCAGTTTGATAAGTAACTGCTCCATAAGCAGTGGAGTGACTTTTATTGAAGCAATACTCTGCAAACAAAACCATTTGATCAAAAAGATCATTAGCAATTTTTTCATTAACACCTTTTTTTAGTGAACCTTCTATAAATATATTTCTGTGTTTAATCATCTCTGAGACCTTCTTCTTACCCATTGCTCTTCGAAGCAAATCAGCATCACCTAAAGAATAGCCTGCTAAATCTTGAGCGATTTTCATAATTTGCTCCTGATAAACCATAATCCCATAGGTTTCGGTAAGAATAGATTTTATAAAAGGATGGGGGAAATCTATTTTTTCATTACCATTTTTTCTGTTAATGAATTTAGGTATTAAACCAGCATCAAGTGGTCCAGGTCTATATAAGGCTAAAATAGAAGAAATATCCTCAAGGGAACTAGGCTTAAAATCTTTTACGACTTGTTTCATTCCAGAAGATTCCAACTGAAAAATCCCCTCCAAATCACCTCTAACAATAAGATCAAAAGTTTTATTATCATTTTGTGGTAAGTCATCAATATTAATTTTCCTTCCGGTTGAGTCCTCTATTAGTGAAACTGTTTTTTCTATCATTGTAAGATTTTTCAAACCTAAGAAATCCATTTTTAATAACCCAAGTGATTCAATATCATCCATCGAATACTGAGTAATTATTTGACCCTCATTGTTTCTCTGAAGAGGAACAAGTTCATCAAGGGGTTCTGAAGAAATCACTACTCCTGCTGCATGCACGCCATATGTTTTATTGGTACCTTCAATCCTTAGAGCCAAATCAATCCACCTTTTTACCTTACTATCAATTGCATATTTATCCTTAAATTCCTGACTAGGTGAATTTTTTCCAATCATTTCATTAAGTTTATATGGTTTACCTCTAACAACTGGTATCAACTTAGCCAATTTATCAGCTTCTCCATATGGGATGTCCATTACTCTTGCAACATCTTTTAAGACTGCTTTTGAAGTCATTTTATTAAAGGTAATGATTTGAGCAACTCTATCCTCTCCATATCTATTAGAGACATAATCAATAACTTCATTTCTCCTGGCAATACAAAAATCTGTGTCAATATCTGGCATAGACTTTCTGGCAGGGTTTAAAAATCTTTCAAACAATAAACCATGTTCTACAGGGTCAACATTAGTAATCTGAAGAGCATAAGCTACTAGTGAACCTGCAGCAGAACCTCTACCTGGCCCGACTGGGATACTATGGTCTCTTGCAAATTTTATATAATCCCAAACAACTAGAAAATAATCTGGGAACCCCATGTCATTAATAATTTTTAATTCTGAAATTAATCTTTTTTTATATATATCATCGACATTATCTAAACTAGATTTGTTGAGCCTCTTCATTAGGCCATCATTAGATAATCTAGTCAAAAGAGACAATGAATCTTCATCATTTTCAATTGGGAATTTGGGCATTCTATAGTTACCAAAAAGTTCAAATTCTTCAATTTTGTTTGAAATCTCGACGGTATTATTGATAGCCTCTTTTATAGATTTATCTTCAAGATGATCTTTAAAAAGTTCAAGCATTTCTTTTTCGCCCTTAATGTATTCCGTGCCTGTATACCTCAATCTTTTTTCGTCGCTAATTAATTTTCCAGTTAGGATGCAAAGTAATGCGTCATGTGATTCAACATCCATGTTTGATATGTAATGAGCATCATTTGTTGCAATAACTTTTATTTGATGTTTTTTCCCTATATTGATTAATTCGACATTTACAATCCTATCCTCGATAGAACCATGGTCTTGAATTTCTAGATAAAAATCATCACCAAATAATTTCTTATACCAAAGTGCAACATTCTCAGCTATGTCAAGCCTTCCTTTTAAAATAGCTTGAGGAATTTCACCGCCAAGACATGCTGTAGAAATAATAAGGCCCTCTTTATATTCATTTAAAAGAAATTTATCTATACAAGGTCTTGAAAATATGCCGCGACCTCTCATACCATTTAGATGGCTAATAGTTGTTAATTTTACAAGATTTCTGTAGCCAATTAAATTTTTTGCTAAGACCACTAAGTGATATCTTTTTTCCTTTTTTGGTTGCGGATCATCAATAGATCCATTGATGATATACATTTCATTGCCAATAATTGGTTTTATACCTTTCTTCTTACATTGTTTTACTAATTCAAGGACTCCATACATAACTCCATGATCAGTTAGTGCAATTGAGTCCATTCCAAGATCACAAGCTCTATCGACAATTTTAGAAACCTGACTTGCCCCGTCTAGCAGACTGTAATCACTATGATTATGTAGAGGTACAAATCCCATAATTAATTAATTCATATCTATAAGATAAAGAATTTTTTTAAAAGATCTATACTTTAAGTAAACATGTTAATTATTAATTTAAATTCATAACAAAGGTTTATTCTTAATAATTTGAGCATCAATTTCAAAAATATTTGCAGCATTCAAAATTTTATTTTCCTCAAGTACATTGCCTATTAACTGAAGACCAATAGGTAATCCATTTTTATCAAATCCGCAAGGAATGCTTATAGCAGGCAATCCTGCTAAATTAGCAGGTACTGTTAAAAGATCTGATAGATACATAGAAAGTGGATCATTTACAAAATCACCTTTTAAAAATGCCGTTGTAGGACATGTGGGTGTCAATAAAATATCAACCTTTTCAAAAGCTTTATCAAAATCATTTCTTATAAGAGTTCTTACTTTTTGAGCTTTTTTGTAATAAGCATCATTGTATCCCGCCGACAAAGCGTAAGTACCTATCAAAATTCTTCTCTGAACTTCTATACCAAAACCATCAGCTCTACTCTTAGAAGTCATTTCCAAAAGGTTTGGAGCTTCAGCCGATCTATATCCATATTTAACACCATCATACCTTGCTAAATTTGCAGAAGCTTCGGATGGAGCGATTACATAGTATGTTGCAATTCCATCATTAAACCTTGGACACTCTATCTCAGTAATATGGGCTCCTAAGGCTCTAAATCTCTCTACTCCAGAGAGAACAGATTCCTTTACTTCTGGATTAAGACCAGGGTGCTCAAAACATTCTTTAATAATTCCTATTTTAATAGCTTTTATAGGTTTGTTTAAATCTGACAAGTAATTAGGGACTGGCTTATCAAGACAAGTTGAATCATAAGAATCTTTACCAGAAATGGAATACAAAATTTCTGCAGCATCAGAAACCGTATTTGTAATTGGACCAATTTGATCAAGAGAGCTTGCAAATGCTATTAGACCCCATCTACTTACTCTCCCATAAGTAGGTTTAAGTCCTACAACTCCACAAAAAGAAGCAGGTTGTCTAATTGATCCTCCAGTATCTGAACCTATAGCAGCAGCACATAATCCTGCTGCGACAGAAGCTGCACTTCCTCCAGAACTACCCCCTGGCACCCTATTTGTATCCCAAGGATTTGAAGTGACGCCAAAAATGGAGGTTTCTGTCGAACTTCCCATGGCAAATTCATCTAGATTTGTTTTACCTAAGAAAATCCCACCTGAAGACCATAATTTTCTTGAGGCCGTAGATTCATATGGAGCTATAAAATGCTTCAACATTTTACTCGAACAGGATGTTACAACTCCTTTTGTACAAATATTATCCTTAATTGCTATTGGTAAGCCTGCTAGGGGGGGTATATATTCATCATTTTGAATTATTTTATCTATCTTATTAGCTTGGGCCTCTGCAATTTCTCTTGTCGTACATGTATAAGCATTAATCTTAGGATTTATTAATTCAATCTTTGAAAAAAAATCATTAATAATTTCTTTAACTGAGGCATTCTTTGTAATAATTTTCTGCCTTAAAGAACTAAAATTCATCACCAACCTCTTTTTCTTTATTCTAAAACTAAATGATTTTTAAATGGTAAGTGGTTCTTCTTTTTTACATCGAACAATACTGTGTTTGATATTTTCTGAACCTTCATTTTTAAGGTCATTAATAAAAGATAGTAAGTTTTGTTTTAAACTTCTTTTAGTGAGAAATGGACCATACCAATATATGCTAGTAGGGTTTTCAGTCTCAACTTT
This sequence comes from Prochlorococcus sp. AG-418-K17, assembly GCA_003214055.1. GTDB lineage: Bacteria > Cyanobacteriota > Cyanobacteriia > PCC-6307 > Cyanobiaceae > Prochlorococcus_A. Next base: position 28,601 of record QCMD01000010.1, read on the forward strand.
AGCCCACCAAGCTAATCCAAGTTTGTTCCCGAATTTTCTAATCAATTTTCATGGCCCCTTTAAGACCAACAATTCTTGTACAATTCTATACAATTTGGGAGTAAAAATTCAATAAATATTTCTTAATGGGTAAATATCTTCAAAAAACGATATTTATTAGACAATTAAATTTTAATGCTTTACGAAAGTTAAATTTACAAACTAGTTAAATGAAATAAAGAAATAGCAGCTGCAACAGATGCATTTAAACTTGAAGTTTTACCTTTAAGAGGAATTTTTAAAAGAAAATCACATTTTTTCTGGGTAAGCAAAGAGATACCTTTTTCTTCAGACCCAATGATAACTACTAAAGGGAGTTTTTCATTGAATTTAGAGAGAGGTATATTGCCGTCACCAGACAATCCAACAGTTAGAAATCCATTTTTTTTTAATTCTTCTAAGGCTCTATTTAAGTTTACAACCCTACTAACTGGTATATGTTCCAAAGCTCCAGCAGCAACTTTTGCAACTGTTCCAGTTAATCCAGCAGATCTTCTTTGCGGAATTACAATACCTTTACAATCAAAAGCTTCCGCTGATCTCACAATAGCTCCTAAATTATGAGGATCTGTAATGCCATCTAAAGCTAAAATGATAGGCTTTGTAGAATTAATTTTTGATAAATTAATCAATCTCTCTAAAGGTATAGTTCTAGAAGATGCTAATTGAACTGTAATCCCCTGATGCGTTGCACCAAAAGTTAATTGAGAAATTCTACTCCAAGGAACCTCTTCAATCAGAACCCCCTTTAACTTCAAATCTTTTAATAAAAGATAAAACTTTTCAGAAGAAAAAATTTCTGAGGTACACCAAATTCTATTGATAGCTCTATCACTAGTTAAAACCTCAAATACTGAATGTTTTCCCCATATCCAATCATCTAAATTTCTACCGTTGGATGATTGTTTTTGATTGTTCCTTTCGCTATATGGTTCCATATTCGGCT
>QCMD01000011.1 GCA_003214055.1 Prochlorococcus sp. AG-418-K17
TTTTCTGTAAAAGGTACATCTGATTCAAAGAAAAACTTTCGAAATTTATCTAGAAGTATTTTCCCCTGTAAGCTTGGTGAAGATACTGAAAAGAAATTATCAACTTTATTAAATAGTCTTGTAAAGGCCTGGGGCGAAAGAACTCTTACTGGACTTGAATTAGATGATAAAATTGCAACCGCTGCTGAAAAAGCTCCAACTGATGACAAAGCTATTATGTCTTTAAGAAATGCCTTGACAGATGTAAAAGAAGAATATCAGAAGGTTTTGATCCATGAAGAAGAGAAAGTAAGAAAGGCAGGAGGTTTACACGTTATTGGAACAGAAAGACATGAATCGAGAAGAGTTGATAATCAGCTTAGAGGAAGGGCGGGCAGACAAGGTGATCTTGGAAGTACTAGATTCTTTTTGTCTTTAGAAGATAATTTATTAAGGATTTTCGGAGGAGACAGAGTTGCAAACTTAATGAATGCATTTCGCGTGGATGAAGATATGCCTATAGAATCTGGAATGCTCACGAGATCCTTAGAAAGTGCTCAAAAAAAGGTAGAGACCTATTATTACGATATCAGGAAGCAAGTTTTTGAATATGACGAGGTAATGAATAATCAAAGAAAAGCAGTATATAGTGAAAGATTAAGAGTTTTAAAAGGAATCGACTTAAAAAAACAGGTTATTGGATATGGGGAAAGAACCATGGAAGAAATTGTTGAAGCTTACATTAATCCTGATCTTCCACCAGAAGAATGGGATATTGACCAATTACTCTCTAAGGTTAAAGAATTTATTTATTTATTAGATGATCTAAGAAAAGAAGATGTTAGCTTATTATCTGTTGAAGAATTAAAGAACTTTCTTCAAGAGCAATTGCGTATAGCTTATGACTTAAAGGAATCTCAAATAGATAAATTTCGTAAGGGTTTAATGAGAGAAGCAGAAAGATTTTTTATCTTGCAGCAAATTGATAATTTATGGAGAGAGCATTTACAATCTATGGATTCCTTGAGAGAGTCAGTTGGGTTGAGAGGTTATGGACAAAAAGATCCTTTAATTGAATATAAAAATGAAGGTTATGATATGTTTCTAGAAATGATGACCAATATGAGAAGAAATGTAATTTATTCAATGTTTATGTTTCAACCTAAAAGTAATGAAGATTCAAGTGCTTAGATTATTTTTTATTCATCGCCAAGAAATTCTATAATTTCTTTGTCTTTAATATTTTGTGCGTCGCCAAGTTTAGAAATATCAACAGATTCAGAGTTAGCTAAACATTGAAGAGCTTTTTGTAATTTAAGTATTTCATTTTCAAGTTGATCAATTCTATCCATTAAATTTTTAATCACATTAGCTTCAGCATCTGGCAAGGCAGAGTGTGCGAGTGGATTAACTTTTACCCCACTTTGATGGACTACCCTACCTGGTACTCCTACAACTGTACTATTACCTTCTACATTTCTTACGACGACAGAACCTGCACCAATACGTGTATTTGATCCAACTGTGATTGATCCAAGAACTTTTGCACCTGCTCCAACAACGACGTTTTCCTTCAAGGTTGGATGTCTTTTGCCATGACTTTTTCCTGTTCCACCCAATGTCACACCCTGATAAAGTAAACAATTATTGCCTATTTCGGCTGTTTCACCAATTACGACTCCCATTCCATGGTCTATAAAAACTCTTTTACCAATTCTCGCACCTGGATGAATTTCAATTCCAGTCAATAATCTATTTAAATGACTTAATAAGCGAGGAATTAAGGGCAATTTTAATTGCCACAATCTGTGAGTAAATCTGTGTATCACAATTGATTGAAAGCCAGGGTAGCATAGGAAAATCTCAATTATTCCTCTTGCAGCAGGATCTCTTTCTCTAATTATTTCAATATCGGACTTGAAGGTTTTAAGCATATATTTTAATTAATGACTCCAATTTCTTTCTTGAGTTGATTTATTGTCTCATTGCTCAAATAATTTTTAGCACATATTATCTGAGGAAATCTCATTAGCTGTGATCGGTTTTTTATTAGAGTATTTTCTACGACAGACAAACTTGGTCCGTCACATACTATATGACTTGAAGCCTTTAAAAGTGCTAGTAATCTATTATTGTTATCAGATATTGCAGTCATTAGTATTAATTCACTTCCTCTCATACTATGTATGATAACTTCTGCAGCTCTCAACAAGCCAGGACTAATGCTTACAATTCCAACACAACTCCCAGCTTTTAATTCTTTAAGTATTTTTAATTCTTTTTGAAAATCACTTAAATCTACTGCAATAGCTCTGACGCTAAATTTTTTAGCTACTTTTTCTAAAGGTTGTAAAAAATATCTGCTTGTGACAATAGTGCCATGATTAGAAGTACAAAGAACTTTTTCTAATTCTTCCATAGGTATAACTTCCACTGGCACATTAATTTTGGGAGAAAGATCTTCTGCTATTAGCATTGATGCTCCTATATCTTCTCTGGGTGTACTCACAAGGATTCTTGCTCCACATTTAATACGCCAATCAATTTCATTTGTAAATATTTTTCTTGTCTCTTGAAGGGTACAACCAATGTTTATAAGATTATCAATTGCTTTTTTTGCTTCTTCTTCGGGAGGATTATTTAAATAATTATTTTTGGAATAAAATGATTTTTTAAAATCTTTTTTATTAATGTTATCTCTTACGTAGATACCTGAACCTGCTATGGCTTCAACAACTCCATCCAACTCAAGTTGTCTATAAACTTTACTTATTGTATTTCTATGTAGTCCAGTTTGCATTGCAAGCTGCCTTGTACTAGGTAATCTATGGCCTGGAGGGTATTGTCTAGCTGCAATAGCGAAACAGATTTGATTGTATAACTGCGTGGATGATGGGATATCGCTTTCTTGCTGTATATGGAATTTCACTTTTTGAAATTGATAATTACGATTTTTTATTTAGTGACACTTTAACATCCGTCATAGAATTTCTTTGGTATTTATTTTAAAATATTAGGTTTTTCAATCTTCTTTTTTTACTAAAGGTGTTTTTCTAGGACTTAGAAACATAATCATATTTCTACCTTCTCTTTTTGGTTGTTGTTGCACCTCTGATTGTTCTTCTAAATCAGTAGCCATTTTTAAGAGAAGTGTTTCTGCTAAATTCGAGTGTTGAATTTCTCTGCCCCTGAAAATGACTGTGCATTTTACTTTATCACCAGATTTTAAAAATTTAGTAGCTTGGCCTATTCTCACATCATAGTCATGCTTATCAATCTTGTATCTCATTTTTACCTCTTTTACTTCTGTTTGGTGAGATTTTTTTCTAGCTTCTTTTGCTTTTTTTTCTTGTTCAAATTTGTATTTTCCATAATCCATTATCCTACAAACTGGTGGATTAGCTTTTTCACTTACTAGAACTAAATCAAGTTCTCTTTGAGATGCTATTTCTAAGGCTTCTAATCTATCTATAACCCCTAGTTGCTTGCCATCTGAATCAACAACTCTCAGTTGGGAGTATTTTATTCTTTCGTTAATATTTGGTAGCTCTCTAACAGGAGCGCGGCGATCAAAGCGTGGGCGTGGTGGCATTCAGTTTAGTTAATTGATTGGATGATTAGCAAATTGTATTACTTTATAAATTTAGCCTAAAAAAGACTCTATTTTAATTATTGCATCTTTTAGTAGGTTTTTGTTATTCAGCCAAATTGGATTGTTCTTATTACGGAACCATGTCTTTTGTCTTTTTGCGAATTGGATAGTTTTTGTTGTAGTCAACTCAATTGCTTTATCAATTGATAAGTTTTGGGTTAATACATCCTTGGCTTCCTTGTATCCTATGGTTTCCAAGATATTTAAATCTGATCCATATTTCGAAATAATATTTTTGGTCTCCTCTATTATTCCATGCAAAAACATATTTTTTGTTCTTTCATTAATTCTTATTTTCAAATCTTCTCTATCTAATCCAAGTTCTAATATCCTCCAAGATGGAGGATTTTGCACTTTTTGGGCAGATATTGATTTACCTGTTATGTAAAAAACCTCTAAAGCTCTTATAGTTCTAACTTTATCTAAAAAGTTGATTTTTTTTGTTGAAACTGGATCACAACTTTTTAAAAGATCCCAACATTTTTCCTGACCAAGTTCCTCAAATTGTGCTCGTAAATTGATTTGTGGAGGTAAGTCTGGTGCAAAAAATCCTTTAATTATTGAATTCATGTATAGTCCACTTCCTCCCACCAGAAAAGGGATTTTTTTATTTTTGATTTCTTTTTTTATTGAACATTGAGCAATTTCTTGAAATTTTTTTACATTGATTGGATTTGTAGGTTCTGCAATGTCCAACAAGAAATGCTTTATTTCTTTTTGTTGTTTTATAGATGGCTTGGCTGTCCCAATATCCATAGACTTATAAATTTGTCTGGAATCAATGTTGTGGATATGGGTTTTAAAATAATTAGCAATTTGAATAGCTAATTCTGTTTTACCACTTGCTGTGGGTCCGACTAATACTATTACATTGGGTTGGGACGAAAACATATAAATTTATGAAGAAAAATGTTTGAGTTATATAATTAAAGTGGTTAATTTTTTCATAGACATCGAGCCTTTCTCTTGCACCAATGGTAGATTGAATGAAAGACCTTTTAAAAATAACTTTTAAAAGATTAACGTTTTATTTTTTATATTAAATGAGTGAGGAAAAAAGATCTAATAAAATCTCAAATGAATACGGCGCAGAGCAGATTCAGGTTTTAGAAGGTTTAGAGCCAGTTCGTAAACGACCTGGGATGTATATAGGCTCCACCGGTCCAAGAGGTCTTCATCATTTAGTTTATGAAGTTGTCGATAACTCTGTAGATGAAGCACTTGCAGGTCATTGTGATCATATTGAAATAGTCCTTCAAGTAGATGGATCTGCTTTGATTTCTGATAATGGTCGAGGTATTCCAACGGATATACATCCGCGAACAGGGAAAAGTGCTTTAGAAACTGTTCTTACCGTTCTTCATGCAGGAGGTAAATTTGGTAGCGGAGGTTATAAGGTTTCTGGTGGTTTGCATGGAGTTGGTATATCAGTAGTAAATGCTTTAAGTGAATGGGTGAATGTGACAGTCTATAGAGATGGTAAAGAGTTTAAACAAAGATTTGAAAAAGGCATTTCAATAGGAGATTTAAAATCAAATAAACAGTTGGAAAAACCATATAGAAAAGGAACTACAATTTGTTTTAAACCTGATAAAACAATTTTTTCTGGAGGAATTGAATTTGAATATTCTCTCCTTTCATCAAGGTTAAGAGAACTAGCTTATTTGAATGGTGGGGTTAAGATTGTATTCAGAGATGAAAGAACTGAATTGTCAGACGGTTCTTTTAAAGAAGAAATATATCTATATGAAGGAGGAATCAAAGAATATGTTCAATATATGAACTCAGAAAAAGAATCTATACATCCAGAAATAATTTACGTTGATTCTCAAAAAGAAAATGTTTATGTAGAGGCTGCTTTGCAGTGGTGTTCGGATGTTTATTCAGATAATATTTTAGGATTCGCAAATAATATCAGAACTGTTGATGGGGGTACGCATATTGAGGGGTTAAAAACAGTCTTGACCAGAACTTTTAATAATTTAGCTAAAAAAAGGGGTAAGAGGAAGGATGTTGAAAAAAATTTGGCTGGAGAAAATATTAGAGAGGGTCTAACAGTTGTTTTATCAGTAAAAGTTCCAGAGCCTGAATTTGAAGGACAAACTAAAACAAAATTAGGAAATACTGAGGTAAGAGGAATTGTTGATTCTTTAATAGGAGAAGCGCTTACAAAATACATGGAATTTAATCCAGGAGTCTTTGATTTAATTCTGGAAAAAGCTATTCAATCTTTCAATGCAGCAGAAGCCGCAAGAAGGGCTAGAGAATTAGTTAGAAGAAAAAGTGTTCTTGAAAGTTCAACGTTGCCTGGTAAATTAGCTGATTGTAGTTCAAGAGATCCAGCAGATTCAGAAATTTATATAGTAGAGGGTGATTCTGCTGGAGGGTCGGCAAAACAAGGAAGAGATAGAAATTTTCAAGCTATTTTGCCTCTTCGAGGAAAAATATTAAATATCGAGAAAACTGATGACACAAAGATATATAAGAATACAGAAATTCAGTCATTAATAACTGCTTTAGGGTTAGGCATAAAAGGAGAAGAGTTTGATGAAAGCTCTTTGAGATATCACAGGGTTGTAATTATGACTGATGCAGACGTTGATGGTGCACATATTAGAACTTTATTATTAACTTTTTTTTATAGATATCAAAGAGAGCTTGTTGAGAAGGGACATATTTATATAGCCTGTCCACCTTTATACAAGGTTGAGAGAGGTAAAAATCATAAATATTGCTATAACGAGAGCCAACTAAAAAATACGATTGAAGAATTTGGAGATAATGCTAATTATAATATTCAGAGGTTTAAGGGTCTTGGTGAAATGATGCCAAAGCAACTTTGGGATACGACAATGAATCCTCAGACTAGAACTATGAAAAGAGTTGAAATTGAAGATGCCCTTGAAGCGGATAGAATATTCAATATTTTGATGGGTGACAAAGTTGCGCCAAGAAGAGAATTTATTGAGTCGAATAGCGGGAATTTAGATATGGCAACATTAGATATATGATTCAAGATTTTTTAAAAAATATTTGTTTAATAACTTTTGCTTTAATTGGCCCAATCACTTTACCCGCAGGAGGCATACAGAGAAATTTGTATAAGCATAGTATTCTTAACTCAAGAGAAATTATTCTGAGTTCAAATTGCTCTTTGTATACTTTCCCTCAACCAAATGCTAAAAAATTGATCACTCTTTATGCTGGATCTTCATTATCAATAATAAGAAAATGGAAACTAAATGATAACAATTTATGGCTTAGAGTTGAATTAGCAGCTAATCACCTTACTGATAATCCTACTAAAATTACGAGAGGCTGGATAAAGTCTTAAATTTTGAACATTAATTCTTATGTTTTTCTTTTTATAGGAAGTGCTTTTGGATTAATATTGAGAATATTTATTGAAAATAATTTTAAAATTAAGATAGGATTTTCTCTCAATAATACTTCTTTAGTAAATTTATTAGCATCTTTATTACTTGGAGTATTATTAGCATTTAATCAAACTAATAAAGATTTTTTTTTATTATTTTATATTGGTTTTCTTGGATGTTTTAGTACATTTTCATCTTTTATATATCAATTATTTTACTTATTACAAACTAGGCAATTTGTACGTTTATTTTTACACTATTTTGAGGTAATTATATTATCGATTTTATTTTTCTATTTGGGATACTATCTAGTAAAAATTTTTCAAGTATGAATATTAGAAATTATTTACTTATTTCATTAGCATCTTTTTTGGGAATAATTTTCAGGCTATACATTGATAATAATTTCATTATTTCAATTATTGGGTCATTTTTTTTTGGTTTTGTAATTGCAAAAAAATTGAACAAATACATGAATAGAATATTTTTAAGTGGATTTTGTTCTTGTTTTACATCATTTAGTACCTTTATATATTTTTTACATCAACTCATAAATGATTTAGAAATAATCAAAATCATTTTTTATTTGTTTATGTTTATCATATCTAATTTAACAATGATGTATTGTGGATTTTTACTCAGTAGAAAAATCACTTAATCTACATATAATAGTGATGTTACTTAGACTTAAATTATATTTATGGAGGAAAATAATCTTGATTCGATCTCATCCTTATCATCAGATTTGAATATTAGCGGAAATATTACTTTTCAGCTGGAAGAATTGTTAATTGCAGGTAATTATGATGGAGCGAAGTTGTTATTAGAGCCTTCACAACCAGTTGATATAGCTGATGCTATTGGAGGGTTGCCTTTGATATTACAAGCTCTTGCATTTAGGCTTCTAAAAAAAAGTGAGGCGATAGAAGTTTATGAATATTTGGATCCCATAGTTCAGCAAACTTTACTAGATAGATTGCGCTCAGGAGAAGTTTTAGAGATTGTTGAAAAAATGTCACCAGATGATAGGGTCCAACTCTTTGATGAATTACCTGCAAAAGTAGTAAGAAAATTTTTATCTGCTTTGAGCCCCGGGGAAAGAAAAGTTACTGCGGAATTATTAGGTTATGAGCCTGAAACGGCTGGAAGACTAATGACAACAGAATTTATTGATTTTAAAGAGATGCAAACGGCGGAAGAAGCTTTATCACTAGTACGCAAAAGAGCACCTTTTACTGAAACCATTTATAGTCTTTATGTCACTGATAAAGAAAGACATTTGACAGGTATTCTTTCTCTTCGAGATCTCGTCATGGCTGATCCTTCTAAACCAATTGGTGATGTTATGACAAAAGATGTTGTGAATGTTTCTACGAATACTAATCAAGAGGAGGTGGCTCGAGCAATTCAAAGATATGATTTCTTAGCTCTCCCAGTGGTGGATAAAGAAAAAAGACTCGTGGGGATTGTAACAGTTGATGATCTAATTGATGTCATTGAACAGGAGGCAACTAGAGATATATATGCTGCAGGAGCTGTTCAATCTGGTGATGAGGATGATTACTTTCAAAGTAGCTTATTCACAATAGTTCGAAGGAGAATTTTGTGGTTATTAATCTTAGTTTTAGCTAATGGCTTAACTACCAAAGTAATTGCAATGAATGATCAAATCCTAAAAGAAATAGTTTTACTAGCTGCTTTTATCCCATTACTAATTGGGTCTGGTGGAAATGTTGGAGCACAAAGTTCGACAGTTGTAATTAGAGGTTTAAGTACTCAAAAATTGAAGTCGCTTGGCGCTGTTAAGGCGGTACTAAGGGAATCAATAACTGGAGCATTATTAGGTGTTTTAATGATGGTTGTGGTGTTTCCCTTTGCATGGTGGCAAGGACAAGGTACTTTGGTGGCTGCTGCGGTAGGAATAAGCTTAATTTCAATTACAACTCTAGCTGCAACTACCGGTGCTATTCTCCCACTACTTTTCGATAAGATGAAATTAGACCCTGCTTTAATGTCTTCGCCATTCATAACCACTGTTACAGATATCGCTGGAGTTTTCATTTATCTAAATACCGCAAGATGGCTATTAAACGGCTCTTTTTAGTTAAATGACTAGGTATTTATTCTCATTTTTTTAAATTTGTGGATTTTTTTGTTTAACTTTACATTTCTTAATGGTATTGTTTACAAAACATAATTTTTTTTCATGTCTACTGAAACTTTAAATGAAAGTAAAGTTAATAATATATCAAGTTTAAAAATCAGTAATGATGTCGATTTAGTTCGTTCTTATCTCAGAGATATAGGAAGAGTTCCTCTTCTCTCTCATGAACAGGAGATTACTCTAGGAAGACAAGTTCAAGAATATATGCAAGTTGAGAGAGCGGAGATTGAAATTCATGACTTAACTGGTGAAAAACCAAGTATTGAAGATTTGTCCGAAAAATTAAAACTGCCCGTATCCCAGATTAAAAAAAGATTAAGAGCTGGTCAGCGTGCAAAGGAGAGAATGGTTGCAGCAAACTTACGATTAGTTGTTAGTGTTGCCAAAAAATATACTAAAAGGAATATGGAACTTCTTGACCTTATCCAAGAAGGAACTATCGGACTTGTAAGAGGTGTTGAAAAATTTGATCCAGCTAGAGGCTATAAATTTTCAACTTATGCTTACTGGTGGATTAGACAAGGCATTACTAGAGCTATTGCAGAAAAAAGCAGAGCTATAAGATTACCAATTCATATCACCGAAATGTTAAATAAGCTCAAAAAAGGGCAAAGAGAATTAAGCCAAGAAATGTCTAGAACACCAACAGTTAGTGAACTTGCTAAGTATGTTGAACTTCCAGAAGACGACGTTAAAGACTTAATGTGTAAAGCTGGCCAGCCAGTAAGTTTAGAAACAAAGGTTGGTGATGGTGAAGATACCGTGCTACTTGATTTATTGGCAGGTGGAGAGGATTTACCAGATGAACAAATTGAGATGGATTGTATGAGGGGAGATCTCCATTCACTTTTGCACCAATTACCAGATTTACAATGCAGAGTTTTAAGAATGAGATATGGTATGGATGGAGATGAACCTATGTCTCTTACAGGTATAGGTCGTGTATTAGGTATTAGCAGAGATAGGGTGAGGAATCTAGAACGAGATGGTCTGAGAGGCTTGAGAAGATTAAGTGATAATGTCGAAGCCTATTTTATTTCTTGAATGAATTGACAGATTAATCTATTAGTTTCTTCTGGATTTTCATCATGAGGGCAGTGACCTGCATCTTTTATAATATCTAATCTTTTAATGTTCCTGAATTGTTTCTTCCACTCTTTTGCTTCATTTAAAGATTCCCAAGGGTCTTTTTCTCCCCAAATTAATTGGATTGGAGCATCAACATTATTGAAAAGATCAGTAGCAAGATAGTCATCAAACAAGTTTATAAAACCACGAAATGCTTCTTTAGAATTTTTCCTTTGAGAGGGCTTATAAAGTATTTCAATTAATTCATTATCGATATTTTTTCCTGAAGGGTAAGCTTGTTCCAGTATTTTCTTTATAACTTTTGGATTAGCAGCTCTTGTAAAAAGTGTATTACTAATTACTCTTTGTCTGACTATTGTTTTAAGAACAGGTCTCAGTAGATTCATTAAGATATCACTTTTTTTTAAACGTTTATCATCCATAGTTCTTTGTGCACAATCAATCAATATGACCCCCTTACATTTATCTTTGAGAATTTCAGCAGCTTTCAATGCAATAACACCACCAATTGAATTTCCTACTAAGTAAATAGGAGATTTTATTACCTCTTCACAAAATGTTGATATTTGATTACCCCATAAGTCAAATGAATATTTAATTGAGTTTTCTTTATCAAGTTCGTAATCTAATAAAGCACTCGGCTGACTGCTTTTTCCAAATCCCAATAAGTCAATTGCGAAGCAGTTAGAAAATTTACCAAGAAAATCTTGATTATGTCTCCAGTGGTTTTTTGACGCACCAAATCCATGAACTAATAAAATTTTTATATTTTTTTCAGAAGAAGATTCTTTTGATAAAGACCATGAAATTTCCCAATTTTTCCATTGCCAAGTTTCAGATTTATTTAAAGACACGATGAATATGCTTTTAATTAAACTTTAATTCAAAAAAAAATTATTCGTTTTTAATAAATTATTCTTAGTTAAGAAAAAGCGTTCATTTTATGAAAAGGAAAAAAGTCATATGCATTGGAGAAGCTTTAATAGATAGAATCAGAAATAAATCAAATCAAGGATTTACAGATTTTTTGGGAGGTGCCCCGGCTAATGTGGCTTGTGCATTAAGAAAATTAAAAATAGATTCAACATTTATAGGAAGTTTGGGTGGTGATGATTATGGAAAAAGATTTATTATGCAATTTAAGGAATTGGACGTTAATTTAGATTTCTTGCAATTAGATAATGATTCATCTACTCGCGTGGTTAATGTAGATAGAGATCAGCTTGGAGATCGGTTTTTTTCAGGTTTTGAGGAAAGTTCTTATTCATGCTTTGCGGACGAAGTTCTTAGCAAGAAATTAATCGAAAAAGAAATTTTAAATTTGGAGAAATCTTTTCTAGAAACACAATATTTGGTAACAGGTACGATCTTATTATCATCTCCAATATCAGCAGAGACTATTTTTTTTCTTTTTGAACAGGCTAAAAAATTGGAAGTCAAAGTAGTTATTGATTTGAATTGGAGAGAAGTTTTTTGGGATCATTCAAGTTTTTCATCAAAAATTAGCAAAGATCAAAGAGTAAATTTAATCAAGAAATTTTTAAATCATTCAAATGTTTTAAAACTTGCTAGGGAAGAGGCAACTTTATTTTTTGATGATGAAAATCCCTTGCTAATATCTCAACAATTGTCTAATAGACCAGATGTAATAATAACTGATGGAAAGAATCCCGTTTCTTGGTATATCAATGGGTTGCAGGGAATTACTGAAACTCCTACTTCACAAAAGATTGTTGATACAACTGGCGCAGGCGATGCTTTTTTAGCTGGCTTAATTTCAAAATTAATTTCTTCTGGCTATCCTTCCAATAAATTAGAGATAGAAGATTGCATTAAGTTCGCATGTGTTTGTGGATTATTAACTTGTCTTGGTGAAGGAGCCATCGAGCAACAACCATATTATGAGAAGGTTAATAAATTTTTGGGATCTCTAATTTCGTAGTTTCTTCCATAATTTTTTGCGTAACTAATTTCTATTTTCCAGAAATTATCAATAACTGGTTCTATTAATTCTGGCCATTCAATAACTAAAATAGCTCGTCTTTGTATTGCCTCTTCTTCTTCTGAAAAAAAAACTTCTTTTGCTGAGGAAACATTTTCTAACCTGTATAAATCAAGGTGAATTAGTGGAATTTTTCCGGAGTTATAGTGATGCGATAAAGCAAATGTAGGGCTTGTAATGTCCTCAGATATTGATAAGCCTTTAGCAATCCCTTGAACAAATGAAGTTTTCCCAGCCCCAATTGGACCCTGTAATAAAACAATTGATTGGGGATTTAATTTATGTGAGAGTCTTTTTCCTAAATTTAAAGTCTCTTTTAAATTCTCAATAAACACAAAAATTAATCAAAAATCATTTATAGTTTAATAGTAAAAGTTTTTATTAGATATGGTTATCGCAAATTCAGTTAAGACCACTACACCTAATTACGTAATTTCTGATATCTCATTATCAGATTTTGGCCGTAAAGAAATTAAAATTGCGGAAACAGAAATGCCAGGATTAATGGCGCTTAGAGATAATTATCAATCTGAAAAGCCACTAAAAGGTGCAAAAATAGCTGGAAGTCTTCATATGACAATTCAGACAGCAGTATTAATAGAAACTCTTGTTGATCTTGGCGCGGAAGTGAAATGGGCATCATGCAATATTTTTTCAACACAAGATCATGCGGCTGCAGCTATCGCAGATCAAGGAATTTCTGTATTCGCAAAAAAAGGTGAGACTCTAGATGAATATTGGCAATATACTCACTATATTCTTGATTGGGGCTCCGACTCTCCGAATATGATTCTTGATGATGGGGGAGACGCAACTGGCCTATTGATACTTGGGAGTAAAGCAGAAAAAGATTTATCTGTTTTAGATAATCCCGGTAATGAAGAAGAAATTGCTTTATATAAATCTATAAAATCTAAGCTAGAAAATGATAGTAACTTTTATTCTAGAATTAAGAGTAATATTATTGGTGTCACTGAAGAAACTACAACGGGAGTTGCAAGACTTTATCAACTGCAAAAGCAAAATGCTTTACCTTTCCCCGCTATCAATGTTAATGATTCAGTAACTAAGAGCAAATTTGATAATTTATATGGCTGCCGAGAATCTCTAGTTGACAGCATAAAGCGTGCTACTGACGTGATGATTGCTGGAAAGGTCGCGTTAGTAATGGGTTTTGGAGATGTAGGTAAAGGCTCAGCACAGTCGTTAAGAGGACTTGGTGCAATTGTGAAAGTTGCAGAAGTTGATCCAATTTGTGCTCTTCAAGCGGCTATGGAAGGTTTTAGCGTTGTTACATTAGATGATGTTGTGGAGGATATAGATATATTTGTTACGGCAACAGGGAACTATCAGGTAATAACAAACGAAAATCTTGTCAAGATGAAAGATGAGGCCATAGTTTGTAATATTGGCCATTTCGATAATGAAATTGATGTAGCTTCATTGAAAGATTATCCATGGGAAAATATTAAGCCGCAGGTCGATCACATAACTTTACCGAGTGGCAATAAAATAATCCTTTTAGCTGAAGGTAGATTAGTTAATTTAGGTTGTGCCACTGGACATCCAAGTTTTGTTATGAGTAATTCTTTTACTAATCAAGTCCTAGCTCAAATTGAACTTTTTAATAAGTCAGAGAAATATGCTAAGGAGGTTTATGTTTTACCAAAACATTTAGATGAAATGGTGGCTAGATTACATCTTGATAAAATTGGTGCAAAATTAACAAAATTAACTCAGGAACAAGCTGATTATATTAATGTTTCTGTTGATGGACCTTATAAACCAGAGCTTTATAGATATTAAGTTTGAGTCTTATTTTTGTAAATTTTCTTACTTCAATCCCCGACTATATTAGTTTGGCTGTTGAAAAGAATTCAATGATTGCATACCTTACTATTTGTTTGGCTATGTTTTTAGAAAATATAATACCCCCAATACCTTCGGAAATTATTATGCCCTTGGGAGGGTTTTTCGTTTATCAACAAAAATTAAATTTTTATATTTTAGTTTTTTGGGGATTAATTGGAACTATTTTAGGATCATTGCCTTGGTATTATTTAGGAAGATTAGTAAATGAAAAAAGACTTTCAAATTTTCTAGATAAACAAGGAAAATATCTGGGTATTTCTTCTAATGATTTAAGTAAAAGTAAACGTTGGTTTGATAAGTATGGGGTTTCTTTAGTTTTTTGGGGGCGATTAGTACCAGGTATAAGAACTTTGATTTCAGTTCCCGCTGGCATAGAACTTATGCCATTAAGAAAATTTTTGATTTGGACTACATTTGGGAGCTTGATATGGGTAGCACTGCTCACTTATGCAGGTTATTTATTTGGCGAAAATTATTCAATCATTGAAACTTACTTAGATCAAATCAAATATGTTGTAAAGCCAATTTTAATTTTAATTTTCTTATATTTTTTTATAAGAATACTAATTAAATTTTTAAAAAAAAATAAATCTTAAAAAGGAATTTCGCTTGAATTGCTGTTGTTAGAATATTGACTATTTTCAGATTCTTTACGAGAGCTAAGTAGATTTAATCTATCAACTCTGATCACAGGTTTGAATCGATCTTCTCCAGTATTTTTATCTTTCCAGCTATCAATTTTAAAACTTCCAGTAATCCCTATTAATGAGCCTTTTTTAACAAAATCAGCAGCGATTTGAGCTTGTTTCCCCCATATTTCTAAATTAAACCAATCTGGCTCCTCATCTTTACTTCTTCTATTAACGGCGAGAGTAAAGTTAGCAACTATACTACCTGACTCGAAATACCTAACGTCTGGTTCTCTACCAGCTCTTCCAACAAGATTTACAGTGTTAATTGACATAATTTTTATTTTTTATAATACTCATTTTTTTTTTTTTTGCTTAAAGTTTTGCGTGCTATTCATAACCAAAAGAGATATTTATAGGAGCTCTATAAAAAATAGATATATTATTTATTTAAAAGGTTTATTATTGTGCTTTTTAACAGATTTAAATTTTCTAGAGACATAGGTATCGATTTAGGTACTGCTAATACTCTTATTCACGTATCAGGTAAAGGGGTAGTTTTACAGGAGCCTTCAGTAGTCGCTATGGACTTAGAAGAAGGGGTCCCTATGGCTGTTGGTAAAGAGGCAAAGTTAATGCTAGGAAGAACACCGGGTAATATTAGAGCGGTTAGACCTTTAAGAGATGGGGTGATAGCTGATTTTGATGCAGCAGAGCAAATGATCAAAACTTTTATTCAAAAGTGTAATGAAGGAAGAGGTATCGTCGCTCCAAGAATTGTTATTGGCATTCCAAGTGGAGTTACAAGCGTAGAACGCAGAGCTGTAAGAGAAGCTGGTTTAGCTGGTGCTAGAGAAGTTCACTTAATTGACGAACCTGTCGCTGCTGCGATAGGAGCTTCATTACCTGTAACAGAGCCAATAGGAACCATGATTGTTGATATTGGGGGAGGAACAACTGAAGTTGCAGTTTTAAGTTTGGGTGGAACCGTGTTAAGTGAGTCTGTGAGAATTGCAGGAGATGAAATCAATGAGTCAATTGCGTTATATCTCAAAAAAGTTCATAATCTTGTTGTTGGTGAAAGAACTGCAGAAGAAATAAAAATTAAAATAGGATCTGCCTTTCCAGATAACGAGTATGACCAAACCTCCATGGAAGTTAGGGGCCTACATCTTTTGTCTGGATTGCCCAGGTCTGTAACTTTAACATCTGGAGAAATTAGGGAAGCAATGGCAGATCCTCTTAATAAAATCGTCGAAGCTGTAAAAAGAACTTTAGAACGTACTCCCCCAGAACTTGCTGCTGATATTGTTGATAGAGGCATTATGTTAGCTGGAGGTGGGGCTTTAGTAAGAGGTATTAATGATTTACTGAGCGATGAAACAGGAATCTTTACACACATAGCAGAAAATCCATTGCTATGTGTAGTTAATGGTTGTGGCGAAGTATTAGATGATTTTAAAAAACTAAAAAGAGTTGTTGATACTCCTGATTTTATAAGAAACGCAATTAGAGATTGATTGTATGTTGGATATCCGGCGTATTTACACTAATCGTTTGAGACAAAAAAAGAATAAGTGGGCAATATTAGGACTGTTAATCTTTTTAGTTTTTGTAAGAATCTCTAAAGGATCGTTATATAAAGATTTTTATTATTTTATTTCAAAGCCTTTTTGGCCAGGTCAATTTCAAAGAGAAGTTATTAAAAATAGTGTTGAACAAGAATTTTTAATAAAGTTTGAACAACTTAAGGAAGATAATAAAAGATTGCGTTCAATATTATCTCTTCAAAGAGTATCCGAATCGGATACAATTTCAGCGGCAGTTATTTCAAGGAAAAATGGGACTTGGTGGAGACAAATTATATTAAACAAAGGTTCAAAACATGGAGTAGAGGTTGGAAATTCTGTTTTAGGTCCAGGAGGATTAATAGGGAGAGTAAAAGAAACTTCTTTTTTTACCTCGTCAGTAATCTTATTAACCTCCACTGAAAGTAAAATTGGAGTTTGGATTGATAGATTGCAGATTCATGGACTTATGGTGGGATTAGGAAATGATTATCCAAAATTAATTTTTTATACAAAAAATGTTGATCTAAAAGTAGGTGATTTTATTTCATCTTCACCAGCTAGTACTTTATTACCACCAAATATTCCTATAGGTGTTATTAAATCCGTGGATGAGGAATCAAAATTTAAAAAAACTGCAAATGTCATACTTCTAGGAAAACCTCAAGCAATAGATTGGGTTCAAATTTTGAAAGTAAAAATTTAAATGTACAAATTTTTTAGGGCCAACTTTTTTGTTATTTCGTTTTTATTGATACCAGTTATTTTTTTATGGCATCCTAATTGGTTAGGAATTTTGGGAACTCAACCTTATTGGCCATTATTTTGGTTATTGCCCTGGTCTATGATTAATGGATCTTATAATGGTTTCATAGTTGGCTTTTTCTTAGGTCTCATATTAGATGCTATTTCTTTTAGCGGAAGTTTTACACAAATTCCGGGTTTAATTTTATGTGGAATATGGTTCGGTAAATTTAGCGAAATTGATAATGTCTTGGTTGCGCATTTTAGGTATGGTTTAATTTGTTGTATTGGAAGTTTGTTATGCGGTTCATTAATTTTTATGCAGCTTTTTTTTAAAGAATTATCAAATAATGATTTTTTCTTATTACTTCCTAGTGTTAAAAATATCTTTACTCAAGTTTTTATTACAGGTTTTTTAGCTCCTTTCTTCTGTTCACAAATGTTTAAAATTTTTAAAAATTTAAAAGAGAAAAAAACTTTTAATTAAGCTAAAAAAAATAATTTAATAAAAAAAGCTTAATTAATTAAATAATAAAATAATCTTGAAAATATCCATAATATCTTCTAGTGCGTTCGTAATGTTATATTTTTAATTGTTAGAATAAGATCTCAAAGCAAAAACTTTGCTCTGAAATATCTGGTATTATTTTTTTCTATGTCAAAAGCAAGTATTTTAGTTGTTGATGATGAACCAGCAGTATTAAAAGTATTAGTCACTAGACTTCAACTCGCAGGATATCAAGTTTTTTCTGCAACTAATGGTGAAGAAGCTCTTGAATCTTTCCATAGAGATTCTCCAGACTTGATTGTTCTTGATGTAATGCTTCCAAAAATGGATGGATTTGCAGTTTGCAGACGAATTAGAGCTGAATCAGTTGTTCCCATAATATTTCTAACAGCTTTAGAAGCTATCTCAGAGAGAGTGGCAGGCTTAGATCTCGGGGCTGATGATTATTTATCTAAACCTTTCAGTCCAAAAGAATTAGAAGCTAGAATTGCTACAATTTTGAGAAGAATGGGTCCTGCAGTAACAGTCACAGAAACTAAAGAAGTTCCTTCTGGAAAAGGCGTAATGAAGTTTGGAAGTTTAGTAGTTGATACAAATAGGAGACAGGTTTCAAGAGCGGGAGATAGAATAAGCTTAACTTATACTGAATTTAGCTTATTAGAGTTATTATTTGATGAGCCTGGTAAAGTCGTTCCACGTGCCGAAATACTTGAGCAACTTTGGGGCTATCCTCCTAGACGAGCTGCAGATTTGAGAGTTGTTGATGTTTATGTCGCAAGATTAAGAGGTAAATTGGAACCTGACCCTAGAAATCCTGAACTAATATTAACTGTTCGAGGTATTGGATACGCTTCCCAAAGGGTTGGTGAAACTGCAACATCTTTGGCAAGTTGAACCTTATTCTGATAACTTTATTAAATAAATAAATAAATATTTAAATTAAACATTGTCAGACATCAGAGAAACTCGCTTATTTAAATCTCAATCATTAGTTCAAAAAGGGTTTAATCCTTATGCTGAAAAATTTGATATCTCTCATTCTATAAAATTTATTTTTGAGAAATATAGCTTTCTCCAGAATGGTGAAGAATTTGATCTGGATGTTTCTATTGCGGGTCGAGTTTTAGCAAAAAGAGTTATGGGAAAAATTGCTTTTTTCACTATTAATAACCAGGATGGTCAAATTCAACTTTATTTAGATAAACAAATCATTAATAATTTATCAAAAACTCAACAAGTTCTCTCTTTTGAAGATCTTAAAGAATTTGTTGATATTGGAGATTGGATAGGAGTTTATGGAACTATTAAAAAAACTAATAAAGGGGAGTTATCAATTAAAGTAACAAAATGGGAGATGTTATCGAAATCTTTGCAACCATTGCCTGATAAATGGCATGGATTAACTGACATTGAAAAAAGGTATAGACAACGTTACCTTGATTTGATTGTTAATCCCCAATCTAAAAATGTTTTTAAAATTAGAGCGAAATGTATTAGTTTTATAAGGAGATGGTTAGATGAGAGGAATTTTTTGGAGATTGAGACTCCAATTCTTCAATCAGAAGCTGGGGGAGCTGAAGCACGCCCATTTATTACTCACCATAATACCCTTGACATACCATTATATTTAAGAATAGCGACAGAACTACATTTAAAAAGAATGGTTGTTGGCGGGTTTGAGAAGGTTTATGAATTAGGAAGAATTTTTCGAAACGAAGGCATTAGTACAAGACATAATCCTGAATTTACTTCAGTAGAAATTTATCAAGCTTTTTCAAATTACATAGATATGATGGATTTAACTGAAGAACTAATTAAAGATATTGTTTCTGATATATGTGGCTCATTGATTATTAAATATCAAAATATTGAAATCGACTTTTCTAAACCTTGGAAGAGAATATCAATGAAAGAAATCGTAAAAGATTACACAGGTATCGATTTTGATGCTTTTAATGGTGATTTAAACTTAGCAAAAAAAGCTGTAAAAGAGATTGATGTTGAACTATCTAAAAAAATAAATACTCTTGGAAGACTTTTAAATGAGGTCTTTGAGCAAAAGGTTGAGTCAAAGCTTGTACAGCCAACTTTCATTGTTGATTATCCTATTGAGATTTCCCCTCTAGCAAGGCCCCATTTTGACAATAAAGAAATGGTTCAAAGATTTGAATTATTTATCGTAGGCCGTGAGCTTGCAAATGCTTTTAGTGAGTTGATAGATCCCGTTGATCAAAGAGAAAGAATGCAATTGCAGCAAGCACTTAGAGACGAGGGGGATCTTGAGGCTCATTGTATAGATGAAGACTTCTTGAATGCTTTGGAGATAGGTATGCCACCTACAGGAGGTTTAGGGATCGGTATTGACAGACTTATTATGTTAATTACCAATAGTCCATCAATTAGAGATGTAATTCCGTTCCCATTACTAAAACCAGAAATAACTTCTATTAAATCTTAAAAATATACCTCGAATGAAGTAAAATAAGAGTATTAATCCAATACGAAATTTTTTAAATGAGTGGTGAACGTGTTGGTTTCCGTTTCAAGCATGCGGATGCAGTAGTAAAAAGAAATCCTCAAGGCCGATCAAGAAGAGGCTGGGTTATTGAACCAGTTGAGCAAACTACTAGTAGAGGAACGAAGATGCCTGCTTACAAAATTCGCTGGAGAGACAGTGAGAGACCAGAAACTGTTCTACAGCATATGTTGATAGCTGATCCAGATCCTTCACCTCCACCAAATTCAGTTAGTCTCGACTCTTAGATAAATTTAGTCAGAAGTTATTATTTACCTTTTTAAAGCCGATTTCATCTCCTTTCGCACACTTTTTTGTTTTTCAGATTCTCTTTTATCGTGTAAATTCTTACCTTTTCCAATTCCTATTGTAATTTTGATCCATTGACCTTTCAGATAAATTGATAATGGAACAATTGTCATTCCTTTTTTTTCAGTATTAGATTTCAATTTTATTATTTCTTTTTTATGTAATAACAATTTTCTATTCCTTAGTGGATCATGATTAAAAAAAGACCCTACATTTTTATGTGGTGAAATGTGGACATTTAATAATAAAATTTCTCCATTTCTGAATGTACAGTATCCATCTCTAAGGTTTGCTTTTCCGTTTCTTATTGACTTCACTTCAGTACCTAAAAGCTCAATTCCAGCTTCGATTTTTTCATATATTTCATACTGAAATTTAGCATATCTATTTTCAGCTAAACGTTTGAAAATTGTTTCTTTTTTTGTGTTTTTATTAACTTTGTTTGAATTTTTTGGCATTTTAATTTTAAAAAATCTTTCTTCACATAAAAAATGCTATTAATCTTTTATTATGGCAATAATTTCATCCAACATAAGTGATAATAATTTTCCTTCACGCAAAAATGAACTGAGGATAGTTGAATCCAAAATCATTTCTGAAGAAAAAAATAATAAAAATATAAATTTAGCGAGACCTAATTGCTTTAATGATTTTATTGGCCAAGAACAAATAAAATCCTCATTAAGAATAGCTATAGAGGCTTCAATTTACAGGAAAGAACCTTTGGAACACGTACTCTTATATGGGCATCCTGGTTTAGGAAAAACAACTTTGGCATATTTGATAGCTCATGAAATGAATACAAAGTGTAGGGTGGCTACAGCTCCTTCAATAGAAAGACCTAGAGATATTGTTGGATTACTTCTTGGGTTAAAGGAAGGAGAAGTTTTGTTTATTGATGAGATACATCGTTTAAATAAGCTAACTGAAGAATTGTTGTATTCCGCAATGGAGGATTTTAGACTTGATTTGACAATGGGAGCTAATAGAGGGGCGCGGTGTAGAACAATTAATATTCCTAAATTTACCTTAATTGGGGCTACAACAAAATTAGCATCTATAAGTGCACCTTTAAGAGATAGATTTGGTATATCTCAGAAGATTGAATATTATTCTCATGATGAATTACAACAAATCGTTGTTAATTTTTCTCAACTGATAAATCTTAATCTTGAGGAGAGTGCATCTGATACCTTAGCTAAGATATCAAGAGGAACGCCAAGAATTGCATTGAGATTATTAAAACGTGTTAGAGATTATGCCCAAGTTATAAAAAAAACAAATGTCATCTCTCAAGATATAGTAAAAAAAGCTTTAAATTTTCAAAAAATTGATGAAAAAGGATTGGATTATTTAGATAGAAGGTACTTATCTTATTTAAACCTTAATAAAAGTGAGCCAATAGGACTTGAAGCAATTGCGGCTGGTTTGAATGAAGATTCTTCAATGTTAGAGTTCCTTGTTGAGCCATATTTAATACAAATTGGTTTTCTCATTAGAACCCCTAGAGGCAGATTACTTACCTCTTATGGGAAGGATTATATATCTTTGAAAAATGAAAAATATTAAGCATCTCAAGATTTATTTTTTATTAATTATTTTTTTAGCCAATATTTTCTATATATCTCCTATTTATGCATTGAATTCTAGAGAAGATGCATTCAAAAGGGCATTAGATTTAAGTTCAATGGGAAAGTTTGATGTTGCTCTACAAGAATGGAATATTTACTTGGAGTCTTATCCTGATGATGCTGCAGCATATAGCAATAGAGGGAATGTGAAACTGGTGATTGGCGATATTGAAGGTTCTATAAATGACCAAGATATAGCGATTGGCTTAAATCCTGAAGAGTTAGATCCTTATATTAATAGAGGTATAGCTGAAGAAGCTTCGGGCCTTTGGTTACTTGCTAAGAATGATTATGTTTTTGTTATTTCTAAAGATAGTAAGAATTTTTCTGCAATGTATAATCTGGCTAATGTTGAAGGTTCTTTATCAAATTGGGAGAGATCAAGAGATTTATTTTCAAAAGCTGCAGAATTTAATCCAGGATTTGCTATGGCAAGATCAAGTTTAGCATTGGTAGAATATCAATTGGGAAATATTGATGATTCTGAAAAAGAATTAAAAAAATTGATTAGGCGGTATCCAACCTTTGCGGATGCAAGAGCTGCTTTAACAGCGTTAAATTGGTCTAGGGGTTTCTTAGGTAAAGCAGAAAGTAATTGGATTGCGGTAACCGAATTAGATCCTAGGTATTCTGATGAAGAATGGCTAATAAAAATTAGGAGATGGCCTCCACAACCCACTAAAGATTTAATGAGGTTTATTGATTTAAAGTAAGGCATGGAAAAAAATAAATTGTTAAAAGAAATTGATTCAATTAATGATGAACTTATAAATATAAGGAGACATATTCACGCTCATCCAGAATTAAGTGGATTAGAAAATCAAACAGCGATTCTGATAAGTGGTTTTTTAAAAAATATTGGCTGGAAAGTATCAGAGTCTGTTGGTAGAACAGGTGTTGTAGCTGAGTTTGGGCCTGAAGATAAAGGATTTATTGGCTTAAGAGTGGATATGGATGCTTTACCAATATCAGAAAATACTAATTTAAGTTTTTCTTCAAAAGTAGATGGCGTAATGCATGCCTGTGGTCATGATTTACATATATCAATTGGACTAGGAGTCGCTAAGATTATTAAGGATTTATCGCTAAATTTTGGAACTAAAATAATTTTTCAACCAGCTGAAGAAATTGCGAGCGGAGCAAAATGGATGATTAAGGATGGTGTTACTAACGGTTTAATAAATATCTTTGGGGTTCATGTTTTTCCTGATTTAAATGTGGGATCAATTGGAATTAAAGAGGGTGCTTTAACTGCAGCAGCGGGAGAAATTGAAATAGAGATTAAAGGAAAATCTGGACATGGAGCAAGACCTCATGAAGGAGTGGACGCCATTTGGGTAGCATCTAAAGTTGTTTCAGGAATTCAAGAGTTAATTACAAGGAAATTGGATCCTCTTGATCCAGTTGTAATAACTTTTGGAAAAATAGATGGAGGCAATGCCTATAACATACTTGCTGAAAAAGTTAAATTAATGGGGACAGTAAGAAGTACTAATCTTCATTTATTTGGGAATATTAGCAATTGGCTAGATGAAAATGTTAAATCCATAGCTGTTGGTTGCGGGGCTGAAGTTGAAATAAAATTTAGAGAAATTACACCTCCAGTAAATAATAATTCTGAAATCAATAGCATCCTCAGGGATTCTGCAATTCATATTTTGGGCGAACAAAATGTTATTGAATTGCAAAAACCATCATTAGGAGCTGAAGACTTTGCTGAGTTTTTAAATGATGTACCTGGGGCTATGTTTAGGCTTGGCGTATCAAGTGAAAAAGGTTGTGCTCCTTTACATAGTTCTAAATTTGATCCTGATGAAAGAGCAATTTCAATAGGAATAAAAGTAATAACGGAATCTATTGTAAGATTAAATAAAAAATTAAGTAATTCATAATATATGAAAATTGATAAGGGTTTTATTTTGTCTTTTGTAGCTCCTTCAATGATTATTATATCTATATTCGGATTTATACAAAGACAAGATAAAAAAATTTTTTATTTACCTCTCGGTATTATGGGTATTGCTATAATCCTTGAAAAAGAATTGGGTAGACAGTTAAAAAGACAAAAGATTTTAAGAAAGATAAAGTCTTATCAAAAAGTTAAATAAAAAAATATATTATTCATTTTTACTCAATATGTGATGACTATTTTTTAGATAAGAGCTATTAATAAAATAAATACTAGGGGTGCTAAGAAATTTAACTTAGCTGAGATCATACCCTTTGAACCTGAATCATTCATCCTGATACAGGGAAGTGGAAATTTGATCAAACTTTAGTAATAACACTTTTAAAAATTTATAAGTTATGAGAAGTTCCTGGATTAAGCCTCGCCTTGGAAAAAGTAATTTGACTCAGATGAATTTTGCGAGGAGCGGTTATATTACTGAAGAAATGGATTTTGTTGCTAAAAAAGAAAATCTCCCTTCTTCTTTAATAATGGAAGAGGTTGCAAGAGGGAGATTAATCATTCCAGCTAATATAAATCATTTGAATCTTAAGCCAATGTCCATAGGTATTGCCTCTAGATGTAAAGTTAATGCGAATATTGGTGCTTCTCCTAATGCAAGTGATATCAATGAAGAAGTAGAGAAACTTAAGCTAGCTGTAAAATATGGGGCTGATACTGTTATGGATCTTTCTACAGGTGGAGTGAATTTAGATGAAGTCAGGAAAGCAATTATTCATGAATCTTCTGTTCCGATAGGAACAGTTCCTGTTTATCAAGCTTTAGAAAGTGTACATGGCTCGATAGAAAGACTAACTGAAGACGATTTTCTTCATATTATTGAGAAACATTGTCAGCAGGGAGTGGATTATCAAACTATTCATGCTGGATTATTAATAGAGCATTTGCCAAAAGTTAAAGGAAGAATTACTGGAATTGTTAGTAGAGGGGGAGGTATTTTAGCTCAATGGATGTTACATCACTTTAAGCAAAATCCTCTCTATACGAGATTTGATGATATTTGTGAGATTTTTAAGAAATATGATTGTACTTTTTCTCTAGGAGATTCACTAAGACCTGGATGCTTACATGATGCTTCTGATGATGCACAGCTAGCGGAATTGAAAACATTAGGAGAGCTTACTCGAAGAGCATGGGAACATAATGTTCAAGTAATGGTTGAGGGTCCTGGTCATGTACCTATGGATCAAATTGAGTTTAATGTTAGAAAGCAAATGGAGGAATGTTCAGAAGCTCCTTTTTACGTACTTGGCCCATTAGTAACTGATATATCTCCTGGTTATGACCATATATCCAGTGCTATTGGAGCTGCGATGGCAGGATGGTATGGCACTTCTATGTTATGTTACGTAACCCCAAAAGAACATCTGGGTCTTCCAAATGCAGAAGATGTGCGTGAAGGATTAATTGCTTATAAGATAGCTGCTCATGCTGCTGACATAGCTAGACATCGAGCTGGAGCTCGTGATAGAGATGATGAACTTAGTCATGCAAGATATAACTTTGACTGGAATAAACAATTCGAACTCTCATTAGATCCCGAAAGAGCAAAGCAATACCATGATGAGACACTACCTGAAGAAATCTTTAAAAAGGCGGAATTTTGTTCAATGTGTGGCCCTAAACATTGTCCAATGAATTCAAAAATTTCCGATGAATCTCTTGATAAACTAAAAAATAAACTTGAAGGATGTAATACTTCAGCGTAGTTATCAGTCTTTATAGAATTTCCTTTGTCTTATTAACAACATTTTCTACTGTAAATCCAAAATTTTTCATACACTCACCACCTGGTGCTGATGCTCCAAACCTATCCATAGTGATACAAATCCCATCAAAACCTGTATATTTATGCCAACCAAATGAATGAGCTGCTTCTACTACAACTCTTTTTGTGACGCTACTAGGTAAAACACTTTCTTTGTAAGATTTTTCTTGTTCTTCGAAAAGTTCTATGCAAGGCATAGAGACAACTCTAATTTTTTTACCTAAGTTTGAAATTTCCTTACTTGCTTCAATACAAAGATTTAGTTCGCTTCCAGTGCCAATAAAAATCAAATCAGGTGTTCCTTCACAATCAGAAACTATATATCCGCCTAATGCAACTTTTTCAATTGAAGTATTTTCTTGATTAGGCATACCTTGTCTGCTTAAACAAAGGGCAGAAGGTCTTTTTCGATTTTGAATAGCAAGCTTATAAGCTCCACTTGTCTCATTACCATCTCCCGGTCTGAAAACTAGCATGTTCGGCATTGCACGAAGAGAAGGGATAGTTTCAATAGGCTGATGTGTAGGACCATCTTCACCCACACCAATTGAATCATGTGTTAATACATAGATAACGCCTAATTCGCTAAGTGCTGAAAGTCTCATTGAACCTCTCATATAATCGGCGAAAACAAGGAAGGTTCCACCATAAGGTATAAGACCACTATTGTGATATGCAATACCGTTAAGTACAGCTGCCATTGCATGCTCTCGGACCCCAAAGTGCAAATATCTTTTTTCAGGGCTATGGGACTGGAACGAACCAGTTTCTCCTTTTATATCTGTGTAGTTAGAGTGAGTTAAATCTGCTGATCCACCAATTAATTCAGGTAGGTTAGGACCTAGGGCACCTAAACATATTTGTGAATGCTTTCTGGTGGCTAAACCTTTATCATCGGGTTTATAAGAGGGGAGATCTGAGTCCCAATTTTCAGGTAATTGGCCTTTTAACATTCTGCTTAACTCAGCTCCTTCTGAGGGGTATTTTTTCTGATATTCTTCAAATCTAGAATCCCATTCTTTCTCTAATTTTTCGCCTTTGTTTATTGATTTTCTAAATTGCTTATATACTTCTTCCGGTATCTCAAATGGAGGATATTCCCAATTTAAAAATTCTCTGGTTAACGAAGCTTCTTCTTCACCAACTGCTGCCCCATGAATTCCTGCAGTATCTGATTTATTAGGTGAACCGTAACCTATAGTTGTAGAAATTTTTATAATTGAAGGTTTGTCTTTAATTAATTTTGCTCTTTCGATAGCTTCAGTTATTCCTTTAACATCATGATTGCCATCTTCAACATGTTGAACATGCCATCCATAAGCTTCATATCTTTTTAAAACATCTTCAGTGAAAGAAACATCAGTACGCCCATCAATTGTAATTTGATTATCGTCATAGAGTGCAATTAATTTACCAAGCTTGAGATGGCCAGCTAATGAGCAAGCCTCTGATGCTATACCCTCTTGGTTACACCCATCACCCATTATGACGTAAGTATAGTGATCAACGATATTACAATCAGGCTTATTGAATTTAGCTGCTAAGTGAGTTTCAGCTATTGCTAAACCAACTGCATTAGAAATTCCCGCTCCTAGAGGCCCAGCTGTAACTTCAACTCCTTCAGTTTCAAATGTCTCAGGATGTCCAGGAGTTTTGGATCCCCATTGTCTAAATTCTTTAATATCTTCTATGGAAACTGATTTGTATCCAGTCAGATGAAGAAGAGAATATAACAGCATACAGCCATGACCAGCTGATAATACAAAACGATCTCTATTGAACCATTTTGGATTATTTGGATTGTGATTAAGTATGTTTTGCCATAATGCATAACCCATAGGAGCACATCCCATTGGTAAACCAGGATGTCCACTATTAGATTTATTTACTGCATCTACAGCGAGCATTCTTATACTATTTACACAGAGTGATTCTAATGAAACAGATGCAGCGACCATTGTTTTTAAAAGAGATAAGTTGGAAATACAGAATTGATTGTCATTAAGTCATTTGACTGAATGCCAGACAAACGTTATGACCTCCAAAACCGAAAGAATTAGAAAGAGCTACTCTTAATCGAGCATCTCTTGCATTATTAGGGACATAATCAAGATCACAATCTGGATCAGGATTAACGTAGTTAATTGTAGGAGGGATAAAATTATGTGTCAAAGAAAGTACACAAGCAACAGCTTCAATACCTCCCGAGCCTCCTAAGAGATGACCAGTCATCGACTTAGTAGAGCTTACAGGAATAAGGTAAGATTTGTCTTTAAATATAGATTTAATTGCAGAAGTTTCATTTTTATCATTTGCTGATGTACTTGTTCCATGAGCGTTAATGTAATCAACTTGTTCAAGACTTATTGAACCGTCTCTAATAGCGAGGTTTATGGCTTCAGCACCTCCTACTCCGCCAGGAGAGGGAGCTGTAATGTGATGAGCATCACAGGTTGTACCATATCCAATGATTTCAGCATAGATTCGTGCGTTTCTTTTTTTTGCACTTTCTAGAGTTTCTAAAACAAGAATTCCTGATCCTTCTCCAATTACAAAACCATCTCTTTCTGCATCAAAAGGCCTACTTGCTGTTTCTGGACTTTCATTTCTAAAAGAAAGAGCTTTGGCACTTGCAAAACCAGCTACTCCTAGGGGAGTTATGCTTGCTTCTGCTCCTCCACAGATCATCGCGTCTGCTTTTCCAAGTTGAAGCAATCTAAAAGAATCCCCAATAGCATTTGATCCAGCAGCGCAAGCTGTAGATACGGAAGAACTTGGCCCCTTTGCGCCTAAAGCTATTGCAGCTAGGCCAGTTGCCATGTTGGGAATCATCATTGGTACTGTAAATGGGCTTACTCTTTTTGGTCCTTTATTACTCAGTATTTGAGCTTGACTTTCCATTGTAAGTAAACCTCCGACTCCGGAGCCAATAATTACACCAATCCTTGAGGCGTTTTCGTCATTGATTTCCAGCCCAGAATCCTTGCAAGCTTGTTTTGCTGCTATTACTCCAAACTGAGAAAAACGATCCCATCTTTTTGATTCCTTTGCCTCAATAAAATTTTCAGATTGAAGATTTTTAACTTCTGCTGCAAATTTGCAAGGATGTTGTTCAGGATCAAAGAGAGTTATACCTGAAACACCATTTGTCCCCTTTTGAAGGCCGAGTAAATATTCATCAATGTTGTTACCTATCGGAGTGACTGCTCCGATACCAGTAATAACTACTCGATGGAAATTTGGCATTCTAAATCAACCTTTCTTTTCTTCGATAAATTTAACAGCATCACCAACTGTTGCGATACCTTCAGCTGCTTCATCGGGGATCTCGATATCAAATGCTTCTTCGAGAGCCATCACTAATTCAACTGTATCTAGAGAATCTGCCCCTAAATCGTTTTGAAAGTTTGAGTCAGATTTTACTTCGCCTGCTTCTACGCTTAATTGCTCAGAAACAATGGAACAGACTTTTTGAAGGATTTCTTCTTGTGACATAGTTTGTTTATGGAAATTACTAATGATCTATAAGATTTTATGCCCTAGAGTTAACAAGAGTGAAGCATATCTTAATTTTTTTAATTTCTTTGTAAGACAATAGTATTATATAACGAGGTTCTCAAAGGCTATTTTTACATGTCACACGCAGTTAAAATTTATGACACTTGCATTGGATGTACCCAATGTGTAAGGGCTTGCCCACTAGATGTTTTAGAGATGGTACCTTGGGATGGCTGCAAAGCTGGCCAAATTGCTTCATCTCCTAGAACAGAGGATTGTGTTGGTTGTAAAAGGTGTGAAACAG
>QCMD01000012.1 GCA_003214055.1 Prochlorococcus sp. AG-418-K17
CTGGAAACCATGACCAGAAACATGAATATTCTCACCCTTTCCATAAACAACCTTCGCTCCCATTTTCATTAATCTATCGATTGTATTTACTACACCAATAGTATTTCCTGGGATTGGGCTAGCAGAGAAAATTACAGTATCGGTAGTCTTAAGACGGACATGTTGATGATCTCCACGAGAGATTCTACTTAAAGCAGCTAGAGGTTCTCCTTGGCTACCAGTCATCAATAATAAAGTTTCTCTATCAGGTAAATCTCTAATTTGTTTGATAGGAACGAACAAATCATCTGGGCATTTCATGTAACCAATATCTCTGGCTTTAGCAATAACATTTATCATCGATCTACCTAACAAACCGACCTTTCTTCCATGTTTCATAGCCAACTCTAAGATCATTGTCACTCTATGTACAGAACTAGCAAAAGTGGTAAGGATAACTCGTTCTTTTGCCTCAGCGATATGTTTTTCTAAAGAGGGATAAATAGTCTTCTCAGAAGGACAGAAACCAGGAACTTCGGCATTAGTAGAATCACTAAACATGCAAAGAACACCCTTCTCTCCGTAATGCACCATTCTTTCAATATCAAATTGCTCTCCATCTACTGGCATATGATCAAACTTAAAATCTCCCGTGAAAATAATTGTGCCAACAGGTGTTGTAACTGCTAATGAAAAACTATCGCAAATAGAATGGGTATTTCGGATAAATTCAACAGAAAAATGTTGTCCAACTTTTACAACATCTCTTGGATTTACAGTCTGAATAGTTGTTCTATCGGATACCCCTGCTTCCTCCATTTTTCCTCTCAGCATTGACATTGCCAGTCTTGGGCCATAAATAATCGGAATATTAAAATGCTTTAGATGATGAGAAATTCCTCCAATATGATCTTCATGACCGTGAGTCACAATCATCCCTTTTATTCTTCTTTGATTTTCTTTCAAAAAAGTTGTATCTGGCATAACAACATTCACGCCATGCATGCCATCAGATGGAAAAGCTAGGCCAGCATCAACAAGCATCAATTCATCACCATATTCAAAAACACAAGTGTTTTTGCCTATTTCATGAAGTCCCCCAAGAGGTATTACTCGTAGAGCTGGCGTATTACTTTGTGATCTAGATGAATCTTTAGTAGATCTATTTACAGTTGAATTTGTACTTGATTGCATAATTTTGAAATTTATGAAGGCCTGCTTGTAATCAAATAAGGTTTATTTAAATTTAATTATCAAGTTAAATATAATCCCTATTATAAGGATTTCAGGATAAAAGATAGTTGCTTTTTCATGTCAGTAGTTAATGGTGACAAAGGACTTCTAGGAATACCTACATTCCATCCCGATAGCTCCAA
Source organism: Prochlorococcus sp. AG-418-K17 (assembly GCA_003214055.1). Classification (GTDB taxonomy): domain Bacteria; phylum Cyanobacteriota; class Cyanobacteriia; order PCC-6307; family Cyanobiaceae; genus Prochlorococcus_A. The sequence goes on from QCMD01000012.1 coordinate 1,356, forward strand.
AGCAGCCTTAATTGGAATTGGATTAGTAGTCATAAAGAGTGCTTTGAAGAGAGGCTGAAGTTTTTCATGAATGGCAAGAGCATATGAAACATCTCCATTTTGAAAGGAATGAATCATCTCTTTCAATTGCAATCCAACCAAATGACTTGCAACACTTACTACTCCTACAGCACCTACAGATAACATTGGAAGCAACAATGAATCATCGCCACTATATACAGAGAGTTCGGAGCCACAAATAGCTCTAAGTTCTGTTACTTCTTCTATTCTACCGCTTGCAGCTTTAATACTGAGAATATTCGAGAAATCCATAAGTTTCTTCACAGTATGAGGTAATAAATTGCATCCTGTCCTTCCTGGAATATTGTAAAGCATTAATGGCAAATCCTTTGCAGAATTGGCAATAGAACTGAAATGTAGATAAAGACCTTCTTGAGGTGGCTTATTGTAATAAGGAACAACTACCAAAGCACCGTCTGCTCCAGATTCGTAGGCTTTTTTTGTGGCTTCTACAGCCTCGCTGGTACAGTTACTGCCAGTACCAACTATTACTTTACAGCTTGAATCCAAAGATCCTTTTACTGCAATGAATAAGTCATGCTGCTCTGCCCATGAAAGAGTCGGAGATTCTCCAGTAGTACCACATAACACAATTCCATCTGAACCGTTCTCATAAAGATAATTTGAGAGTTTTATAGCTAGTTCATAATCTACATCTCCATTTTCAGTGAATGGAGTAACCATTGCAGTTAATATTCTTCCAAATAGTGGATTATTACACTCAGTTTTATCTCTAATCATTTTTTTGGAATTAATAATTCAGCTATTTGAATAGCATTGAGAGCTGCACCTTTTCTTATTTGGTCTCCACATAACCATAATTCTAATCCATTAGGTTGACTTATATCGGTTCTTAGCCTGCCAACAGCAATATTATCCTTTCCCATAACGTCATTTGGCATAGGAAATCTATTATTTTTGTAATCCTCAATAATTTCAATCCCAGGAGATTTTTTTAATTCCTCAATAGCATCTTTAGGCTCAACTATACCGGCAAATTCAATATTGATCGATTCAGAGTGTGCTCTCAATACTGGGACTCTAACACATGTAGCAGAGAGCTTTAAATCAGCAATATTTAATATTTTCCTAGTCTCATTAACCATTTTCATCTCTTCTTCGCAGTAATTATTTGCAAGCATGGGTGAGTTGTGTAAAAACAAATTAAAAGCCAGTGAGTATGGCAAAACTTCACTTTTTTGAGGATTACCCTGAAGATATTGTTCAGTTAAAATTTTTAGTTCCTCCATCGCCAATTGGCCTGCACCACTTACAGATTGATATGTTGAGACAACAACTCTTTGAATAGTCGAAAGTTTATTTAATGGAGCTAAAACTAATGTCAACAAAATGGTAGTGCAGTTAGGATTCGCTATTACCCCATCATGATTAAGTACTTCACTAGCATTAACTTCAGGAACTATAAGAGGTACATTATTATCTAATCTAAAAGCACTTGAATTATCTATCAATAAAGCATTTTGTTCCACAATGGTAGGCAACCATTTTTTTGAAATACTTCCACCGGCAGAAGCTAGAACTAAATCAAGATTCAGAAATTCTTCCTTAGTTGTTTTTTTTGTAACTAATTCTTCACCTTTCCAAAAAATTTTTTTTCCTTCTGAACGCTCTGATGAAAGCAAGACCAATTCTGATATTGGAAAATCACGTTGTTCTAGAATTTTTAATAATTCAGATCCCACAGCACCTGAAGAACCTAGAACAGCAACTTTTAATGGCCTATTAGGCAAAAACGGAGATTGTCTCACACTTTAAGATGATTTTTATAAATAGATTGACTATTTTTTTTACTTTATCAAACAAATAACTTTCAAGGAAATCACATAATGTGAAATAATTAAGATTCGGCTTTTAGTAATAATTACAAAAAAATGGCTAAAGAAGCATTAATAGTTAAAACAACTCCTCTGCCTCAAAGTAGAATTTCATTTGAATTAGAAATACCATCTGAGACGTGCAAAACGTACGTAAATGAGACAATCAGTACTATCAGTCGTTCGGCTAAAATTCCGGGATTTAGACTTGGTAAAATTCCTAAACAAGTCTTAATCCAAAGAATTGGGATCACACAATTACATGCTTCTGCTCTTGAAAAAATTATTGATAAATCATGGCAAGAAGCATTAAAAATAAAATCTATAGAACCACTAAGTGAGCCAGAATTAGTAGATGGATTTGAATCTTTACTCGCAAAGTTTAGTCCTGAAAAATCACTTAAGGTTACTCTTCAAACTGATGTTGCACCTGAATTAAAACTAAAAAAATCCAAAGGACTTAGTGTTGAAATCTCAAAAACAAAATTTGATCCTAAATCAGTAGATGAAGCGCTAGAAAAATCTAGAAGTCAGTTTGCAAATATTATTCCAGTAACCAATAGAGCAGCGAAATTGGGAGATATTGCTGTAGTTAGTTTCAAAGGAAAATATAAAGATTCTGGTAAAGAAATTGATGGTGGAACAAGTGAATCAATGGATCTTGAGTTAGAAAAAGAAAAAATGATTCCCGGTTTCGTTGAGGGAATCGTAAAAATGAAAATTGGTGACACAAAGACACTTAACCTTAAATTCCCTGAAGATTATTCTCATGAGGATTCCAAAGGAAAAGAGGCAATCTTTGAAGTAAATCTTAAGGATCTTAAGGAAAAAGAATTACCTGAACTTAATGATGATTTTGCAAAACAATCTGGCAACAAAGAATCATTAAAAGAATTAAAGAAAGATATTGAAAAGCAACTTAAAGACAATTTTGAAAAAACTCAAAAAGATATCAAAATTGAAGCCTTATTAGATGCCTTAACAAACGAATTAGTTGCTGAAATTCCAAAATCTATGATTGATATAGAAGTAAGAAACAATATTGAACAAACAGCTCAAAGATTTGCTCAACAAGGTCTTGATGTTAAATCTACTTTCACTCCAGAATTAGTTAAGTCATTATCAGAGTCCACAAGGCCTCAGGCTGAAAAAAATGTTCAAAGAAATTTAGCTCTAAAAGCTTTAGCTGAAAAAGAAAACATAATTGTTGAGAAAGATGCAATTGACTTAAAAATGAAAGATTATGAAGATGCAATTTCTCAATCTTCAAAACAAATAGATATTAAAAAATTAAGAGAGGTCATAAGTAACGATTTACTCAAAGAAAAATTAATCATTTGGCTTGAAGAAAATTCTGAAGTTAAAGAAAAAACAACAAAAACAACAAAAACAACAAAAACTAAAAAAACTACAAATAAAAAAGAAAAAAAATAATTTATGAAATTTCCTACTATTTGAATAAAAACCCCTTAAATTATTTATTAGACGAAATTATTTTGTGAACTCAGTAAAAAAACATTTAATCAACAGCTCAATAAGTTCTTACGAAAGTCTTAACAAAACTAGTGCCGCCGTGCCAACTGTTATAGAACAATCTGGCAGAGGAGAACGAGCTTTTGATATTTATTCAAGACTATTAAGGGAAAGGATAATTTTCTTAGGTACCGGAATTAATGATCAAGTATCTGACTCTCTTGTTGCACAATTATTATTTCTTGAAGCTGAAGATCCCGAAAAAGACATACAAATATACATAAACTCTCCTGGCGGCTCAGTAACTGCAGGAATGGCTATATACGATACTATGCAACAAATTTCACCTGATGTAGTGACAATATGTTTTGGAGTAGCAGCAAGTATGGGGGCTTTCCTACTCTCTGGGGGAGCAAAAGGTAAAAGATTAGCTTTACCTAACTCTCGGATCATGATTCATCAACCTCTTGGAGGTGCACAAGGACAAGCAGTAGAAATTGAAATACAAGCAAAAGAGATACTCTTTCTTAAGAAGACTTTAAATTCGCTTTTAGCAGAGCATACTGGTCAACCTTTAGAAAAGATTAATGTAGATACAGAAAGAGATTACTTCCTATCTCCCTCAGAAGCAGTCGAATATGGATTAATTGATAAAGTTATCAAAAAATAACAAGCAACACCTATTTTTTAAAAATAAGATGACGAATCGATATTTATAAGCAATCCTAGTAAATAGGGAATATTTAAAACCTTTAACTTTTAACTTTATAATCGATGGCTAAATTCGACGCCCATCTGAAATGTTCATTCTGCGGCAAATCACAAGACCAAGTTAGAAAGCTCATAGCTGGTCCTGGGGTTTATATCTGTGATGAATGCATTGATCTCTGCAATGAAATTCTTGATGAAGAATTACTTGATAGTCATGCCAAGACAAACAACTCAACACAAGTAAAAAAGAAATTACCAACTGATAACCCCAAAAAATCTGTTCCTTTAGAATTAACCTCAATTCCTAAACCATTAGAAATAAAATCTTTTCTCGATAATCAAGTCGTTGGACAAGAATCTGCAAAAAAAATATTATCTGTAGCCGTATACAACCATTACAAAAGACTAGCTTGGAAAGTTAAAGAAGAAAGCAAAAATAACAATTCAAAAGATTCACAAGCAACAAAATTACAAAAATCAAATATTTTACTCATCGGCCCAACTGGGAGTGGGAAAACATTATTAGCTCAAACTTTAGCTGAGTTTCTAGATGTTCCTTTTGCAGTAGCTGATGCAACAACTTTGACAGAAGCTGGATATGTTGGGGAAGATGTTGAGAATATACTTTTAAGACTCCTACAAAAATCAGAAATGAATGTAGATCTAGCTCAAAAAGGAATTATTTATATTGATGAAATAGATAAAATTGCAAGAAAAAGCGAAAATCCCTCGATTACTCGAGATGTCTCTGGTGAAGGAGTACAGCAAGCATTATTAAAAATGCTTGAAGGAACAATTGCTAATGTTCCACCACAAGGCGGTAGAAAACATCCTTACCATGACTGCATCCAAATTGATACGAGTCAAATTTTATTTATTTGTGGGGGGGCTTTTATAGGTTTAGAGGACATCGTTCAGAAGCGTATGGGCAAACACTCCATTGGATTTACCACTAACTCAGATCAAAACAAAGTTAATGCAAAAAATGTAGTGGATTCAAGAGATTCCCTTAAAAATTTAGAGTTAGATGATTTAGTTAAATATGGACTCATTCCAGAATTTATTGGAAGAATACCAGTTTGTGCTGTATTAGATCGTTTGACTAAAGAAACTTTAGAATCTATTCTGACTCAACCGAGAGATGCACTAATAAAGCAATTCAAAACTTTATTGAGTATGGATAATGTTGAATTAAAATTTCAACCTGATTCAGTTGAAGCAATAGCTAATGAAGCATATAAAAGAAAAACAGGTGCAAGAGCATTAAGATCAATAATTGAGGAACTTATGCTTGACATAATGTACACTTTGCCTTCGGAACAAAATGTAAAAGAATTCATAATCACCAAAAAAATGGTAGATCATTTATTCTCATCTAAAATTGTTAAACTACCTTCAGGATCTGAAAGAATCATTAAAGAGTCTGCCTAAAATTAGTATTTAATCTTGTAATTAAAACCTTAACTTTTCTACTTTATGAAGAATAAATGCCCAATATTCATAAGCCTTTTCATCAAAAATATAGACCAAACAACCTAGATGAACTTATTGGTCAAAATTTCATATCCATTACTCTAAAACAAGCACTCTTAACAAAAAAGATTGCTCCTGCTTATCTTTTTAATGGTCCAAGAGGCACTGGAAAAACATCAAGTGCAAGAATTTTTGCGAAATCTCTAAACTGCCAGTCATTCGAAGAACCAACAATAAAACCTTGTGGCAAGTGCGACTTATGTAGACAGATTGCAGATGGGAATGCTCTAGATATTATCGAAATTGATGCCGCATCGAATACCGGAGTAGACAATATAAGAGAAATTATTGAAAGAGCTAGATTTGCACCCACTCAAGCGAGATGGAAGGTATACGTTATTGATGAATGTCATATGCTTTCAACAGCAGCGTCAAATGCTTTATTAAAGACTATTGAAGAACCGCCTTCAAGAGTCGTATTTATACTTGCGACAACAAATCCTGAGAGAGTATTAAATACAATACAAAGTAGATGTCAAAAATTTGATTTTAGGAGAATAAGCCCTAGTGACATTTTTCAAAATTTATCAGAAATAGCAGAAAAAGAATCGATTAAATATGAAGTTCAGGCGTTAAAAATTATTGCCAAAAGATGTAATGGAGGGATGAGAGATGCACAAAGCCTCCTTGAACAACTTAATCTTCTTCCGCAAGGCATAACAATTAATAATATTCAAAATCTTCTAGGAGAAGTATCGGAACTTGAATTAACAAATCTGATTAAATCATTAGTTGAAAACGATCCAGAGTCATTAATTGTCAACTGCAACAAATTATATGATGTTGGGAACGAACCCCATCAAATAATTATTGGGTTATTAAACATTACAAGAGATTTACTACTTCACACTACAAATAATAAATATTCAGATCTTTATTATACTTCTGATGGATTTCAAGATGAATTAGATAAAATCTCAAAAACAATCAATAAATCGACAGTAATTAATTGGCATAAAAATCTTAAAAATATTGAATATCAAATCAAAACAAGTGATAATCCTAGACTTTGGCTTGAAATACATTTAACTAGCCTTTTAGATAATCAAAAGATGAATAATATTGATAATAAGCAAGAAAATAAAAATAGTTTAATTAAAGAGAAATATCCAAGCACAAAAAATAAGGAAATAATAAATGAAGAAATTATTTCTAATGAAGTTGAAAAACCAATTACAAAAGAGAATATAAGCCCAGAGAAATTGATTTCAAAAAAAGACGAAAAATTAGAAAATTTTAATGATCTAGGGGGGGGGGATATAGGGAATTTTCCTGATAATAGCCAAAATGATCCTGGTTCAAACAACTTAAAAGATAAATGGGAATTAATTCTTTCTAAATTAGAGTTGCCATCAACAAGAATGTTACTTTCACAGCAAGCTGAACTTGAAAGTTTTGATTCGGAGAAAATCACAATTGCATTATCACCAAACTGGGAAAATATGATAAAAAGCAGAAAAGTTATAATTGAAAATACAATAAAAAAGATATTTGGAGATCAAATAATACTTAATTTTTCGACCAAACAATTAAGTAAAAATAACTCAATTAATACTCGAGAAATAACCCAAAATGAAGTAAAGAATTTGAAACCAATAAAAACAATAGAACCAGAAACTAATTTATCAACAAAAATACCTAATGAGGAAACTTACGATGATAGTTCAAAAAACTTAGCAAATTTTTTTAATGGAGAAATTATAGACCTTGAAGAGTAAATTAAACTCCTTTATGAAGAGTTTTTCGCCAAAGTATCTTTTTAGGGAAAATAGACATTTTTATTGTCACCCAGGGGATTACTAGAAACCAATGTGATAAATAAAAAACCGATACAAATACCATCAAAAAATTGCTTTTTTGCAATACAGGTACTTCGCTTTTGCAAGAAGAACCGTACCAAAAAGCTATTCCAGATAACATAAAAGCTGTGAAGGAGATAGGCCAGTATATTGGTGAATCTAATAAAGCAACACTAAAAACTAAATCAAAAATAGAAATGATTGGCAATGCATATTGCAAGATAAAGAAATAAGTTAAATCAAATTTTTGCAAATAATCAATTTTTTTAGTAACTAATTGATCCCCGTAATCAAAGAATCTTTGTAAACCCCCCTCTGCCCATCTTTGCCTTTGCGCTAATAAAGCATTTAAATTTTCAACTGCTTCCTCCATGACTGGAGGATCCCATAAGATTCCAATTCTAGATTTTGACAATAATAATCTTAAACTCAAATCAAGATCATCCGTAACTGTATCTTCATTAAAAGAACCACATGCCAATAATGTATCTTTCTTAATTAATTGGCCATTTCCCCTTAATTCAGAAACTCCAGCAACTGATAATCTGCCATATTGAAAGATTGCGTCCATAGCCATCTCCATTGACTGACATGAAGTTAAAAAATTCTTACTTACATTTGTTACTGATTTTCTTAGTTGAACCGCAGACCAATCACCCTCCTCTACAAAACTAAATAACTTTATCAAAGAATCTTGTTTTAATTGAGCATCAGCATCCAAAACTAATAACCATTCACCATGAGTAAACTTCAAGGCATAATTTAAAGCTCCTGACTTTCCTCCCCCTGCATTTGGAGAACGACTTACTACTTTTAGCTTTTCATATTGTCTAGTTAATCGATCTAAAATTAAAGGCGTCTTATCAGAACTTCCATCATCGATTATGTAAATATTTAATTTATTTGTTGGATAATCCAAATTAAATAATCTCTCAACCAATCTTGCTATGACATTCTCTTCATCTCTAGCTGCGACTAAAATATCAAGCACAGGTAACTCTTTATTACTAATTCTGCTTTTTAAAGTATTTGCAACATTGTTCCTTTTGAAATTTCTAGAGATAACTATTAAACCATAAAAAACAATCACAAAAGAAAGAATCAATATCAGATAAAATAAACTTTCGATATTGTAAACATGGGGAATAAAAGCTACTAAAAAACAAGCACTAAGAAATATAAACGACTTTAATCTTCGATTTTTGTAAAAACCCTTACTCATAAAAGTAAATTTTTCAATTACTTAACTTTCTTTGAGACAATATCTCAATTTTTTTTAGTTTTGCATCTCGATAGTAATGATTCAATATTTGTTCATAAGAGAATCCTAATTTAGCCATTTCAATTGCTCCTGACTGAGATAAACCTACACCATGACCGAAGCCTCCTCCTCTCAAAAGCCATAAATTATCACTTAATTTATTAATAGTAAACAAATTACTAGGAATAAAATTTAATACCCTTCGAATATCATCTTTAACTAGAACAATAGATTTATTAACTTTGTTCGTTTGTATTTCCAATTTTATGACTCTGCCACTGTACCCGCGTTCAATTGCATTTAAATCCAAAACATCATCATTAATGTTCATGAGTTTGTTTTTAATTAATTTTTCTTTAATATCAAGACTAGAAATTTTCTTATTCCATCGAAAAAGAGAATGATTACTCCCATAAAACTGTTCTTGATCGAAATCTAAAAAATTATTTAAATCAGATTCACTTGCAATTGGAAGTTTAAAATTTTCATTTAATGATTTAGAACCATCGATGATTGAATTGAAATAAGAATAATCTTTAATTTGCCAAGACTCGCCTGCAGTCGCAGATACACCACCATTAGAACCATGGTAAAAAGCATTTATTGGTTGATTACTATGAGTTAAAATTAAATTTGAAGTTGCTTCTATAGCTTTTTGTACTTTTTTATTTGTAATTTGAGAAGGCTTATAAACTTGACATTGAGTGCTTATACATAAATGATATTTATCCATATTAAATCTATCAGAATTAAAAATTCCCCAAGTTCTTGCAATAACTGCTTGCGCTTTAAGTGCCTCTAAAGGAGAATTTGGTCCAATTTCATATGGCAAAACACCTGCTAAATAATCATCAAACTCAATTTTTTGGACTAATGTCCAAGTGCCATATAAATCTTTTATTAAAAAAAAGTTTTTGCCAAAATTTACACCATTTATTTTTATTTCCTCTTGAGCATAAATATATACAGGCCCTTTGAGTTTCATAACACCATATTCACTTCTAAGAACAGGAATAATTTGGGAATTTTTTATTTTTCTGAAAATCTTATTTTTTAATTCAAACTCTGGAAGATCATCTTGAAATGGAATCCATACTTCCCAATTTTTAGGGTAAGCAACAGTCGTCTCAAATCCTTTATCTTTCAGTTTATCTGCTTGTTTTTTTGCTGATTCATAGCTGGCAAAAGGACCAAAAACAATTCTTTCAATTGTTTTTGGATTTTTGATGGGTAGATCCACCCATGTAATATTAATCTGTTTTGATTTATGTTTAATGCCGTTGGACGATATTAGGTTTAAAAATCCTTTTTCCGTAATAAAATTAATGCTCTTTTTCTTGGAAAAACTATCATTTTCCCCGCCTAAATATTGCTTTAAACCAATTAAAAATTTTCCTTCTTGAATTTCTTTATTAAGTTCAATGTTTAACAATTCTTCTGCTTTTACAGAAGTACACAATTTATTATTAACTATTAAAAGAGAAATACAGCCTATAAACAAGTTTAAAAAAGCATATTTAAGTTTCATAAGTTAGAACTTTCCTTATCAATTAAAAACTTTAATTTGCACCAATGCGTATAAAGGTTTAGATTATCCTAATTAAACACATTTGACTTAAATGTCTAAACTAAAAACTCGTAAATCAGCCGCCAAAAGATTTAAAGCTACTGCTACGGGCAAATTCATGAGAAGAAGAGCTTTCCATAATCATTTACTTGACCATAAGAGCTCTAAATTAAAGAGGCATCTATCAACAAAAGCCGTAGTTGATGAAAGAGATGCTGATAATGTAAGATTAATGATTCCATACGCATAAATCTTAAACCAATTTTTATTAGATATTCATGGCACGCGTAAAAAGAGGCAACATAGCCAGAAAAAGAAGAAACAAAATCTTAAATCTTGCAAAAGGTTTCAGAGGAGGCAACAAAAATCTTTTCAGAACCGCAAATCAAAGAGTGATGAAAGCTCTTTGTAATGCTTACAGAGATAGAAGAAGAAGAAAAAGAGATTTTAGAAGACTTTGGATTTCTAGAATAAATGCATCTGCCAGAATAAATGGAACAAACTATAGCAAGCTAATAAATGGGATGAAGAATTCAGATATTATGATTAACAGAAAAATGCTTGCTCAATTAGCCTTAAACGATCCTAAGTGTTTTGAAAAAATTGTTTCTTCCGTTAGTAATTAAAAAAAAGAATATAATTTAAAAAGTAATTATAAATGATGGAAATTTCTTCCTTTCAATCCTACTTGATAATTCTTTTTGTTGTATTAATAATAATTTCTATTTTTGTATTTAGACAGTTTTTAAAAACAAGAAGTGAAGAATTAAATTTAGTAAATTTTGAGCAGAAAGGTTTAGATTCTATTACTCAAGCTTCGGAATTATATGAATTTGGTTCTATTCAGATAAAAAAAAGATTATATTCTGAAGCAACTAAAACTTTTTTAAAAGCAATTGAAAATTATGAAAATGAACCTGATGAAGCTAAAGCCATAATAAATAATGCTTTAGGATTTTCTTATGCTGCTCAAAATGAATATAAAAAAGCAATTAAACACTATAATTCTGCAATAAAATCACTCCCAGAATATCCTATAGCCTTAAATAACCTCGCGTCAGCACAACAGCGTTTACTTGAGTACGACTTAGCATATGCAACTTATCAAAAGGTTTTGGTGATAGATCCCAAAAACAAAACTGCAATAAAAAATAGTAAGGAGTTAGAAAAAAGAAATAATTACAAACCTTATAAAGGTATTAAAGATAAGGGATTCTAAATATGAAAAATTGTTCATCTTTACTAATTGGAGGAAAACAATTTTCCAATAGATTAATGGTAGGTACTGGCAAATACAAATCTACTCAAGATATGGTAGAAAGTTTGTCAAATTCTGAAACCGAAATTATAACCGTCGCTGTTAGAAGAATTAAAAATGATCAGACTGGAGAAAATTTACTAGAAAAGATAAACTGGAAAAAATACTGGATGCTTCCTAATACAGCTGGTTGTGTTAATTCCGATGAAGCAGTCAGAATAGCGATTTTAGGAAGAGAACTTGCAAAATTGTCTGGTCAAGAAGAAAATAATTTTGTGAAGTTAGAGGTAATTCCTGACAAACAGTATTTGCTGCCAGATCCAATAGAAACCCTTAAAGCAGCGGAAATTTTAATAAAAAAAGGTTTTGCTGTACTTCCTTATATCAATGCAGATCCTATTCTTGCAAAAAGACTAGAAGAAATAGGTTGTGCAACTGTAATGCCATTAGGGTCACCTATTGGCTCTGGACAAGGTTTATTAAATTTATCAAATATAGGAATAATTATTGAGAATACAAAAGTGCCAGTAATAATTGACGCAGGAATTGGAGTACCAAGTGAAGCTGCTCAAGCTATGGAACTTGGTGCTGATGGAGTATTAATCAATAGTGCAATAGCACAAGCTGAAAATCCTCCTCTAATGGCTAAAGCGATAAATTATGGCGTAAAAGCTGGCAGGCAAGCTTTTCTGGCAGGAAGAATTAAAAAACAAGACTTTGCAGTAGCAAGCTCACCGGAAAAAAACATATCTATTTAATTATCTAAATTCAGCAAAGTTTAAAAGAGAGTAAAAGTTGATTAATTGATTTTATATATCGTACTAAGAAAGAAGATTTGAAACTATTTACAATGTTTTTTCGCAAATTGGAAGCACACTGTAGTAATTTAATAAATATATTATGAATCTATTAATTCTGGAGTTCTGAGTGAAAGTTATTGTTCTAGGTGGAGATGGTTTTTGCGGTTGGCCTTGTGCGGTGAATTTAGCAGAGCAAAATCATGATGTAATTATTGTCGACAATTTAAGTCGCAGAAAAATAGATATTGATCTTGAAGTGGAATCTTTAACTCCGATTTCTTCAATTACCGAAAGACTATCTGCTTGGGAAGAGATTGGAGGTAAGCCTATGAAATTTCTTAACATGGATATCTCTAAACAATATCAAAAATTATTAAATTTACTCATTGAAGAAAAACCAGATTCAGTGATTCATTTTGCTGAACAAAGAGCAGCTCCTTACTCTATGAAATCAAGTTTTACGAAAAGATATACAGTGGATAATAACGTTAATGGAACCCACAACCTTCTTGCTGCAATCGTAGAAAGTAATTTAGATATTCATGTAGTTCATTTAGGTACAATGGGAGTCTATGGTTATGGATCACATAGAGGTGCAACAATCCCAGAAGGTTATCTAAAAGTTGAAGTTCCACAACCAGATGGAAGCCGCTTTGAAGAAGAAATATTACACCCTGCAAGTCCAGGCAGTGTTTACCATATGACTAAAACTTTAGATCAATTATTATTTCTTTATTACAACAAAAATGATCTTGTAAGAATTACTGATCTACATCAAGGTATTGTTTGGGGAACAAATACAGAAGCGACTTTAAAAGATCCTAGATTGACAAACAGATTTGATTATGACGGAGATTATGGAACTGTTCTAAATAGATTTCTTATGCAAGCTGCTATTGGGTATCCATTAAGTGTTCACGGTACAGGAGGGCAAACAAGAGCATTTATACATATAAAAGATTCTGTAAAATGTGTACAACTTGCTCTTGAAAATCCTCCAAAACCTGGAGAGAGAGTAAAAATCTTTAATCAAATGACTGAAAGTCACCAAGTGGGAGAATTAGCTAAAAAAGTTGCATCTTTAACAGGAGCTCATATCAATTATTTACCAAATCCAAGAAACGAAGCAGTAGAAAATGATCTGATTGTTGATAATAAATGCTTTATAGAATTAGGTTTAAACCCAACGACTCTTGATAATGGCTTATTAGAAGAAGTCGTTGAAGTTGCTAAAAAATACTCAAATAGATGTGATCTTAAGCGCATCCCTTGTGTTTCATCCTGGACTAAAAAACAAGCTGAGGCTATAAAGACTAATTAAAATTTCTGAAATAATTACCCTAAGAAAGTGAAAATTGCATTGTTTACTGAAACTTTTTTACCTAAAGTTGACGGCATAGTCACAAGACTGACTAAAACAATTGAATTTTTAATAAAAAATGGTGATGAAGTTATAATTTTTTGTCCAGAAGGGTGTCCAGAATCATATATGGGAGCAACTGTTGTAGGAGTTGCTGCAATGCCATTACCCTTATACCCAGAGTTAAAGCTAGGTTTACCAGGTCCTGCAGTCTCAGATAAGTTAGAAAAATTCAAACCAGATCTGATACATGTTGTTAATCCAGCTGTACTTGGCTTAGGTGGCATATGGTTGGCGAAAACTAATAATATTCCTTTAATTGCCAGCTACCATACTCATCTTCCAAAATATCTTGAACATTACGGGATGGGTATGTTAGAACCACTTTTGTGGGAATTACTCAAAGCAGCTCATAATCAAGCCTTGTTAAATTTATGTACCTCCACCGCTATGGTCAATGAGTTAAAAGATAAAGGTATTCAAAGGACTGCTCTATGGCAAAGAGGAGTAGATACTTACAGTTTCCGACCAAATTTGAGAAGTGAGAAAATGAGAGGAAAATTATTTGGAAAATATAAAGACGCAAACTACCTATTGATTTATGTAGGAAGATTATCAGCAGAAAAACAAATTGAAAGAATTAAGCCAGTCTTAGAAAGTATCCCTAATGCTTGCTTAGCACTTGTAGGTGACGGACCATATAGAAACCAACTTGAAAAAATCTTCGAAAATACCAAGACTAATTTTATAGGATATTTATCTGGCGATGAACTTGCTAGCGCCTATGCCTCCGGAGATATATTTTTATTTCCCTCAAGTACAGAAACACTTGGGTTAGTTTTACTAGAAGCAATGGCGGCCGGATGTCCAGTTATCGGAGCCAACAAGGGGGGGATTCCAGACATAATTAACGATGGAATTAATGGTTGTTTATATGATCCTGATGAAAAAGATAATGGAAAACAAAGTTTGATTGAAGCAACAAAAAAAATTCTAGAAAATGAAGATAAAAGAGAAGTTATGAGGAAAGAGGCGCGAAATGAAGCAGAAAAATGGGATTGGAATCAAGCAACATTACAACTACAAAATTATTATTCAGAAACTCTCAAAGAAATGAATTAAACTTAATCTGAGTTATGCAACGTGCGGGGGAGTAGGATTACTATACGAACTTATAGGAAGTATTAGAGTAGCGATATTTTGATTCTTTTCAGGTCTTTTTTTCTTTGGGAATTTTTTACCAAAAGGTACTCTTATGACATTAGTCCCCTCAATGGAACAAATATTTGAATTATCTCCTGAAACATTATTTACAAAATTTGGTAAGTCGACGTTTTTAATTGGCAGGTGCTTAACATTACCAGATTTAAAATCATTGGACATAGCTTCAAATACCCCAAAAAATTTGATGCTCGATTATTTTAATAAAAAAATTTAAAAAAATTCTATAAGAAAATATTAAATTTTTCTTCACATTGATAATAACTAAGTAAATACAATGATGCTAGCCCTTTAGGCACATTTTTTTTCTTCTAAAGTCTCTCTTTGATTTACATTACAAGAACAAATTAAATTGCGATCACCATATGCATTATTAATTCTCGAAACTGAAGACCAAAACTTAATATTGGTTGGAGTTTTATATGGAAAAGAAGCTTTTTCTTTTGAATAAGGATAATGCCAATTATCAGCAATCAACTCTTTCATCGTATGAGGTGCATTGCTTATTACGTTATTATTATTTAATTCAATATTATTTTCTATTTCACTTATTTCTTCTCCAATCAAAAGCATTGCCTCACAAAATCTATCTAATTCTGCCAAACTTTCACTTTCAGTAGGCTCTATCATTATAGTCTCTGGAACAGGCCAACTTATGGTTGGCGCATGAAAACTATAATCTATTAATCGTTTAGCTAAATCATTTACATTCAAACCAGTTTTAGATTTCAAATCTCTAAAATCTAAAATACATTCGTGTGCGACAAAATTATTTTTTCCTTGATAAAGAATCTTGAATTTATGCTTTAAAGAATGCGCAATATAATTTGCAGATAAAATTGCATGCGCAGTTGCTTTCCTTAAACCACTAAGACCAGCCATTTTTATGTACATCCAACTTATTGGAAGAATACTTGCACTCCCATGCTTGGCAGAAGATACGTAATTGAAACTATTGGATAAATTATTATCCATTAACGAATGAGTAGGAAGAAATGGGCTTAAAGTTTCTGATGCAGCAACTGGACCGACTCCTGGACCACCACCTCCATGTGGAATGCAGAATGTTTTATGTAAATTCAAATGGCAAACATCAACACCATAGTTCCCTGGTTTGCATAATCCAACTTGAGCGTTCAAATTTGCCCCATCCAAATAGACAAATGCTCCAACAGAGTGAATTAAGTCACATATTTTTCTGATTTGTAATTCAAAAACTCCATGAGTAGAAGGGTAGGTCAACATAAGGGCTCCTATTTGGTTACCAAATTTATTGACCTGTATCGACAAATCCTGAAAATCAATATTTCCTTCGGCATCACATTCAACAGTTAAAACATCAAAACCTGCCATAACTGCACTGGCAGGATTTGTTCCATGAGCACTTTTAGGAATTAAGCATTTTTTTCTTGAAAGTTCGCCTTTTGATTCAAAATAAGAGTTTATTGCTAATAAACCTGCAAACTCCCCTTGAGAACCTGCATTTGGTTGAAAAGAAACTGATTTCAAACCAACAATATCACTTATCCATTTTTCTAGATCAGATATTATTTTTGAATAGCCCTTTGTTTGATCTGGTGGAGAAAAAGGATGAATGGAAGATAAATTAGACCAAGAGACTGGATTTAACTCTGCTGCAGAATTTAACTTCATGGTACAGCTTCCTAATGGCATCATTCCATCTACCAAAGAAAAATCTTTTTCAGCAAGTCGGAAGATATATCTCATTAATTCAGTTTCACTTTGGTAATTTGTGAATATATCTTGCTGCATCCATTCACTGGATCTCAAATCTAAACTTTCAAGATGAAATCCTTTATCAAATTTTATATGCTCTAAACCTTCTTTTTTTTCTAAAAGGTTCGCTATGAAAGTAACAATATCTTTGATTTCTTTTTCATTACTAAGTTCATCCAAAGAGATTCCAAAGCCAGTGGAATCTTCAATAGTTGATCCCAAAGGCAAGATTCTTAAGTTATATCCATTTTTTAAAGCTTCATTATGGATCTTTTGAGAGTGCTGAGAATAAACATCAACACTATCAAATCTAATCCCATCAGGAATATCAAAACCTAAATCAACCAAACATGATTCTAAATTTATTCTCAACTCGACTAATTTCTTAGCAATTTTTGTTAATCCAGAGGGTCCATGATAAATGGCATAAAAAGATGAAATTATAGCTAACAAAGATTGAGCAGTGCAAATATTACTAGTGGCTTTCTCCCTTCTAATATGTTGCTCTCTTGTTTGCAATGCCAATCTTAAAGACTTTTCTCCATTTTTAGAGACAGTTTGCCCAACAATTCTTCCAGGTATAAGCCTTTTATATTTTTCACTACATGCAAAATATGCGGCATGGGGCCCACCAAATCCCATTGGAACTCCGAATCTTTGCATACTACCCACTGCAATATCAACACCAAATTCAGAAATCGGTTTAATTAAAACTTGTGCCAGTGGATCAATACATGCCGTTACAATAATATCTGATCTATGTGCTTGGGATGTTAGGAATGTGGGATCAAATAATTCCCCATTTTTACCTGGTAATTGCAACAAAATTCCAAAAACATCATCATGATTAGGAAGTTTGCTTTGAGTAAAGCGTTTTAAGGATATTCCCAGAGGTTTTGCTCTGGTTTGGAGAATATTAAAAGTATGATCAAAAACTTTTGATTCCACTAAGTATACTTTTGAAGATTTATTTTTTCTTGCGGCAAAACTCAGGGCCATAGCTTCTGCAGCAGCAGTGCCCTCATCTAGCAAAGATGCATTAGCTACAGGGTATCCTGTAAGTTCACAAACAATAGTTTGAAAATTAAAAAGAGCTTCTAACCTTCCTTGTGCAATTTCTGCTTGATAGGGAGTATAAGAGGTATACCATCTAGGATTTTCGAGAACGTGTCTTTGGATTACTTTAGGCATGTGATTGTCATAATAACCAAGGCCTATTAGTGATCTCATTTTGGTATTTTTGTTCGCAATCTCTTCTAATTCATTTAAAGCCTCAATTTCTGAGCAACCTTGGGGCAATATTTCTGAAGATTTATCTTCAAGCTGAATATCTTCGGGAATAACTTGATTTATAAATTGATCAATATTATTAAAACCAAGCTTATTTAGCATAATTCTCTCATCATTATCTCCTAACCCCAGATGCCTATCAATAAACAAATCGGACCCAAATTTGGATTTCATATTAAAAATATTTTTCTTTAAAATAGCTCTTTTTAGAAAGTTTGCCTTATTTTGGTACAACCTTTGATTGATATTCGTCAGAAGTCATCAAATCAGCAATTGATGCTTTAGATTCTGGTTTCAAAATGACTAACCAACCCTCTCCAATAGGATCATTCTGTAAAAGCTCAGGATTATCAATAACACTTTCATTTACTGATACTATTTCCCCTGAAAAAGGAAGGTAGACTTCCTCAACGGCTTTAACAGATTCTATTGTTCCAAAAGTCTCACCTTTCTCTAAAGACGTTCCTTGATCAGCTAACTCAACAAAAACAATATCGCCTAATTGATCTATAGCAAATTCACTGACTCCAATTTTTAACAATCCGTTTTCTTCCAAAACATATTCATGGGTATCAGCATAGTTGAGGTTCTCTGGAAACTGGTAAGACATGATTAAGTTGATAAAGAAAGTAGAGAATCCTTTGAAATTAATTTTTCCTCTAGTAATTCAAATAATAATTGAATTAATGCAATTTTGATATGAGCTATGTGCGAACCACCTTGAACAAAAATATTGTAAGGATCTCTTAGAGGCGCATCAGCGGAAAATTCACTTGTACTTCCTTCAATAAAGGTACCTCCAGCCATTAATAATTTTGAATAATATCCATCCATTGGTGATGGAACAACATTTAGAAAAGAATCTATTGGTGAAGAATTTTGAAAAGATTGGCAAACTTTTTGTACCAAATCAGGATTATTCAATCTTACTGACTGAATAAGATCAGATCTATAGGTTGCTGGCTCTGGCAAAACTTTGAATCCCAAATTTTTAAAAACTCCCGCGACCATATCAGCACCTTTTAGTGATTCGTGAACAATTTGTGGTGATAAAAACAAACCCTGCAAAATTAATCTTCCTAGTCCGAAATTTATTCCTGCAGATGAACCAATACCTGGTGAAGTTAATCTAGAACATGACATCTCAACCAAATCTGCATCTCCCGCTACATACCCACCAGTAGGAACGATTGTTCCTCCCAAATTTTTAATCAATGATCCAGCAATTATATTTGCCCCTTTAGAAATTGGTTCACTATCTTCAACAAGCTCCCCATAACAGTTATCAACAAAACATACGCAGTTAGGATCTAGGGAGTGAATCAGACTGCAAATTTTCTCTATCTGATGATTCGTAAGAGATTTTCTCCAACTATATCCACAACTTTTTTGTATAAATACTAATTTACATGAATTTTCTTTAAAAGTATGAACAATTTTTTCCTGAAAAGAGTCAAAATTCTCACAGATATTTATTTGCTTATATTTAATCCCAAAATCTTTAAGTGAGCCTTTACCTCCTTCCCTTATTCCTATCACTTCTTCTAATGTGTCATATGGCTGCCCCGTAAGGGATAACATTATATCACCAGGTCTCAAAATTCCAAATAAGACAGAACTTATTGCATGCGTTCCACTTACAAATTGCATTCTCACAGCTGCCTTTTCAGCGAGAAACAATCTTGCAAAAACCGCATCAATTTTTTCTCTTGATATATCATCATAACCACTACCAGAGGATTGGTTGAAATGACTAGTAGAAACTTTTTCTTCCTTAAAAATTTTCAAAATATTTTCTAATTTTTGGAAAACTTGATTAGATCTTTCTTGAAAAACTTTACTTAAACTCTCTTCTACAGAAAGAACAGCATTTTCAGCCAGTTTTAAATTATTGTTTAATGTCATTAATTATGAAAACTCATGTTATTTTTCAAAAGCTAAATTTCTTAATTCTGCGAGGAAAGCATTAGGTCCTTTACCATTAAAATAAGAGAGTTTTTTTGAAGCCTCATATAGATCAAGTAGTTCTCCATCTAATTCTTCTGCCGTATAATCTCTAACTCCTGCTATTACCTCAGCAAAACGTTCTCTACGGGAGGACTTAGTGACAGCATAAGCATCCATTACTTGAATTTTACACGATCTCCAAGCCTTATTCTGACAAAAATGTACTGATAGGGCATCACTTAAAGCAGATGCTTCTTCATCTTCTATATACCAGTCAAAAGACGAAGGGAGAGATTTTAACCCTGAAAATATCTCAAATAACTCCCCGGCAGACAATGAATTACCAGAATCATTTTTTAAGGGTAATGCAGACTCTTGTAAAGATTTCCACAATTCTGGGTAATCACTTTCTAAACGATCCCTGATTTTTTCTATACCTTGATCAAGAATCATATTTACTTGAGCTAAAGCAAGAAAGACTTCTGGCCCAGGCGAAGATAACTTTCCATTCCTAAGATTAGAAATTTGCGAATTATGAACTTTACCTAAATCAAGAATTTCAGAAAGTAATGGCAAAACCCTATGAGACCAACCATTTCTCTCATGCCAGAGGTGTATCAAATGAGCCATAGCTCTTCGACCTCTAGATAATTTATCGCGATATCCTAAACTCACAGATAATTAAACTTATCAATATCATAGTATGATAATATTACATATCGGTAATTTTGAAAATAGTATTTCAATATCATGAACTCAGTAATTTTCCAAGAAACAGCAAAATTAAAGAAGCCTGTTCCAGCTGAAAAAGTTATAGAACTCTCAGAAAAATTATTAGAACCTTCTAGCCATTCAAGAAAATATCCTCCAAGACTACATAAAACTTGGGGAACAATCGTTTTCATGGTTGCAATTCATATACTTTCTTTAGTGGCTTTACAACCAAAGTTTTGGAGTCTCCCTGCAGTCACATCATTATTATTTTTTTACTGGGTAACTGCTTGTTTAGGAGTCACTCTTGGTTATCACAGATTGTTATCACACAGATCATTCATTGTTCCAAGATGGTTAGAAAGATTTTTTGCTACTTGTGGAGCTATAAGTTGCCAGCATGGACCTATTGATTGGGTGGGTTTGCATAGGCATCACCACTCTTTTTCAGATACAGAAGTAGATCATCACAACAGTAAAAAAGGTTTTTGGTGGAGTCATATGGGTTGGATGTTCAAAGACGTTGAAGCACTAAAAGCTGTTCCAAAACTAAGTGCAGATTTAATTAAAGATCCATACTATAGATTCCTAAATAAATATTTTTTATTTTTACAAATTCCTATTGGACTTTCTTTGTACGCAATAGGACAAAAATTAGGAGTAGGTGGTTGGGCTTTGGTGCTATGGGGAATTCCATTGAGACTTGTAGTCGTTTATCACATCACCTGGCTTGTAAATTCGGCTACTCATTGTTGGGGTAAGTCGCCATTTAAAAGTGGTGATTCATCTAAAAATAATGCTTGGGTTGCTGCATTAACATTTGGAGAAGGTTGGCATAATAATCATCATGCATTTCCTAATTCAGCGAAACAAGGATTATTTAGAGGTCAAATCGATTTAACTTGGGAACATATTAAGATTCTTGCCAAATTTGGTCTTGCAAAAAAAGTAAAGTTACCCTCTAGGTCTTATTATTAACAATATTGTTCAATAGTTTCATGGCTAAAAGAGTACAAGTCGCATTAACTGAATCAATCGCATCACTTGGCAAAGAAGGTGATCTAGTTGAAGTAGCACCTGGATATGCAAGAAATTTCCTATTGCCTTATGGAAAAGCAATGAATGTAACACCAGCTGTTCTTAAACAGATTGAAAGAAAAAAAGAAAAAGAAAAAATTGCTGCTGAAAAATTAAAGCAAGAGGCTCTAGATTTCCAAACAGCATTAAAAACAATAGGGAGATTCACTATCAAAAAACAAGTTGGTGAAGATGGTGTACTCTTTGGAACAGTGACCAATGGGGATATTGCAGATGCAATAAAAGAAGCAACTAAAAAAGAAATTGATAGAAGAAACATCACGGTACCTGATATTCATAATTTAGGTTCTTACATAGCGAAAATAAAATTACATAAAGAAGTAAATGCAGAAGTTAATATTGAAGTAACAAGTTAATAAATTTGTTGCATTATTTGAAAAAGTAGCCAGAGTGTAAGTCTAAGCAATAAAAGATATGGTTTCTGTACCTTTTCCGAACAACGGGTCAAATAAAAATTTTAAAAAAGATTTTAACAGTGACAATGTTGCGTTAGTACCTCCTCAAAATATACAAGCAGAAGAAGCTGTTTTAGGTGGAATCCTTCTTGACCCCGAAGCGATAGCAAGGATAGCTGATTTAATTAAACCTGAAGCTTTTTATATAAGAGCTCACCAAGAAATTTATAGAACTGCACTAATGTTGCATACCCAGGGGAAACCAACTGATTTAACATCAATGAGTGCATGGCTTGCAGATAATGGATCATTAGAGAAAATCGGAGGTAATAACAAATTAGTTGAGTTAGTAGAAAATGTTTCTTCAACAGCCTCTATAGAGCAAGTTGCAGATTTAATAAGCGATAAATTCTTGAGAAGACAGCTAATTAAATCTGGAAATGAAGTAGTTCAACTTGGTTTTGATCAGATGCAGGATACAAGTGAAGTATTAGATAAAGCCGAGCAAAAAATATTTGAAATAAGTCAAGAAAAACCTTCAAAAGGTCTGACTCAAGCAGCTGAAATTCTTACAAGTACTTTCAATGAAATCGAGTCGCGATCATTAGGGAAGTCAGTAGCGGGAATTCCAGTAAACTTCTATGATCTTGATGCAATGACTCAAGGTTTTCAAAGAAGTGATTTAATAATTGTTGCTGGAAGACCTTCCATGGGTAAAACTTCAATGGTTCTTAATCTTGCAAAGAATGTAGCTCAATCTCAAGATTTACCCGTTTGCGTGTTCAGTCTTGAAATGAGTAAAGAGCAATTAACATACAGATTATTATCTATGGAAGTTGGAATTGAGAGTGGAAGATTAAGAACAGGAAGACTTCAACAAGAAGAATGGCCCCTGCTTGGAGAGGGTATTAATTCACTAGGTCAGCTTCCAATATTTATAGATGACAAACCTAACCTAAGTGTTTTAGAGATGCGATCTCTATGTAGAAGATTAATAGCTGAACAAAAAAAGGAACTGGGATTAATTGTGATTGATTACCTCCAATTAATGGAAGGAACAACTCCCGATAATAGAGTGCAAGAACTGTCACGGATAACAAGGGGCCTTAAAAGTATGGCACGAGAATTAAAAGTACCAGTAGTTGCCTTGTCTCAATTGAGTAGAGGGGTAGAGTCTAGGACAAATAAAAGACCGATGTTGAGCGATCTAAGAGAATCTGGATCTATTGAACAAGACGCAGATTTAGTATTAATGATCTACAGAGATGAATACTATAATCCAGAGACTGAAGATAGAGGTATAACAGAGATTATTGTCACTAAACATAGAAATGGACCCGTTGGAACTGTTAAATTATTATTTGAGCCTCAATTTACGAGATTTAGGAATTTAGCTAATTAAATCAATCCTCAAATGCAAGATCATCAATCCCTTAATGAATCTTTTGACATCATCGTTATTGGAGGGGGACATGCAGGATGCGAGGCAGCTATAACAACAGCAAAATTAGGATTTTCAACAGCATTATTTACAATTAATCTCGATAGGATTGCCTGGCAACCTTGTAATCCTGCAGTTGGAGGACCTGCAAAAAGTCAATTAGTGCATGAAGTTGATGCATTAGGAGGAATTATTGGAAAATTAGCTGATGAAACAGCAATCCAAAAAAGAATATTAAATGCCAGCAGAGGGCCAGCTGTATGGGCATTAAGAGCTCAAACGGATAAAAGAGAATATTCAAAGAGAATGATCGAAATTCTACAAAATACAGATAATTTATCTTTGAAAGAAGCAATGATTACTGAACTTGATATTGCAAAAACTGAAATAATTGGATTGAACTCAAAAAAAATCATCCAAAAAAGAATCAAAGGTGTTAAAACTTTCTTTGGTAGTTATTATTCAGCGAGATCAGTCATAATTACAGCTGGCACTTTTTTGGAAGGAAGAATATGGATAGGAAATAAATCAATGTCTGCTGGAAGATCAGGTGAACAAGCAGCGAAAGGTCTTACTCAAAACTTACATGAAATTGGTATAAAAACAGAACGTTTAAAAACAGGAACTCCAGCAAGGGTTGATAAAAAAAGTATCATTTTTGATGAATTAGATATTCAACCTAGTACTGCAGCTGAAAAATTTTTTTCATTTGAGCCAGATATCAAAAATACGATGCCCCAAGTTAGTTGTCACATAACAAGAACAACTGCTAAGACACATCAATTAATAAGAGATAATTTACATTTTACTCCCATTTACGGTGGTTTTATTGATAGTAAGGGACCAAGATATTGTCCATCAATTGAAGATAAAATCGTTAAATTTGCTGATAAAGAATCACATCAAATTTTCTTAGAACCAGAAGGTATTAATACCCCTGAAATATATGTACAAGGATTTTCTACAGGTTTACCCGAAAATATTCAA
Organism: Prochlorococcus sp. AG-418-K17; assembly: GCA_003214055.1. Lineage (GTDB taxonomy): Bacteria > Cyanobacteriota > Cyanobacteriia > PCC-6307 > Cyanobiaceae > Prochlorococcus_A. Next base: position 25,840 of record QCMD01000012.1, read on the forward strand.
TTAGAACTTTTAAGAACCCTACCTGGATTAAGTGAATGTAAAATGTTGAGACCAGCATATGCTGTCGAGTACGACTATATACCTGCAACACAGCTCAAAACATCACTCGAAACGAAAGAAATTGAATATTTATTTAGCGCTGGACAAATTAATGGAACAACTGGTTATGAAGAAGCAGCAGCACAAGGATTAGTTGCAGGAATCAATGCGACAAGAAAAATAAACAAAAAAGACCCGATAATCTTCACTAGAGAAAGCAGCTATATAGGAACAATGATTAATGATTTAATTACCAAAGATCTCAAAGAACCATATAGAGTTCTCACTAGTAGGAGTGAATATAGGTTAACTCTTAGAGGAGATAATGCGGATAGGAGATTAACCCCCTTAGGTTATCAAATAGGACTAATTGATAAGAAAAGATGGTCGGCCTATCAAGAAAAAATAAAACTCCTCGAGGAAGAGAAATTAAGATTAAATAACACCCGTTTAAAAAATACCGATGAAATATCAAAAAAAATAGAATTAGACACGGGATCCAAAATCAAAGGCTCAACAACTTTGAAAGAACTCTTAAAAAGACCAAACTTTCATTATTCAGATTTAATTAAATATAATTTGACTGAAAAAAATATAGCTTCTTCAATACAGGAAGGTGTTGAAATAGATATTAAATACGAGGGTTATCTTAAAAGACAAAAAAACAACATTGAACAAATAAATCGTCAAAGCTGTAAATCTCTGCCTCAAGAAATAAATTATGAAAAGATAGATACATTATCTTTAGAAGCTAGAGAAAATTTGAATAAGATAAAGCCAAAAAATTTTGGTGATGCTTCAAAAATTCCAGGAGTAAGCAAAGCTGATTTAACTGCATTACTTGTTTGGCTAAAAATAAGAGAAATAAATAAAGAAAAGGCAAATATTTTTGGCGAAAAAAAGTTATCATCTTAAAAGCAATAGTTCAGAGCACTGAATAATAAACTTTTTAAGTCACCAAAAATTTTATGGGAAGAAAAAGCTTCTACTTTTTTAGTGAAAAATTCACTCCCAGAAATATCTGGTTCATGGAAATTAATGTTGCTTGGGGATGGAAGTCCAACTAGACATCTACAGCTTTTAACTAATCAAGAGACGAAAATTAAATTAATTTCAATGCAAGTAGATCCTCTATACATTCAAGAGGGTCCTAAAGAATTAAATCAATTAAATGGTCCCTTAATTAGAAGACAAGTATGGATTAAGAACAATAATAAAAACCTAGCATGGGCTGAAAGCTGGTGGAATGCAGAACAAGTAAATGAAAATTTAAAAGCCAAAGAAGAGCCTATTTGGAAGAATTTGACACAAGACAGATCAGAATTGTTTAGGGAAGTTGACCGAATTTCCCTTGTAAATTCAAATTGGTTAGAAGATCAATTTTGTTTTAAAGGACCATTCTGGTCAAGAAATTATAGATTTTTTCGAGACAAAAAACCCTTAACAATTATTAGAGAAGTCTTCAATCCACATTTAGAAAATTTATTAGGTTATTCAGGAATTAAAGAATTTTCAAAACTATACTCCTCTTCTTCTTCTTGATCTAGGAAGATTTCTTGATTTTGATTGAGATTGTTGGTTTAGTTGATTTCTTGGTAAATTATTCTCTTTTTCTGAAGATCTTTGCCATCTTTCAACTTTGAAATCCATTTCATCTGGCCAATCTTCGTTTTTATTCTCTTTCATATAAGGTAATTTTTTTTGCTCAGTTGTCTGTAAATTTTTTGGTTGCCTTAAAGATATTGCTTCTAAAGGTCTTTTTGAAAACGGTTTAACATATTCATAAGAATTGGATTCTCTAGTAAATGTCTTAATATCGCTGTTATCATCGTAAAAATTTTCATCATTCCAATCATCATTATCTTCATCAAAAAATATATCCACTTTTTCTGATACCCATTTTCCTACTTTTTTAACACTCTTACTTGTTATTCCTTGAAAATCTGAGTTCCTTCTTTTACCTGGCCTAGCACCAGATACTCC
>QCMD01000013.1 GCA_003214055.1 Prochlorococcus sp. AG-418-K17
AAAAGTAAATAAAAATGATCAAACTGCAATCAATAATATATTGCAGAAGAACACAATAATCCTATTAAAAACTAATTAATTATTTAAAAGGAAATTCCAAACTATTTCCATTGCAAACTCTATTTAACATAATTTCATTACTCGCCTTGCTTACAGCGCACTGATGTCTTTTTGATACCCTCTCTTTTTTAGGTAGACTTAATTTACTACTTGATTTTAATTCCAACTTTGATTACCTGTCCTTCAATATACAATATTTGAGTATTTGAATAGCTTTAATTTTTTTAATTTAAATTTAATGTTTAATAGATGATTCCCATTCCTTTGGTCTTCTCTTTTTGTGTAATTTAATCTTACTTTCCCAGGCCTTATCATTAATAATTTCCTGTGATAGCGCTACGTAAGCTAAATCTTTTTTATCCTTTGCTAAGTGTTCAGCAAATTCACTTTTTCCGCTTTTTGTACCTCCTGTTATAAAAATGATTTTTGAATTATCTTTAATGTTATTATTCTGCAAATACATTATTAAATAGTTATTTTGAAAAATACCACCAAGTTGCTAAAGGTATTATAGTTGCGGCAATCAATAATCCGATAACAATATAAGTTGCAGTTGAACTTTCAGTATCTTTATCTCTCATGGTATTGAAATTGGGATCAACTACCGGATTATCAATTGATGAAGGTTGGCTTTTTTCATAGTTAATTATTGTTTTTTGCTGTGTAACAATAAATATTTTGTTAAATCCATTGATACCTTCTGCAAATGAAGAAGAGGGAATAGATATAATTAGAAAACTAACTAAAATTGATGTAAAAAAGAACTTATTAAAAAAATTAAACATTTTTGATTTTTTACTATTTATATATTAATACTTTAAGTCTGATTTTTAGTTAATTAATTGTTCAATATTATAATTTAACTAAGAGAAGGTGTTTTATTAAAAAAATATATGGGTTTTAATGGTTTAACGTTAATAATAATTGGAATTGTTCTTTTTTTCTTTCAATTAGTTAACTTCATCTCTATTGAAAATATGACTCCTGAGCTTGAAAGAGCTCAGGTACTTTCAGCAATAACATCTGTAATTATTATTCTTATAGGTTTTTTGTTTAAACAATTTAAATCTACAATAGGTGAAAAAATTGAATTAAAAGGAGATAATAATTTTATTTTTGATTCTGATATTCCAAATGAAGTGATTGATGAACTTGCATGGGGCTCAGAAGCAATATTAACTTCTACGGCGGCAGCAACATTATTAATTCATAACGATGGAGTAAATATTTTAAAAAGAGGAATTATTTCCAATAGTAATTTTGTACCTGGTGAAACATGTATGAGAGCAATAAATAAAATGAAATTAATTTCTTTAGCAAATACTAAGTTTTATCCAGGTAAGGAAGAGTTTCATTCTTTTTGCCCTGATATTCCCTCAATTTTGATTGTCCCTATAAATAAGAAAGCGTTCATTTTAATTGGAGGATGGAGTGCAAAATGTTTTACAAAATCAGATGAAAAATGGATTTTTAATTGGTCAAAAAAAATAAATGACATTTTTTTAAAGAATAATATTTAAAAAAATATTTTTGATCGAACACGCTTATCCCTTGAATTAAAACTTACAGATTTGGTATTTATATCGTAATAAGCATTCTCAGAATTTACTTCGTAGATATTTTTATTATCGTTATTTTTAATAATATATTTAACTGGATTAAAAAACTCAACAACATTGTTTTTATCAATTGAAGCTTTATCAGAACTCAACATTATACTTTTATTTTCGAATTTAACATTCCCAGTTAGTAAATATGTTTTTTCATCTATATTCCAAATAAAGTTATCTGAATATAGTACATCTTTATCCTCTAATGTTTTTCTAAATTCAACATTTCCATTTAATTCCAATAATTTGTTGTTGTTAGATAGTTTGGATGACTCAGAATTAATTATGTATTGTTGAATTTTATTCTTATATAAAAGAATAGTCGTTTTATCTAAATTAAATACATGATTTACTTTGTCATAATATGATTTTGGACTATTGATTGAATATATTAATTCACCTTTATTAGAATAAATATTCATGTTTAAACTATTTATTCTTTGTGTAATTCTACCTCCATCGAGATTACTAGATTTGCAACCATAAATTAAGAATAAAATTATATATATAAATTTATAAATATTATTCATACTCAAGTTTATTCATTATTGGAGATGGTTTAGGGAGTTCAGAGTTAAACTCTAATGATCCCCATTTGATTTGATCTTTCCATTGAAGGTCTTTCTTGTAATTATTACCTAATTGACTATCTATTCTTGATGAAAGTTCTGGGAGTATAGGTAATAATAATAAACCTATTATTCTCGTGCTTTCTAAAACATTATATATTACTTCTTTAACTTGAGGAATATTAGCCTCATCTTTAATTAAGACCCATGGTTGATTATCATTTAGATATAAATTTGTCTTGATTGCAAGGTTTAATACATCATTTGCAGCTAAGTCCAATTTATAGTTATTGAAATTATGCATATAACTTTCAACTATCTGCATTGAGAAAGAAGCTAATATGTTTTCATTAAAAGTTTTTTCATTATTTGGCACTTTATTATCAAACCATTTTCTTGACATGGATGATGTCCTATTTAGTAAATTACCAATTGTGTTAGCAAGGTCGTTATTTATAGTGTCAACAAATCTTCTATCTTGAAAATCTCCATCATTACCCAGTGATATATCCTTAATTAGATACCATCTAACAGAATCATTTCCGTATTTAGAGAGTAATATGTCAGGATCTAAAACATTACCTAAACTTTTGCCCATTTTTTGACCTTCCCTGGTGAGAAAACCATGACCTAAAACTTTTTTAGGAACTTTCATACCAGCAGAAATAAGCATAGCAGGCCAATAAACTGCATGAAACCTTAGTATATCTTTACCAATCAAATGAATGTCAGCTGGCCATCCTCCATTAATTGATTTTTCCAATAATTGATCTGTTTCGTTAGAACTAATTGCACTTACATATCCAAGTAAGGCATCAAACCATACATAAAAGGTATGATTTTCATTACCAGGAACAGGAATACCCCATGAGACATTTGTTCTTGAGATTGAAAAATCCTTTAAACCTCTAGAAACAAAGTTAATAATTTCATTCCTTCTTTCAATTGGTTCTATAAATGATGGTTCTCTTATTATTTTCTCTATTTGCTCTTGATATTTCGAAAGTCTAAAAAAAAGATTCTCCTCATTTCTCCATTCTAAATTTTTTTGATGTATTGGACATTTAAATGTTGTTGAATTTTCTGGATTATCTTTAAATTCTTCACAACCAACGCAATACCAACCTTTTTGCACGCCCATATAGATATCATTTGATCCTTTTACTCTTTCAAAAAATTCTTTAACAACCAACTCATGATTTTTAGAGCTTGTTCTTATAAATTTATCAAATGATATATCCCAATTATTCCAATTTATATTAAAGATTTCCGAAATTTTATCGCAATGACTCATTGGTTCTATACCCTTCTCATTTGCAGTTCTTTGAATTTTTAATCCATGTTCATCAACACCCGTTATGAAGATTACATCTTCACCTAGAAGTCTTTTGAACCTAGCTATAGCATCGCAAATTATAGTTGTATATAAGCTTCCTAAATGAGGTTTATCGTTTACATAATATAAAGGTGTAGTAATGATAAAACTCATAAAGCTTTTTTATTAATATTAACAGATATTTATTAAACCAATTATGAGTTATTGTATTAATTTTTATTTAATAAGTAAACTCTAAAAGATTATTATCATTTAAATAATATTTTACTTTATATATTTTATTACTATATAATTCTATTGATGTAAAAAGACTAATAAGAATTTCTAGCGAATACTCAGGAAAAAAAACTAAAGCAATGTTTCTTTTATGATTAATCCACTTAATTAATATTATTTTATAAAATTTCTTATTCTCATTTTTAAAAAATTTTGATAAATATTTATATTTATCATTTCTAATGATATTGTTATTCTCAATTTGTTTATTTTTCGAATAATCAATTATTTGTGAGATTAAATTTATACTTATCAAATCATAATTATTTAATTTATTATATACTTGTCTTTGTATTATTAAATCTAAATATCTCCTTAATGGTGAAGTACTTTGTACGTATAATGGGAGACCTAATGATTCATGATAATTGGGCTCTATTGTTATGTAGCTTCTACCCATATATTGTTTTAATAGTATATGTTTAATTTCACTATCTTTATATTTATTAAGTATTTCGAATGGATCGCAATTTAATTTTTGAGTTCTATATGCAGCTGGTATATTATGTTTTTTTAAAAATAAACTTGTTACATAACCCATTAATATCATAGCCTCAGAAACTACAATTTGTGCGATTGTTTTTTCTAATTTAACTAGAGTAATTTTATTATTAAATAATTTTATTTTACTATTTGGACTTTCAAAAATAATTGCTCCATTTTTTTTTCTAAATAAAATACTCTTTTCTAATAATTTTTTTATTTCAACTAATTCAATTTCCTCTTTTGGCTCTAGTTCTAATATTTCATTTGCATCTTCATATGTTAATTGATATTTCGGTTTTATAATTGCTTCAATTATCTCATAATTATTTATTGAGCCATCGTCATTAAATTCTATAACAGCACTAATAGTTTCTGAAATTTTATTTTGTGATAGATTTGCCTTCTGAAGAATATCTTCAGTAAGCATAGGTTCATATCGATTTGTCAAATATAAACTACTATTTTTATTTCTTGCATCAATATCAACACTAGAATCTTGCACAAAAAGCTTACATGGATTGCTAATGTGAATCCATAATTTTTTTATATTGTCTTCCTTTTTTTCAAGTGAAATAGCATCATCCACTTCATGTGGATCTTCTGAATCAATAATATAGGTTTTTAAATGTGTTAAATCTTTCAAATATTTGAATTATTATTTTTAGAAATAACTATTTTCAATATTTTATTATCCTTCTGGATTTACGAAGGGTAACAAAGCTACAATACGTGCTCTTTTAACTGCTAATGTAAGATCTCTTTGCTGTTTTGAAGTTAATCCAGTCATCCTTCTAGGAAGTATTTTCCCCCTTTCCGTAATGAATTTCTTAAGAAGTTCAACATCCTTATAATCTATAGGATCTCCGGGTTTTATTGGTGATAATTGCTTTTTAAAAATTGAATTAGGCATGATTTTTGATTACTTTATTTCTTTGTGAATTGTCATTCTATTTAGATGACGATTAAACTTTTTTAATTCTAATCTTTCTGTTGTATTTCTACGGTTTTTTTCTGTAGTATATCTTGAGACACCATTAGATCTCTTGGGGTCTGAACTTGTTCTAGCTTCAGTACATTCCAGGGTCACTACAACTCTTGTCCCTTTTTTTGCCATTTTGATTAATACGTTAATGTATAATTTTCTATTGTACATCTTCAACAAACTATTTTGAAGATATTTCCATTTTTTTATTATCACCGAATAAGATTTATATATGAAAGTTTCTCAAAATTGGTTGAAAAATTTAGTAGAAATCACTTCTACTCCCGAAGAACTCTCTGAGAAATTGTCTATTGGTGGATTTGAGGTTGAATCATTAGAAGATTGTTCAGCAAATGTAAAAGGTGTTGTTTTAGGTAAGGTATTATCTGTTTTAAAACACGAAGGATCTGACAAGCTTTCAATTTGCCAAGTCGATATTGGTAATTCAAAGAATTTACAAATTATCTGTGGTGCGCGCAATATTAAACCAGATATTTATGTTTATGTTGCTACTGTCGGCGCGAAACTAAATGCAGTTAATTTAACTATTAAAAGAAGTGAAATTAGAGGTGTAATGAGTGAAGGAATGATATGTTCACTGCAGGAACTTGGTTTAGAGGACTCTAGCGAAGGGATAGAGATCATTGATGAAGATTTAGCCTTAAAACATGAATTGGGCACTCCAGGGTCTGACTTGCTTCAATTAAATGATTTTATATATGATTTAGCCATTACAGCTAATAGACCTGACGGAATGTCTGTTATAGGTATTGCCCGTGAAATTTCTGCTCTTTTAGAATCCACCTTATATTTTCCAGAATTAAACCATACATACAATATTCATATACTCAAGGGAATTAAACTTTGTACAGAGGCTATAGAATCTAACTGCATTTATACAATAAGCTTCATTGATGGAGTGAATGGAAAGAAATTATCGCCAAATTGGCTTAAAGACCGTATAGAAAAATCAGGTATAAAATCTATTAATCTTCTAGTTGATTTGACAAATTATATTCTTTTAGAACAAGGTCAACCTTTGCATGCGTTTGATAAGGATAAACTGTCAAACTTAATTGGTAAGGAAGTTTCTCCAGAAGATTTCTCTGTAAGAAAAGGCAAGGATAACGAAAGCCTTATCTGCTTAGATGGTAAAGAATATGATCTAAATGACAATATCACAGTTATTACTTGTTGTAATAAACCGGTAGCTATTGCTGGGGTGATTGGCGGTTTAGAGACTTCTGTAACTGATACTACCTCCTCTATTTACCTTGAAGGCGCTGTTTTTAATCCAGTTACTATAAGAAAATCTTCAAAGGCGGTTGGCATAAGAACAGAATCTAGCAGCAGATATGAAAAAGGGATTTCATCTAAAAATACAATAAGTGCAGTGACAAGGGCAATTAATCTTTTAGAAGAATATTTTTCTATTAATTCACCAATCATCAATACTTCCAATTTAATAAGTAATGAGGATATATTTATTAAACTACGCAGAACTCGCATACATAAAATTCTTGGTCCATTAATAATTAACGATCAATTTGAAAAAAGAAATTTATCTGATAATGAAATAGTTGATAAATTAACACTCATAGGTTGTACTTTAAAGAATAAAGAATATGGCTGGGATGTAGCAGTAATTCCTAATAGATCACATGATTTAATAAGAGAAATAGATTTAATTGAAGAAATAGCAAGATTAATAGGGTATGACAGATTCGACTTAAAACTTCCCAATCCAATAAAGCCTGGAAAATTGTCACCTGAACAGTTGGCATTGAGAAAAGTAAAAAATGGTTTTATAGAAAATGGTTTTAACGAGGTACTAAGCTACTCTCTTGTTCCTGAAGATGATGAAAAACTTATAAAGATATCTAATCCTCTGTTATTAGAAACAAGCTGTCTTAGAGATAATATCTGGAAAGAACATTTGGAGATAGTGAACCGTAATATAAAAGCTGGACAAGCAAGTTGTTATATATTTGAAATTGGAAATGTTTTTCTAAAGAAAACTGAGTTCATTCAAGAAGAAGTTCTGAATGGTGCGATTTATGGAAATAAAAGGTTTGGAAAATGGATAAATTCGGGTAAGGATAACGATCTTAATTATTACCAGGCGAGAGGAATGTTAAAGGAGGCTTTATCATCATTGAACATTAAAATTGAGGATAAACCTACTAATTCAATTAATTTTCTTCATCCAGGAAGAACAGCGAAATTAGTTATTGAAGGGAGAGATGCAGGTTATTTTGGTGAATTACATCCTAAACTAATACTAGAAAAGAAGTCATTAAAAAAAGTTTATTTATTTAAAATAAATGTTTCAAACCTCTTGGGAGCTTGTACAAGAAAAAATAAATGGATTCCAATATATAAGCAATACCCAATTGTTCCGAAAATGGAAAGGGATATAAATTTTGTTTTCAATAAGAAATTTTTAATTAGCGAAATTACATCACAGATAAGAAAATCAGGAAAAAATCTCTTAGAGGATGTAAATTTACTTGATATTTTTGAAGATACTAAATTTGGAGATGATCAAATAAGTTATACATTTAGATTGTCATATAGAGACAAAGATAAAACATTACTGGACTCGGACATTAAATCAATACATTCAAATATCATTTCTAATATTGAAAAATCCTTTAATACTAAATTGAGGAATTAAGCGTATTGATAATCTCATATAAGACTATTAATTAGTCTATATATAATTCTTATATAAGACATATAATAATTCTATAATTATAATAAATGTTGTATGATAAAGTTCATGTTTAATTTACTATCTCTACTTCTATCTACTGTGCTGTGGGTTCAGGTTCCTCAGTGGTCAGATGATTGGTCAAAATGCGCTGTTGACATACCAGATGCTTCATGTCACTGGTATATAACTGCACCAGATAATACTTTTGGGGAAGGATTTGATTGGGCTAGCGCACCTTGGTTTGATGTTAACGGATTAAGTGATGTTCCTAGTATTGATAAACAATCTGTCATTGAAAAACTTCAAACTGAGTAGTACTGTCTTTAAGGCAGCACTTATAATGCAAGAATAATGTTATAGCAGCGGATTTCAGCAGTTTATAATTAGCTGGACAAGAGAAGGACATGATTAATTAATTTTATCCCCTCTTTAAAAATTAAGTGAGTTTAAAATGCTGAAAGAGAGAATATATCAGTATGCGAATAATTTAACATATCTTATATGTCTATATATAGACTAAAAAGTAGACTCATAAATAGTCTCATATGGGATTTAATATATTTCAAATATAGAATTTTAATCCTAATAATAAACTAATTACTCTGTTGTATTTTCTAGTAAATTATTAGCCACAAACTTTAAATTATTGATAATTATTAAAAAGCAAATGACAGCAATTTATAGTCCAATTAATCTAATATAAGACCCCTAAATAGACTATTATTTAGTCTTATATAAGAATAGTGATACTAATTTCTGTATAAGTTTTTTAATAGTTGATACGCTTCATTTAGTTTTCTCATTTGATCTGTTGAACCTCCAGCGTCTGGATGAGTTTCTAATGCTATTGATTTATAAGCCTCTCTAATTTTTTTTAATGTATGAGCAGAACCTGCTGCTGTTGATAAATTTAATAATTTAAGTGCTCCATTTACTGTCATTGTTGAATCTAATGCTTCAAATGAATTTGATCTATTTTTTCGCTTAAATCTACTTACAAACCTCCTAACTAGTGTGGGTATTCTATTAATTAAATCTTGTGTAGCAAAAGGGTCTTCTAATACACCAATCATTAATAAAACTATCTCAAGTGATGGATTTTTCTTTACCCAAAATGGGCATAATTCTGACATTAATTTGTTGGCTGCACTCCAAGTAAATGGTAGATTTTCTGTTCCATCAAGATTTGGCCATATATCTCTTCCAAACCAATCCATTGAGGCTTCTATTACATGATCATTAGGTATAGTTCCATATAAGTTTTTCCAATGACTAATTAAAGCTATTCGACATTTTATTAATTCATTTTCTTTAATTGTATTAATTTGAATATCATTAATATTCTCCTTTAACTTTTCACTATTAATACTTCTTCGTAGATTTCTTACTTTTTTTTCAACAAAATTGGGAAGGCTTATGTTTAGATTAGTTTTCTCTTTATATTCACCATTATTTAAAAATACCTCTTTTATAACTGGCTCTTTAGCTTCTTTTTTAATATCTGATTTTATTAATACCAATGCAGTATTTTCATCGATATTGTAATTTTCATTATTATTGTTGTTCTCACTAAAATCTATTTCATGCTGTTTGTTCTTAGGAAGAAAATCATCATCTTTGAGAAGTTCTGTTATCAACTTTTCAATTACAGGACCTCTTGCTCTAAATCCCCACTCTTTTCGTAATTGATCAAACCTCGAGATTAGTTCTTCAGGTAAGTCAATTGAAATTCTTTTGGTATTTGAATTTTCAGGAATATTCAATAATTTATATCTTTAATAATAGGGAATTAACTTAATTTTATTCAAAAATAATTGAAAGTCTATATGGAATATAGTTTTTAAATTAAAAATAATTTTATTTCATGTCACAAGTTAATAAAGTATCTTTTTATAATAAAAATAAAATGTTTAATTGTTATTTCAAGTCATCAAAAGAAAAAAAGAGTTTTTATCAACAAAAGAAATTGGAAATGCTAAATCATATTAAAGATTCACTTGAACGTAAAATTGCCTCTGTAACTGCTTCCATAGAAGTCTTAGAAGACCAAATAAGCAGAGATAAAGACGTTGAAGTTACTAACTAGTATTTAAACAAAGCTTTCTAGAAGTTTTTCAGGGCCAAATTTTTTTAAATAATAAATATTCGATTTTTCAGTAACTAATAGATATCCTGCGAAGCCTAAACCGTTAATACTAAAACCATGGATATGATCATATTTTCGCTTTATTATTGCAATCCATTTATTAGTTATTAATAAATTGTATGGATATTTAGGCTTCCTGTTGCTAATTGGATTCCCAAGACCTAATTTATTACATAATTCTAAATACAATTCATAAAGAGATATAGAATTTTCTAAGAAATTAAATTTGGATACAATAATATTTCTTCTAAGCTTACCATTAAAATCTTTACTTAATTTCATTTCTAAAAACCATTTTTCTCTTGGGCATGTTATCTCCTCTTTAGATCTACGAAGAAGTTGAAAATGCCTATGTGGTTGACTTGCTCCTGCAATTGGAGAACTATTGAAAAACCATAATCCACTAGTATCTTTATTAACTTGTTGGATTGCTTTCCAATCATTATTATCTAACCATCCATTTTGAGGTTTCCAATTATTTGTAATAAGCAAAATATGCCCTTTTTGTACAGGGTATTTATTTAAAATTAATTGATGATTATCACCAATTTTGTCAATTTCAAGGATTTTTTCCCATGGACAAAATGGATTCTGCTTTGGACCATATATTTTATTTTTATTAAATTTTGAAGTATCTAGTTTCCTAATTATAAAGTCATTTTTTTGATATAAATCACTTGTAATAATATCAGTCTTGAGTGGATATAATGATTTATTATCAATTGATAATCTAGTTTGATCTAGTGCTTTTTTCCAATATATTTCTAAGCTCATTTGAAAATTTTATAATAATTATTCTAAAAAAAATAGTAGATTTGTAATTACTTTTTATTAAATTGATATTCTTTCAATTTTTCTAGAGGTACCGTTTCTAAAACTATAATATTTGTTGATTCTAATATAACTTTTGGTGCAAGTCCGTCTAATAATGCTTGCTTCCATCTATCAAGACAAATACACCAATGATCACCATCCTTAAGTCCTGGGAACGAATAAATTGGCATGGGAGTAATTAAATCATTGCCTTGTGATTTACTATATTTAAGGAAATTATCATCCATTACGCAGCATATAGTATGATTTCCTCCATCATTTTTATCATAATTACAAAATCCATCTCTGAACCAGCCTGTCATAGGAGCACAACTGCAAACTTCAATTTTTTCTCCTAAAACATTCAATTGATTCTGATTTTTAGTATTCATAGATTTGTGTTTTTTTTTAAATAATAATAAAACGCCAACATTTCTTAAAAAAAGGTTGACGAGTATGGGGGGTAAGGAGGTAATAATTCTAATAAGGTTTTTTTCATTATGGATTGGGACTTTACTGAAAACATAGCATTTAAAGCTCTTTATGATGCTTTTAAAGATAGTGATGAAACATCTGCATTAGAGTTTTTATCTAGTGATGGTGCTTCATATTATCTTGAATTAACACAAGATGCAGCTGGTGAGGGACTTGATCTAGGTGATAATGAAACGATGGAAGAACTTCAGGAAGAAATTATTGAACATCTAGAAAATAACTAGTAAATTCGACTAAGCGCTGAAATATTTAGCTTTTGAGTGTAGTGAAATGATAGCGGTAGTACTTTGTTCAGGATGAAGTTGTTCAGATTCATCCATGGTCAAATTAATTCTTTTTGCATCTAATAATGATAATTGTATGTTTGAATCAGATACTTTTGGACATGCAGGATAACCAAAAGAATATCTAGCTCCTCTATATTTTTGAGCTAGTACTTCTCTATTTTTCTCTGGTTCTTCAGACCTAAAACCACATTCAATACGAATTAATGCATGGACATACTCAGCAAGAGCTTCTGCTAACTGCACTGTAAGTCCATGGAATAACAAATAATCGCTATATTTATCTTCTTTAAATAATTTTTGAGAATATTCACTAGCAATATCGCCCATGGTTACAGCCTGCATAGGAAATATATCTAACGGTTGATCATTTTTCAAATCACAATAAAAATCAGCTATGCATAAATTATTCCCAGATTTTTGTCTTGGAAAATTAAATTGGGAAATTTTATTTAATGATTTATTATCAAATAAGAAAATACTATTATCTTTTCTCCCGCATTTGAAATATCCATAAACTGCTTTGGGAGAAATAAGTTTTTTTTCTATAATTGTATCTAACCATTTATCTAACAATGGTTTAGCATATGAATCTAAATAGTTATTGTATTCATCTACGCTTTGGTTTTTTCCTTTTTTTATTTGCCATTGTCCGCTAAATAGAGCTTTTGTATCTAAATAAAAAATTAATTTATTTAAATCTATATCAACGTCGTTCAAGACTTTCGTTCCCAAGAAAGGAGCTTGAATTGGTTCTTCTTCTTTTATAAATTTAGATCTTATAAAATTTTCTTTTAAATTTAATTTGGAAGTTTCGGTATTTATTGATATTGATTCTTTAACAGCTTGAGAGCTGGATTTTGATGAGGCTAAATTAATATTTATACCCTCATTGTTAATGAAACCCTCTGTATTTGACCAATTACCCTTTTTTTTATTATACATATATTCATTCATGAATTTAAGATCAGTGAACGCATCTTTTCCGTACAATATTTTCCCTTTATATATTTTGCTGCAGTCCTCATTTACAAATTTTGGGGTTAAGGCAGCACCTCCTAATATAACTGGTACACTAATATCTTCATTGTTAAAAGCCTCTAAATTATCTTTCATAAATGCTGTTGATTTAACAAGTAATCCGCTCATAGCTATGCAATCTGCATTGTACTTCTTTTGTGCATCTATAATTGCTGAAACATCTTGCTTTATTCCAAGATTTATAACGTCATAACCATTATTTGTAAGTATTATGTCAACCAAATTTTTCCCAATATCATGAACATCGCCTTTGACAGTTGCTATTAAGAGTTTTCCATTTGATATGTTTTGATCTACAGTTTCCATATATGGTTCTAAAATTGAAACCGCAAATTTCATTGTTTCAGCGGATTGTAGTACAAATGGCAATTGCATTTGACCTGAGCCAAATAAATCTCCTACAACTTTCATCCCATCTAGTAAAAAGATATTAATTATTTCAAGAGGTTTATATTTTTTTAAAGCTTTATTTAATTGATCCTCTAAACCTATTTTTTCTCCATCAATAATATGATTTTTTAGACTTTCTTCCAGAGTTAAGTTTTTATTTTCTGAAGAGGCTTTTTTGAAATCCTGAATAGATAAATCTTGAAAAGCCTTTGTTAATTCAACTAATGGATCATAAATACAAATATCATCTTTAAATTCTCTTTTGTCATATATCAAATCTAAGCAAAGCTTTTTAGTTTCTTGAGAAATTTTTGATAATGGCAAAATTTTATTTGGTGCGATGATAGCAGAATCCAATCCCGCCTTAATGCATTCATCTAAAAATATTGAATTTAAATTAATCCTAGATAATGGTGAAAGACCAAAACTAATGTTTGATATCCCCAGTATGATATGGATATTTGAGAAATTATCACGAATTTTTGATATAGCAGTAATTGTTTCTTTAGCGTTTAATCTATCTTCTTCTATCCCAGTAGATATTGGCAAAGCTAATGGATCAAAAAAGAGCTCATAATCTGACAAACCACACTCTCTTGTTCTATTAATCGCTCGTTTAACAATGTTATATTTTTTATCTGCATTCCTTGCCATTCCATCTTCATCAATAGTTCCGACAACAAGTCCTGAACCATACCCCAATGCTAAATTTAGAACTTGATCAAATCTTTCATCACCATCTTCGTAATTGGTTGAGTTTATAATACATTTACCACCAGCTGACTTTAATCCACTTTCCATTTTGTCAGCATCTGTAGAGTCAATCATTAATGGCAAATTTATATTGGTAACTAATCTTGAAGTTATTTCTTTCATATCTTTCACTCCATCTCTACCAACATAATCAACATTCACATCAAGTACGTGTGCATTTTCTTTTTGTTGTTGCTTGGCTATTGAAACTAATCCATCCCAGTCATCGTTATTTAATAAGTCCCTTACCTTTTTAGATCCACTTGCATTTAATCTTTCTCCTACAATCAAAATTGAATTATCTTGTTTGTACGGCACAGAATTATATATTGATGAAGCAGAAGGAATATAACCACTTGAATTTTTCTTACCATTTTTGCTAGTCCTTTCGTTATCAATAATTTCGTCAATTATTGAAGAAAGATATTTAATATGATCAGGTGTCGTCCCACAACATCCACCTATTAATTGAACATTAAAGTCGTAGATAAAATTCATTAGCTGCATTTTTAATTCTATTGGCTTTAATCTGTAGTGAGCCACACCACCAACATTTTCAGGTAGTCCTGCATTGGGAATACAACTTATAGCGAAGGGTGAATTTTCAGACAAATATTTAATATGCTCCTTCATTTGTTCTGGACCAGTTGCGCAATTAAGTCCAAGGACATCAATATTAAATGGCTCTAGTATTGTTAATGCAGATGCGATATCAGATCCAACAAGCATAGTACCTGTTGTTTCCATTGTTATAGATACCATTATGGGTAAATCTATATTTTTACTATCAAGTACTTCTTTTGATGCTGATAAGGCAGATTTTATTTGCAATACATCTTGACAAGTTTCAATTAACAGAAGATCAACTCCTCCATCTATAAGACCATATATTTGTTCTTTATATGATTGCTTTAATTCATCAAAATCTATATGTCCTAATGTCGGTAATTTAGTGGTCGGTCCAATTGAACCAGCAACAAACCTTGGTTTATCAACTGATGCATATTTGGACACAGCGTTTTTTGCTATTAATGCAGCATTTTTATTTATTTCATATGCCTTATCCGCAATATCATATTCATCAAGAACTATGGATGAGGCTCCAAAAGTATTAGTTTCTATAACATGACAACCTGCTTCTAGGAATGAATCATGAACTCTTTCAACTACTTTTGGTGATGATAATACAAGGTTTTCATTACAACCTTCTAAATTTTTTCCGCCAAAGTCATCTGCAGTAAGATTTAAGTTCTGAAATGATGTTCCAGTACCTCCGTCAAAAATAATTAATGGTTTTTCATCTCTATTTAGATAGGTTCTGAAAGATTCCATTTTTAAGTAAAAATTAATTTATTTTAGTGAAATTCTTGTTACCCAATTATCATAGTCTTGAGAACGACCTTCTGTTATTTCTATAAGCTTACTTTTTAATTTATTCATTATTGGTCTTTCAAAATTTAATTCAGTTGATTCAATTTTTTTAACTGGTGTAATTTTTGCTGCTGTACCAGTTAGAAAAACTTCATCTGCTATTAATAATTCTGTTTTATCAACAGGCCTCTCAATTACATTTATTCCAAATGATTTTGCTAATTCAATTACACTTGCTCTAGTAATCCCCTCAAGGATATCTTGATCAACACCAGGAGTGATTAAGTCTCCATTCCTTACAATAAATAAATTCATACCACTAGCTTCGCTTACCTTACCACTTGAATTTAATAGAAGGGCTTCATCGAAACCTGTTAAACTAGCTTCTGTTTTGGCTAATGAACTAGTAATATATGCTCCACTTATTTTTCCTCTTAAGGGGAGAGATCTATCTTCTTGTCTTGTCCAACTACTCATTCTACAAGAAACACCATCTGGGGAGAGATAATCTCCTAGTTCAATACAATAAATAAAGAAATCTGTTTCAATATTGTGTAATCTTGGAGCTATACCTAAATCGCTTGTATATACAAATGGTCTTATATAAATAGGTTTTTCTGGCTTGTTTCTTTTTATAACCTCTTCTAAGGCTTTAAAAATATATTCTTCAGAAATTTCAGTTAAGAGTAATTTTGCACTTTGAGATAATCTTTTTATATGTTTATCAGTTCTAAACAAAAGGAATTCTTCCTTGTTTGTTGGGTTAGGTATCGCTCGCATTCCTCCAAATGCAGCAGTACCGTAATGTAGTGCATGAGTAGCTATTGATATTTTTGCTTCTTTAAATGGAATACATTTACCTTCGAACCAGGCGTATGGAAGAAATTCATGCATATTTAATTAATTTAATTAAGGTAAACTTGTTTTATCCTACTTATGTATTCTAAACCTTATTTATATATAAAAATGCACAGGATATTAAATATAGCAGGAAATGAAAAGAATAAGGATGATTTAATAGAGCAGCCAGCTGCTGATTTTATTTTTATAACAAGTGTCAAGACTGATTTAAATCTTATATCAAACTTATTGTTAGAAAAAGAATTTGCTTCATTAAAAAATAATATAAGAGCTTTAGAAATTTCTAATTTAAATTCTTCAGCTCAAATAGATAATTATTTATTAAAAACAATTAATTATGCAAAAGTTGTCGTACTGAGAATATTTGGAGATAAAGGTACATGGAACTATGGAATTGAACAACTTTTAAATTGGCAAGCAGTTAATAAAAAAAGGAAGTTAGTAATCCTATCAGGTACCACTGATCAGGAAATTTCCTTATGTGAAATAAGTAGTATAGATAAAAATATTGCATTAAATATTTCTAGATTACTAAGATCTGGAGGACTCGATAATTATAGAAAGTTTCTTAATTGTTTAAATTATTTAGTTGTAGATGAAAAATTAATTCCTGATGAGTATTTGAATATTACTTTTTATCCAGATCCCTATTTACACGATTGGAAAAATGAAAAAGGTGAAAAGGTAGGAATAATATCTTATAAATCACTTTTTTTGGCTAATGAAATTGAAGTAAACGAAAAACTAAACTTGCAATTAAGAAAATGCGGTCTATCTCCTAAAACATTTTTTATTTCAACACTAAAAGATCATATTATTCAGAAGAAATTAATAGAAATTTTTAAAAAAGAAGATATTAAATTAATAATTACTACAACTTCATTTTCTTCATCTCAAATCAAAAATAACGATTTAATTGAAAATTCAACAAATATTTTTACTTCCCTTAAAATTCCAATTTTACAGCTTCTTTCTTCAAATAGATCAAGAAAAAAGTGGTTAAATTCATCTATTGGAATGAATTCATCTGATTTATTAATGCAAATAATTATTCCCGAATTTGATGGAAGAATTACTACCTGTCCTTCAGCATTTAAAGAAATAATTTCTAAGAAAAATACACTATATAGTGAAATAACTAGTTATAAAGCTGATCAAGTAGGTATTCAATGGATTTCAAAATTTGCAACAAATTATGTGAAACTTCAGAAACTTAATAATTTTGATAAAAGAATTTGTTTAGTAATAAGTAATTATCCAGTAAAGAACGGAAGAATCGGTAATGGCGTTGGTCTAAATACACCATCTTCAATAATAAATATTCTTAATTGGCTAAAAGAAGAAGGTTATGACCTTGGATCTTGTAATTATCCTCAAAATTCTTCAGAATTAATGTCAATGCTTATAAAAACTAGAACTAATGATATTGAATCTCAAAATAATAAACCATTAGATTACTTACCACTAAGTGAATATTTAAAATATTGGAATTCTTTAGAACTTGATCCCAAAAATATTATTGTTAATCGTTGGGGTAACCCATCTGATGCGATCGATCTAGATAATAAAGGCTTCTCAATAAATGGTATTAGATTTGGAAAAGTAACTTTATTGATTCAACCTCAACGAGGTTATGACGCTTTCACTGATAGAGATATTCATTCTCCCGATCTTCCACCTCCCCATAGATATTTAGCACAATATTTTTGGATTGAAAAAGTTTTTAATGCAAATGCTATATGCCATATTGGTAAACATGGGACTGTTGAATGGTTACCTGGCAAATCTATAGGTCTCAGCAATAAATGTTTTCCAAATATTATTTGTCCAGCAATACCAAACATATATCCCTTTATCGTAAATGATCCTGGAGAAGGATCCCAAGCTAAAAGAAGAACTGCTGCAACAATTATTGATCATTTAACCCCTCCTTTAGATAGGTCAGAATTATATGGAAAATATTCAATATTAGAAAATTATTTAGACGAATATTTTGAAGCAAAATTATTAAATTCTAATCGGATTGAAATAATAGAAAAATCAATTTTTGAATTAATTAAAAATGATTTTAGCGAAATTACTTTAAATAATAAAAATAATCAAATAGAAGAAATTGATTCCTTTCTTTGCAAAATTAAAGAATCTCAAATTAGGACAGGTTTGCATGTTTTTGGCAAAAGGCAAAATGACATTAATGAAATAAATTTATTCTTGTGTATTGCTAGAGTACCTAATGCCAACCGAATTGGTGTTATTCAATATATAGCAAAACATTTAAAACTAGATTTAAATCCTTGGACTATTCAATATGATCAAATGTTAAGTGAAAAGGATAAAAAAATATTATTTACTTTTTCCAACAAAAACATTTTAAACTTTAGAATGGCTATTGATTTTTTAGAACAACAAGCAAAGTATTTAATATATTTGTTTTTTTACAAAAAGAATACAAATATAAAAAATCTAGAAAAATATAAAAATAAAAAAATAATAGACTATTTCTTTAATGAAAAAAAACATAATAAGTATTTTTTATTATTAAAAAAAGAGATTCTGTATCCAATTATTAATTCTTCATATAATGAGAAATTATCATTTATTAATTCATTAAATGGACAATATATAAAAAGTGGTCCATCTGGAGCCCCTACGAGAGGTAAAACTGAAGCTTTACCCACTGGTAAAAATTTCTTTTCAGTTGATTCGAGAGGACTGCCAACTGAATCAGCATGGAGTGTTGGTTGTCATTCCGCTTCACAAATACTTGATTTATACAAACAAGATAATGGAGAAGATTTAAAAAATATAGCAATATCTGTATGGGCAACATCCACAATGAGAAATGGTGGTGAAGACATTTGTCAAATACTATATTTATTAGGATTACAGCCTATTTGGGATGGGCCTTCAAGAAGAGTAGTAGATCTAGATATCATTCCTTTATCTGTTCTCGAAAGACCAAGGGTTGATGTTACTTTAAGGATTTCGGGAATGTTTAGAGATGCATTTCCACAGTTAGTTAAATTAATTTCTAAAGCAATAAATCTTGTTTCGAATCTTGATGAGGATGATAAATTTAATCCTCTTGCTAAGGCATCAAGGGATGGTGATTCAATTAATCGTATATTTGGGTCAGCACCACGTTCATATGGAGCTGGTCTGCAAGAACTAATTTCAAATTCTAATTGGGAAAATATTGATGATTTTGGAGAATCTTTTCTTAATTGGAGTAAGTGGATTTATACTGATAATCTTGAACCTATAGAGGATAAAAAATCATTAGAAAATGTTCTTAAAAATGTGCAGTTAGTTGTTCATAACCAAGATAATAAGGAACATGATATTTTAGATTCTGATGATTATTATCAGTTTCAGGGTGGATTATCTTCAGCAGTAAAAAAATTGAGCGGTAAATTACCTGAAATGTATCATGGTGATTTATCAAAATTTGGATTATCTAAAATTTCAAAATTACAAGACGAAATTAATAAAGTTGTTATATCAAGAATACTTAACCCTAAATGGATAAATGGAATGAAGGATAATGGTTATAAAGGAGCGTTTGAATTTTCAGCAACGCTAGATTACTTATATGCTTTTGATGCTTCTACTGAAGTAGTCTCAGATTGGTGTTATGAGGAAGTTTATAAATCATGGTTATGTGATCTTAATCTTAGGAATTTCTTTCTAGAGAATAATCCATGGGCTTTAAGAGATATTGCACAAAGATTTCTTGAAATTGCCAACAGAAAAATGTGGAATAATTGTTCATCAGATGTCATTGAAAATTTAAAGAACATAATTATTAATACTGATTCAATAATTGAAAAAAACGAATTCTGAATTATCTACCTAATAGCGAAAGTCCATGACTATCTGTTCCGCATGTTTTTAGCAGTGAATATTTATCTGCTAATTTATCAATTTCTGAACATACAAATAAACTAGGACTCCATACTTCATTAAGTTCATAATCGTACCAAACCTCTATTCCATCAATACCTTGCATTTTGGCCTCTGGAATTAATTTATAAAAGGGAATCCTGTATCTCGCTGGATGTGCAAGGAATGATAAACCACCAGCTAAATTTATTGCTTTAATAACTGATTTAATATTTAAATCAGTACCTATTGGAGACTCTCCAAGGATGTAGGGATTTAGGTATTTACTTTTAATATCTATTCCCAATCCAATTACATGCACTAAACATCCTAGAATCAAACAATTAATTTCTATTCCCGAAATTAATGCAAAAGAATCTTTAGGATAATTTTTTAGCATATTATTATTATTTATATATTCATGAGCTTTAATTGTATGATGATCGGTTATTGATAAAAATTTCAAGTTATTTTTATAAGCTTGTTCTAAAAGTTCATATGGTTCTAGACTTCCATCACTAAATTTTGTATGACAGTGAAAATTAATATTTTGTGGACAACTATTTTTATTAATATTGGAAGTTAATTTTACTAAGTCTTCCCTATTCATTACTTAATGAATTCTCATTTTTCTTTCTAATCTTTGCATATAATTGTATTGAAGCCAACATGAAAATGATTAGTCCAACTACGCTCCATGTAGCAACACTAGTTGGAAAATTATTTTTAAAAATAACTAAAAGTACAATTATAAATAATAATAAAGTAGGTAATTCATTTAATAATCTAAGGTTTTTTGCGGAAATGCTTGAAGTACCATTTTGTAATGAATACATTATTTTGTAACAATAAGAATGATAAATTACTAATCCTAAAACAAAAGAAATTTTAATTTGCAACCACTTCTCACTCAACCAACTTGGTTGCATAATAACCATGCATATAGCCATACTTAAAGCTAATATCATCCCAGGTGTTGTGATTATATTCGCCAGCCTTTTTTCCATCAAGGTGTATTGTTTATTAAAGGCAATCTTTAATTCATTATCCATATTTTTAGATTCTTCATGATATATAAAAAGTCTTACTAAATAAAAAAGTCCCGCAAACCAAACAATTACACCAATAATGTGCAGTGATTTAAACCAGAGATATGCTTCAGCTGCCAAATTACTAGATTAATTTAAAAATATATATTTTTAATATAGTTATATTTAACTATATCAATAAATCTATTTTTCAAAAATTAATTAATATTTATAACTCGTTAAAATATTCATAAATATCATTTACTGAATTTTTTCCTAGTCCTTTAACTTTTGACAAATCCTCTTTACTAGCTATTCTTATCGCGTCTATTGATTTAAAATGCTCAAGCAATTCTCTTATTCTTGATGGTCCTAATCCACTGATTTGGGACAATTGAGATCTATTCATTCTCTTGGATCTCTTGTCTCTGTGGAAAGATAATGCAAATCTATGTGCTTCATCTCTTAGCCTTCTTAATAGAAGAACTCCTTTTTGATTTTGATCAGTATCAAGAGACTTAGTAAAGCCTGGAATAAATATTTCTTCATTTTTTTTTGCTAATGAACATATAGTTACTTCTTCCTCAAGATTTAATTCTTTTAAGGCTTTAATAGCTGCATTTAACTGCCCTTTTCCTCCATCAATCATTATTAAATCAGGCCAATCTGATAGAAGTTCATTGTCTAATTTACTATTTGTTTTATCATTTAATATTGAAAAATCCCCTCCGCTTTTTTTAAATCTTGACCATTTTTTAAACCTTCTATGTATTACTTCATATATCGATGCAAAATCATCACTATGTCCTACAAACACGTTTGGATTTTTAATTTTATATTTCCTATAATGCTGTTTAGAAGGAATCCCATCAATAAAAACGACTTGTGATGCTACAGGGTCACTACCTTGAATATGGCTTATATCATAACCTTCAATTCTTTTAGGTTGTTCGCTTAATTCAAGTATTTGGGCAAGATCCTCAATTGAAGATTCATTATCTTGTATCCCATTTAATATTCTATCTAATTCCAATTTCGCATTTTTTAAAACCATTTCTACAGTTTCATGTTTTTTATTTCTTTTTGGAATTATGATTTTTACTTTCTTTTTTCTTAGATCCGTTAACCAATCCTCTATGGTTGCTTGTTTTGGAAGGTTATATTGAATAAGAATTTCTGATGGTATTTCTACAGCTTCAACATTCATATAATGCTCTTCTAATATCTTTTGTAGAATCAGATTTTCGTCTTGATTATTTAATTTTTGACTATAGCCAATTCTCCCAATGAGCTTACCAGCTCTCATTTGAAATATTTGTATACTAGCTACATTTTTTTCTGAAACTATTCCAAAGATATCTCTATTAATTGAAGAATCAGGGATTGATATTTTTTGTGATTCAGTTAATAATCTTAAACCTGAAATTTGGTCCCTTATTTTTGCTGCATTCTCATAATCTAAATCATTTGAAAATTGCAGCATTTTTTTTTGTAAAAATATTTCTAAGTCATCATTTCTTCCCTGAAATATCATAGATACTTGTTTCATTATTTTTTTATAATCGTCAGATGATATAACTTCTTGGCAAACACCTGGACATCTTCCTATTGAATAATTCAAACAAGTTCTATCTTTATAGACTGGCCTTGGTCTTTGTCTAAGTGGAAATATTTTTTTTATCGTAAATAATGTCCTCCTTAATAATCCGACATCAACATAAGGTCCATAATATCTATCTAAATTATTTCTATTTCTTCTTCTTCTTGTAATAAATATTCGAGGATATTTTTCACTCCAAGTTATACAAAGATATGGATATTTCTTATCATCCTTTAAAAGAATATTAAAGTATGGTTTGTTTGTTTTAATTAAATTTGACTCTAAATTTAATGCTTCATATTCGCTATCGGTGACTATTATTTCTATTTCAGTTATTTGACGAACCATCAAACTTAATCGTGGAGTTAAATCTGAATAATTATTGAAATAACTACTTACTCTACTGCGTAGTTTTTTAGATTTACCGATATAAAGTAAGTTATTATCAATATCTTTAAAAAGATAACAGCCAGATGACTTTGGAATTTCGGATAATCTTGATTTTAATAACTCTTTATTATTAATTAATTTATATTCAATTTTAAAATTATATTTGTTATTTATTTTTTCGATAGAGGAATTACTCATTTATAATAATTAGCCTCCATAATTCCAGCCAGTTGAAGATAAATTTAGTGAATCAACATCATTATTCAGATAAGCAGATTGAACCTCTCCTACAAAAACGGTATGGTCTCCATGCATGACACTTCCAACAACATTACATTCCACTCCACCAACACTATCAACTAAAATAGGCAATCCAAGCTCACCTAAATTAAATTCAACAGATTCAAATCTACCTCCTAATGCTTTTTGAGGTTTAAAGAAAACAGCTGCTAGATCCTTTTGATCACTTTTGAGCACATTTAATGAGAACTTATTTGTGGACTTTATTATTTCATGACTAGAACCCTCTGCTCTAACAGCCATTACAACTAATGGTGGGGTGAAGGAACCTTGAGTTACCCAACTTGCAGTAAATCCATTAACTTC
This sequence comes from Prochlorococcus sp. AG-418-K17, assembly GCA_003214055.1. Taxonomy (GTDB): domain Bacteria; phylum Cyanobacteriota; class Cyanobacteriia; order PCC-6307; family Cyanobiaceae; genus Prochlorococcus_A. The sequence goes on from QCMD01000013.1 coordinate 23,696, forward strand.
ATTTTTATCCTCGTCTCTAACGCCACAAATAAATAATCCGTGAGGTATTTTTCTTAATAAGATTTTTTTTGCTTCTAGATTTAATGTCATAATTAATTTATCTAATAATCTTATTTTAACTAAATTTCTTATTCGATCATAATAAATTCATGAAAATTCTTTATCCAGGTACATTTGATCCTTTAACAAACGGTCATCTTGATTTAATAGAAAGGGCTGAAAAAATATTTGGCAATCTAGTAGTTGCTGTTTTAGAAAATACTTCTAAAACACCAACATTTAATCTTGAAAGAAGAATAATACAAATAAAAAATTCTCTTTCACATTTACCTAATATTGAAGTTATTTCTTATTCTGGTCTAACTGTTGATTGTGCAAATGATCTAAAAGCTAATCTTATTCTTAGAGGCTTAAGAGCAATGAGTGATTTTGAGTATGAACTTCAGATTGCTCATACAAATAAATCTCTTAATAATGAGATTGAAACTATATTTTTATCGACAAATACAAATTATAGTTTTCTTAGTAGTTCTTTAGTAAAAGAAGTTGCAAAATTTGGTGGTGAAATTAATCACATGGTACCCCCCTCTGTTGAGACGGATTTAAAAGAATATTTTAAATAAAATTTTTATTAACAAGATTTCAAGTAATAAATATCACGTAATAATTTAAAAGCTTTTTCTTTATCTATGTTATTAGAATTTTGGATAATGCTTATAATTATTGGCTTTTCATTTTTATATAAAAAGCCAGATAATGCAAAGACATTTGAAAGAGTCCCAGTTTTGCCAAAAAACTTTCCAGATAATTCACTATTTACAAATCTTTTAGCTAATGTACCTCTTACTCCCGTAATTGAAAGTGTAGATTGATAAGCTTTAAAATCATTAAAATATCTCATTTTATCTAAAAACAATACAACTAACTTTGTTGTAATTTTATTTTTTCGAGACAATCCACTAGCATCTGCAAAGTATGCATTAGT
>QCMD01000014.1 GCA_003214055.1 Prochlorococcus sp. AG-418-K17
CTATTCTAGAAAAAGAAACTGGATTAGAGTTCTTTCATAATTGGGAAGAATTAGTTAAATCTCCAAAAATTGATGGAATTATAATTGCTACCCCTCCTGAATCAAGATTTAAATTAGCAAAACAAGCTCTTGAGAATAACAAAAATTTGCTTCTGGAAAAACCGGTTTCAATATCATCCTCAGAAATTGAAGAGCTTCAGAGAATATCTTTGATTAATAATTTAAGCGTATGTGTTGATTTTGAATATAGAGCAGTACCACTTTTCCTTCAGACAAAAAAACTTATTGATGAAAATATCTTAGGAGATATATATTTAATAAAATTAGATTGGTTAATGGGTAGCAGATCCGACCCCAAAAGATCCTGGAATTGGTACTCATTGGAAGAAAAAGGCGGAGGAGTAATTGGTGCCTTAGGTACTCATGCATTCGATATGTTGAATTGGTTTTTTGGAGAAGCAACAAACGTCTCTGGAAAGTTAGCAACATCAATAAAAAAAAGACCTTTACCTAATTCATCTGATTTAAAAGATGTTACAAGTGAAGATGTATGTTTAGCCAATATAGAAATATCAAACTACAGCTCCAATCTTATTCCATGTCAAGTATCTCTATCATCGATTTCTAAAAACGGTAGAGGGTTTAGTTTAGAAATATATGGAAGCTCAGGTTCACTTATTCTTAAAAGCGAAAACCAAAAAGATTATGTCCATGGTTTTAATTTGAAATATTCAAACAACGTAAATAAAATACAAAATCTAACTGCAGATTCAAGTTTTAATTTTGAAAAAACATGGACTGATGGAAGAATAGCCCCAGTTTTAAGAATTCAAAATTTATGGGCTGAGAGTATTTTTAATAAAACACCTATCATCCCAGGGTTGTGCGAGGGACTTGCCAGTCATAAAGTTTGCGAAGCCATAAGAGAATCATCAAAAAGTGGATTAAGAATCAAAATTTAGGGCTATACACTTATACGTAGCAATTATCACCCGAAAAAGTATTAGATTGATTTTATTTTTTTTTCATATTCTGGAAAAATCAATTGAACTGAATTATTAAAGTATGGCTTTAGATTATTACAAAAATGAGCTTAAAGAAAATGCTCAATTACTAGCTTCTAAAGGAAAAGGAATATTAGCAGTAGATGAATCCACTAAAACAGTAGGGAAAAGACTCTCTGGAATTGGCGTTGAGAATACCGAAGACAATAGGAAAGCGTATAGAGGAATGCTATTTACAACAAAAGATCTTGGGAAATATATAAGTGGAGCAATCCTCTTTGAAGAAACTCTTTATCAGAATCACCAAGATGGTGAGTCAATGGTTAAGAAACTAAATGATTTAGGTATTATTCCAGGTATAAAGGTCGATAAAGGTCTAAATCCACTTCCCGGAGCAGGAAATGTAGAAACTTTTTGCTCTGGCCTAGATGGGTTAGTTGAAAGAGCAGCAAAATATTACGAACAAGGTGCAAGATTTGCAAAGTGGAGAGCAGTACTGCAGATTACAAATGATGGTTGTCCATCAAAACTATCAATTCAAGAGAATAGTTGGGGATTAGCAAGGTATGCAAGATCAGTTCAAGAATCTGGTTTAGTACCAATAATTGAACCTGAAATCTTAATGGACGGTGATCATACTATTGAAAAAACTGCTGAAGTACAAGAAGAAGTAATAAAGCAGGTTTATATTGCCTGTCAAGCTAATGGAGTTTTTCTAGAAGGAACTCTATTAAAACCATCTATGACTGTTAATGGAGCAGATTGTCCAACAAAAGCTGATCCTATGAAAGTTGCTGAAATGACAATCAGAACTATGGAAAGATGCGTTCCTGCATCTGTTCCTGGAATAGTTTTCTTATCAGGAGGGTTAAGCGAAGAAGCTGCTTCAGTTTATTTAAATAACATGAACACTCTTTACAGGAAAGCTTTATGGAACGTTTCATTCTCCTACGGAAGAGCACTACAGCACTCATGCTTAAAAGCCTGGAAAGGAAGCGACGTTGAAGGAGGACAAAAAGCATTAATAGCACGAGCTCGAGCGAACTCTGAAGCTTCAAAAGGTGCTTATGCAGCTGGATCTCAACCTTCATCCGATGAGAAATTGTTTGTAGCAGGCTACACTTACTAACAAAAATATTCTGAAAATATACTTTGGGTCATAAAATTAGTTTCTTTAATTTAGTATTTTGTATATCTAATGACGTGACATTTGATACCTCTTTATACTAAACTCGCTGAAACATATGCTTTTTATAGAGCATTTAACTTATTTTAATTATGGCCCTCGTTCCACTAAGACTACTTTTAGATCACGCTGCTGAGAATGGTTACGGTATTCCAGCATTCAATGTTAATAATCTTGAGCAAGTTCAAGCAATCATGGAAGCAGCATATGAAACTGATAGTCCTGTAATCCTCCAAGCTTCAAGAGGGGCAAGAAATTATGCAGGAGAAATTTTCCTACGTCATCTAATCCTTGCCGCCACAGAAACATACCCAAATATTCCAGTGGTAATGCACCAAGACCATGGTAATGAGCCATCAACCTGCTATTCAGCAGCAATAAATGGTTTCACATCAGTAATGATGGATGGTTCTCTAGAGGCAGATGCAAAAACACCCGCTAGTTACGAATATAATGTTGCAGTTACTAAAAAAGTAGTAGATTTTGCTCATTCAGTTGGAGTTAGTGTTGAAGGTGAGTTAGGTTGCTTAGGTTCATTAGAGACAGGAAAAGGTGAGGCAGAAGATGGTCATGGATTTGAAGGTGAACTTTCTACAGATATGCTTTTGACTGATCCTGTAGAAGCAGCAGATTTTGTTGCTAAAACAAAAGTTGATGCATTAGCAATTGCTATAGGTACAAGTCATGGTGCATATAAATTCACAAGGAAGCCTACAGGAGAAGTTCTTGCAATAAGCAGAATTGCTGAAATCCATAAAGCACTTCCAAATACCCATCTTGTAATGCATGGATCTAGTTCAGTTCCTCAAGAATGGTTGGATATCATAAACAAATATGGTGGTGAAATTCCTCAAACATATGGTGTTCCTGTTGAAGAGATTCAAGAGGGAATAAGAAATGGAGTTAGGAAAGTCAACATTGATACCGATAACAGACTTGCTTTCACTGCCGCCGTTAGAGAGGCAGCATTTGCTGATAAGGCAAACTTTGACCCAAGACATTTCAACAAGCCTGCTAGAAAATACATGAAGCAAGTTTGTCTTGATAGATACAAGCAGTTCTGGTGCGAAGGTCAAGCAAGTAAGATCAAACAAAACAGCACAAATTACTTTGCTGATCTTTACGCAAAAGGTGATTTAGATCCAAAAGTAAAAGCTACTGTTTAATTTCTTCCCAAATTAAATAAAAAAGACCTCTAAAATCGGGGGTCTTTTTTTTATTTTAATATTAATGATTTTAATGTAAAGAGACCATCAGTCCCACCAATTGTCTCATCACATGCTCGCTCTGGATGAGGCATTAAACCTAGAACATTTCCCTTTTCATTAGTTATGCCTGCGATATCGAATAAGGACCCATTAGGATTATTTATATATCTCAAAGCAATCAATTCATTATCTACAAGTTTTTTTAAAGTATCAGAATCACAATGATATCTTCCTTCCCCATGTGCTATTGGCAACTTAATAGTTTGTTTTTCATCTCCATTTTTAAACCAACCTCCTTTTGAAGAAACAATATCCAGTTCAACGTCATCACAGATAAAATTAAGATTTTTATTTGCAACAAGAGCACCAGGCAAAAAACCTGATTCAGTCAAAATTTGAAACCCATTACAAATTCCTAAAACTCTTTTCCCGCTTTTAACAAACTCATCCAAGGCATTTATTAATGGAGAGAATCTCGCAATTGCTCCGCATCTTAAATAATCACCATAGCTAAATCCTCCAGGTAAAACTATTGCATCTACATCACTTAAATCTGAAGACTCGTGCCACAAGTATTTTGTTCTTATGTCTAGACAACCTTCCAATGCCCATGAAACATCACGATCACAATTAGAACCAGGGAAGACAACAACTCCTACAGTAAAATTATCCATCTTATAATTTTTCTAGTGAATACTCATAATCTTCAATAACAGTATTTGCGAATAATCTATCACACAATAAATCAATTTTTTCTCTTACTTCGTTTTCACCATTACCATCTATTTCCACTTCTATCATTTTTCCTATACGTAATGATTTTATTCCCTCGGCTCCAAGTTTTATAGAAGCAGATTTAGTAGCTTCCCCTGCTGGATCTAAAACTGAGGGTCTTAGTCTTACAAAAACTTTTACAGCAAATTGTTCCAATTAAAAATTAATTTCTACTAGAAGATTAGTTTAAATTTTATTAAAAAGTACTATTGATTAATAAACAAATATTTTTTGCCTTTAGGATTTCTGAGTTATTAAATATTTATGTAACCTCTACCAAAACAAACTAAGCAAGTTCTTCTTGAATTTTCATGTGTTTTAAAATTCCCTGTCCCTCCACATTTTGAACATTTTATTTTATCAATTGAAGTAACGTCATCAGAGATTATTTGTTTTAAAGCAATTTTTTGATTTTCCATCTTGGACTGTCTGCTGTAGTAAGTATCCCGACAGATAACTATAAAGTCAAATTGCTATTTTTGGGTCACTTAGAATCTTAAATTTCTCTTTAATTTTTCTATTGAAAGTTTTTATAGATTTTTCATCAAAGGAAATTATTACTAATTCAAGCCCAGCATTATCATTTGGTCTCCAACAATTGTTTGGAGCTTCTTCAAACCAAGTATTAATTTTCTTTCCAACAATTTGTATTTGTAAAGGCAATGATTTGTTTGGTATCCAAATACGTCCTTTAATTCGAAGAATGTTTAATTCATCCAAGATTTTTGACATCTCCTTTTCAAAGTCATTTTTTTCAAGGAAATAATTTAATTTAAATGAATCTGATACAAGCTCAACATGATTATGGTCATGTTCTTCCGTTAAAAATTCTTTATAAGTCTTTTTTTTAAAATTAAAATCAAATAGATAATTTAAATCAATTTTGCCATTCTTGGATTTAAGGACTGGTGTAGATGAATTTAGACTTCCTTGAATTTTATTTTTTACAACGTCAAACTGATCATTATTTAAGATATCTGATCTAGAGACTAAAACGATATCAGAAACTTCTAGTTGCTCCTCAAAAAGTTCATCTATAGTGGCGTTGTGATCAATTTTATCTATTTCATTATATTGTTTTGTTATTTTATTTAAATCATTAATTGGAGAACCATTAAGTAATGATTCTCCATTAACGATACCAACAACAACATCAAGGTAGATGGAAGACCTAATCTCAGGCCAGTTAAGTGCTTGAATTAAGGGAATTGGTAGTGCCAAGCCACTTGTTTCGATAATTATTGATTCGATAGGAGGATTAAATTCTAGGAGAGCTTTTATTGATGGAACAAAATCATCTTGAACAGTACAACATAAACATCCATTGTTTAATTCAATTACGCAGTCGTCTTCAGATTCATCACATTTATCACAACTTTTAATCAAATCACCGTCAATTCCAACATCACCAAATTCATTGATTATTAAACCAAATTTTTTATTACTCTCTTTTAATAGATATCTTAGAAAAGTTGTTTTACCTGAACCAAGAAATCCCGAAACAACTATAACTGGTATTTTTTTTTTCATCTTTGATGATTAACAACCTAAGCTATATTCTGTACTTTCCCCTGTAGAACTATTTGTTCCATTAGCAATCGCACATAATTGTTTTTGTTGTGTACGACTAAGAACCGCATCAGTAAAATCTGCACCATCTATTTTCGCACCTTCAAAATTACTCTCCATTAATAAAGCATTAGTAAAATTAACATCCGAAAGATCAGCATCTGTAAAGTCTGTTGCATAAGCCAGTGCATCTCTTAAATTTGCTCCAGTAAACTTTGAGTTTTGCAATTTACTATTATTAAACACCGCCCCTTCTAAATTACTTTCACTAAAATTAAACCCATTCAAATCAAACTTAACGTATTCGTTACCGCTTAAGTCTTGACCATGCATATCTGGCTCTAAATTAAGGTCTTGCTGGTTTCTAATCTCAGGAGGTCTTTTAGCCCATGCAGAATTTACAGAATTAAAAAATAAAATTCCAACGAATAACAAAGTAATTAATGCATTCTTTACTGAGGGGAAAACAATTGATTTAATCATAATAAGACTGTATTTTAGAACTTAAGTATTTAAAGTTTGTAAGAGTATCTTAAAGGAAAATATATGGCAATGTCACTAAAGGTTATTGTTCCTCCTCATCCATTAATAAAACATTGGCTTTCAATATTGCGAGAAAAAAATACTCCAAATATTTTGTACTCAACAGGATATGAGCAATTAGGGAAATGGCTTACATATGAAGCATTACGTAATTGGCTGCCATATAAAAAAGAAATAGTTAATACTGATAATGGAGATGCAGATGGATTCTTTATTAATAATGATTATCCAATAAAAGTGCTCGCAATGTTGCCCGAAGGGTTATCTCTTTGGTTTGGATCTAAAGAAGTAATTCCTAATTCAACCCTCTCATTAGGAGAACTTCCTAAAACTATTGAATCAAATGAAGGAGTTATATTTTATTCAGAACAAATAACGACAAAATCAGCAACATTAGAAACTTTAATTAAATTAAAGGAATTAGGTGTTGATTCAAATAGGATTCTTTTAATAACTGCTATTTGCTCAAATAAAGGGTTAAATGAAATTGCGAAATTACTCCCTAATCAGGTAATTTACACTTCTTGCATAGATGAGGAAGACGAAAAAACACAATTATTAGTACCGGGTATTGGGAATCCTCTATCGCGTTTAAGTACTATATTTCAAGATAAGAACTAATATAGAATATAGGAGTAAATATTTTACCAATGTCTGAATACAGAGATTCGTCTTCAAATAATCTTTTGTCATTAATAAGCGGTGCTTTTATTGGAGCAGCAGGTCTAGCTTGGTGGTTAATATCCGAAGCAGACAAAAGAAAGGAGGAAAAAAAACAAAAAGCAATGATGTACTCCTCCAGAATTCAAGACGGATCTGAAGCGATTGATTCAAATGAAAATGTAAATGAAGTTGAAGGAGAGAATCTGGAGAAGAAAGTTGAGCAACTTAATTCTGCAATTGCTGATGTGAGGAAGCAACTTGAAGAGTTGGGGCAATAGAATAAAAAAGGTTCTCAAATAATATGAATAAACTCAGATCATCTGCAATAACCCAAGGTGTGCAAAGATCCCCTAACAGATCGATGTTAAGAGCTGTTGGATTTAATGATGAAGATTTTAATAAACCTATTATTGGAGTTGCAAATGGATACAGCACCATAACTCCATGCAATATAGGTTTAAATAAGTTAGCTCTAAAAGCTGAAGAGTCAATAAAAAGATCAGGTGGGATGCCTCAAATGTTTGGGACTATAACAGTAAGTGATGGGATTTCTATGGGAACAGAGGGCATGAAATATTCACTAGTTTCAAGGGAAGTTATTGCTGATTCAATTGAAACAGCATGCAATGCTCAGAGTATGGATGGAGTACTTGCTATAGGTGGATGTGATAAAAATATGCCGGGTGCCATGATTGCGATTGCAAGAATGAATATTCCCTCAATTTTCATTTATGGAGGGACTATAAAGCCAGGGAAATTGCATGGAGAAGATCTTACTGTTGTTAGTGCATTTGAAGCTGTTGGACAATTAACATCAGGCAAAATTAATGAAGAAAGGCTAATCCAAGTTGAGAAAAATTGTATTCCTGGTGCTGGTAGCTGTGGAGGAATGTTTACAGCTAATACAATGTCTGCGGTTATTGAAGTATTAGGGTTGAGTCTTCCTCACAGTTCTACTATGGCTGCTGAAGACCTTGAAAAAGAACTAAGTGCAGATAAAAGTGCTGAGATATTAGTCTCTGCAATAGAAAAAGATATAAGACCTCTAGACCTAATGACTAAGAAAGCATTTGAAAATGCAATATCAGTTATTATGGCAATTGGCGGATCAACAAATGCAGTATTGCACATCTTAGCTATTGCGAATACTGCAGGAATAGATATCAACATTAATGATTTTGAGAGAATCAGACAAAAAGTACCCGTTATTTGTGACCTTAAACCGAGTGGGAAATATGTGACGGTGGATCTTCATAAGGCAGGTGGGATTCCACAAGTAATGAAAATACTTTTGAATGCAGGATTAATTCATGGCGATTGCAAAAACATTGAAGGCAAAACCATCTCAGAATACTTACAGAATATTCCAGATAAGGCTCCCACAAATCAAAATGTTATAAGGGACATAGATGATCCTCTTTATAAAAAAGGACATCTGGCAATTTTAAAAGGCAACTTAGCAAGTGAAGGTTCCGTAGCAAAAATTAGCGGAGTAAAAAACCCTGTATTAAAAGGCCCAGCAAGGATTTTTGAAAGTGAAGAGGATTGTTTAAAATCAATATTAAATAACGATATCAAAGCTGGTGATGTTGTTGTTATTAGAAACGAAGGGCCTGTAGGAGGTCCAGGCATGAGAGAAATGTTAGCTCCAACATCTGCGATTGTTGGTCAAGGGCTTGGGGAAAAGGTAGCTTTAATTACCGATGGTAGATTTAGTGGTGGTACTTATGGTCTGGTTGTTGGTCACATAGCTCCAGAGGCTGCTGTAGGAGGAAATATTGCTCTAATAAAACAAGGTGATTTAATTACAGTAGATGCTGTAAAACAACTAATTGAAGTTGATTTATCTGACGAAGAATTAGAAAAAAGAAAAAAAGATTGGGTAAAACCTATTCAAAAATACAAAAGAGGAATTCTTTCAAAATATTCGAGGATCGTAAGCACATCAAGTTTAGGGGCTGTTACTGATTTATAAATCAGCTCAAATTTTATATTTAATCAATAAAACTTTTTATCCTATTTGCTAAATTTTCCAATCTAGCGCTGTATTTAGGTGAGTTGCATTTTATTCCATTATTGCTATCCATCCATAATGTTTTAACTCCACACCATAATATTGGTTCATCAGGGAAATTAAGCTTAGAGATTACTAAAACTAACTCTTTATTTGATTTAAAAAGTTCTAATTCAAGATCATAAATTTCTAATCTTTTACCTTCTTTATCTCGACATAAGATATTAACTGCTAAATCAATATCTTCATCTTCGAATTCGTATTCACCATTTATTTTTACGACAGAATGAACAAAAGGTTTATTTGTTAAATCTGCTGACTTAGCGATTAAGCTCTCTATATTTTTTGGTGGATTTTCAAATAACACTTATTGATTTAATTAAAACTTTTATTGAACCCTGTTTAAACTCATTATTAAGTAATCCATCATCACCGAACTTAGAGTGTAGCAGTTGCAATCTTTTAATTTTAGATGGCTTGAATTTAAATGGAAAACGTACTTTATTAGCTCTTACTGAAGGTTTTAACTCACTAAAAGGAATTTGAACATTTGTTGTCCCGAATTTTTTTGTTGGGAATGATTTAATCCATCTAAGTCCACCCGGGATAAATTCGGTTAATCCTAGTAGATCATCTTCACAAGCGACAGCAAATTTAAAAGTTCTTCCTTGTCCATCAATATTTAATTCAAAGGATGAATACTCAGATACATTTAAAGAAGGTTTATATATCGACGATCTACAACTAACAAATCCTCCTGCTTTCTCGACAATATTACCCTTTAATATCAAACCCGAATTTGAAATTTCACAAAAAGCTGAACTTGATCCGCCCATAACAGTATCATTTAATGTTTTCCAACCATCGAACTCCTTTTTCTGGAATAAAAATTTTTTCTTACTCATTAAATAATTTAAATTATCAATAGACTTTAACTAAATTTCTAATTCTTTTGCTGATTCTTGATCACAAAATATTGAAATTTGATTAATAGATTTTATTAATTTTGATGGTGTTCTATCTGGTGGCTCTTTTTCATCTAATAACCTTTCAAGAGCAATTCTTTTAGAAGCTCCACTAACTAAAAATAATATCTTTGAAGAAGCTGAAAGAACCTTTGGAGTTAATGAAATTCTTTTTAAACCTTTACCTTCATTAAAAATAACAAAATCATCTATATTATTATTTTTTTGATAAGGGAATAGTGAGGCTGTATGACCATCGTCTCCAAGACCTAATAATGTTAAATCAAAAGTTGGAGGGTTTGATCCGCATTTTTCAAGTAATTTAGAAATAAATTGATTTTTTGTAGCTTCATCATTAGCATTTAAATCATTGAAAATTTCATAAAAAAAAGCTTTAGATCCAAAATTCGTTAACAATGAATTCTTCAACATTAACGAGTTACTCAATTCTGAATTTGGATCAACACATCTTTCATCCCCTAAAAAGACATCAACCATATCCCATCTAAGATTACTATTTGATAAAAGCATATAGACAGATTTAGGAGTTGAACCTCCACTCACACAAAATTTGAACCTGTCTTTCTTTTTTAAAGTATGAATTATGTGACTTTCAATAAACTTAAAAACCGCTGTAGATAGCTCTAACTTGTCTTTGTAAATGTTAAGTGTATATCCATTTTTAACCTTTTCAATCATTTCATCCATTCAGTATGAAAACTACCTTCCTTATCAATCCTTTCATACGTATGGGAACCAAAACAGTCTCTCATTGCCTGAACAAGATTCTGAGGAAGTCTATTGGTTCTATAACTATTCAAATAATCTAAAGTACTGGATAGACATGGGACTGGTATACCAGCTTTTGTAGACAAAGAAACTACTTTAGCTAAGTTATCTAATCTTGTCGCAATTTCATTATTGAACCAATCATCAAAAATTAAATTTTTTAGATTATGGTCTTTGTTATAAGCATCTTGAATTCTACTCAATAACTTTGATCTAATTATGCAACCACCCTTCCATATTTGAGCAATTGAAGGCATATTCAAACTATAGTTATATACCTCAGATGCTTCTCTTAAAATATCCATACCTTGGGCATAGCTTGCAATTGTGGCAAGGACTACAGCATCAAATAAGGGTTTCATTCCATCTGATATATTTCCTAAATCAAAATCCTCTATCTCTTTAGATGGAATAGTTTTTTCAATCTGACTACGTTGCTCTTTTAAAGAACTCATTACTCTTGCATTTAAAGATGCATAAATGGTTGGGACTGATACCCCTAGTTCTAAAGCACTTACAACAGTCCATAACCCAGTACCTTTCTGGCCAGCTTTATCTAATATTTTCTCCACAACATCATCTCCAGTAATCTCATCTTTTGTATTTAGACAAATCTCTGTTATCTCAACAAGATAAGAACCTAATTCATCAGTATTATTCCAAACACCAAATACCTCTGACATCTGCTGTCCATTCATACCTTTGACTCTCTTCATAAGGTCATAAGCTTCTGCGAGTATTTGTTCAATTCCATATTCAATTCCGTTATGAACAGTTTTTACAAAATGTCCTGATCCTCCTGGTCCAACATATGCAACACATGGTCCGTCTTCAACTTTGGCAGCCATTTTTGTTAATAAGCTTTCAATTGCATCATATGAAGCCTTAGTGCCGCCAGGCATCATACTTGGCCCTTCTAGAGCTCCTTTAGCACCACCGGAGACTCCCATTCCAATGTATCCAAAACTTTTACTTTCAAGAGTATTTACCCTTCTTTCTGTATCTTTAAATTGAGAATTACCCCCATCTATTAATAAATCTCCTTCCTCTAGATATCCAGAAATATTGTCTATGACAGCATCTGTTGCGGGTCCAGCTTTTACCATCATTAGAATTCTTCTAGGTCTCTCTAGCTTATTAACAAATTCTTGAAGAGTTTCAGCTCCCTCTATATTCTTACCAAGGCCACGACCTTGTAAAAATTCTTCAGTTTTTGAGTAAGTCCTATTAAAAACTACACTAGAAAATCCATTTCTCTCCGCGTTAAGAACTAAATTTTCGCCCATAACACCAAGACCTATTAAACCAAAATGTGCCTTGGACATAAAAAATTAAAAACTCAATAAATATAGTGTGCCTGCAACTTAACAAAATTGCTCAAAAAAAATACTTATGTCAGCGAAAAATGATCGAAAAGATTTAAATAACAGTTCCGTTTGCAATAGTTGCGTTTTTAACTACTACAACAATTCCATTTCTGATATAAAAGCCTAATTCTGGCTTATCTGCTTCTTCAACTCGATCTTTATTAATGATCACGACATTATCTCCAATTCTTGTATTCTTATCAAGAATTGCTCTTTTTACAGTAGTTCCTTCACCTACTCCAAGAGGCGTTCCGCCTCCTTTTCTTAATTCAATCCTCTCATCCGGAGATTCAAAGAAATCGGCACCCATAACAAGAGTGTCTTCAAGAACCGAATCACTTTCAATTCTGCTTCTTACACCTAAAACACAATGTAAAATACTGCATGACTTCAAGATTGTACCTTCACAAACTATTGAATCAGTAATTTGAGCATCTACAAGTTTAGAAGGGGGGAGAAATCTAGGTCTTGTGTAAATTGGAAATTTTTCATCATAAAAACTAAATGGAGGTTTTGGTTGTTCAGTCAATGCAAGATTTGATTCAAAGAATGCCCCAATGGTACCTATATCTTCCCAATAATCATCGAATACATAACTTTTAAGAGTATCGCCCCTATTGAGGGCTTCAGGAATTATGTCCTTACCAAAATCCGTATAATTAGGGAATTTATTCAAAAGATCGAAAAGAGTATTTCTGCTAAAAACGTAAATACCCATAGAGGCTAGATAAGGTTTTTCTGCAGCTGACTCCTTACTTAATCCAAACTTTGAAGTATCTACAGCCATCGCCTTCAACTTCTCTCCGGTGGGCTTTTCACTGAATTCCTTTATATTCCCTAAATCATCTGTTCTCATAAGGCCAAAACCTTCAGCCTGTGCTTCATCAACAGGTAACGCTGCTACAGTCAAATCAGCACCATTATCTCTATGATGCTGAACAAATAAACTGTAGTCCATTCTATAAAGTTGATCACCTGACAAAATTAAATACTCATCAACATCCCATTCTTGAAATAACCATTGATATTTTCTAACAGCATCTGCAGTCCCTTCAAACCACTTTGGACTGTCAGGGGTCTGCTGGGCCGCCAAAACCTCTACAAATCCCTGTCCAAAAGGACCGTTTAAATTATAAGTTCTTCCTATATGTCTATTAAGAGAGGCACTATTGAACTGGGTCAATACGTACATTTTTTCAATGCCTGAATTAATACAATTACTAATTGGAATATCAATTAAACGGTATTTACCCGCCAATGGAACAGCAGGTTTTGCCCTCATTTTTGTTAAAGGGTAAAGTCTAGAACCTTTTCCTCCTCCGAGGATGATTGCCAACACACGCTTCATTCAATCTAATGGAGGTAGATACAACTAACTAAATTAACTGATTATGTGCATATTTAAAAATAATAATGGTCAGTTTACAAAGGTATTTCGAAAAATCACTTGAAAAACTTAATATAAATTCAGAAAATTTACTTATTTTGGTCCTCTTCGGTTAAAGAAAACAATTTTTCAACTATTTGTAAAGAAACTTGTCTCTCTTCCCTTGACTGAGGACTTCTTAACTTGGTAACAGGGGTATGAAGAATCTTATTGATAATTCCTTTAGTGAGAGCTTCTACAACTTTTCTCTCTCTAGCGGAAAAATCTGGCCCCATCCTACTAAGTGCTTTTTGCAATTCCTCTTTTCGAATTAACTCCAAATCTGATCTAAGTTTATTAATTACAGGAACTGCCTCTAAACTTGCCCACCACTCTAAGAAAATGATTCTTTCATCTTCTACTAAAGTTTCAGCTTCTTTTGCTATTTTCTGTCTAAATTCTTGGTTCCTTGAAACTACTTCTTGTAAATCATCTACATCAAATGATTCTACAAATTGATGTTCTTTAACATCATTAGATATATTCCTAGGGACTCCGATATCAATAAATTTAAGTTTATTCTTCAAATTTAATTTTTCAATTTTTTCGAGATCAATAATGGGTTCTTCCGATGCTGTACTTGTAAAAACAAGAGAGGAAGTAGATATATTTTCATCTAATTCATTTAACCCTTTACAAACAATCTTTAAATCAGGGAAGTCATCAGCAAGATTTAATGCTCTCTCAATATTTCTGTTTACGAGAATAAGATTTTGACAACCTTTTGATTTTAAATGGGTTATTAAAAGTCTACTCATTCGTCCGGCTCCCACTACGAGGACTTTCTCTGAATTTAAACTTACAAGAGCATCAACTCCATTTTCCTGACCAATTTTTAATTGAGCAAGTTCTACAGCAGCTGAACTTATTGATACAGCCCCAGTTCCTAAATTTGTTTCAGATCTTACTTTCTTGCCTGTACTAACTGATTGGCTTAATAATCGATTAAGGATAGGTCCCGTAGATTGATTCTCTTGACCTAATCTCATCATTTTTTTTACCTGAGAAAGGATTTGGCCCTCACCCAAAACAAGGCTATCGAGACCAGCAGAAACTTTCATTAAATGTAAAACTGCTTCTTCTTGTCTAAAATCAAAGAGATGAGGATTTAATTCATCAAAAATTATTCCAGAATAATTTGAAATAAATTCTTTAATTGATGAAATTCCAATTTTTTTATCTTTTACGAGAGCATATATCTCGAACCTGTTACATGTACTTAAAATTGACACCTCCAAAATATCAGAGAAAGTCTTTAAAGCTTTCAAAGACTCTGAGATAGATTGGTCAGGAATACTTAACTTCTCACGCACTTCGACAGGTGCCGTGCGATGACTTAGTCCGACGACAACAATTTGCATAAAATCAAATATGTATTATTAAAGGCTGATACTCTTTGCACCATCTTTTATATGTACAGTATTAGTAAATCTGGCAGTACTATCTAATGTACTTATTACGAGACTGCTAGTTCTAACACAATCCCTTTCAAACTTAACGCCGTCAAATAACAATCCATCTGTTATTCCACTCCCAGCGAAAACAACGTTTTCTCCAGAGGCAAGTTCGTTAGCTTCATAGATTTTATCTATATTTGTGATGCCCATTTCATTTAGACGTTTTATATTTCCTTCTTTTGTATAGTCAGCCCATTCTGAAGTTTGAGCAATTGCCGGATCATAAACTAATTGGCCTTGAAAGTGACCTCCCAAAGCTCGCATTGCCGCAGCTGAAATTACCCCTTCTGGAGCAGCTCCAATACCCATTAAACAATGTGTCCCAGTTCCAGCAAATCCACAGGCTATCGCTGCTTGAACATCACCATCTGAAATAGGTTGAACTTTTGCTCCACATCCACGAATCTCTTTAATTAGATCCTTATGTCTAGCTCTATCCATAACAACAACAGTAAGTTCATCAATAGAAATATTTAAACAATCACTAAGTATCTTCAAGTTTTCGGTAGCCGAATTTCGTATATCTACTTTCCCTTTCGCAGCAGGAGGAGCTGCTAATTTGTTCATATAAAAATCAGGAGCATTAAAAAGACCACCGGTATCTGAAGCGGCTAAAACTGCCATAGATCCTCTCTGATTATTAGCACAAAGATTAGTTCCCTCACATGGATCTACAGCAAAGTCAACCCCTGGTCCACTTCCACTCCCCACCTCTTCACCTATGTAAAGCATAGGAGCTTCATCTCTTTCACCTTCTCCAATAACTATTTTCCCTTTCATTTCAATTTTGCCCATTCGCAATCTCATTGCTTCGACAGCTGCAGCATCAGCTTCATCTTTTTGACCAAGTCCTGTGAGTTTTGCTGAGGCAATTGCTGCTTGCTCTACAACTTCGAGAATTTCTTGAATTAAAGTTTGATTCACAATTAAAATTTTGAGGATTTTCTAAAAGGTTTTGTGCATGATCTCATAAAAAAAATCATTTTTTATAAGAATTATTATGCTAATAAGCTTTTTTAACTCATTACAGCTGTTACTTTATCAGGCCGTGACTTGAAATTAGGAATAAACAACTAAATATAGTATCTTTATTAAATATTTTAAAAATAAAATGACTGAAACAAATCGAACAAATTTAGCTGGTGTTAATAGACCGATTCAAATAATTCCCTCTGTTTTGCCAGCAGATTGGGCAAATATGGGCTCATGTGTAAGGGAGCTTGAGGAGGCTGGAGTAGATAGAATTCAATTTGATGTAATGGACGGAAATTTTGTACCAAATCTCACTTTTGGTCCTGAGATGATTGCTGCATGTAGGAAATATTGTAATGTCCCTTTTGAAACTCAATTAATGGTAAGCCAATACAATTGTGAAACCATGCTTGAATCTTACGTTAACGCAACAAAAGGAGTTCACGGTGAACCAGGAGTAGTAATAGCGCATGCCGAAGCAAATATCCATCTTCATAGAGTTCTTGGAAGGATAAGAGACTTAGGAGGATCACCCTCCGTTGCCTTAAATCCTCATACTCCATTTGAATTGATTGAAAATATTATGGACATGGTTGACCATGTTTTAGTTATGACAGTTAATCCTGGCTTTGGAGGACAAGCTTACATACCAACAATGCTTAATAAAATTAGAAAAATTAGAAACTTTATTATCGAAAAGAACTTAGATGTTGATATTGAAGTTGATGGTGGGATAAAGGCAAATTGGACTATTTCTCAATGTGCTGATGCTGGTGCTAATTGTTTTATCGCAGGTAGTGGAATGTTTGCCTACCCAACATTAAAAGAGGGATGTGATGACTTGAGAAAAGTTGCGCAAAAAGCTCAAAAGGGTGATGTACTTTCAGAACCTCAATAAATATCCCAGGGAACTAACAAATTACCCAAATATCCAGCCATAACTATGTAAACCTATACCTAGAAAATTAACTCCTAAATAACATACTACAACCACTAAGAAACCTGTAGAGGCTAATAATGCAGGTCTTCTTCCCTGCCAACCTTTACTTATTCTCATATGAAGATAAGCTGCATAGAACAGCCATGAGATAAAAGCCCATGTTTCTTTTGGATCCCAACTCCACCATGTTCCCCATGCCTCATTAGCCCAAACTGCACCAGAAATCAAACCAAGTGTTAAAAGGACAAACCCTATTAGTATAGAACGATAACTTAATGTATCTAATTCTTCTGAATGAGAAAATTCAATAGGATCAACTAAATCATTTAAAATTTGGGTTTCAGATATTTTGAAACCTCCTGTACCTGTTGAGCTACTTCTAATTTGAAGTGGTTTATTTTTATTTACAAAAAGTACTGAAGCTGAGAGTAGCGAACCGATAATAAGTGCCGCGTAACTTAACATGACCACGCTTACATGCATTATTAACCAACTAGATCTTAAAGCGGGAACCAAGTTAGAGGATGTTCTTAAGTCTTCAGGGAGAGCAAAACATGCAAATGCAATACTGAGTAATTCAACAGGAATTGCTATCGCTGCTATTAAAGGAGATTTATATTCCTTTTCGATTAATAATTGCCCTAATGTGATACCCCAAACAAGAAAATAAAGTGATTCATATAGGTTACTTATTGGGAAATGTCCTGAAGAATACCACCTCAAAATTAGTAGTGAAGCTATAAATAAATTTACTAATATTGTAAATAATCGAACTAAGGAAGATGTATTATTTTTAAACGCAGAAACTAAGGATATGGGTAGATTAATCAGCAAAAAATAAAATACTAAAATCCCTATTGAGGAAACTGGCTCATATAATAAATTTTTTAAAAAATTATCAAATAACATTTTTAGGAAATTAACCTAAGTAATTTCGTTTATTAGTAAATAATAATTTAATTCAAAAATAAATGAGAGGATTTTTAATAAATAATTTTTAAAAATTTGTAATTACAATTCAAAGTTTGAAATTATCGCCTAAGTAATTTTTTTTAACTATTGGATTACGTGCCAATTCCTCTGACGATCCATAAGCCAAAATCTTTCCTTCGCTCATGACATACGACTTATTAGTTATTAGTAATGTTTCCCTTACGTTATGATCTGTTATCAAAATACCTACTCCACTTTTACTCAAATTAATAATTAGTTGTTTTAAATCATTGACAGCTAAGGGGTCTATCCCAGCAAAAGGTTCGTCCAAAAGCAGATATTTTGGACCTCTTCTACCTACAGATAAAGCTCGAGCTATTTCACATCTCCTTCTTTCGCCCCCTGATAATTGATAACCATAATTATCAACGAATTTATTAAGATTAAATTGATTGATTATAATTTCTCTCCTATTACGAATAACTGCTCTGTTGGAAGAATAACTCTGTAAAGCTAAATCAATATTTTCTTTGACTGTAAGATTTCTAAATACACTTGGTTCTTGAGTTAAATATCCCAAACCAATTTTTGCTCTACTAGGTAGACCTAAATTTGTTATTAATCTATCGTTCATAAAAATTTGACCTCTATCAGGTTTCAAATTTCCTACAGCAAGATTAAAAGTAGTAGTTTTTCCAGCTCCATTTGGTCCCATTAAGCCAACAACCTCTCCAGGACTGACAATGATTGAAACATCATCAACTATCAAACGTCCTTCAATATTGAGAGATACTTTGTTAATTTTTAAATTCATTGTTGTACGAGATTATTGAAATTGTTTTTTTCTTCAAAGAAGTTTTAGGGTAGGTTTGTCATCCTCATTAAGATTTTCACTGTATTGAAGTTTTTTTAATAAATGCTCCAATGATTTACAAAAAGATTTAAGATCAATTCCTAAGTCAATATTAGTTCTAGTTTTTATTCTCCCTAAGCCTTCACCAAGCAAAATAGTAGCGCCATTAAGATTCCCTTTGCTCAAATGAAATTGAGATACTGATACTTGAAGGATACCTTGAATAACCTGTCTTTCATCACCATCAAGAGTATTCCAAATATCCTCCAAGGCATCATGAGCTTCATACCATTTTTTTTTATTAAAGAGATCTAATGCGCAATAAAGAGACTCTTGGAAACTACTTTTGCTTTCATGCTTCATAAATATACGTTATTGTTTTTTCTTTTTTAACTTTCTCATTCTTATGGAATCTGGTGTTACTTCTAACATTTCATCCGGACCAATATATTCAAGAGCCCTTTCAAGGGTGATTTCAACGGGAGATTGTAAAGTGTCTAATTCCTCTGCTCCAGATGATCTCATATTAGTCAGCTGCTTAGTTTTGCATATATTTAGCTCCAAATCCTGTGGTCTGTTATTCTCACCGATTATCATCCCTTTATATACTTTCACCCCTGGTTTTATAAAATAAACTCCCCTATCTTCTGCATTTTTTAAAGCATAAAAAGTTGCAACTCCTTCCTCAAAAGCTATGAGTACTCCATTTCTCCTCGTCTCAAAATCTCCAGCTTTTGGTTTATATTCATAAAATGAATGACTCATAATGCCTTCACCTCTTGTAATACGAACGAATTCACCTCGAAATCCAATAAGTCCTCTTGAGGGTATTAAAAATTCTAATTGGGTTCTACCATCTGAACTGGTCTGCATATTTTTCATCTCAGCCTTTCTGGAACCAAGTTTTTCAATACAAGAACCAACGGATGCTTCGGGAACATCTAAAACTAAAGTTTCTATTGGTTCGCATTGAACACCATCAATTTCTCTGAAAATAACTTGTGGCTGTGATATCTGGAACTCAAATCCCTCTCTTCGCATAGTTTCAATCAAAATTCCTAAATGAAGTTCTCCTCTTCCTGAAACAGAAAATTTATCTGGAGAATCTGTTTCTTCAACTCTTAGAGCAACATTTGTTAAAAGTTCTCTTTCTAATCTATTTTTTAATTGTCTACTGGTAACAAATTTCCCTTCTTTTCCTGCAAATGGGGAATCATTTACAACAAATGTCATATTTAAAGTTGGCTCATCAACCTTAATTAATGGTAGGGGATGAGGAGAATCAGGACATGCTATAGTCTCTCCAATATTCACATCGTCAAAACCTGATACGGCAACTATATCACCTGCAAAAGCTTCAGTTATATCAATCCTCTGCAATCCTTCAAATCCCAAAAGTTTACTAACTTTACCATTAATTGTTTTTCCATTTTCTTTAATCAAGCTAGCTTTTTGTCCATTTTTTATAGTTCCATTATGTATTTTCCCAATTACTATTCTGCCTAAAAAGTCAGAATAATCCAAAGTTGTAATTTGTAATTGAAGAGGCTTTTTCAAATCTCCCACTGGGGGGGGGGACATGTCTGAGAATAGACTCAAAAAGAGGCATCATATTATCACTATTTGATTCCATCTCTTCTTTTGCGAAACCAGATAAACCACTGCCAAATAAATAAGGAAAATCACATTGGTCGTCATCGGCGCCCAATTCTAAAAATAAATCAAGAACTTTATCTATTGCTATCTCAGGTATAACTCGTGGTCTGTCAATTTTATTCACAAAGACTATAGGTCTAAGACCTTTTTCTAAAGCTTTTTTTAAAACAAACCTTGTTTGAGGCATTGGACCCTCATTTGCATCAACAATTAATAAACAACCATCAACCATACCCAGAACCCTCTCAACCTCTCCTCCAAAATCAGCATGTCCAGGAGTATCTATTATATTAATTCTCGTATTTTTATAAGTTACAGCTGTATTTTTTGAGAGAATTGTTATTCCTCTTTCCCGCTCAAGATCATTAGAATCCATTACACATGTAGGAACAACTTCATTATCTCTAAATATTCCCGATTGAGATAACAATGCATCAACAAGAGTTGTCTTCCCATGATCTACGTGAGCAATAATTGCAACATTCCTAATTTCATTTATTGAAGATGACATTTATAGAATTTATATAAATATTAGATTGACTTTATTAAGGCTAACTCAAAGAATGCTTATTATGAGAATTTCTCTTTAAGACTTTGAAAAATATATTCATATTGAATGATTTAATTATTCAATTATATTTAAATTATCTATTTGAAATTTCAAAAACTTTTAAAGCTTCAATTGAACCCTCATATCTCCAATGCCAGGGTTCGTAATCTATATACTTATTATTTTTGTTGAAAGATAACTTAAAGTGAAACTTAGCTGCATTCTTTTTTAACCATCTAAATGCGTCAGTATTTTCGAATTCGACTTCAAAGTCTGTTTTTCTTTGAGTAGCATCACCAATATCAATAGCGAAACCAGTACTATGTTCAGAATATCCTGGTGGTGCTGAAACTCTAGCTCTTTCTGCCGCCTCTTGGTTTCTAATAGATTTTAAAGAATAAAAAATATCATTTTGCAAGTTTATTGATCTATAACCACTCAAGAAGACTAAATATACACCTTCATTTTTCGCTTCTTCTCTCATATTTAATAGTGAATCACGCATATCAATGTGAACTTCAATATTGGGTTCAATTAAAACGAGTTTCTCCTTATGAATTTCATTGTAAGGAAGATGGCCCAATATTCTATGATCTTGATTTCTCTCAGCCTTAAAATTGAGATTGATAAGAGGTCCAATTTCTACATTTCTAACCAATCGCAATGCAAAGATAGAAAAAAGAAGAAAAAGGAATGGAGAAAATATTAATAATTTTTTTAGTAATGATGAGTTTGACTTATTTACGTAAATTCTCTTGGCGAATGGGATATCATATTGGTTGAGATCTTTATTTTGTTCCAATTTTATATAGAGGTAAATCTGGAAACATATTTCGATATTAACTATTATTTTAAGAAATGCACTTTTATAAGCAAAAAAGATGTAGCTTTTATATACAGTATTATTTCTTTTTATATGTTGAGGGTAGCGGTTATTGGAGGAGGTCCAAGTGGTTCATGTGCTGCAGAAATACTTGCTAAAGCTGGAATTAAAACTTGGCTCTTTGAAAGAAAATTAGATAATGCAAAGCCATGTGGAGGGGCTATTCCACTATGCATGGTAGAAGAATTTGATTTGCCTGAGTCAATTATTGATAGAAAAGTAAGGCATATGAGAATGATATCCCCATCAAACAGAGAGGTAGATATTAGCTTAGATAGGGTTTATGGGAAAAACGACAATGAGTTTATTGGAATGTGTAGGAGGGAGGTTATGGATGCTTTTATGCGTAACAGAGCATCAGATCTCGGTGCAACACTAATAAACGGATTAGTTACATCTATTAATACTGGCGATAATAATGAAGGACCGTATAAACTCTCCTATTCAGATTTTACGACTGGAGAAAAAAAAGGAGAGCTGAAGGAGCTTACTGTTGACGTATTAATCGGAGCTGATGGAGCCAATAGTAGGGTTGCAAAAGCAATGGATGCAGGAGATTACAAAGTTGCTATTGCATTTCAAGAAAGAATTAAATTACCTGAAGAAGAGATGAGTTACTATGAAGATCTTGCTGAAATGTATGTCGGAACTGATGTTTCTCCTGATTTTTATGGGTGGGTATTTCCTAAATATGATCATGTTGCTGTGGGCACTGGAACCATGCAAAAGAATCAGTCATTAATTAAAGGACTTCAAGAGGGTGTAAGAAATAGGGCAAAGAAAAGACTTGTTAATGGTGAAGTAATAAAGGTAGAAGCTCACCCCATTCCTGAGCATCCAAGGCCAAGGAGAGTAGTTGGGAGAATGGCATTGGTTGGTGATGCAGCTGGTTATGTTACAAAAAGTTCTGGAGAGGGTATTTATTTTGCTGCAAAAAGCGGAAGAATGTGCGCTGAAGAAATTGTTGAAGCATCAAAAAACGGTCAAGTGATTCCATCAGAAAAAGATTTAAAAAACTATCTTAAAAAATGGGATAAAAAATATGGCACGACCTATAAAGTTCTAGAAATCCTTCAAAATATTTTCTACAGAAATGATTCTGCAAGAGAAGCCTTTGTTGAGATGTGTGATGACATGGATGTACAAAGACTTACTTTTGATAGTTACTTATACAAAAGGGTTGTCTCCATGAAACCATTACAGCAACTTAAAATTACAATGCTTACACTTGGTTCGATTTTAAGAGGGAAAGCTCTAGCACCTCTAAAATATAAACCCGTTGATAGTGCTGTTAGGGAAAATAAAGAAGTAGAAAAAATGCTAGAAAATTATTCAATAAAAGGAGGAATTAAAGTTAAGAGTTCAAAAGTGTAAAGTCCGCTATTTTTAGAGAATAATTTCTAATTAAGCTCAACAAATTGAGTCTATTATTTCTTATTTTTAAATCCTCCGACATTATTAGGACTCCCTTTTCATTATCAAATAAATCCTCGATATTATTTACATTAATCTCAAACAAATTTAGAAGTTCCAAATAATTGCAATAACCCTCCGAAAAAGTCTTTTCTAATTCTTCAATAAATTCAAATACTTTGAATTCGCAATCTTTTTCAAAAAGTTTTGTGTTTACATAATCTCTTGTTGAGAGAACGTCTCTTGAAAGATCACTATTATTAGCTAATTTGCTTACCCTAGTAATTACCTTCTGGATTTCAACAAAATTATCCTTTTCGTTAAAATTCATAATAGATTTAATTCTATTTTTAAGATCAACAATATTCAATACTCTTTTTTTAGTTGATTCATCAGAAGAGCAAACGGCCTTAATTAATTCTTTACTTAGTGATATTTCTTCTAAATGACTAACAATTCTTTGAACTAAAAATTCATTTAAATCATTAAATACTGTTTCTCTTGAGAAGTTTAAATTCGGAAATATGATTTTCCAAAAATCAATAAGTTCGTTAAATAATTTATCTAAAGATAAATCAAGTTCATAATCCCAAATTATTCTAATCACTCCATTCAAATTTCTTCTTAAAGCATAAGGATCAGATGATCCACTGGGACGTTTACCAGAAATAAATATACTTATTAAAGTTTCGACCTTATCTGCTATAGAAATTATTGCACCATATTTTGTGGAGGGCAAAGCATCCTTATAAAAACAAGGTAAATAATGTTCAGCGACAGCCAAGCAAACATCCTCACTAAATCCCTCATTTTTAAGATATTTACCACCCATTATTCCTTGCAGCTCAGGGAATTCGAAAACAATTTCGCTACATAAGTCGTTTTTACAGTATTTAGCAGCCTCTATTATTTTTTTTTCTTCTAAAGACTTATCATTTAAAAATTTA
>QCMD01000015.1 GCA_003214055.1 Prochlorococcus sp. AG-418-K17
AAAGGGTTTGCTGATTTATAGTTTCTAAATTTTTACCTTTAAATGATATTATTATTTAAAACGAATTAATTCAAGATGATTAAATTGCGCCTTAAGCGCTTTGGGAAGAAAAAAGAGGCAAGTTTCAGAATTGTTGCATGCAATAGCACTTCCAGGAGAGATGGTAGACCTCTACAAGAACTTGGCTTTTATAACCCAAGAACTAAGGAAACAAGACTTAACACTGAGGCTTTAAGAACAAGGCTTACTCAGGGTGCGCAACCTACTGATGTTGTGAGGACTTTATTAGAAAAAGCAGGATTATTAGAAAAAATAGAAAGACCTTCTATTGCTATTGGTAAGGCAAAGTTAGAACAGGAAAAAGTAGCTAAGGCTAAATCAACCGAAGAAAGTGATGGAAGTAAAGCTGAGAGCAATACTAATGAATCTGAAAGCGATAGTAATGAAGCTGAAAGCTAATAGTTTGATAAATTTTTATTCTTGTACCATAACTAAATGAAAGAAGTTTCCAAAACTGGTCACTTCATTATAGATTTGCCAAGCTCTGATGCTGCTACAGCTTTATCTGGACCAGGGAATTCTTTCATAAGAAAGTTTGAGTCACTAACGGGAGTTTCTTTAACTATAAGAGGCTTACAACTTGAGATGAATGGTGTCATATCTAAAATTGAGAGAGCATCAGCGTTAGTAGAGCTGACAAGACCTATTTGGGAACAAGGGTTAGAAGTTCCAGAAGTTGATCTCAAAGCCGCCCTAAGCTCTTTAAATATGGGAGAGTCATCTTCACATGCTGAACTTGGAAAAAAAGTTCTTGCCCGTTCCAAAGAAGGAAGATATTTAAGACCAAGAACTATAAGGCAAAAAGAATATGTTGAATCAATTGAAAACTTTGATCTCACTTTCGCAATTGGTCCAGCTGGAACTGGTAAGACGTTTTTGGCTACTGTTTGCGCTGCAAGACTATTAAATGAAAGAAAAATAGAAAAAATTGTTTTAACTAGACCAGCTGTAGAAGCTGGTGAAAGTTTAGGATTCCTTCCTGGTGATTTGCAACAAAAGGTAGATCCGTATTTAAGACCCCTATTTGATTCTTTGCATAGTATTTTTGGATTTGATAGAACAAATTCTTTAATTGATAAAGGAATTATTGAAGTTGCTCCTTTAGCATTTATGCGAGGCAGAACCTTGGAAAACTCTTTGGTTATTTTAGATGAAGCACAAAATACAACCTGTTCCCAGATGAGAATGTTTTTAACCAGATTAGGTGAGAGATCAAAAATGGTTGTAAACGGAGATATTACTCAAATCGATTTAAAAAAGGATCAGGAAAGCGGCCTCATTGAAGCATCAAGAATTTTCTCTGATACTGAAGGTATAAAATTTTGTTATTTAACTGTTGAAGATGTAGTTCGTCATCCTTTAGTACAAAAAATAATTAAGGCTTATCAATAATTTTTAACTCTGGAGATCCGTACCCTTAAATTTTAAAAAATTAAGTAGAATAGATAATATTTATTAAAAAAATGCCAGCAAGTAGTAATTTTAATCAAGCTATTCGTGAAGCACAAACCAGTTCAATTGTTGGACCTAATGTTGTTCAGAAAGCTCTACCTTACGTGGGTGGAGGTATGGTGCTAACTTCTTTAGGTGTTTTAGCAGGTGTCTCACTTATAGCAACAAACCCTTTGCTTTTCCAGCCTCTTTCAATAGTTGCTTTAATTGCAGAATTAGTCTTGTTTTTTATTGCTACAAGCGCTGCAAATAATGCAAATAATGCAAAGGCCTTGCCTTTACTAACAGGATTTAGTTTGCTTACTGGATTTACATTAAGTGGAATTGTTGCATTAGCAATAGGAACAGTTGGTATTGGTTCAGTTGGAACAGCTGCATTAGCTACAGGAATAACTTTCGTTATTGCCTCTTACACTGGCCAAAGAATGAGTGATAGTGTTGGTCAAGCACTTAGTGGAGTTGTTGGCCTCGGGCTAATTGGACTTTTAATTGCAATGTTTGTTCAATTAATTGGAGGATTCTTTGCACCAGGTATTTTTGGAGGTTCAGGACTTGAGTTGTTAATCGCTGGATTTGGAACAGTTTTATTTGTTGCAATGTCTTTTTTAGACTTTTATACAATGCCAAGAAGATATAATGATGATCAATACCTCGCAGGGGCTTTAGGTATGTATCTAACATATATTAATCTTTTCGTTTTTATCTTAAGATTAATGATAGCTCTTCAAGGTGGCGGAAGAAGAGATTAGACTGATTATAAAAATGCCTAATTTTAAAGCGTAGAATTATTTCTACGTTTTTTTATTGGGCGATATCAAGAATTTGTTTTTTTATAAATTCTTTTTGCTCGTTGTCATACTTTGTTGAATTATCAAAACTATTGCCCATATTATCTAGATTTTTAAGGACTTGATTAATATTCTTTGTTACTAACTTTGTTTCTAGGAGTCTCAAAATAGCTTTACATCTATCGGAAATATTCTCTGAAGTCATCTCATATTCATAATTACTTTCTCTTCGATGAATAATAATTTGAGCGGAACTCATTATTAAATTTTTTACTACTATTTCTACAACTGGATCACCACCTTCATTAAGTTTGAACATTAGTGAAAAAGGAAGTTTATCTAACAAAAAACAATCTTTATCGGATAAAGCGTATGCAAAAAATCCTCTACGTCCATTATTTGTTTTTATTAGCTCTGCAATTCTATCGGCTAAAACCTCTTCACTGAGCATATCTTCTTCCCATTCTTTACACCATTTAGCTGAGATATTAATCGCCTGAGTAAAAGAAGCTTCTTTTAAATTTATGGTTTTTTTTTCCATTTTTGATCAGAATTTTATTATTGATGCATTAAAAGTCTTTGACCAATTATAGATCTGGGTTTGTAACTTTACTAGGAAGGCCAAATGTGGGTAAATCTACTTTAATAAATAAGTTGATTGGAGAAAAAATAACAATTACTTCACCAATAGCGCAAACTACTAGAAATAAATTAAAAGGAATACTTACTACAAAAAATGGGCAAATAATTTTTGTCGATACACCGGGTGTTCATAAACCTCATCATCGCCTTGGTGAGATATTAGTTAAAAACGCAAAATCTGCAATTAATGGAGTTGATATGGTAATTTTTGTAATTGATTCAAGCGAAGAACCTGGAAGAGGTGATGAATATATATTGAACTTTTTAGTCGCAAATAAAACTGAGTTTATAGTTGCATTAAATAAGTGGGATTTGGTTAATAAAGAATTTAGGAATTTACGATTAGATCAATATAGAGGATTTTTTGGAATTAATAGAAATTTTCAAATTGTAAGTGCCTCTCAAGGAGAAGGATGTACAGAACTAGTCGATATGGCACTTAATTTGCTTCCAGAGGGACCAAAACTTTATGACGAAGAGACGATATGCGACCAACCATTAGATAATTTATTATCTGATTTAGTAAGGGAGCAGGTATTATTAAATACAAGAGAAGAAGTGCCGCATAGCGTTGCAGTAAAGATAGAAAAGATAGAGGAAATGAAGAGAAAAAATGGCAAAATTTTTACGGCTATTTTGGCTACTATTATCGTTGAAAGATCAACTCAAAAAGGTATTCTTATTGGAAAAAAAGGTTCAATGTTAAAAATTATTGGCCAGTCAGCAAGATCAAATATGTCAAAATTAATTGATGGTCCAGTTCACTTGGAGTTGTTTGTGAAAGTTGTTCCAAATTGGAGAAAAAAAGAGTCAAGACTTATTGAGTTTGGATATGAGGAAGATGTCTAGATGAGCAGTTTTAATTTTGATGTGATTACGTTGTTCCCAAAAGCTTTTGAATTAATAAATAATTTAGGAGTTATAACAAGGGCTTTAGATAAGAATTTGATTGATTTGAATTTACATGATTTAAGAGAATATGGAGAAGGTTCTTATAGACAAGTAGACGATAAGCCTTATGGAGGAGGAGCAGGAATGGTATTAAAACCTGAACCTATTTTTAAAGCGTATGAATCAATTAGGAAATCACCCAAAAGTAAAACTTTATTAATGACCCCCCAGGGTAAAGTCTTGAAGCAAGAGGATCTAGTGAGATGGTCCGCTTTTGATCAAATAATAATTATTTGTGGTCAATATGAAGGTTTTGATGAAAGAATTAGATCTTTAGCTGATGAAGAGATATCGATAGGCGATTATGTGCTTTCTGGAGGTGAAATACCTGCTATATCAATAATTAATGGTTTGACTAGATTATTGCCAGGAACTCTTGGCGACCCAGATTCCTTGTTGGATGAGAGTCATAATTCTTCTTTATTAGAATATCCTCAATATACAAGGCCATTAATTTTTAAGGATATGAAAGTGCCAGATGTTCTAGTTAGTGGTAACCATGAAGAGATTAAATCGTGGAGAAGGCAGAAAAGTATTGAAAGAACATTTGAGAGAAGAAGTGATTTGATTTCAAATAAAAACTATAAAAATTCACCACAAAGTAAGAGAATAATAAAAGAGTCTAATCAATTTATGAATTTTAGAATAGGCAATGGATACGATATTCATAGATTAGTGAAGGATAGAGATTTAATTATTGGAGGCGTAAAATTGGATCATCCCGATAATTTAGGATTGGATGGTCATAGTGATGCTGATGTTTTAAGTCACTCAATAATGGATGCATTATTGGGAGCACTATCTCTGGGCGATATAGGAAAGTATTTCCCACCATCTGATGAAAAATGGAAAAATGCTGATAGCTTATTTTTGTTATCAAAAGTAATTGACTTGATAAGACAAGATGGTTGGGAAATTAATAATATTGATAGTATTCTTGTCGCTGAAAGACCAAAAATAATGCCGTATATAAAAGTAATGAAAAAAAATGTTTCTGAGATCTTAAATATTGATGAAAATTTAATTGGGATTAAAGCAACTACGAATGAGAGATTGGGACCTGAAGGAAGAGAAGAGGGTATAAGTTGCCATTCAGTAGTATTACTTGAGAAAAAATGAAATTAAATTTAGATATAAAAAGAAAATTCCAACGATTTTGTTTAATATTGATTTGCTTAATAGTTTTAATTTTTCAATCTGATATTCCCAATTTAAATGCTCTTCCTATGGATAATTATCAAGGCAAAATGGTTATAGAAGAATTAAGACTTAAAGTCCCTGCCTATGCAAAAGCTGCTTGGTTGAATGCAGAAAAAGAGATATGGGATCCATGGTTATCTTCTCAAGATGGTTTTTTAGGGAGGCAATTATTTTGGGATAAAGAAAAAGAAGAAGCTTTAATATTGGTAAATTGGAAAAGTAAGAAATTATGGAAAAGTATTCCAATGTCAGAGGTAAATATAGTCCAAGAAAAATTTGAGGAAAATGTTAAAACTGCTTTAAATGTTAACAGAAATCCTTTTGAATTAATTCATGAGGGAGAGTTAGATAAGCAGGGATGAATTTAGATATCAGGTTTGATTTCCAAAGAAAAGAGAGGCTTGGATTCATTGAAGCAATTTGGGGACAAGATAAGAGTATCGATCAATTAAAGAGGGTAACTGAAAATGTACTTAGCAAAAATGATTTCGTTTTCATAACAAGAATTAATAGAGAAAAAGCTAATAATCTATTAAATTTGTATGATGATGCACGATTTTATGAAGAAGCAAGCTGTCTAATTATTGGCAAAAATCTGAATAAATTAAATACAAATAAAAAAGTTGCCATAATTTCAGGAGGTTCTAGTGATTTGCCTGTAACACTTGAAGCTAAATTGGCTCTCGAAATTTATGGGGTTAATTGTCAATCTTTTGTAGATGTTGGAGTAGCAGGACTTCACAGATTAATCAATGAGTTAGAAGAAATTAATAAGTATGATGTATTGATAGTTTGTGCTGGAATGGAAGGAGCTTTGGCAACTGTAGTGGGAGGATTGTTGGCGCAACCGATAATCGCAGTACCTGTCTCCGTCGGTTATGGAGTTAGTAAGAATGGAGTAACTGCTTTGAATAGTATGTTGTCAAGTTGTTCTCCCGGTATTGCAGTTATGAATATTGATAATGGTTACGGGGCGGCAATGGCAGCTTTAAGAATTATTAAATGTATTAACTAGATAATCACTTTTTTTCGATTTCTAGTAGGTTTTCTATCCATAAATTGAGTTGCTTTGAAAGTACTCCCTCTTCACGCATTTTGATTGCTTTTATTACAACCTCTGTATTAACCCATTCCGGGAATCTTCTGGGCATTTATTTTGTGTGCAGTAATTTTAATTTGGTCTAAATTTTTATAAATGCAAGATCTTATTTACAAATTTAATCTATTTTGTCTGATTTAGTACCTAATCTTGATAATTCTGAGCAGGCAAGATCATTTTCTACGTTTTTTAATCTTTCGATTAATTCTGACAGATCTTTCTGGGCGAGCTCTCCATTTTGCTCCCATTTCAAGGATCTTGAGTTAATATCTAAGTTCTCTTTCATTAGATTTATTGAGTACTAAGAATATAAAACGAAAAATTTTAAATTTGGTGATTTGTTTCGAGCATAAAGTTAAAAAAATATGAAGATTTGTTTTTACAAGTTTTTTTAACCTCCACCAACGATTGATACTATTTCTAAATTATCTCCATCTTTTAGTAAAACTTCACCCCACTTCTTGGAATTAATTATTAGTTTATTTAATTCGACAACTATTGTATTAGGTTTATAACCCAGGGAATCTAAAGCTTGAGATAAAAAAGCTTTATCCTCACTTAGGCTTAGGTTCTGTTCCTCCCCGTTAATTATTATTCTCATTTGAAAGTTCTTTATTTAACATAATAGCTTTCTTTCGAGGATCTTTGGCATTCATCAAATCAGATACTAATGCAACTTTTTTAATATTATATTTTTTTAAAACAGAAATATTATTTTTGTTTATTCCTCCAATGGCGAACCAGGGTACTTTAATATCTTTTGTTAACTCTTGGACCCTCTCCAATCCCAAAGGTTGTTTATCTTTTTTTGTAGCAGATTTAAATACTGGTCCTATACCAATATAATCACACCCATCTTCAATAGCCTTAGAAATATCAATTTCGTTATTTGCTGTTTTACCAATTATTTTTTTATTGCCCAATAAACTTCTAGCAGTTTTAACATCTAAATCATCTTGTCCCAGATGAAGGCCATCTGAATTGGAGGCTAATGCAATATCAACTCTATCGTTTACTATGAATAAAGAATTATATTTTTTACATAGAGTTTTAAGTTTAATTGCTTTTTCAAGATGATCCGCATCATTTCCCGTCTTAAACCTGTACTGAATAATTTTTACTCCGCCAATTAATATATCTTCAATTATTTTTATTAAATTTTCCCTTTGATCGGTAATAACATATAAATTATTTTCTTTAATGATATTTTCCAAATTTTTATATTTGTTGAAATTCAATAATTCAACTTCTAAAGAATAAATTTCATACCTGATTTTGGAAGCGATTCTTGACAGCTTATGGTTATGGGGCCTAGAGAATTCCTCGATAACTCTAAGGGCTTCTTGTACTCTGGCAGAATTTGAACTAATTATTTCTTCAGAGGTTTTTCTCTTGAGTTGTTCTTCATGTGATAATCCTTTGCATTTATCCTCAAGATGATTTCTGGATCTCTTATATATTTCTAAGTGATTCTTTCCTAAAATTTGCCTTAAATTTTTAATTATAAGTACTAAATCTGCCTTTCCTAGACCAAATCTAGCCCAGTCCTCAAGAACTCTTAGACCTTCTCTTGCTCTATCAAGATTAGCATCAATAATTTGGCATATTCGCAAATCTTCGGGATCTTTTAGGTTTGAACTTTCCATTTGGGAATTATATTTTTAAGTTTTCAAGAATTTTTAAGGCATCCTTCTTATCTTTTTTAATCTGATCAGATAGTTGATGAATATTCTTAAACTTTACTTGAGATCTTAACCTTTCAACAGGTTCTACTGACAAACTCTGATTATAAAGATTGATATTTTCATTAATTAAATGTACTTCAACTGAGGATGGCAATTGCGGATCTATTGTTGGTTGCGACCCGAGGTTCATTACAGAAGCAATTTTTTGTGATGAACGTTCTATGCTTGCCCAAGCTGCATAAACTCCCTCTCCAGGAAGGAATTTTCTCCCATCTATTTCAAGATTTGCAGTTGGGAATCCTAAGCTTTCCCCTATGCCTTTACCTTTTACGACATTGCCCTTGAAACTATATGGCCTTTTTAGGATCTTGAAGGCATTTTTTAGATCACCTCTTTGTAGTAATTCTCTTACTCTGCTACTACTAATTCTACCTTCATTGTCTTCTAAAATTGAAATAATTTTCAACTCAATATCCATATCTTTTATTAGACGTTTTATTGTATTAATATCCCCGCTTCTTTTAGAACCAAATCTAAAATTAGCACCAACAGAAATATTTTTTGCTTGTAATTTGTTAATTAAAATATCTCTTATGAAACTCTCTGCGCTCAATTCCGAAAGTTTTTTATCAAAGGGGATTAGAACTAATTGTTCTATGCCAAGATCTTTAAGAATAGGCAGTTTTTCTTCCGGGAGATCAAGTCTAAGGCGAGTTTCGTTATAAAGTACTTCCCTTGGATGTGGCCAAAAACTGGCTATTGTTGGAGTGTATTTATTTTCTTTAACAACACTTTCAATTAATTTTCTGTGTCCAGCGTGTAAACCATCAAAACTCCCAATAGCTATTGATGTGGGATGCTTAACTTCAGATGGTGATATTAAAGAGATCACAAGATAACGTGCAATTTTATGATTTAGATGGCAAATTTGAATAGATCATAGTTTATTCAATCAAATGAATGTCGAACAAAATTGATTTTCAGTTGCTTTCCTTTGGAATGCGGCGCATTGGATGGATACGCTTTTGGGTTCAATCCATATTAGGTGTTGTTGTAGCAGCTGTTTTGCTTTTTTCAAATGTTGTAAATAGTAGCGAAGGACAGCTGGGTCTAACACCAGGATTAACACTTACAACAGTTTCTCTAATTTTACTACTTTTTAGTCTTTGGCAAGGTTGGTTAATAGTAAGAACTGGGAGAGCAATTGCAAGTAACGCTAGACCCTCACGTGGTCAAACAAGCAAATTAATAAAAAGAGGTTTAGTTAACGATCTACTTGGCATCCTATTTGGATTAATAGGATATCAGGCTCTTATGGGTGCACTTTTTATACAAGCTTCTTCTCAAACAACAGGGCAACTTATTACAGCAACATCAGATATCCCTATTACTGGTCTAGAAATTTTATCAGTACTTAGTAATACGCAAGTTATAGCTGCTCACTTCTTTGGACTTTGCTTTTCTCTATGGTTGTTAAGAAGGATTTATAAATGAATTATTAATATTAGGTAATTTATCTAAGCTTCCCCTCCAAAATAAATCTGGTTCTACTGGAGTGAGAGAAATCTTATTTTCTTGAATTTGAGATACGTCACTAGGCCAATTTTTAGGACCATAACCTTTTGACTTAAGATCTAAAACCGCTTCTCCTGCTAACCAATAGTAATCATCTCCTCTTGGATCTTCTCTTTTTGAAAATTGATTTTTATATTTTCTAATTGATAATCTTGTCCAAGATAATTCTTTAATTTTATTTCTCTCGCAAGGGGGGATATTCAAATTTAAAAGAAGAGAAGCTGGCCAATTATCTTTGATTGCTTGTTCTGCGATATTCATTGCAATTTCTCCAGCAAATTCAAAATTTTTCCACTTAAAACTCGCCACACTAACAGCCATCGCTGGTACATTCTCTAAAGTGCCCTCCATTGCAGCTGCAACTGTTCCTGAACAAAAAATATCTGTTCCTAAATTTGGACCGTGATTTATTCCAGAAAGAACTAAATCAGGTTTGTTTTCTAACAGTTCTGAAAGTGCTAACTTTACACAATCAGCAGGCGTGCCAGAACATCCCCAAGCTTTGATACCATCACCGAATAATTCATCTGCTCTTTCAACTCTTAAAGGAGATTGTAAAGTTAAACCATGTCCTGTTGCAGATCTTTCTTGGTCAGGACATACGACTGTAACTTTATGGCCTTTTTTTTGGGCTGATTTTGCTAATGCTCTAATTCCTTCAGCAAATACACCATCATCATTACTGATTAATATATTTAACGATTTCATTTATTAATACATTCAATTATGGACAATATTTAAGTAAAATGATCATATACTTATTTTTACTATATCAGTGAGTCAAATTGAATCTTTAAGTCAAATTGAGGAAAAACTAAATAATCTTTCCCTAACATCAAAAAATAATATAAAAAATGCTAAGGATCATTATGAATTAGACCAGCTTAGAGTTTCTTTATTAGGAAAGAAAGGACAATTGTCAGTAATACTTAAGTCTATGGGTAAGTTATCTTCCTCGGACAGACCAATTGTTGGACAAAGAGCAAACTTGATAAAGATTGATTTGCAAGATTTAATAATTCAAAGAAAAAATCAACTTACTAAAGAAGCCTTAGACCAACAAATTGAAAATGAGAAAATAGATGTAACTATTCCCAGTACAGGTACTCCACCAGGTAATAAGCATCCTTTAATTTCTACACAAGATGAGATTATTGATATTTTTTGCGGTTTGGGCTACTCAGTGGAAAGTGGACCTGAAATTGAAACTGACTTTTATAATTTTGAGTCATTAAACATACCAAAAAATCATCCTGCTAGGGATATGCAAGATACCTTTTATCTAGATGAAACTAAACTTCTAAGAACACATACATCTCCAGTTCAAATAAGGTATCTTGAAAATAATCCACCTCCAGCTAGGATCATTGCTCCAGGAAGGGTTTATAGAAGAGATGCTGTAGATGCCACACATTCTCCTGTCTTTAACCAAGTAGAGGTATTATGTATTGATCAAAATATAGATTTTAGTCATCTAAGAGGAACTGTACTTACTTTTCTTAAAACATTTTTTGGTGATATTCCTGTACGATTTAGAGCGAGTTACTTCCCATTCACTGAACCTTCTGCAGAAGTAGATGTTAAATGGAAAGGTAAATGGCTAGAAGTTATGGGTTGCGGTATGGTGGATCCTAAAGTCTTAGAAAAATTAGGAATAAATTCTGAAAAATGGACCGGATTTGCTGCTGGTTTGGGAGTTGAGAGATTTTGTATGGTAAGACATCAAATAGATGACATAAGAAGATTTTATACGAATGACCTTAGATTTTTAGAGCAGTTTTGATCAATTAAAGGTTTAATTGAGCTTCATATCTTTTGAAAATTGGTTTAGAATAAAACTAGTTTTAAGTATATCGATTGGTACGTAAAGCTGGATTAATCGTCAATGATGGGAAAGAACTTGCTGTTAAGACAGCAGCTTCAGTCCAAAAAAAATTAGAGATTTCCAATTATGAAGTTGTAAGAGTTAGTAGCTCAGGAGGGATGGTGGGATTTGCCAATCCTGATCAACATGTTCGTCCTTTGGGTTATTCCAATTGCGTCCCTGAGGGATTTGATTCCTCAATTGAATTTGCAATTGTTCTTGGGGGTGATGGTACAGTTTTATCTGCAGCAAGGCAAACTGCACCCGCAAAAATTCCAATTCTTACAATCAATACAGGTCACTTAGGTTTTCTTGCAGAAGCATATTTATCTAATCTTAATCAGGCTATTGAAAAATTAATAACTGGTAAATGGGATATTGAAGAGAGAACTTGCTTAATAATTAGTGTAATGAGAAATGATCAAAGAAGATGGGAATCTTTGTGCCTTAATGAAATGGCTCTTCATAGGGAACCTCTTACAAGCATGTGTCATTTTGAGATTTCAATAGGAAGACATGCCCCTGTTGATATTTCAGCTGATGGAGTAATTTTATCTACCCCAACAGGTTCAACTGCATATTCTTTAAGTGCTGGAGGCCCCGTAATTACCCCTGACTGCCCAGTTGTCCAGTTAACCCCAATTGCTCCTCATTCATTAGCATCTAGAGCATTAGTTTTTAATGATTCAGAGCCTGTAACTGTTTTCCCAGCTACCCCGGAAAGACTAGTAATGATAGTTGATGGTAATGCTGGTTGTTATGTTTGGCCTGAAGATAGAGTTCTAATCAGAAAAAGTAAACATTCAGTTAAATTTATTAGACTAGAAGATCATGAATTTTTTCAGGTTTTAAGGAATAAACTTGGTTGGGGACTTCCACATGTTGCTAAACCAAATAAATAATTTATAACCAGATTTATTTTTTACCTTTCAATAAAAAAACAGGATTATTAGGATCCAATCTTATCCCTTCTGAAATACTCAAGCTTTTGTAGGTCTGAATTAGATTTAAACTAGTCTTGAATTTCTTATCATTCAGCTGCCCTTTTAATTCCTTTAAACTTTCGATATCTATAATTGGGATAACTATAATATCCCCTATTTTCATTGTTTGAGAAAAAACGTCTATTAAAAGAAGTTTAGTTTTTTTATTACAACCTCCAATAATCACCCTATTAGCTTTATTAAGGTGATTATGATTTTTCATTTCCAATAAGTTGTTTATATTTTCCTCAAAAATATCTTTGGGCTTAACTCCAAGACTTTTTGCGTTTTCTAATATCAACTTTTTAGAACCAATTCTTTTATCAATACAAAAAAGATCTAAATTAGGTCTTAATTTCAATGCCTCTAAACCAATAGATCCACAACCTGCGCCAATATCCCAAATTATCCCTTTTTTGGGCAATTCTAAATCAGCCAAAATTTGAACCCTTACTTCTCTTTTTGTTAATAAATTAGGTCTGTCTTCAAAAGTTTTAAAAGTCTCATCTTCTATCCCAAATAAAGGTATATCATTTTTTTCTTTAATGGACTTTCTTTTTATAAGAACAGCAATATTTAATTTTGAAATGTCTGACGGTAATTCTTTGTAAACGTTTAATTTTCTAATCTTTTCATTTTTAAAACCTATTTCTTCGCAAACCCAAAAATCGTAACAATCGTCAAGTTTAAGTTCTAATAAGTTTTTTTGAATTGTTTCTAAACTTTTATTTTTTGAATCGGTAATTATTGCTAATGTTGCTGGCTTGGATTTCAAGCTTTTAGTAAAGTTGGTTGAATTTCTACCATGAATACTTACAAATGCACAATCTTGCCAAGGAATTTTTAGTTTGCTAAAAGCTAGTTGCAGAACTGTATTAGATGGGTAGAAAGATAATTCTTCTCTTGAAAAATTTTCTAAAAGGATTCTCCCAATACCAAACCACAAGGGATCTCCTCTGGAAATTAAAATTACATCTTCTTGTTGAGAACTTAACCAAGTTATTAGCTTATTATCACTTTTACTAGCAAAAAAATTTTTTTGAGGTGTTTTTTTATTAGCCCATAATTTGATTTTCTTAAAATAAGATTCTGGCACTGCGATATTAACTGTATTCAGAAACAAACTTTGCATTTTTAGGGGTAATTCATGAAAATCAAAAGAATTAATTCCTATTACATGTATTTTTCTTTTAATTGCCGTCATAAAAATTTTCAAAAAGATAACTTATAAAGTTTGTATGTTTTATTAAATTATCCTATTATTAATCGAGATATAATAATAAGCCACTTGTCTGATAGGAGAAAGCGATTACACGATTTATTGTTAACTCTAATTAACAAAGAAAGCAATTTTGAGTTGATTGAGGAAGATTCTGGTGATTTAGCAACCTGCTATTCTAAGAAAGATACTTTGAATTTATCTCGAGTTGTTGAAAAAAACCGTAAAATTATAAAAAGATATCAAGCTCTTGTTAGATCTGCAGTTACTCTCGATGCCCTAATGGATTCAGAAAATGAAGAAAATTACAAAATTAAATAGAAATATTCTATCAAAGGTTTTTTTGCCCCTTATTATCTTGGTTTCTTTATTTTTTAACCCATTAAAAGTCAGAGCAGAAATAGCAAAAACAGAGGTTAATGGGGATTTGATGGAAACTAGCAGTGAGTTTTTAAGAGATCTGGATTTTGAAACATGGCAATTAGTTGCTTATAAATCTCCTCTTTTTGAAAATAAATTAGTTCTAAGAGTTATTGGCTATCCCGGCAACCTTCGGATTGACCATCCAACTAATTTAAGAGTTGAGTCTGGGAGGAAAAAGTGGTTTTTGGAAGATAAAACTACATTGAACCAAGCCTTAGCTAATGATGGTAGGCAAGCAGCAGCAGAATTTGATCTTGATGAGTTGATAAAAAACATTGATAAAAATAGACCGTTGAGACTATCTTTATCTGGTGTTTTTTCAGAATTACCTGTACCTCCATTTGTTGTTAAAGAGTGGCGGGCAATAGCTTGAAAATTAATTCTAGTTATGTCTAAGGGAATTACATCGGAAATAAGATGGATGAAAAGAGCTATTTTTTTAGCTTCTTTAGGGAAAGACACAACCAGTCCTAATCCAAGAGTTGGCGCTGTGATTTTAGATAAGGAAGGTAATCTTATTTCAGAGGGTTTTCATTACAAGGCAGGGATGGCTCATGCCGAAGCGATGGCCATTGAAAACTTAAAAAAGGATCCGAGAGGTGGATCAATGTATGTCAACCTTGAACCCTGTTGTCATGAGGGGAGAACTCCTCCTTGCGTAGATAAGGTTATTTCTTCAGGAATAAAAAAAATATATATATCTATTCGAGACCCTGATAAGAGAGTTTCCGGTTTAGGCATTAAATTGCTCAGAAATGCAGGAATTGAAGTGCATCTAGGTTTATGTGAGAGAGAATCCTTAGAATTAAATAAATACTTTATACATAGAAATAATACAAAAAATTCTTATGGTGTTTTTAAATGGGCAATGAGTATTGATGGCAGGATAGGTTTAAAAAACGGTAAAAGTAAATGGATTTCTAATAAAGATTCAAGGTCCCTAGTTCATTCTTACAGAGCAGGTTTTGATGCAATAATTATTGGTGGAAACACTTTAAGAAAAGATAATCCACTTTTGACTACGAGGGGTTTAAAAAACACAGAGCCTTTAAGAGTTGTTTTCACGAAGACATTGGATCTTCCAAAGAAATGCAATCTTTGGGATTGTAAAACAGCAAAAACTATTGTTGTTTATGATTCTTCTACCGCAAATGAGAAACTTCTTGACAGAATACCTAAGTGTGTAGAAGTTGAAAAAATTTCCTCAGATAATCCAAGTTTAATTTCTAAATTATTAGCGGAAAGAGGATGTAATAAAGTTTTATGGGAATGTGGGCCTAGGTTAGCTACTGCAGCGATTAAATCAAATTGTATTCAGGAAATAATAACTTTTATTGCTCCAAAGATTTTGGGTGGCGAGAATAATATGAATCCCCTAGGGGATTTTCAATTTTTTGAAATGAATGAGATCATTAATTTAAGGGATACTAAAATAAGTTTTATTGGTAATGATATCTGTGTAAATAGCTTATTAAATTAGTACAAACATTCTTTGATACTATTTATTAAAAACTCCGTTCGGTTCTTACCCAAAAAAAATTATGCGAATACGGAATCTGTTCCTTTAGTTTATAATAAGATCAAATTTGTCAACAACCATGCCAATAAGACAAGACGATAATCAGCCTAATAGAAGATTTGGAATTGTAAATATTATTCTAATTGGTGTTGGAGCTTTACTTTTATTTAGTAGCCTATTCCCCAATCAAAATATGCAGATACCTCGAGTACCGTATTCACTCTTTATTGATCAAGTCAACGACGGAGAAGTAAAGAGAGCTTATATAACTCAGGAGCAAATTAGATATGAATTAAATGGAGCTGAAGAAGGAGCACCATCCGTTTTGGCAACCACACCTATTTTTGATATGGATTTGCCGCAACGTTTAGAAAACAAAGGTGTAGAATTTGCAGCTGCTCCACCTAAGAAACCAAATTTCTTTTCAACTATTTTAAGTTGGGTAGTCCCACCTTTGATCTTTATATTAGTTTTGCAATTTTTTGCTAGAAGAAGTATGGGCGGAGGTGGAGCCCAAGGAGCTTTGAGTTTTACAAAAAGTAAAGCTAAAGTTTATGTCCCTGATGATGAATCTAAAACTACTTTTGCTGACGTAGCCGGGGTAGATGAGGCAAAAGATGAATTAACTGAGATTGTTGATTTTTTAAAAAGGCCAGAAAGATATACAGATATCGGAGCGAGAATTCCTAAAGGTGTACTCCTGGTTGGACCTCCGGGAACAGGTAAAACTCTTCTTTCCAAAGCAGTTGCAGGAGAAGCAGAAGTCCCTTTCTTTATTATTTCAGGTTCTGAATTCGTAGAGCTTTTTGTGGGTGCAGGTGCAGCAAGAGTAAGAGATCTATTTGAGCAGGCCAAAAAAAAAGCTCCTTGTATAATTTTTATTGATGAATTAGATGCAATAGGTAAAAGTCGCTCTGGTTCAATGGGAGTTGTTGGAGGAAATGATGAAAGAGAACAAACTCTTAATCAATTGCTTACAGAGATGGATGGCTTTGCTTCAACTGATAAACCAGTCATAGTTCTGGCAGCGACTAATCAACCGGAAGTTCTTGATGCTGCTTTATTAAGGCCTGGAAGATTCGACCGACAAGTTTTAGTTGACAGGCCTGATTTATCTGGGAGAAAAACAATTTTAGAAATTTATACTAGGAAAGTTAAACTAGCTGAAACTATAGATTTGGATTCTATTGCTCAAGCTACCAGCGGATTCGCTGGAGCAGATTTAGCTAATATGGTTAATGAAGCTGCCTTACTTGCAGCTAGAGCTAAAAGAAAAAGTGTAGAACAACAAGATTTAAGTGAAGCTATCGAGAGGGTGGTTGCTGGTCTAGAGAAAAAAAGTAGAGTATTACAGGACGATGAGAAAAAAGTAGTTGCTTACCACGAAGTAGGTCATGCAATTGTAGGTCATCTTATGCCTGGAGGTTCAAAAGTTGCAAAAATATCTATAGTCCCTAGGGGTATGAGTGCACTAGGTTATACTCTTCAACTTCCCACAGAAGAGAGATTTCTCAATTCTAAAGATGAACTAAAGGGTCAAATTGCAACACTCCTGGGAGGAAGGTCTGCAGAGGAAGTTGTATTTGGGAAGATTACTACTGGAGCATCTAATGACCTTCAAAGAGCAACTGACATTGCTGAGCAAATGGTTGGTACGTTTGGTATGAGTGATATCCTAGGACCATTAGCTTATGATAAACAAGGTGGAGGACAGTTTTTAGGTAATGGAAATAATCCAAGAAGGTCAGTTAGTGATGCTACCGCTCAAGCAATAGATAAAGAAGTAAGAGAACTAGTTGATGATGCACATGAGACAGCTTTAAACATATTAAGAAATAATTTACCTTTGCTTGAATCAATTTCTCAAAAAATTCTTCAAGAAGAAGTTATAGAGGGTGAGGATCTTAAAAACCTGCTTGCAGAAAGTAAAATGCCTGCGTAGTAGAATTTAGGTTTTAATGAAAGATTGATGTTAAATCCAATCAAGCTTGTAAATAAAAATTTTTTATCAAGCTTGGATATGTCAAGTGAAGAAGTAATTCAGATTTTAGAGCTTGCAAAAAAAATAAAAAATAAAGATATAAGTATTGAGCTTAAGAATAAAGTTTTAGGGTTGATTTTTGATAAATCCTCTACACGTACAAGAGTAAGTTTCCAAGTCGCAATGTCAAGGCTAGGTGGAACTACTATTGACCTAAATCCAAATACTTCTCAAATTGGTAGAGGTGAGCCCATTAAAGATACAGCAAGAGTTCTTAGTAGGTATTGCGATGCGCTTGCAATCAGAACTTTTAATCAAACTGATTTAGAAGAATATTCGAAGTGGTTCTCTAAACCAGTAATTAATGCATTAACAGATCTTGAACATCCATGTCAGGCTTTGGCCGACTACATGACAATTCAAGAAGAATTTAAGAACTTTAAAAATTTGGTTATTACATTTATTGGGGATGGTAACAACGTGGCAAATTCGCTCATTTTATGTGGTGCTTTGTTAGGGGTTGAAGTTAGAATTGCATGTCCTAAAGGTTATGAACCAAATTCCTTGGTTATGAAAAAAGCTTATGAAATATCTGAAAGAAAAGATTTATTGAAAGTTCTTCATGATCCCATTAAAGCTGCATCTGGAGCCAAAGTTCTTTACACTGATGTTTGGTCTTCTATGGGTGAAGAAAATTTCAAAGAGGAAAAGGATAAAGATTTTAATGGATTTACTATTAATAATGGTTTAATAGATCGAGCTGATACAGACGCAATCATTCTTCATTGCCTTCCAGCTTATAGATCAAAAGAAATAACTGATGAGGTGTTTGAAAGTAAGAAAAGTAGAATATTTGATCAAGCCGAAAATAGAATGCATGTTCAACAAGCGCTGCTCTCTTGCCTTCTCTCTTAAAAGCCTTGCATAATATCTGAAAAATAGGTACAAATGTATTAGAGTACATATGTTTAGTGGCCAAGTCTCCTGAAGTTAATTTGACAGAAGCTCAAAATGAGCTTTATGAATGGATAAAAAATTACATTAAAGATTTCCAGCATAGTCCCTCTATTCGTCAAATGATGAGTGGTTTAGGACTAAAATCTCCAGCTCCAATCCAGAGTAGATTAAGACATTTGCAAGAAAAAGGATTTATCTCTTGGCAAGAGGGAAAAGCTCGTACTCTGCAAGTTATAGATGAAGTTTTTGATGGTGGGGTACCAGTATTAGGATCAGTTGCTGCTGGAGGATTGATTGAAACATTTTCAGATGTTAACGAAAATCTTAATATATCTGATGTCCTCAAGAA
This sequence comes from Prochlorococcus sp. AG-418-K17, assembly GCA_003214055.1. Classification (GTDB taxonomy): domain Bacteria; phylum Cyanobacteriota; class Cyanobacteriia; order PCC-6307; family Cyanobiaceae; genus Prochlorococcus_A. The sequence continues at coordinate 18,748 of QCMD01000015.1, forward strand.
AAAAAATGTTTTTGCTTTAACTGTAAATGGCGATTCCATGATTGATGCATTTATTGCGCATGGAGATATGGTCTTGATGGAGCCAATAAAAGATGCTTATTCTCTTAAAAATGGAACAATAGTAAGTGCAATGGTTCCAGGCATGGGAACAACATTAAAATATTTTTTTAAAAGGGGTGGGCAGATTTACCTTGAGGCAGCTAATTCATCTTATGAACCAATAATATTAAATCCAGATGAAGTAGTTTTTCAAGGAAAACTTTTAGCAGTTTGGAGAAAAATATAATTTTTTATAAATTGTAATTTCTTTTAATAAGATAAATAAATATAATAAAAAAAATATTATTTAAGAATTGCATAATATAAATCTAAAGTTTTTATCTCTATTTTTTTATTTACTTTTTGGAAGCCCACTCTTTAATATTTTTGTTAATGCAAGAACAATTAGCGATATTAAAGGAGAGGCAACTTTTAATTCAACCAGAAATAATCAATTTAGGCTAAATAAAAATCAATCCTTAAAGATTCTATTGAAAAATAATCTTTTAAATTTGGATAATAAATTAGTTAATTTAGTTCTTGAAAATACTGAAAGTAATAAAGAGGGAATTGGCGTTGAAATCGTTTCTGAGAAGCAATATGAATTAGGTAATAGATTTTATGCTGAGGGTAATGTTGAGGTTTTTTTAAATAATGGAAAATTAAAAGCTGACTTGCTTATATATGATAAGGAACAAAATAATATAATAATAGATGGAAATATCTTTTATTTTAAAGGTAATCAATATTTAGAGGCTTCATACTTTAAATATTCATTTAATGAAGATAAAGGATATATAAAAAATGTTTATGGAGTTTTGGATTTATTTACTTTTAATGAAGATATTGGTTTTGATTTTGAAGACCAAATAAAAGTGGAGAATAACGATTTAGATTCAGATGAAATAAGTGATTTAAAATATTTGAATAGATCCAATATAGGTTTTGAAAATACTTTTGAAAATGAAAATAAATTTAACATAACAGATTTAAATTTCGAAGTACCCCAAATAAAAAAATGGAGATTTAAATCTGATCAAATTAAAATTGATAACGATGCTTTATATTCTGATGAAATATTTTTTACCAATGATCCCTTCAATAAACCTCAGTTTTTTCTTAAGAGTAAAAAGTTTTCAGCAAAAATAGTCAAAGACAAGTTAAGACTTATAAGTAAAAATACAAGGATAAATCTAGATAATAAATTCTCTTTTCCAATTGGAAGGAGAAGTATAGTTGATAAAGATTCAATTTCAAGGTGGACTATTGGAGCTGATTATGAAGATAAAGATGGTTTCTATATTTCTAGAGCTCTTAATAATAGAAAATTATTCAGTAGATATGATTTAAAAATAACTCCATATTTATTAATTCAAAGAGCATTAAAAGGTAATACTAATTCTTTCGTTGAAAATGATTCATCTATTTTAAGTAACAAAGTTACGCAAGATATTTCTTTTGCAGATTTCTTCGCTATTAACACCTCTTTAAATGGCCCAATAAAATCTTGGAACTTTTTTCTGAATTTAGATTTAGATTCATTAAATTTTGATAAATTTTCGAATGCTTCTCGTGGTCTCATAACATTCAATAAATCAATAGATCTAAATGCAAATAAAACTCTTGGTTTCAAAGATGAGAAAAATTTTACAAATAATCTTAATTTTCAGTTTTATGGAGCTTATAGACAAAAAATAACGAGAAGTTTTACTGGTGATGAAGAAATTTATTTTGGTAAGGGTTTTACGTTATCAAATAATAAATCTTGGATTTCAGAAAAATCAAAGAGTAATTTATCAATTAATTATGATATTGGTGAATTTGAGGCAAAAGAAAAAAATATAAATAATCTAAAAACTTTGTTTAGAAATGTATTTACAGCTTCTTATGAAAACCAACTTTCGTTATGGAATAAGAAAAACTTAGATCCCCAAATAGATATATCATATAAATATTCTCCAAAAGTTATTAAACAAGGTTTATCTTGGATATCTTCAATAAAATCAGGCTTTTATTTTTATGGAGATGATTCCCAACAAAAAGGAGTTTCATTTTCAAGTGGGCCAAAATTAATTTTGGGTTCTTTTAAAAATAAAACTTTAGACTATACAAACTTATATATCTCTGCAAATTATATCTTCAAAGATGGAGAAAGTCCTTTTGCATTTGATGATATTGATAAAACTACAAAAATAAAGTTTAATTTAGAACAACAAATATTAGGACCATTATTATTTAGTTTTGAAAGTTTCTTAAATTTAGATAGTAACTCGAATGATTACGCAAAATTTACTCAAAATATATATGGTCTTGATATCAAAAGAAGAGCTTACTCAATAGGTGCTTTTTATAAAGAATCTACAAAAGCTTTTGGCATTCAATTTAATATAAATAATTTTAATTTTTTAGGTAGGGGCTCTAAATTCTAATAAAATAAAAATATTGAAAGTATAAGGTAATTTAATTTGGAAAATATTTATTTCTTTATTTATTCTTATTTACCTGGAATTAGTTCTGGAGGCCCAGTTATTTCTATAAGTAGAATAATTGATAATATTCCGAATAAAAGTTATGTAATTACTTTAAATAGAGATGTTGGTACCAAAAAAAAATATAAAAAGAATAGTTTTCTTAAAAATAGTAAAAAAATAAATTATATATATAAGAGTCCAGGAATTGATAGTTTTATTAGTTTCTTAAAAGTGATTCTAAAAATGGAAAATAATTCCGTTATTTATATGTCAAGTTTTTTTAGAATAAGTCATACTTTATTACCAATCATAATAATCAAAGTATTTAGAATATTAGGCTTTAAAAAAAAAGTGAAATTAGTAATATCCCCTAGAAATGAATTCGCCTTAGAGTCTTTGAAGTTTGGTTACTGGAAAAAGATGGTTTATATTTTCTTATTCAAAAATTTCTTAAATAAAAAAATTTTTTATCATTCAACAACTCAGGATGAATCAAAAGAAATAATAAGTATACTTGGAATAAAAAGTAATTTTATATATACAGTTCAAAATATAGATCCTGTTCAAATACCTTTAGAAAATTTATTGGACATAAAGAAAAATGTTAAAGAAATAAGACTATTTTATGTTGGCAGAATATCTAAGGACAAAAATGTTCATTTAATTAATCAAATTTTATTTGGTATGGAAGAAAGAAAAAAAATTATAGTTGATTTATGGGGACCTATAAGAGATGAAAAATATTTTAACTCAATAATGGAGTTTTCAGATAAATATGGTTTAAAAGTAAATTATAAAGGAACTTTTTTGCAAAAAGAAAAATATCAGATTTACCAGTCATATCATGCTTTATTATTACCAGCTTTGGCAGAAAATTATGGACATGCTATTGCAGATTCTTTATCTTTTTCTGTGCCAGTAATAATTTCAAATAAAACTCCATGGAAAACTAGTAAAAATTTTCAAGAAAGTGGCATTATCGCAATTGATAATAGAAAGCTTGATGAATATAGAAAAGTTATAAGTTATTTACATTCTTTAAATAAAAATGAATTTGATATTTTGAGAAAAAATACATTTAATCAATATAAAGAAATTTTAATTAAATCTTCCAAGAAAAGTATTTTTAAAAAAATTTTTGAAAATAATTAAGTATATAGATGATAATTAAAACAAAAATTATTTTCAGAAATATTTTAAATAATTTCCCCCTTTCTTTTTTGATAAGTTTTTTTTTAATTGACGAATTTATCAATAGGATATTTATTAAAAGTTCATTAACAATTTCAATATATCCTCTATGTTTACTTACTTTTTTTATTTTTTACTTTAATGAATTTTCTAAAAAATCTAAAATTATATTATTATTAATTTTTTTTACTTTATATATAAGTTCGTACTCAGTTTTTGAAATAGGTTATTTTGTAAGAACAGTTATTGCAATATTTATATTCTATATTTTTAAAAGTGTAAGTAATAATATAAGTAAGAATGATTTATTGCTAACTTTAAATATTTTAAGATCTTTTATTTATTTTTCATTTATTATTTTTCTGATTACTTATTTAGGATTAACTGAAATTGGAATTGATTACGATAACGTTACTGAAATATCATATTTTGGACCAAGGTTAAGATGTATTGAAAGTTCATGTTTTCCGGTTTTTAGGTCGCTAATAACTAATTCCAACTACTTTGTTTCTATATTATTATTTACAATAATTTTTATATCTAAGTACCAAAACAAAATAATATTTAATAATAATAAGCCGATATTAGGAAAACTTTTTCAAATTTTCTATATAGATAAAATTTTAATTTTGATAATGGCATTTTTCGCGGACTCGAGGATTTATTTCTTGGCCATTTTAATTATCTTCTTTTATGATTTGATAAAAAATTTGTTAGAAAAAAAACTTTTAAAAAATAAAATTAATTTATTAATCCTATTATTTCCTTCTCTTTTTTTTGTTCTAAATATAAGAAATTTTTTATCAGAATTAATAATGATAAAAGGATTACTTTATATTCCAAAGACTATAGCTGAAAGAAGCCCATCAATGTTGGATTTAAGTTTCCCAATAACTTTTTTTGGCAATGGATTTGGGACGAATTGGGCTCAAAACTTTAGTTTTTCAAGCGAATATTTAGTCCAGACGATATTAATAGATTTTGGATTTTTAGGCCTAATTTTTTTATTTATATTTTTATTTAAAATTTTTTTTGATAGTTTTTATTTTATAAAAAATAGAAGAAATAGTATTAATGAGAAGTTTCTAAAAATCATTTTAATTTTATTATTCCTCCTTATGATTTTTAAGGCCTCAAGCGATTTAAGAAATTTTCCTTTAGCTATTCTTATTGGATTCTTTTATCCAAAAACTAAAAAGCAAAAAAAATTAAACTAAATTAAACTAAATTTTAATACTCTTAAGATTATTTATTTCCCAAAGACCCAATTCTTTATCGGTATACAACCCATCATCATATATATATTGTTCATTTAAAGAAAAAATTGGCTTTGGAAAATTTGTAGGTTTTTTCATTAAATTCAAAGGTCTCCACATCCCAGTTGCAATTTTTTTATTGAACTTTCTTTTTACGAAATAAGTTGTCATTAAAAACTTTGATTCACTTTTTAATATATTATTGATCGCTTTTATTAAATCTTCATCAGAAAAATGAACCAAACAATCTCTACAAAAGATAAGATCACATTTTGGTAAATTATCCTTAAGAATATCCATTTCCACAAAATTTATTTTTTTAGTGCTAAAAATCTTGTTTTGTTT
>QCMD01000016.1 GCA_003214055.1 Prochlorococcus sp. AG-418-K17
AATTTTGACAAGTTCCTATGTATTTTAATTCTCTCCTTTCAATAGGAAATGAGTGCCTTACAGAAATTTGAAAATTCTTCTCTTTCTCATTAATTGCATTCATTTTTGCTAAGAAATTTGGGCCATGTATCTCATTTTTCTTTAATATCCTATCTACCCATGCATGAATCATTTCGTGACATAAAGTACTGTTTATTTCACTAGTAGATAATTTACTCAAAATAGGTTTCGATAGAATAATTTCAGAATCCACTAGGCCATTAATTCGTTTTCTTTTATAAAAACCAGCGGTAGTTTTTAACCTATTGTCACTCCATCTAACTTTTACTAAAGGTTGATTATTAATTGCTAGAGAATTTTCAAAATATTGACTATTAAATCTATGAAATAGAGGTAGAAGAGGAATTACAGACATTATGGTTTAAAATTAGTATTATTTTGACAAAAAAAGCCATCAAAAACGATTTCTTTTCTTAAAGTAATAAAAAACATAAATCAACATGGATGCAACACTAGTAAAAGATATCGGAATTAAAGCGTTATTAGTTGGAGGAGCAGTACTTGTTTCTTTTTGGACTTTTAATGCAGTCAAATTGGTTATAAGCGCTAGAGGAATTAATCCATTAGTAAGAAAGTTTTTTGATCAAATAGCTGCTGGCAGAATTGATGCAGCTTATGGTTTGACTACAAAAACTTATAAAACTCATGTAAAGCGCCAAGATTTTCTTAAATTTTTAGCTAGTTTAAACCTTAATAAATATAGAAATTTAAAATCAGGAAGACCTAGAGTGCAAGAAGATCAAATCATAATAACTTTGAATTTAAAGTCTGAAGACAAACAAGATGAGCTCCCATTAGATTTTACTTTCGCGAAAACTGATAATGATTGGAAGATAGACAGAATAGCTAGAGTGAATTAATTATTTCTTGTGAGGCAAAAAGAATTGTTTAAAGAAGAAATAATACATCAATTAGAATTACACCCAAGTAGATTAGATAAAGAAAAAATCATCTCAGAAGCCATGGAAGAAGGATTAGATGATTTTTTTGAAGGAATCCGTATGGCACTTGATCCATTGGTAACTTTTGGCGTAAAAATTGTTCCTGAGAAAGAGACTGAAAAAAGTCAAAATTTTTTATGGGAAGATTTTAAAAAATTAGCCAATAAGCTTATTCAAAGAGATCTTACTGGTCACGCTGCTCGCGATGCAATTCTTACAGCTATGGAATCTGCAACAAAAGAAGAGTGGAATGGATTTTATAGACGAGTTTTAATTAAAGATCTTAGATGTGGTGTATCTGAAAAAACAATCAACAAAATAGCAAAGAAATTTCCGAAATATGCAATTCCTATCTTTTCTTGTCCTCTAGCTCATGACAGTGCAAATCATGAAAAAAAAATGATAGGAAAAAAGCAAATTGAAATCAAATTAGATGGTGTACGCGTAATAACTATTATTAGACAAAATAAAGTAGAAATGTTTTCTCGTAATGGGAAACAATTCCATAATTTTGGTCATATTATCTCAGAAATAGAAAACGTCTTAAAAGAAGACCCAGCACCTTATGACTTAGTACTCGATGGTGAAGTAATGAGCGCTAACTTTCAAGATTTAATGAAACAGGTGCATAGAAAAGATGGCAAACAAACCAAAGACGCAGTTCTCCACCTATTTGACTTATGTCCCCTTGAAAACTTTCAAAAAGGGAGATGGAACACTAGTCAAACAAAAAGAAGTTTATTAGTAAAACAATGGGTAGCAAAACATTCTATGCTTCTAAAACATATACAAACACTTGAATGGGAAAATGTAGATCTCGACACTATTGAGGGACAAAAAAGATTTGTTGAGCTTAATAAATCTGCCGTGGAAGGTGGATATGAAGGAGTAATGATTAAAGACCCTGATGCGATGTATGAATGTAAAAGAACACACAGTTGGTTAAAAGCAAAACCTTTCATTGAAGTTACTTTAAAAGTTGTATCGGTTGAGGAAGGTACAGGTCGCAATAAAGGTAGGCTGGGAGCAATCCTAGTAGAAGGAGAAGATGATGGGTATGAATACAGTCTTAGTTGCGGAAGCGGATTTAGTGATATCCAGCGTGAAGAATATTGGTCAAAACGTAATCATATCGTTGGTCAACTTGTAGAAATTAGAGCTGATGCTAAAACTAAATCAAAGGATGCAGTGGCTTTTAGCCTTAGGTTTCCTAGATTCAAATGCTTTAGAGGATTTAAAGCTGGAGAAAAAATCTAAATTCTAAAAAATACTATTCAATAAAGTAGTCAATAAAAATGTAGTTTTTAATTAAAAACTTAAAATCTTAGCTGTAAAATATAAGAATAATTATCAGGACTTTTTGCAAGACTTATGACAAAGAAAAAAGTTTTCAACTACATAAAAACACCCTGTGGACAAGCAAAATATATCGAATTAGAAGCCAACAAAACTTTACTAGGTAAATTTAGGCTATTGTGGTTTATCTTAATTGCATCTATAAGAGATTGGAATATAAAGGATTAAATTCTTAGGAGTTTTCAAAATATTCTTTAGAGTATTTAGCTGAAAAATATACCACTAAAGAAGTCGATATAAACCCAATTATAGTCATATATAAATTATTTGGTGATTGCACATTTTTTAGATCCTGGAGACTTTTTGCCAAACTACCTATTGAGCAATAAAGAAAAGTGCCTGGAATTATTCCAATAAGACCAAGAGTGAAATCTCTAAATTTAATATTATTCAAACCAAAAAAATAATTTAGAATACTGAAAGGAAATATCGGCGATAATCTCGCTAAAAAAATTAATTTAAGTCCACCTTTTTCTATTACTTTTTCGATAATACTTAATTTTGGATAACGACTAAAAAGATTTTTTAGCTTTTTTGCGAAAAAACTTTTTGATACAAAGAAAGCGACTGATGCTCCTATGAAAGCAGAAATGAAAACGATAATTGATCCTAAATATGAACCATATAAAAAACCTGATAATAAAGATAACCAAGAAGCTGGAAGTATTAATAAAACAATTAAAATATAAATACAAACAAAAGAAAAGATACCAATTCCAGTATTAAAAAAAAAAGATAAATTATAAATGTTTTCAAGGACTATATTCATTCTTAACTCAAAAGTTCTAGTTTTTTAGAAATTCTCTCCATTTGTAGCGAACCTTCGTTTAATTTAAATCTGCATTCCTCAACAATATCTTTTGGAGCCTTATCAACAAAATTTTTATTAGATAATCTCTTATTTAAATTTTCTAATTCAATAGTCACCTTTTTTAAATCCTTGTTTAACCTTTCCTTTAATGCATCTATGTTTACAAAATCCTGAAAAGGCAAGTAAACCTCTAAATTACTAATTATCCCAGAAAAAGATTTAGCAAACTCTTTTTTATCAACAGCATTAGTTTTAAAAATAAATACTTCAGAGGATTTGGTTAAGGTTTGAATATCATCAACTAAATTTTTTAAAAAATCAATCAATTCATCATTATCTGAAATTAAATATACAGGACCCTTTTCTGATGGCTTAAGACCTAATTCAGCTCTCAAATTTCTAATCAACCTAATAATTTCAAAGAGTTGCTGAAAGGAATTATCAAGCTTATTATCAACAAATTTATTTTCGTAAATTGGCCATTTTTGAAGAGATAATAATGCATTATCTGGTTTTAGTTGCAGCACATGCCAAAGTTCCTCAGTAATGTGCGGCATAAAAGGATGAATCATTACCAAAATATCATTGAGCACTTTTATTAAAACTTTTTCAGATATTTGTCTATTTTTAGTCTCTTTATTATTAAATCTTTGTTTGGCAAATTCTACATACCAGTCACAAAAATCATTCCACGTAAATTCATATAGAAGTTTCGCAGATTCTCCCAATTTATATTCTTTCAACAAAGCAGCGACTTTTGTATTTACCTGATTCAATTTCGATAAAATCCACTTATCACATAACTCTAAAGAAGTTTCATCACTCTCATTAAGCGAATATTTAGTATTAGAAGTTTTATTAATCAACACAAATTTAGTTGCATTCCATAATTTATTCGCAAAATTTCTTGAAGCTTCAACAGTTGAAGACGTCTCTTTTTTCCTATCAAAATCAAGCCGGATATCTTGTCCAGCGCCTGCAACTTCTCGAATTAAAGCAAATCGTAGAGCATCAGAACCATATTTATCAATTAATAGTATTGGATCAATACCATTACCTGCACTTTTACTCATTTTTTTATTGTTTTCATCTCGCACTAGACCATGAATATAAACATCCTTAAAAGGAATATTATTTGTAAAAGTATTCCCCATCATTGTCATTCTTGCCACCCAGAAGAAAATAATATCGAAACCAGTAACAAGAACATTATTTGGATACCATTTTTTAAAATCCGGATCATTTGTATTTGGCCAACCAAGGGTTGAGAAAGGCCATAAACCACTTGAAAACCATGTATCCAAAACATCTTTATCACGAACCAATTTAATATTTAATCCAAATTTTTTATTAGCTTCGATTAAGGCATCCTCTTCATTTCTTGCAACGATATATGGAGTATTTTGTTCTATTGAGTCTTGAGATTCATCTAAAACATACCAGGCTGGTATTTGGTGCCCCCACCACAATTGGCGACTGATACACCAATCATTAATATTCTCTAACCAATCCTTATAAACTTTCTCCCAGCGTGGAGGGATAAACAATGGTTTTTTAGAATCAATTTCATTAAGACATCCTTGTGATATATCATCCATTTTCAAAAACCATTGTGTTGACAATAAAGGTTCAATAGGCACCTTACCTCTATCAGAAAAAGGAACAGTATGTTTATACTCCTCTATCTTTGTCAAAAGGCCTAAGTTATCCAATTCTTTGATAATTTTCTTTCTAGCCGCATATCTATCTAAATTTTGAAAAATACCTGCATTAATATTTAATGTTCCATCTTTGTTCATTACATTAATTTGTTTTAAATTATGCCTTTTTCCTATTGCAAAATCATTTGGATCATGGGCTGGAGTAACCTTCACACAACCCGTACCAAAATCTTTATCAACATGTGAATCAGCGATAATAGGTATTTCTCTATCAACGAAAGGAACTTTTACTTTGACACCAATAAATTCTTTATATCTATCATCATCAGGATTAACTGCCACAGCAGTATCACCCAAAAGAGTTTCAGGTCTTGTTGTTGCAACTTCTAAGTACTTATCTAACTGTTCACCACTTTCAGAAATTAAAGGGTATTTAAAATGCCATAAATGACCATTTACTTCTTGCATTTCAACTTCAAGATCACTTACGGCAGATTGAGATTTAGGGCACCAATTAACCAAATATTCGCCTCTATAAATTAAATTCTTTTTATAGAGAATATTAAAAGCCTCAATAACTGCTTCATTTAATTTTTGATCAAGAGTAAATCTTTCTCTAGTCCAGTCAACTGAATATCCTATCCTTTTTAATTGAGAAACAATTCTTCCACCACTTTGTTCTTTCCAGTTCCATGCTCTTTTAAGAAATTCATCTCTTCCAATGTCCTCGCTTGTTTTGCCTTCACTTTTTAATTGTTTTTCGAGAATAGTTTGAACAGCTATTGAAGCATGATCAGTTCCCGGTAAACACAAAACATTCTTACCTAAAAGTCTTTGAAAACGTACTACAACATCTATCAAAGCCGTATTAAATGCATGCCCCATATGCAAAGATCCAGTTACATTTGGTGGCGGAATAACAACACAAAAAGGATCCCCATCATCCTGAGGGTTAGGACTAAACGCCTTTAGACTTTCCCATTTTTGTTGCCACTTTTTCTCTACTTCAAAAGGTGAATAATTTTCTAAAGATAATTGATCATTCATCTCTGTCATATGCAAATTTTATTTCAATAAACTTTTTGTTTATTTTATCTTGAGAACAGCCAATTAATGAAAATAATATTAGTTTGCAAAAAAAGACACATCCATTCTACAAAAGTTTGAAACCAGAACCGCAGGAACAACGTTTTGCATTTTTTGGTGTTGAAATAAGAAATCCTCCACCGCTTAAGTCACCGTAATAATCTAATTTTAAATCTTTCAGTAAATTAAACTTTTTTACATTCGCATATAAAGTGACTCCTTCCGTTCTTGAGATAGGAGATCCATTACATGTTCCTGGTCTTAATTTAATATGCATCCATCCTTCGGAACAATTTTTATCCTCAACCAAATCAATTGACATTTCTCCTGGCGAACCTCCAAAAGAAGCTTGCCTAGATAGTTCTGAAGCAGCACTTTGACTGATTGAAAGATTGACGATCTCAGTCATTAGAAAAATAATAAATGGGCGATCCAGGGTTCGAACCAGGGACATCCTGCTTGTAAGGCAGGCGCTCTACCGCTGAGCTAATCGCCCTTATAATAAACCATTCTAATAGATGAAGTTGAAATATTTATACTAAGTATTTAAAAATTTCATGATTGAGGCAAAATTGAATTAATAAAATATTTCTTATGACCTCAAACGATAGATATAACTTGCAAAAGAATTCCGATCTAAAGACTATAGAGAACTTTAAACTTTTAATATCTAATGTCAAATCATTAAAAGATGAAAATTGGGGATGCCCATGGCAGAAAGTACAGTCTCATATATCTTTAATCCCATTTTTACATGAAGAAAGTAGTGAATTTATAGATGCTATATATGAAAAGAATGTGGATAACATCTGTGAAGAGTTAGGAGATCTTTTACTACAAGTAATGCTTCATGCTGAAATTGGAAACGAAACAAAAGAATTTGAACTAAATGATATTATAAAAAATCTAAACAAGAAAATTATTAATAGACATCCATACATCTTTAACAAAAAAGAAAAAGTATCTATAGAAAAATCGCAACAAATTTGGGAAAATATTAAAAATTTAGAAAAAGAAGCACCTCATATCAAATCTTCAATTAGTAGAAATTTAAATTTGAAAATTAAAAATGTACCGCCAACGGTTGGAACTGATAAAATCACAAATACTGTTAAAGAATATGGTTTTAAATGGGAGAGTACCGATCAGATTTTTGAAAAGTTAGAAGAAGAGATTAATGAATTAAAGGAAGCAATCAAAAGTAAAAATAATTCAGACATAAGAAATGAATATGGGGATATTTACTTTACCCTTCTGAATCTTTCAAACTTTTTAAAAATCAATCCTGATTCAGCTCTTCAAAAAACTAATAAAAAATTTTTAGAAAGATTTTCAATCATTGAACATCATGCAGGAGATAATATTAAAAAACAAACTCCTAAAGACTTTCAACGGCTTTGGCAAATAGCCAAACAAAAACTGTCCGAAAAAATTCCTAAAAGCAAATGACAAATATTACAACATGGATAGATGAATATCATAAAGGCTCAAGATTCGGCCTAAATGGCAAAATTCTAAGTAAAAAAAACTCAAAATATCAAGAAATTATTGTTATCGAAAATGAATATTATGGCAAAGCTTTAATGTTAGATGGTTGCTGGATGACATCATTACAAGACGAGAAATATTATCATGAGTGTCTTGTGCATCCTGCATTAAGTAGCATTGACGAAAAATCTAATGTACTAATTATTGGCGGTGGTGACGGGGGTACTTTAAGAGAATGCGTTAAATATTCTCAAATATCAAAAATTGATCTAGTAGAAATTGATGGGGAGGTAATCAAAATATCTAAAAAATTTCTAAAAGAAATTGGAGGCGAAGCATGGAATGACAAAAGATTAGAAATACATGTTGATGATGGTGTTAAATGGGTAAAAAAAACAAGAGATAATTATTACGATGTTATATTTGTAGATTGTTCTGATCCCTCAGAATTTTCAAATTTATTATTTTCAGATTCTTTTTATAAAGAATGTAAAAGAATACTTACCCCAAGGGGGATATTAGCAACGCAAAGCGAATCTCCTGAATCCTTCAAAAATATTCACATAAATATTTTGAAAACCCTAAAAAATATATTTAAAGTCTCTGAAACTATGTATTCCTTTGTGCCTATATATCCAAGCGGGATTTGGAGTTGGACATTTGCTTCTGCAGAAGATCTAAATTTATCAAAGCTTAATTATGACGAAGTCTTAAAAATAGAAAAAGGATGTGAAATTTGGAATTTAAATTTTCAAGATGCAGCATTCAAAATGATGCCAAATAAAATTGTAAAAGAACTAGATTCATAAAATGACAAAAAATTTATTTGATAATGAAAATGCAATTTATATGGGAGCACAAAGAAGTCCTGAGAATTGCTCAATTGGTATATTTGGAGTTAATTATGACGGGACATGTTCGTTTAAACCAGGAGCAAGATTTGGTCCAGAAGCAATAAGACAAGTCAGTTCTTGTTTGGAAACATATTGTCCAAAAATAAAAAAAGACTTAGAGGATATTATGTATGTCGATTTTGGATCAATACTTATTGATAAAAATGACTCAAAGTCCGTTATTGAATCGGTTAAATCAGCAACAAATTATTTAATTGGTAAACGCCTTAGCCCTATCATGCTTGGAGGCGAACATTCTATTACAAGAGGTGCTATTGAAGCATTAGTAAAAAAATATCCAGATTTGATATTGGTTCAACTTGATGCTCATGCAGATTTAAGAGAATCATATATAGGAAATGAACATAGTCATGCTTGTACTATGAAAAGATGCTTAGAAGTGCTACCTGAAAAGAAAATTTTGCAAGTAGGAATTAGAAGTGGGACTAAGGAAGAATTTGAAATTATGCATAAAAACAACCAATTAGTTAACTTTTCTCCTGGCGGAAATGTACATGAGGTAAAACAAGCTCTTCTACCATACGCTAAGTCTCCAATCTATTTAACAATAGATTTAGATTGGTTTGATCCCAGTTTATTAGCAGGGACGGGCACTCCAGAACCGGGAGGATTTTTTTGGAATGATTTTGAAAAAATACTTAAAACTTTAAAAGACTTTAGAATTGTGGCTTCAGATATTGTGGAATTATCTCCAGAAATTGATAAAAGCGGAGTAAGTAGCATAGTTGCAGCCAAAGTACTTAGAAGCTTAATTTTGTCAGTAGAAAATATGCAATAAAAAATTTCTAAACTACAGTGTAAAAATACTAAATACAAACTAAATATTTCATGGATTTGCTCAAAAGTCCTCTTTATTCAAAATATGTTGAATCCAATGCAAAATTAGTTGATTTTGCAGGTTGGGAAATGCCCATATCATTTTCAGGATTAGTTAAAGAGCATAAATCAGTTAGATCTTCAGCAGGATTATTTGATATTTCTCACATGGGTGTGATTTCTATCAAGGGAATCAATCCAAAGGATTATATTCAAAAACTTTTTCCTACTAATTTATACTCCTTTTCTGAAGGGCAGGGACTTTATACAGTTATGCTCAATGATAAAGGAGGAATAATAGATGACTTAATAATTTATGACCTTGGTATACAAGAAAATGACATATCAGAATTATTGTTAATAGTTAATGCAAGTAGATATGAAGAAGATTTTCAGTGGATAAAAAATAATTCAAATATGTCTGAAATTTCGATAACAAACTTTAAAAAAGACAAAGTACTTTTAGCACTACAGGGGAAAAACTCATTCGATTTATTTGAAGAATGGATTGAATCTTCGATCTCACATATCCCTAACTTTGGATGCGAATATAAAATTTTTGAACATATATCGCCTATAGAAAAAATTTTTTTTTCAAAGACAGGATATACAGGAGAAAATGGTCTAGAAATACTTTTATCTAAAAAAGCAGCAATTAATTTATGGGATTTCTTAATTTCCAAAAATGTTGCACCATGTGGTTTAGGAGCTAGAGATACTCTTAGACTTGAAGCAGGCATGCATCTTTATGGTCAAGACATCAATGAAGAAACTTCTCCATATGAAGCAGGGTTAGACTGGCTGGTACATCTAGAAAATAATCACGAATTCTTTGGAAAAAGATATCTTGAAGAGCAGTCAAGATTAGGTATTCAAAAAAAGTTAGTTGGTCTCTATATAGAAGGTAAAGCAATAGGAAGAAAAGGTTGCGCAGTTCTTAAAGGTGAAGAAAATATTGGGCGTATCACAAGCGGCAGTTGGTCTCCAACTAAACAACAAGCTATAGCTTTTGCATACATCAATACTTCGCATGCCCTAATAAATAATGAAGTTCAAATATTAATAAGAGGCAAAAAATTCAAAGGAGTTATAACAAAAAGAGCGTTTTATAAAAAAAATTATTAACTAAATTTACCCTTAAAGAATTATTATAAGTTATTGATAAATAAATCATACTTAGATGAGAAACAAAATTTGCGAAGAACTCAATAATACAGATATTGGTAAATTAGTTAATTTATGCGGCTGGGTAGATAGAAGAAGAGATCATGGTGGTGTAATTTTTATTGATTTAAGAGACCATAGTGGATTCCTACAAATAACAATTAACCCCGATGATGGTGCAGATCTATTTAAACAGGCAGAAACTCTAAGAAATGAGACAGTCATAATGGTTAGCGGAATTATTAATGAAAGGCCAAAAGATTCAATAAATGCAAATTTAAGTACTGGAGAGTTAGAGCTCAAGGTTAAAGATTTGCAAATTCTCAACCAAATTAAAAAAAACTTACCTTTTCCAGTGTCTATACATGATTATGAAAATACAAAAGAGGAGCTCAGATTAAAATATAGATACCTCGATTTAAGAAGGGGAAAATTACTAGAAAATTTAAAAACAAGACATAAGATTATTAAAGTTGCTAGAGAATTTCTTGATAATTTTGGATTTACAGAAGTAGAGACCCCATTACTTACAAAGTCAACTCCAGAAGGCGCTCGCGATTTTCTTGTTCCTGCACGTCTTTCAAATGGAGAATTTTTTGCTTTACCTCAATCCCCACAATTATTTAAACAGCTTTTAATGGTTGGAGGTCTGGACAAGTATTATCAAATCGCAAAATGTTTCCGTGATGAAGACTTAAGGGCAGATAGACAGCCAGAGTTTACTCAATTAGATATTGAGATGAGCTTTATTAGTGAAGAAGAAATAATTTCTTTTAATGAAAGTCTCATAAAAAAAATATGGAAAGAAGTTTTAAATATTAATTTTAATAATGCTTTTCCAAGAATGTCATGGCAGGCAGCAATGGATAATTACGGCACTGATAGACCAGATACTAGATATCAAATGTTATTAAAAGATTTAGGAGGAGTATTAGGTGATATTGGATTTAATATTTTCACCAAGGCAATTAAGTCTGGAGGTTATATAAAATCCATAACAGTCAAAGGAGGTAATTCAAGTATTAGCAACGTTAGAATTAAGCCAGGAGGTGACATCTTCCAAGTGGCTCAAGATGCTGGAGCTGGTGGTTTGGCCTTTATAAGAGTCAAAGGAAATGAACTTGAGACTATTGGGGCAATTAAAAATAATTTAAGTGAAGAGCATATAGCTGATATTTTAAAAATCACAGAAGCAAAAGATGGAGACTTAATCCTCTTAGGAGCTGGAGATAAACAAATTGTCAATCAGTCATTAGATAGAGTTAGACAATATATCGCAAAAGACTTAAATCTAATTGATAAAAGTAAATGGAATTTCTTATGGGTAACTGACTTCCCTATGTTTGAGAGAAATGAAGAGGAAAATAGATATGAAGCTTTACATCATCCTTTTTGTTCTCCAAAAAATATAAAATCTAAAGATTCTGAAAACTTGAAAAAAGAAATTGAGAGCTCTACAGCAAATGCTTATGACTTAGTTCTTAATGGATTGGAGTTAGGAGGTGGGTCTTTACGTATTCATGAAGCGAACTTACAAAGAGAGGTTCTGAAAACGGTAGGACTTACTGATAAAGAGATTGATGAAAAGTTTGGATTTTTAATAGAAGCATTAGAAATGGGTGCTCCTCCTCATGGTGGAATAGCGTTTGGATTGGATCGTATTACCATGCTGATCATTGGCGCAGATTCAATCAGAGAAACCATTGCTTTTCCAAAAAATCAACAAGCAAAATGTTTTCTCACAAATGCACCTTCAAATGTCTCTGAATCACAATTAAAAGAATTAGATATTGAAATAACAATTGATGAATAAGAATATATATGGATGTTCTAAAAGTTTTTTGTTTAAATAAGATATAAGGAGGCTGTGCTTAATTAAAATATTTAATGTCAAAATTCGTATTTGTCACAGGAGGAGTAGTTTCTAGCATTGGTAAAGGAATTGTAGCTGCAAGCTTAGGAAGATTATTAAAGTCTAGAGGATATAGTGTTTCAATATTAAAACTAGATCCATATCTAAATGTTGATCCAGGAACAATGAGCCCTTTCCAACATGGAGAAGTATTTGTAACTGAAGATGGGGCTGAGACCGATCTAGATTTAGGTCACTATGAAAGATTTACTGATACTGCAATGACTAGGTTAAATAGTGTGACTACGGGATCTATTTATCAAGCAGTTATTAATAAAGAAAGAAGAGGTAATTATAACGGTGGAACTGTGCAAGTAATACCTCACATAACAGGAGAAATTAGAGAAAGGATTCATAGAGTAGCCGCTAACAGCAATGCAGATATTATTATTACTGAAATTGGTGGAACAGTTGGTGATATTGAATCTCTACCTTTTTTAGAGGCAATAAGAGAATTCAAAAATGATGTCAATAGGAATGATGTTGCATACATACACGTAACATTACTTCCTTACATCAAAACCTCTGGCGAAATAAAAACAAAACCAACACAACATTCAGTGAAAGAATTAAGATCAATTGGAATTCAGCCAGATTTACTTGTATGCCGAAGTGATAAATCTATTAATGCAGCTCTTAAAAAGAAGCTTAGTGGTTTTTGCGGTGTCAGTATCAACTCTGTAATTGAAGCTTTAGACGCAGACAGTATTTATTCTGTACCTCTTTCTTTAAAAAAAGAAGGTTTATGCAAAGAAACCCTGAATTACTTAGACCTTGAAGATAAAAAATGTGATTTGAAAAATTGGGAGCAACTAATACACAACCTAAGAAATCCTGGAGCTCCAATAAAAGTTGCCCTTGTAGGCAAATATATTGAACTTGGAGATGCATATTTATCCGTTGTTGAAGCTTTAAGACATGCGTGCATTGAACAAAAGGCTTTATTAGATTTACATTGGGTAAGTGCTGAAATGATAGAAAAAAATTCAGCAGAAACTTACTTAAATGAAGTAGATGCAATTGTCGTACCCGGGGGATTTGGCAATAGAGGAGTCAATGGAAAAATTTCGGCTATAAAATTCGCAAGAGAAAATAAAATTCCCTTTTTAGGTTTGTGCCTTGGCATGCAATGTGCAGTTATAGAATGGGCCAGGAATGTAGCTAATCTTCCAGATGCATCTAGTTCAGAACTAGACCCAAAAACTCCAAATCCAGTGATACATTTATTACCAGAACAGGAAGATGTAGTTGATTTAGGTGGGACAATGAGACTTGGAGTTTATCCATGTAGATTGACAAAAAATACAACTGGGAAAAACTTATATGATGAGGATGTTATTTATGAGAGACATCGACATAGATACGAATTTAATAATTACTACAAACAAAGTTTTTTAAATTCTGGATACAAAATTAGTGGTACATCTCCAGATGGCAGATTAGTGGAGTTAATTGAGTTAGAAAATCATCCATACTTCTTAGCCTGTCAATATCATCCTGAGTTTTTATCACGACCTGGCAAACCTCATCCTTTATTTAAAGGATTAATAAAAGCCTCTCAAGATAAGTTAACTCAATCAAATTAATATTCTTTATTTTTTTGAATGAAAATGACAAATTTTTTACCCTTAGTCGAAGAATTTCATTCATTACAAGGTGAAGGTTATCACGCTGGAAAAAGTGCTTTTTTTGTAAGATTAGCCGGATGTAAAGTTGGATGTTCGTGGTGCGATACCAAGAATTCATGGGACGAGAAAAAACACCCTTCTATATCAATTGAAAAAATAGTAGATCGGATAAAAATTGCCAGAGAAAAAGGAGCATCTTTTTGCGTTATTACAGGTGGAGAACCTTTACAACATAACTTAGACAATTTTTGCAAAGCCATAAAAAACATGACGATGGGAGAAGAACAAAAGCCAATGAAAATTCATATTGAAACAAGTGGAGTTAATACTATTTCAGGAAGTTATGACTGGATTACTTTATCTCCTAAAAGACACTCGCCTCCAAAAAATTATTTTTTAAAAAACTGTAATGAAATAAAAATAATCATAAACGAAATAGAAGATATTGAATTTGCTATACAAATAAAAAAAGAAACTTTAAAACAATATCAACTCTCAAAAGGCGAAGATGACTTAAAAAAAGAGGATAAAATTTTTTATTTACAACCAGCATGGAACAATGTGAATGGTTTTTCTCTTGCTATTGATTTCGTAAAAAATAATCCAGATTGGAAATTAAGCCTTCAAATTCACAAATACCTAAAAATTAAATAAAAATATGTATATTAAAAACAAATCAATAGTAGTTTTATTATCTGGAGGTTTAGATTCTTCTACAGTAACTGGTATCGCAAAAAAATCCGAAGCTAAAATTTTTGGCCTTTCATTTGATTACGGTCAACGTCACAAAAAAGAATTACATTCTGCTTCAATAATTGCAAAACACTTTGATATAGAAGAATTTAAGATCATTAAGCTTGACTTATCTCTATGGGGAGGCTCTTCATTAACTGATACTCGAAAAAATATTCCGATAGAAGGAGTTCAAACTAATACAATTCCTAATACTTATGTTCCTGGGAGAAATACTATATTTATTTCCGTGGCACTAAGTTACGCCGAAGCAATAGATGCTGATTTTATAGGATTAGGAGTTAATGCACTAGATTATTCTGGTTATCCAGATTGCAGACCTGACTACATTAAAAAATTTCAAGAGTTAGCAGATCTAGCCAATAAAAGGGGAAGAGAAAATAACCCAATAAGACTTTGGACACCTTTGATAGATCTAAATAAAGAAGAAATTATTAAATTAGCTTTTGATAATCATGTCCCTTTAGAAAAAACGTGGAGTTGTTATTCAGGTAATTCAAAACCATGCGGAAAGTGTGATAGCTGCAGAATTAGAAATGCCGCTTATGAAAAATGGCTGAATATAAAAAATAAAGAATGAAAATAAAAAAAATAATTCTTGAAAAATGGATAGATCCGGCACGGATTACACATCGTCTAACAAAACAATTCGGAGATAAAGGATTAGCTTGGCTAGACAGTGATGGCAAAGAGAATGGAGAGTGGTCAATCATAGGAATTAAACCTAAACAAATAATCCAATCAAGAGATATCAATAACTTAGAAAAAACTAATAATCCCTTTAACAATTTAAGAGATATTGAAAAAGGATTTTGGATCGGATGGTTAAGTTATGAAGCTGGAGTATACATTGAACCAAAAAACCCATGGCGACAGTCTGATATGGCAACTTTGTGGATGGCATCATATGACCCAATAATCAAATGTAATTTAATAAAAAAAGAAATAATTATCGAAGGCACAAACTCTTATGAACTGATGAATTATAAAAATATAATTAGCAATATAAATACTAATGAAGAAGAAAATATTATTCAAACAAATTTGAATTTAGATTTTTCAAAAATTAATTTGGACGAAATGTCCGAAAAATTTCAGAAAAATATTTTAAAATTAAAAAAATTAATTTCTTTAGGAGATTTATTTCAAGCAAATCTAACAACTAAATGTGTAATTGAATCTTCCAAAAACTATAGTCCTCTAGATATATATTTAAAAATAAGAAGCAAATTAAGAGCTCCTTTTGGAGGAATAATAGTAAATAATAATGATAATTATAGAGAGGCGGTATTATCTACCTCCCCAGAAAGATTTATAAAAATTGACAATAAAAATTTTGTAGAATCAAGACCCATCAAAGGAACGAGATCCAGAGATAAAGATTTAAATCAAGACGCACTTAATGCTATCGATTTAATAACAAACGAAAAAGATAGAGCTGAAAATATCATGATTGTCGACCTTATAAGGAATGACTTAAGTAAAGTTTGCGAAACAGGAAGTATTATGGTGCCAGAAATATTAAAACTTGAAAGTTTCTTAAAAGTTCATCATCTAACTTCAGTAATTAGAGGCAAATTAAAAAAAGGCAAAAACTGGATTGATTTACTTAAAGCATGTTGGCCTGGGGGTTCTATAACTGGAGCTCCTAAATTAAGATCATGTCAAAGACTTTTTGAATTAGAAGAATGTGAACGCGGACCATACTGCGGCTCATTTTTGAAGCTTGACTGGAATGGAGAGTTTGACAGTAACATACTAATCAGATCATTTTTAATTAAAGACAAAAAAATCAACATATATGCTGGTTGCGGAATAGTGATTGACTCTAATCCTGAAGAGGAGACTAATGAACTAAAGTGGAAACTTTTACCATTAATTGATGCATTAAAATGAAAGCAACATTAGGATGGCATAAAAATCAATGGCTAGATATTGATAAAATATTAATCTCCGCTAACAACAGAGGCCTGAAATTCGGTGATGGTATATTTGAGACAATATTAATAAAGCAAAACAAACCTATTCTTTTTGATGAGCATCTGAAAAGGCTAGAGAAAAGTAGCAAAATTTTGAATATTAATCTCAAAATAAATAAATTAACTTTGAAAAAACTTATTAACGAAGGAATTAGAAAGTTATCTCTTAAGAATGATCAATTTGCTTCAGTAAGGATAAACTATAGTCGAGGAAGTAATGAAGATCGAACACTTAGAATTAATAGCACAGTAGATTCAAAAGATTTAGATAATTTATGGCTTGAATTCTATAGAATAAAACCTAATTTTAATCCCATAAGCGTTTATATTAGTCAAATAGAAAGAAGAAATGAATTCAGTCTTATAAGTAAATGCAAAACATTTTCATATAATCAAGCAATACAAGTTTTGACAGAGGCTAATGAAAAATCATTTGATGATTCTATTCTATTGAATACGTCAGGTGAACTTTGTTGTGGAAGCACATTTAATCTTCTAATTAAAAGAAATAATAAATGGATAACACCTAGAAAAGAGAGCGGCTGTTTAGAGGGTATAATGGTTGCTCGGGCTTTGAAATTAAAAATTGTAAAAGAAGAATTAATTTCTCCAGAATTTCAGGATGATGACATAATAGTTGCAATAAATAGCTTATCTTGCAGACAAATTAATCAGGTTAATAATTTAAAGCTTAGTCCTAAATTAGATCCAATTTACTTTTGGGATTTATTATATAATTGAACTTTACTGATATCAGATAAATAGACATCGGATAATTTAGTTATATTGTTATTAACTTTAAATTCAACAATTTTTCCAATAATAATAATTGATGGGGATAAAAATTCTTTATCTTTGATTTTATCAGCAAGATTATCTAATTTTTCTATAAAACATTTTTGATTTTTCAAAGTAGCTTCTTGAATTACAGCGCATCTTGTATTCTTACATAGACCACCTAAAATTAATTCTTCAACAATAAATTTAATATTTTTTATACCCATAAAAATAACTAAGCTATCTGATGATTTAGCTAAAGCCCTCCAATTGACGCTCTTTTTTGCCTTATCAACATGCTCATGCCCAGTGACGAAAGTTACAGAACTAGCAGCATCTCTATGAGTAAGTGGAATACCAAAATATGTTGGAGCAGCTATGCCAGAGGTAATACCAGGTACTATTTCAACTGAAACTGCATTTTTTTCTAAAAACGATACTTCTTCACCACCCCTAGAAAAAACGAATGGATCTCCTCCTTTAAGCCTTACAACAATTTTACCTTCTTTTGCCAATTTCAAAATAAGAGCATTAGTTTCAGCTTGAGGTACAGAACACTTTCCAGCTCTTTTGCCTACATGAAAAATTTCTGTATTTTCTCCTGCTTCTTTTATTATTTCATCTGGAATTAAAGCATCATGCACTAATGCATCACAATTTTTTATTAGACGTAAAGCTTTTAGAGTTAAAAGCTCAGGGTCACCAGGACCTGATCCAACTAAATAAACAATCCCAGGCACATTAATCTCCATTAACAAGTATGGTAATAGAAGTTAATCGCAATGAAGGTAAATATTGTGAAAGAAAGTTCATTGAAACCAAATAAAAAATTTATTCTTCTTAGTGCTTTTATCACACTTCTAAATGATCGTTTAAGTGAAAGCATACTATTGCCCATTTTACCCTCTTTTGTTTTACTTTTTGACTCCAAAGCTAGTACATATGGCTTATTATCTTGCACTTACCAATTAGCTCAATTTGCAGCTTCTCCTGTTATTGGACTTATGAGTGATAGATACGGAAGAAGACCTGTCACTCTTTTTTGTATTACTGGTTCAGTAATAGGAATATCAATATTATCTTTTACGGTTCTTTTTAATTGGTCAAATTCAATAGCCTCTATCCCGTTATTTTTATTATTCTTGGCAAGACTAATTGACGGCTTAAGTGGCGGAACTGCAGCTACTGCAACAACTATTCTTGCAGATATTTCAAGCCCTGAAAAAAGAGCAAAAACATTTGGTCTTATTGGTGTAGCTTTTGGTTTAAGTTTTTTCTTAGGTAATATTTTTGTTGTAATTTTTGCAAAAAATACAAATAATAATTTTATTATTCCAGTTTTGATAGCCTCAGTCATTCCAATAATAAATTTTCTGCTTGTGTTTTTTTACTTACCAGAAACGAAACCTAATAGTTCCTCTAATAAATCAAAAAATTTTTTAAAGAACCCTTTAAAAGAGCTATTTAGAGTTTTTAAAGAAGAAAAGATTAAAAAATTATCATTAGCTTTTTTTATTTACTTTATTGCTTTTACTGGATTGACGAATATCCTAATATTTTTCCTTCAAGAATCTTTAAACTGGACGACCAAAGCATCAAGCGGAACTCTTGTTGTAGTAGGAGTTATTGCAATTATTGTTCAGGGGGGACTTATTGGTCCTCTAGTAAAGAAATTTGGCGAAATGAGGTTAACTCTTATCGGATCAGGATTCATTCTTGTGGCATGTTCACTTTTAATAACTGCTCCAAAAGAAAATGCGACAATTAATATTTATTCAGCTGTTTCATTTTTAGCCGTCGGGGCAGGGTTAATTACGCCTACCTTAAGAGCACTAATATCAAAGAAATTAGAAGTTGATAAACAAGGCTCAATTCTAAGTAACCTTCAAGGTTTACAAAGTCTAGGAGGGGTTCTAGGAATTGCAATGGCAGGCAGGGTTTATGATAGTTTTGGCCCTAAATCACCATTTATAGCTGGTTCCGTTATCTTACTTTTCATGATATACCTTATTGCAGAGGGTAAAAATAATAATTCTTTCAAGAATCAAAAATCAAAATTACTTTAATGAAAAGCCAGGCTGATATTTTTATTAATAGAGAACTAAGTTGGATTGAATTCAATAAAAGAGTACTCCTTACTGGTATGGAAAAAGAGTACAAAATCCTAGATAAAGTAAAATTTTGTTCAATATTTAGTAATAATCTAGATGAATTTTTTATGGTAAGGGTAGCTTCATTAAAAGCTCAAGTTGACGCAGGTATTACAACAAAAAGTATTGATGGACTATCACCAAAAGAACAATTAAAAAAAATTAATAAAGAAGTTAAATCACTAACAACTCTTCAAGAAAATTTCTTGGAAAATGAATTAAATAATGAACTTAATAAAAATGGAATTTTTATCAAAAAGTACTTAGAACTGAATGATAATCAAAAAAACTGGTGCAATAATTTTTTTACATCTTCAATCTATCCTTTACTGACGCCATTAGTTGTTGATCCTGCTCATCCATTCCCTTTTATCAGTAATTTAAGTCTAAACCTAGCGGCATTAATAAATGATGGAGAGGAATCTAAAAATCAATTTGTTAGAGTCAAAATACCAACAAAAAATATAAAAAGATTTATACAAATTCCTAACCATATAATGGGAATCGAAAATGATAATAATTACTATTTCATAACTGTTGAAGATTTAATTGGGAATAATATAAATACTCTATTTAACGGAATGGAATGTATAAATTACTCTTTTTTTAGAGTGACAAGAGATGCAGATTTAGAATTAAAAGAACTTGAAGCTGATGATCTTCTTTTAGCAGTTGAACAAAGTTTGCAAAAGAGAAGATTAGGTGGAGACGTAGTTAGATTAGAAGTTAATTGGGATATGCCAGAAAATATCCTGAAATTACTTATTGAAAGTATCGAAATACAAAAAGAATACATATACTTTTGCAAAAGTTTTTTAGGCCTTGACGATTTAAATCAGCTCACAAAAATTAATAGAGATGATTTAAAAGAAAATCTACTAATTGGGAAAACTCACCCAAAATTAAAAAATTTAGATTTACCTTCAAATAAAAACCTCAATTCTATTTTTAATTTACTTAGGAAAAAAGATATTCTGCTTCATCATCCATACGACTTATTTAGAACTTCAGTTGAAGAGTTCATAAACAAAGCAGCAGATGATCCACTTGTAATGGCTATAAAAATTACTTTATATCGCGTTTCCAAGGATTCGCCTATCATTGCAGCTTTAATGAGAGCTGCAGAAAATGGAAAAGAAGTAATGACTCTTGTTGAACTAAAAGCAAGATTTGATGAAGACAATAATATTCAATGGGCAAAACAACTTGAACAAGCTGGAATTCATGTTGTATATGGAATCATAGGATTTAAAACACATACAAAAATAGCTTTAATAGTAAGAAAAGAAAAAGGACGATTAAGGAATTATTTCCATATTGGAACAGGAAATTATAACTCTAATACTTCAAAGTTTTATACAGATTTAGGATTACTTTCAACTGACCCTGATATTGCATCAGATTTACTTGAGTTATTTAACTACTTATC
>QCMD01000017.1 GCA_003214055.1 Prochlorococcus sp. AG-418-K17
GTAAAAAATATGTTTCATATTGCCTGGTTAGGTAAAAAAACTCCTTTTTGTGGAAATGTGAGCTATGGTATCTCAACTACAAAGGAATTAAAGGAAAGAGGCTATAAAATTAGTTTCATACATTTTGCAAATACCCATAATTCGGGAAGATCTCATTCCAAAATTTTTGAAAATGATACAGATATCAGTCTTCCCTATCTAATAAAATCTCAAATTTACACAATTCCATCTCTCAATGCACAAAAAAGATTAAGACATGCACTACAAAATTTAAGGCCAGATATAATGCATGCGAGTTTAACCTTATCTCCATTAGACTTAAATTTATCGCTACTTTGCAGGAAACTTAATATCCCACTAATGGGTACCTTTCACCCAGCATTTGATAAACATAACAGAAATCTTACGGCAAGTTTACAAAGGCTTACCTATAAATTTTATGCACACTCTTTATCCAAGTTTCAGAAAATAATTGTATTTTCAGAATCACAGAAAGACATTTTAAAAAAATTTGGTGTGAGTGAAAAAAAACAGATAATTATTCCTAATGGAGTGGATCAAAATATCTGGAAACCTACAACGAGAGGGAACAAAAAATTTAATGAGGTTAAAACAAAACTTGGAACTAAGAGAATTTTTTTGTACATGGGAAGAATTGCTAAAGAAAAAAATATTGACTCCCTTTTACGTTCTTGGCGCGAAGCAAATACTCCTAATTGCAAATTGGTCATCGTTGGAGATGGGCCAATGAAGGCAACTCTTGAAAAAAATTATTCCAACTTGAGTAAAGATAAATTAGTTTGGTGGGGAGCAGAATTTGATTTGGAAACCAAAATTGCCCTAATGCAAATCTCAGAAGTTTTTTTCTTACCAAGTTTAATAGAGGGTTTATCTCTTTCTCTTTTAGAAGCAATGTCTACTGGAACCGCATGCGTAGCTACAGATGCAGGAGCTGATGGTGAAGTTTTAGGAAATGGAGCTGGCATAGTGATGTCCACAGATAATGTAACCTCTCAGCTAAAGACAATAATCCCGATCTTAGTTGAATTTCCCTTTTTCACAAAAGCTTTGGGAGAAAAGGCAAGAGAAAGAGTACTTTCAAAATATACAATTAAACAAAATATCGACAAAATAGAAGAGATTTATAAAGAGTTAAAAAATAAATAAAAGGTCTAACTAAACTCTTTACTTTTATTGCTTGCAGAAACTATTGATTCGATTAATGCTGACCTCAAACTCTTTTTTTCTAAAACTCTTAATGCCGCAATAGTTGTACCTCCTGGAGACGTTACCATATCTTTGATTTCAGCAGTCGATAATTTTTGTTCTTTTATTAAGGCAATTGTTCCTAATATCATCTCCATAACCAACTCTTCAGAAAGTTTTTTTGTTAGTCCACCGCTTAGACCGCCATCACTTAATGCCTCAATAATTAAAGCAATTATTGCAGGACCTGATGAAGTTAAAGCTAGGAATATATCCAAATAATCTTCATTGAATTCATAAATCTTACTAGAACTGTCAAATATTTTTTTTGCAAATTGTTTTTGATCATCTGATATTTCCTGACCCCACGCAATACCTGTTAGACCTTTACCTATTTTAATTGGAACATTTGTCACAACCCTCGCACATTTATGATTAGGAAATTTTTTTTCAAGCTTCTCAATAGAAACTCCAGCAAGAATTGATATTATTAAATTTGCATTAGAGTTCTTATTTTTTGCATCAAATATCTCTCTAAAATGCTGAGGTTTTACTGAAAGAAGTTTTAATTCGCAATCCCAAACTATATCTGAATCTTTAGAATTTGCTTGAAATATATTTACTTCATATTTATAATTTTTTTTTATACTCTCTAGACTTTTTTTTGAATTTACTAAACAAAAAACATCTTTTGGATTGATAATTTTTTTATCTAATAAAGGTGTAATTATAGCTTTCGCAATATTTCCAAACCCAATAACTGCAATTTTACTAGTCACAGATTAATCATGAATAAGACCTTAAATTAGAGTTCCCCCAAGCTGGTTCAGGTGTATTATTCATTTCTAAATTGCCGTGTTGAGAATTTTTGTTTATCGAAACATTAGAGGGTGATGCTTCTTCAGGGAAGGAGCTAGTCACATTTACACAGCTTGGAGCAAAAAGGAAAATACTTTCACCAACTCTTTCTTGATGACCATCTATCGCATATGTCCCACCTGCAACAAAATCTACTGCCCTTTGGGCTTGATCAGGGTCCATCATAGTTAAATTAAGAATAACTGTTTTTCTCTCTCTTAATGCCTGAATAGCTTGTGGCATCTCATCAAAGCTACGAGGCTCCATCAAACTAACTTCAGAAGATGAATTTGATATTCCCGGCATCCCCACTACTTTTGATGATTTATTACTATTCATAAATTCGAACGGGTTTGAATTTGTAAGAGCATTTGAATTCTTTGTATTTTGTTTAGAATTAGTTATCTCATTAAATTCATCCTCTGACGCATAATCCAAGTCATCAAAGTCATCATCGAGATATTCATCACCTGCAACAACAGCCTTTAATTTGGAAATTAGTGACACCTTTTAAATCCTCTAGAAATTGATTTGATTACTAAGGTTAAACAACCTTAAGCAAAATATCCATTTTTCAATGAATAAACTACCTATTCTTAAATAACGCTACTTACCGCTAACGGCAAGTTCAAAAACATGATTTTTATTAAAAATAATAAATTATTTATTTATTCTATCCCCAAAAATTAATGATCCTAATCTTATCCATGTTGAACCTGCATCAACAGCCTCCTCCCAATCATTAGACATACCCATTGAACATTCAGGCAATTTGAGCGCATCAGCTAGAGCGCGACATTTCTTAAATAATTCCAAGTTTTCTTTAGAACTAAGGCCTTTTGGGTTGATAGTCATTAAACCCTTTATTTCTAAATTCTTAATTTTTTTTATATCACCCCAGTTATCTAATAACTCTGAATAGTTAAAACCTCCCTTGGTAGGGTCATCACTTAACTTAACTTGCAGCAAAATAAATGGGTTTTTCAATTCTTCAAATGAAACTTTAGCAATCTTTTCTAACTTCTGATATGAATCAACTGAATGTATATATTGGAAATTTTGAACAATTCTTCTTATTTTATTACTCTGTATTCTCCCTATAAAATGCCAATTTATTTCATCTAAATCTCTTAAAATAGATTGTTTCTCAAAGCCTTCTTGAAATTTACTTTCACCAAAATCTTTCTGTCCTAAATTATTAAAAATTTTGATTTCTTGGCTTTTAAATCCCTTACTAACAGCTAATAAATTTACTGTTGATGGAATTTTGTTTTTTATCTTTAAATAATTCGTAATGGTCACATTCTAAAGAAAAGTTTGAGTAAATAAATTTTCCCATTTGGGCAAATCTTCCGATCCTTGCCTTCTAGCTCTCTGCAAATTTAATTCAGATTGATTACGAGCATCCAAGTAAGGTATTACTTCAAAGAAGACTTCTCTCTGTTTAACTTCAACTAAAAAAAACATTTTTTGGGCATACAAAGTTGCATATATATCCTTTCCCTCGTTTCCTAAAGAGACTTGATACAACATGCCAAATGTTGGATGATTTAAATAACGCTCTGAACTCAAACCAATATTTTTTGTTATTTATAATGCACCATACAGTTTTCTTAGCAAAATTGCTATGCAAATAAAACATATCGATAATGTATTAACAATTATTCTTAGCGGAGATTCTTTATCAGGAGTTTTAAATCTTTGTATTTTTATAGAAATATTTTTCTTAGAAAGTAATGAATCTGTTCCTTGTTCAATCCTCAAAAATATATTTAGGAATAATCTTTCTAACAACGTTAATAAAACATTAATAGATTTTTTAAATCCCAAATTTTTGAAATTAATTGATCTTACAGAGATAGATTTGATAATATTTTGGAATTCTTCCTGTACTAAGGGAATAAAGCGTAAAGCAATTAATAACTGAAAAAGCCATTTATCAATTGGCAAACCTATTTTCCTAAAAGGATTGATAAACCAACTTAGTCCCCAAACAATATCTTCTTGTGGAGTAGTTAAAAGCATCAAATTAACACTATGAACTACAGTGAATATTAATGTTGAAGTTTTTATTCCCAGTTCAAAAGCACTGTAGGATAAGTTATAAGGGCCCAAGGTAAAAAAAATTATTTTTTTTGCTGGAATTTCTAAAATATTCCATTTTTCGTGATTTTCTAAAATTATTTCTAATTCATTAGGGTCTCTAAATGGGCTATCCAGGGATTGAATATCTGCAGAAGCTATCAATGTTAATATTCCAATTAGTAAAGATAAACATGTCAAAAGAGTAACTGAACGCCACCAAATTCTTATTGGTAAAAAGCTAAGAAAAGTAATAAATAACAATGCAACTACCAAACTCAATCTCCAATACGGTCCTGCCCAGATTGGTGTGATTAAAAATATCAAAACTGCAATTATTTTTAACCTACTATCAATAATCCTTAACCAACTTTTATTTCCATCAACATATTGTCCAATGGAAAATCTGGTGAGTATATTCATTAATCCTTCTCAATTATTTGAATATTTTTTCTTGACAGCTCTTTTTCCAAAGCCCTTTGTTGTTTACCTCTCCATAGTAAAACTATTGGAGTCCCCTCAAAGCCTAAATTTAATCTAATTTGCTTTTCAATATATCTTCTATAAGTTATTCCAAATAATTTCGGATCATTTACGAAAAGTGTAAATGTTGGCGGCTGACTCTTAACTTGAGTTCCATAATAGAGCCTACCTTGTTTTCCACTCCTTTTTGTAGGTGGATTTTTCCAGCTAATAGAATCTTTAAGTACTTCATTTACCACAGATGTTGTTACTCTTCTTCTATGCTGATTTATGGCACTAAGAGCATGTTCAAATATATTTATCACCCTTTGCCCCGTTAAAGCTGATGTAAAAAGCATTTTTGACCAATGTAAAAAATAAAGTTTAGATCTTAGTTCTTTTTCAACTTGATAAATTGTTGAACTATTTTTCTCTATGAGATCCCACTTATTTACAACAATCACGCATGCTCTTCCTTGTTCTTCTATTCTTCCAGCCAACTTCTGATCTTGATCAGTTACTCCATCAATGGCATCTATAACTAAAACACAAACATCACTGCGATCAATAGATTTAAACGCTCTATTAATACCAAAAAATTCTGTTCCATATTGTACATTCTTTTTCCTTCTGATTCCTGCAGTATCAACTATTTTCCATAAACGATTATTTTTTTTTAGAAGAGTATCTATTGAATCTGTTGTCGTACCACTAATATCGCTCACAATTGCTCTTTTTTTTCCACATATAGCATTTAACAAACTAGATTTACCAACATTTGGCCTTCCAATAATTGACATCATTATCTTTTCCTTTTCATCTTCAATGTTATTTTCAGGTAGTTCACCAATAACAAGATCTAAAAGATCTCCAGTACCGGAGCCATGGATCGCAGAAACAGGGTAAGGTTCGCCCAATCCTAATTTCCAGAACTCTGAAGCTAAGGATATTCCAAGAGTAGTCGATTCGCATTTATTAACTGCAACAATTGTTTTACAGCTTGAGTTTCTTAACCATTTTGCTATTGATAAATCACCATCTGTAACGCCTTGATTACCATCTACCACCAATAAAGCGAGTGAAG
Source organism: Prochlorococcus sp. AG-418-K17 (assembly GCA_003214055.1). Lineage (GTDB taxonomy): Bacteria > Cyanobacteriota > Cyanobacteriia > PCC-6307 > Cyanobiaceae > Prochlorococcus_A. The sequence goes on from QCMD01000017.1 coordinate 5,693, forward strand.
CCTCTTCTAGAGCCAAGAAAACTTGTGTCCTTATCTCTGGGAGAAATTCACTATCATCATCAAAAACTAAACCTCCAGTATCAACTATTTGGAATTCCTTACCTCCCCATGTAGCATTTTGATAAGTTCTATCTCTTGTAACACCAGGTTTATCAAATACTATTGCATCATTACTTTGGCAAAGACGATTTACTAAGGTAGATTTCCCAACGTTAGGTCTTCCGATAATTGCTATTGTAGGAAGAATCAATGCTTCTCTCCAAAGAAAGTAGTATCCATTACAACTATACCTTTTATAGAATCATTTACATTATTCAAAAAAACTTATTTAATTTCTGGATCACCAAAATGTCCTTTAACTGGATTAACAGGTGGTGAACTAGGAATTGGAATTAATCCATTCTCTTTTGAAAAACAATCATTTTCAATCGCCCAATAAATCAACCAATTTACAGCTGTCGCTCTTCTAGTTCTTCTTGGATAGAGTTCATTAATTTTATAACCTTTAAAATTAAGAAAATTTTTCAATCCCTGTTTATAGTCTTTTGGAATTGAACGAGTCAAATGTACTGAGGCTGTTCGCTCTGAAATGATTTGGGGAGCTTTTTTAAATTTTTCTGACCAATAATTAGGAGTTAATAAACTAGAAACCCAATTATTTAAGGGTTTTTCTCTAGTATAAAAAAGTCTTTCCCAAACTAATTCACAAACAAATACGTCACTAACCTTATCTTCAAGAACAAGAAATAATAGATCCTTACATATTGGCCATGTAAATTGATTTTCAACTAATTTTTCTTTTTTATACATTAATCGAGCCTTATCAAAATCAAAGAAAAATAAGGCATAAATTTCCTCTTATATTGGGATGCATATTGAATAATTTGATCAGGCATCCCAACACTTAAAGCTATTAATGATGTATTGATGATATCCTCTTTTCTTAAAATTTCCCTGACTAAATTCCATCTTTTGCCAACTTTCATAATGGCCAATACCGTTTTATTTGCCTTACTTTCCCTAATTAGAGTTGTTAATTCAGATTCTGAAGAAGGGCATTCTTTAATGACCAAGGTCTCGCCTTTTTTTACCAAATCAAAATTATTCAAAGCTGCTGCTGCTGAAATAGAGGAAATACCCGGTATGGTTTTGGTAATAATTTCAGCATGATTATTTTTTATTAACCTCAAAATATTAGAAGAACTTGCAAATAGGGAAGTATCTCCAAGACAAAGTAAAACAACTGATTCTCCATTTTGTATAAATTTCACAATTTTTTCTACAGCATTTGACCATATTTCATCTGGATCAAAATCCTTTCTAGCCATTGGAAAGATGATTGGGATATTTTTTTTAAATTTGGTATATTTCTTGACTATTTCAGCAGCGAAACTCTTTTTATTATCATCTGAAATTGGGAAAACTATAACCTTCGCCTTTTTGATTGCATCTACAGCAGCAATTGTTAAAAGAGATGGATCTCCAGGCCCAACACCCACGATGGTTAATGTTGGTAAATCAGTTTTATATCGATTAAGTAAACTTAAAAACTTATTTTTTATCATATTTATTTATTTATCTTTAGCTATGTACCCTTGGCATCATGGAAGTTTCAGCCAGTATTGCTGACTCAATTGCAGACAATTCCTCTAACCTTTTGAAAGTTTGATTTTTAGAGAATTTAGTTTGCGCTAGTTTCCAATAAACCCCAAAATGTCTTGCCTCACTCTCAAGCAAAGACTCATAAAGGGCTATAAAAGATTTATCTTCAGAATTCAAAGCAAGCAAGCTTAATCTTTCATGACTTCTTGCTTCAATAAGTCCTGCGATTAAGAAACTGTCAAGCATTCTATTGGGTTCTTCCTTTCTTATATTCTTGGACAATTCAGCTCCATATGGAGGCGGTTTCAAGGATTTAAGAGAATGTCCAAGATCCTTCAAAAAATAAAGTATTTTTTCAAAATGCTCTAATTCCTCTCTCGCTATTGGACTTAGAACTTCTGCTAGATTTGATTCTGATGGATATTTAAACATCAATTGAATAGCTACTCCTGCTGCTTTTCTTTCACAATGAGCATGGTCAATAAGAATATCTATTGGATTAGATAATGCGAGTTTGATCCACTCCTCTGAGGTTAATGACGATAAATATTTTATATGAGAAGATGGCCTTTTAAAATCAACTAGCATTTAATTTTTTCTACTTAAATATCCAATGATTCCTTCAAGAGCTAGGGAATAACTTGATATACCGAATCCACTTATAATTCCTATAGCTTTATCTGTAAGAAAAGATTCTTTACGAAAATCTTCTCTACTAAAAATATTTGAAATATGTAACTCTACAAATGGAATTTTTGATCCAATTAAAGCATCTCTAATGGAAATCGAGGTATGTGTAAAAGCGCCAGCATTTATAAGAATACCTTGGATACTTTTTACAGACTCATGAATTTTATCTACTATTTCTCCTTCATGATTACTTTGAAAACATTCAAGATTAATACTCTTTTCTTTAGCAACTTTTATTAAATCTTTTTCTATATCACTTAATGTTTTATTGCCATATATTTCAGGTTCTCTAGTTCCCAATAAATTTAAATTTGGGCCATTTATCAATAAAATATTCATCATCAATAAAGTCTTTTCTTTACAAATGCTATCTAGAAAGAAACAAAAAAACCAAAACAATTTCACACAAAGTGTCCATTAACTGATAAGTTCAAATAGTGGGGGTCGGTGCCCGAGTGGTTAAAGGGGGCGGACTGTAAATCCGCTGGCTCTGCCTACGTTGGTTCAAATCCAACCCGGCCCACTTTAAAATTGCCCTTGTAGCTCAGCGGTAGAGCACTCCCTTGGTAAGGGAGAGGTCTCGGGTTCAAGTCCCGACGAGGGCATGAACAAGAAGTATCTATTTAACTGAGTTTATAAGTATTTGAAAAAATAAAATAATTTTAAGATCACCAAATATAAACGAATTAAAGCATGGATTAGAGCATAAATATTTCTTATTAAAATAATACACTTCATTTGGTAAGTGAGAGGTCCTAAGTTCTCTTCTCGTCGAGGGTAAAGCCCAATAAAAATAATTAGTCTTAAATAACTTTTATATATTTTAGAATTTGAAAATACTGTTTTAAGAAATGCCATTATCGTCATACAGAATGCACAGAATATATCTTGCGGCAACCATGAATTATGGTCTTGGTTCTGATGATTCAGAAGAGTTGGCTTACTACAACAAAATCAGAAAAGATATGAATGATATGAAAAAGGACCCAATTAAAAAAGGGATAACTTTTAATTGGAATATCGCCGAAGAAATAGAAAAATGAATCTAAATATTTTCTTATAAATCGATAGGAATCTGATGCTTATTGCTCTGCAAATGTTGATGATTCTTAAAGGGAAAATTTGTTCTAAATTCTTAACATTTTAACCATATTCAAATTAAATTGTTGATCCTTTATCCGTATATGTGAGTACCTCAAACCGTACATATTTATAAGTCGGGTGGCCTGTCTGACTAGTTAGAACATAGTTGTAGTCGTCATGAGCAAATGTCTACCAAGTCCAAAATAAAAGAAGATTATAAATCTGAGCTTGATGAAAGATCAGAGGAAGAACTTCTAGAGGAAGAAATCAGAAATCAACAAACATTGGATTGCTTTGTTGAATCTGAAAAAAACTGGAGCTAATCAAAACTTATTTTTAGGAGATTGTTATGAACTTAAAAAGATCACCATTTTCAATACTTAATAAAAAAAGAAGAGAAATTGACTATATCAAGGGAGTTTATAAGAGAAAAATTCAAGCTGAAATTGAATCTTACAAAGATCCCGAAGATGAAGATAAGAGAGATACAATTCAAGCTCAAGATGTATTGATGCTTGATAGAACCTCAAATTAATTTTTTTTACTGATCCGTAGATCAATAATCTTGCTATTAATTAAGTAGAGACTTTTTTATTAAATGCCATTAGACTTATTTCTAATGAACATGTGTGTTGTAGTTATAGCTCTGCTTATCAGAAGAGAAATCAAACTTAGGAAAGCGAGATAAATTATGAAGACGCAAATTTTTAAAGAGCAATACATCCCAAATGTTCATGCTATTACTCTTTTACTAATGCTTCTTCTATGTCTGTGGTTACCTCTTGCAATGAGATTCTTATTAATAATTTAATCAGACTAATTAGTTAATACTCTCATCCTTAAACTCTGCTGTAACCTAATTTTGTTTTAAAGATCTTATACGGAACTCCTGTTCCGTTCATGGCTTCAATAACTTTATCTCCAACAGTTCCATAAAATTCAACAGAAAGATCAGTTCCAAGTTCAGCATGAGCCTCAAGATAAACACCTAAAGCTGGATTAGCTAAATGAGCTAGTAAAGCATCATCATTTTTATAAACTTCTGACCATACGAAACCAAGAGGGTCATCAGGATCTTGATCAAAAGTATGATGAAGCATTCCTGGTTCGTCAGCTTCAACAGCTTTATCTGTTTTGTCCGCAATTTCTAAGTATTCTGCAACCTTATCTATCTTTACTTTAAGTTTTGCAAGAAGCATAAATGGAGTCTCTGAGCCAAAACTAGACATAAAAAAAAAGACTCTGGCGAGCCTAGGTGATGGGGATTCCCATCATGACAAATTAATTAGAAACAAACAACTCCATCAATAGTTAATTTTTATTACTTACAAACACCATATGTAGTGCTAGGATTTTATAAAAGGCAGGGTGATGGGGATTATCCCGCTTTTTGGCTTGGGCGAAGCTAACGCCCTTTTTTTATGGGTATAACTTTTTAATAGCTTCTTGTTGTTCTTGTTTTTTTATTTCTTCAGCATCATAAACAGGACAAGTATTCTGATTTAGTGATGAGAAGAAAGCACTTTTTTTAAAACGTTTGAATATAGGAGGCAATAATAAACGTTTCATATTTTATTTACTAAATTGCTCAAACATAATTAAATACTGCAGAGGGAACAAGCTGGTTAAATTTTCTATTCTCTCCTCATCTAATACAACACCCTCCGGAAATTTCTTTACTAACTTTGGAATAGCTTTTTTTGTTTCTTCTCTGCAGAAGTTAATTCTGTAAGTAGCTTCTTTTTTAATATTTGTTCTAATTAACCCATCTTTTCCAATCATTGATTTTAAATCAAGATTATTTCCTTTCAGAAGGGCAATTAAAACAGTATCTGCAATTTTTAAAGCTTCCGCAGGTTCTTTATCTTTGTTTATTTCAAATATCCATGTACAAGCACCAACTCCTAATGCTCTTGCAATACAATCATCATCTCCAATTTCATCACAAGGTAATCTAAAAGACTCTTCAATTTTTTTCAGATCATAACCATTCTCAACTTCTGGAAAGCCAGCTTGAGCGAAGAAAGGAAATAAAAATAATATTGAAGCAAGAATAAGGCGTTTCAAAATTATTAAGAAATCCAGCGGTTAATTATTGTCCCCTCATAAATATGACCGGATGCTTCAACTATCGGTTTAGTTTCTGGGTTAATAAAGATGTCATAACAGGTATTTACTGGTCCTTGAAACATAACGGTTGCTCTTTTGGGGTCTTCTAATGATTTGCCAATATAAAAAGTTTTTACCCCCATCTCTTTAAACATGGCTTGTTGTTCAGGTGCATTCATATGAGCCTCATATTCTTCAAAAGTATTGCTTAATTTGAAATCTAAAACAGTTGTTTCAATTGACATAAAAAAAGGAGCTAGTTGCCCCTTATTTTAGATCGACTGTCAATCAACAAAATTATCCCATTGCGGCAACAGCATCATCAACTTGTTTGTTTCTCTGAATAACCTCATCATCATTTAAAACAGCAGTTATATTCCAGTCAAGTCCAAATTTTGCTCTCCAAACTCCAAAATGTTGAGAAATGGCTAGGTGATTATCAGCCTTAAAAGTAACAAAGACCTCTCCTGTTTCAGGCGCATGGAATCTACTAACCAATTCAAATCCTTCAAAATTATCCATAGGTGCGCCAGAAGCAATATATTGCTCAAACATTTTGTAACCTTCGGACTGAGAAATTCCGTCTGGAATAAGTCCATGCACATGATAGTAAGCCATAAAAAAATTATTAATGTAATTTCAATGTAAAAACCATAATTTAAAAAGCATATAAATTATCTTTAAATTTTGATTTTTCAGCATTTATCACTGTGAATTGATGTTTAAAAAAGAATCTTTATTTTGTATCGCATGTACCGTTTATATTTTTTTTTTATGGCTATCAAGTGGATATGAGTTATTTTGCTGAACCTAACCATATTGAATATGATGCATGGTTCGATGAAAACATCGACCCAGTAGATCTTGTGAATTACTCAGATGAAAAAGAGTTTAGTGATTCGGTACACTTTAAGTTCCATAAGATGTCCACTAGAAATTTAACGATTGGTTCTTCTGATAATTTTCACTGGTAAGTAAAAGATTCTTCACTCCATAGATATTTATGAATCTTAAGCAGAATATGTTCCATCACTTTCTCTTCTTGCCTTAGCTAATACAATTTCATCTACAACTTTTTCAATCATGTAAGCACTTTTTTTACCAAAGCATTTTTCTTTTTTAATACTATCAAAAGCATTTGAGATTAAATAATTATGTTCACAACAATCGCATTTAATATCAATTTTCTTACCTCTGAAAACCTCCAAAGCTCTAGAAAAAATCCATTGCTGAACTGAAATACTTTCCCAACTATCAAAATTAGACCATTCATCAAAATCCCTATTAAGGATGCCTTTTAATCCATCAGCCTGATTTACATATACTAAGTGTGAATCTTTTCTTGGTTCATCATTAATACCAATTGTTTTGACAGAATTTTGATTCATCCCAAATACATTGATTAGGTGGCCCTATAAATCTAAAGTATAATTTCAAAAATATAAACAAAAAAATGTCTCAAATAAGATCATTAATTGCTTTATCTAATCTAGAAGCATGATTTGTATTTCTGAGCAATTCAAAATCCTTAAAATCAAAGCCCGGGCCAACACAACAACTCACCAAAGTAAATTCGCCTGTACTTTTTGCAGCTTGCCAGTATCCAGATGGGATCATTTCTACTGGATTATTGGAATCTAAAATTAAATTTCTTATTAACTTATTATCATTATCTAGGCACCATAAATTCAGAGGATCGCCCCTTAGATAAATCCAAATTTCATCTGCATTTTTAACTCTGTGCCAAGCACTTTTTGCATCTCTCTCCAATAGATAATAAATTCCCGTAATGAAGTTTCTACTTTGGCCGTCTTTCCTTATTAGAGAATTCTTACTCCTTGCTATCTCTTTAAACCATCCACCTTCAGGATGAGGAGATAAATTAAATTGTTTAATTATTTCTATATTTTTTTGATTAGGATTCACTTCATAAAAATACCTTTTAAATTTCTCTTAAAAATAAGAGCGACTAAAAATAAATCAAAATAAAATATATTTTCTAAAACTCATGAACAAATAACTGACAAATCTACAAAATTCTTATCTTCATCTGCAAGTTCAGTAATGATTCTATTGAGCCATTCAGAGGTGCTTTCGCAATATCCCACGTTTAATACAGTTTTTTGGTTTGCTGATTCTTCTTTATTCATAATAAGAGTTATTTTTATATAAATTAATCTTTAATTAGATCTATGTGAATAAGTCTTAATTACTATCTATCTAAAAAAGTTGCTTTTAATACAAATATAAGAAATGCTCGTAAAAAATTAAAATAAACCGCTTGACAAGAAAATCTATTCAGGTTTGAGTAGAAAAAATTTACTATTTAACCTAATGAATAATATCAAGATTGAGGAATTGATGAAAGTAAGGTTCGATGGAATTACCAGTAGACTTGGACAACTAAGCAAAAGGGAAAGTGAGTCTTTATTGCTCGAACATCTTGAGTGGTTGGAGGGAGGATGGGAAACAGAAGAAATCTTGTTTTTAAAAAAAACTTATAGAAAATGGTGGTTCTAAATTCCACTTTTATAAATAATTAATGATGACCTAAGGGACCAGGGCCAGATCCTATTTTGTAAGAATTTTCTAAAGATTTTTCAACAAATAATTTTGCTTTTTGTATTGAATCAAGCATCTCAAAACCTAAAGCTTTATAACCACAAATAGCAGCACTTAAAGTACAACCACTTCCGTGGGTATTATTTGTATCTATCAAATTATTAAACAACCACTCTTTTCTACCATTTAAATCAAGAAAGAAATCTCTCCCTTTCATATCTTTTAAACCACCACCTTTTATAAGTACGGCTTTAGCTCCAAGACCAATAATATTTTTTGCAGCATTTTCGATATCTTCTTTACTCCTTATTTTTAAACCAGAAAGAAGATTTGCTTCATAAATATTTGGAGTTACTAAATCCGCATAAGGTAACAACAGTTTTTTATAAGCATTAATCGCTTGATCTTCCAATAATTTTGAACCAGTTCTTGTAACCATTACTGGATCAATAATTTTTGTAATTTTATATTTAATTAATTTTGAGGCAGTATTTTTAATTATCCTTTCATTTAGTAACATTCCAGTTTTTAAAGCATCAATACTAAAATCAGAAAATAAAGTATCTAATTGACTTAATAAAGTATTATTCTCTACTCCTTCAACGCATTTAACCTCAATACTATTTTGTGCTGTAATACATGTAATTACAGAGCATCCATGTACTTTAAGGCCCATAAAAGTTCTAAGGTCAGCCTGAATTCCTGCGCCTCCTCCGGAGTCACTTCCACCTATTGTAAGTGCAATTTTAGAATACATAGTTTAACAAACTAGGAATTATAAATATCATAAAAATATTCTAAATTTAAATTAGAAATCTGAATATGCATTAAAAAAATCTAACTCCAATTCCATAGCTCTCCTGTATAAATATTTGGCCTTATTAATATCATATGTTTCTTTATAGTTCTCAATAAGATTTTCAAGAGAATTTGCTAGCTTATCAAAGTTCTCGTCAGAGTAAGTAATTATCCATTCTTTGTATTTAATATCAAATTCCTCCTTATACAAACTTTTACCTATCCAAGAATAAAGTCGCATACAAGGAGTCATTGCAAACATTATTTCAACGCAGCTAAGTCTTTTGGAAGTATCATCAAGGAAATCTGTATAATTTTTAGTAGCTTTTTTTATATAATTATTAGATAAATCAATATCCCATTCCTTTGCATAAGTTTCATGAAGTATTAACTCCTCAGAAACACCCATTAAAAGTTCACTCAACTTCCTTATTGAGTACTTATCGTTTGATTTAGAAACTGCAAGACCATATGCTTTAGCAAAAGTCTCCAAAAAGAAATAATCTTGAGCTAAATATTCTTGAAATATATTTTTAGGGAGACTTCCATTCTTTAAACCTTGAACAAATTTTGTATTCAAACTTAGTAAAGCAATCTCATAATTATCCTCCCAAAGTTTTTTTGTTATTTTCATTTTTTTGATTTTTAGTTATTCTAAATTTTTTCATATTGTTTACCTACAAACTTAATATTATTTTTCTAGGATTGAAAGAAAAAATTATGAAAGAAATAAATATCCTTTGGTTTAAGAAAGATTTAAGAATTTATGATAACGAAGCTCTTTGCGAGGCTATAAGAGATAACCATATTTTACCTATTTACATTATTGAGTTAGATATTTGGAGCCAAAATACACATTCCTACAGGCAGTGGCAATTTTGCAAAGAAAGTCTAATAGATTTAAGAAATGCACTTGCTGAGATTGGACAACCATTAATTATTAGGACTGGAAATGTTATTAATATTTTTAATGAAATTAGTTCAAAATTTAAAATCAAGGGGATATATAGCCACCAAGAAACTGGAGATTGGCTTACTTATAAAAGGGATCAAAAAGTTAGGGAATGGGCTTTAAGTAAAAATATTCTTTGGAAAGAATTTCTGCAATTTTCTGTTTTTAGAGGCAATTTAGATAGGAATAATTGGTCTAAATACTGGCAAAAAAATTCCGAAAAAAAATTACTTAAAGCACCATCAAAAATTAATTCTATTGACTTTGATATTGGAGAAATACCTTCAGACGAAATTTTTACCTTTAAAAAAGAAACTTGTCCAGGAAGAATGCGAGGTGGGGAAAAGAAAGCTTTAGAAAGAATGCAATACTTCTTTAGTAATAAATTAAATTCTTATTCGAAAGATATTTCTAGCCCAGAAAAATCATTTGATAGCTGCTCAAGATTATCTCCTTATATTACTTGGGGATGTCTTTCATTGAAAGAGATTTTTTATCAAGTAAATTTACATAAAAACAATAATTCTAGAATGTTGAAGAGCAGATTAACTTGGCATTGTCATTTTATTCAGAAGCTTGAAAGCGAACCAGAATTAGAATTCCAAGATTTCCACCCTTATTTTCAAAACATTAGAAAAAGTAAAACTGAATTACTTTTCTTATGGAGTCAAGGCAATACTGGTTTTCCTTTTATAGATGCTTGTATGCGTTCATTAAACTTTAATGGATGGATTAACTTCAGAATGCGCGCAATGCTCATGTCTTTTGCAAGCTATAACTTATGGTTACCTTGGCAAGATTCTGGTTCAGAATTAGCAAAAAAATTTGTAGATTATGAACCTGGAATTCATTGGAATCAATGTCAAATGCAGTCTGGAACAACCTCTATAAATACCAATAGAATTTACAATCCAATTAAGCAAGGTAAAGATCATGACCCTAAGGGTGAATTTATAAAAAAATGGGTACCAGAATTAAAAAACCTAACTGAAACTTTCATCCATGAGCCTTGGTTATTGAGCACATTTAATAGTGAAGAATACTCAAAATTAGAATACATTAAACCAATAGTTGATATTTCTAGAACATCTAGGGAAGCAAGGGATAAAATTCAAGAAATCACTCAAAAAAAAGGCTACTGGGATATATCAAAAAAAATCTATTTAAAGCATGGCTCAAGGAAAAGAACAGCCGGCAATAAAAGACCTAAAAAAAGTAACAATAAAAAACCAATCCAATATGAATTAAATTTGGGAATATAAACTTTAATTGATTATTTTATCCTTCATCTAATTCTAAATTCCACATAAATAAAATAGTAGGGTAATGAACTTGGTAAATCCAATTAAAAAATCCACAGTCAAGTTATCTAAGCTTTAAGGTGGATCTAATTAGATAAAAATTTTGAAACCTACTAAAGAGCTTAATTCAACTCCTTTTACAGAAGTAATAGAATTAGAAAGGATAGTTACTCCTGATGAAGAAAAAAGAGTTGATCATATTTTTGTTAGAAGAAAAAAAATTTGTACTCTTCATCCTGAGGGTTTTGTGACAGAAGAAACTGCAAGATTTGATGTTGCCTGGCCAGAAAAACCTAAAGAAGAACTAAAAGATTCAACTAAATTAAATGAAGAGTCAGAAATCAATATTAATTAGCTATGTCAAATAGATTTGAGTGGGACGATACCAATAGTTCAGGAATTTGGTGGAGTACCAATGTAAGTATTAGAGATGAGTGTATTTTGCTTAAAGAAGATACTGAATGTGATGATTCAGATATAGTTGAATTACTGCGAAGCATTGCACAGAATATTGAGGATGATGGTCTTTAGTTATTAGACATATTTGATACATATCTGCCTTTAAATAAAAATATAGTTTAAATCAATGATCATTATTTTTAAATGTTAATGTAGCTATCGTAAGTCCATCTCTGGTTCTTAAAGTTCTTTTACAGCTTTTATTAATTCGATACTAATCCCTTTTTCACTCATTGAATGACCAGCATCATTAACAATAATTAATTCAGAATTCTTTAGTTGCCTATTAAGGTCCCAAGCACTCCTGACAGGACATACGACGTCATATCTCCCTTGAATTATTTTTGTTGGTATCATTTCTATAGTTTTTATATTTTTCAAAATAAAATTATCTTCTAAAAATATATTATTAATAAAATAATGACATTCGATCCTTGCAAATGCATCTGAGAAAGAATTTACTTTAGATTTATCAAAATCAAATTTCTTATTTATTAAATGACTTGTTGAAAGTTCCCATTTTGTCCAAGCTGCTGCTGCTTGAGATCTAAGTTCCAAATCTGAAGATGTTAGATATTTATAAAAAGAACTTATCAAATCATTTCTTTCTTCTTTTGGTATTACAGAAATATACTCTTCAAATTCATCTGGGAATATCTCACTTGCTCCATATTGATAGAACCATAATAATTCAAACTTTCTACATAAAAAAATTCCTCGCAAAGTTAAGCTCATAACTCTTGAAGGATTCTTAATTGCATATATAAGTGAAAGTGTTGAGCCCCAAGATCCGCCAAACAAATGCCAACTATCTATTTTTAATAGAATCCTTAATTTCTCAATATCATCAACTAAATGATTAGTGGTATTTTCTTTTAATTCAGAGAAAGGAGTTGAGGAACCGCAACCTCTTTGGTCAAATTGAATAATATCGAATTTATCTGGATCAAAGTATCTTCTATATATTGGTTGACTTCCCCCTCCTGGACCTCCATGAATAACAAGTATTTTTTTTCCATTTGGATTACCAGATCTTTCCCAATAAATAGAATGAATATCACTTACTTGTAAAAAACCCTTTTCACGTATTTCAATTTTCGGAAATAAGATTTGATCTTTCATTTTTAAATATTTTTAATCACTTTATAAATCTATAGTATCCAAAAATAAATCTAGTTTAGAAGTAATTTTTCAAACATTAAAAAAGGGCTGCTTTAGCAGCCCTTTTATTTATAAATTATTTCCTTATTAAAGGATACAAAATTACATATTTTAAAGTCTATTTACTCATAAACCTAGAATACGTGAGTTCGGGGATTTCTCTCGATAATTTAAGTTCCTATTGTCGCTAGTAATTATAAAGCGAAGTCTTATCAGACTAATTGATTAAACTTTTATTTTCGAATAATCCCATGCTCAGGAATACACTTCCTATATTTTGGAATTTGCTAAATTTCAGGCGGACTATCAATCATTTAGATTGCCTCCGAACTCAACACTAATAAACTACTCCTATTTCTATTATCAGTAAATACGTAAATATGCTGATTTACATTTTTCTAAATCTGTAGGAGGATTCTACTTATATTGCTTTTTTATTCAGATAAATAGAAAATTAAAATTTATATTTTCATCTTTTTCAATTTCATAAAGAAAAGTAGATTCTATTATTCTTTTATCAATATCAGAAAGTTTATAATCTTCCAATTTCCACTGAACAAACTTTATACTCTCATCAATAGATGTATTATTATCACTACACTCGCGCCACTCTCTAATCCAATCTGCTAAGGCAAAAGTTATTTTTTTAGTAAGCATATTTACCAATCAGGGTAATTATATTCGCCGCCAACATGTTCTTAATGATATTCGCCTTCTTTTATAGCATTATCATATTTTTCAATAACCATTTTATTAAGATGCTATGGAGGGAATTAAATCTCCTACATATATAGGTCCCATCGTAATTGTTATGATATCTGAAGTTATTTATTATCTTAAATAGGAATTTAAAAAATAGGATTCTTAATAAGTATTATGGATTTCATCAAGAAAAATAAAATTTTAACTCTAATGGCGATAATTGCAGTTTTATCTTTCGCATTAGAAAAAGCTGGAATTATTCACCCCTAGCGATTACATATAAATATTAGAAAATTATTAAATAACAGAATAAATACTTAATATATTCTCAATAATTTTCCTGTAAATATTAAACAAGTTCATAATTTAAATGAATATTCAAGAAAATTTTAATTTTGGGTACCTTTCTTTTTTCCTTATTTCTTTTGCTGCCAGTATCTGTTCTTTTCTCCTTATTTTATGGTCACTTATGGGATTCTCGTCGTTATATACATATAAAACTTCCTCTATAAATTCTTGACGATTTCCTGCCATTTCCAACATTGGGAACATTATTGCCAGATCAGATGCTAAAGAATAATAATTTCCATTTTGATCTAGTAAATCTTTAGGTTTAACAGATAACCATAAGTCATGCCTAAATGTCTTTAAATGCGAAGCATACCAAAAATATTTCCTGAATAAATTAAATTGCCTTATTAAATGTGGGTATTTTTTGCCTTGTACTCCTTTAGATGAAAGATGTGATCCATAAGTAATCAAACAATTAGTTTTTAAATATTTCTCATTAAGTACATTTAAAACATCACCACTATATAAGTAATCATCTCCATCTATAAGAATATTTATAGTATTACAAGGCTCTTTTACCTTCATACTTAGTAAGTTATAAATATTATTTAAGGCTCCTAAACGTCTTGAGTTTCTGAATATTTGAAAGTTATCTTGACTTTTACATAATGATGAGGCTATTTCATAAGTTGAATCAGTAGAACAATCATCGACTACTTTTAATTGAAATTTTTTATATGTTTGTTTTTTGATTGAATTAATGCATTT
>QCMD01000018.1 GCA_003214055.1 Prochlorococcus sp. AG-418-K17
ATCCACTTCATCTAATACCGAAGGTTTAAATTGGTGTAATTCATCAGTTCTCCACCAAAGCCTTATTTCTTCCTTTAATTGTATTTTTAAATAATTAATTTCCTCAATTGTTAAAACATTTTCAACCTGTATTTTCTTGAGAAGGTTAGCAACTCTAGTTTGCTTATGCCTTATTGTATGCCTTACTATCTCTGTAGGATGTGCAGTAAAAACTAAACGAATGTCCATTTCCTGCAACAACTCTTCTAGTTTTCCAGGAGGAACATTTAATTTCCTAAGCCTATAAAACAATTCTCTAAACGTGACTGGAGCATTTTGTCTAGCTAATGCAGGTGCAAAAGGATCAAGATTATCAGGAGAATTTTGAACATTTTTGTTAGTAAAACTTTGTATATATCTATCTTCCTCAACTCTTTGTTCCAAGATATTAACTAATTGAAAATATAATGAAAAAGCTCTTGCAGCAGCTATAGATTCTGCTAAATCCATAGAATTAACGATATTAACTATTTCATTTTTATAGGTCTTTGGATTAGCATCATTTACTTGGTTGGAATAACTTAACTCTTTAAGTTGAATTAAACGATCTGCTTGGTTATTTGGGCACTCTTCCCTTAAAACGGATTCCCAAAGATCCTCTATCAATTCACGATTTTTATTGAGAGGATCATTATTACTAATAAGATCCACATTATTATTTTTTACTTGTTTCATAGATTCCATATAATTATTATGTCACAAGTAAAAATATTCAGAACAATATTTCTAGAAATTATTAAATACTTTCTTTTTCATTTTTAATCATATCATCAATAGCATTTTTCATTATTTCCTCAATAGAAAACCCTCTTTCATGTTGTCTTAACCATTTAATAGATTGATTACCTTCTTCAAGAACTCTGTAAATAGGGTTCAAAAGATCCGTCATATTTAATTTTTCTGCAGTAGTGGATAGGTCTGACAATAAATTTTTTATCCATTCACGACAAATTACTTTTTTGCCATCTTTCCAGTGAATCAATTCTGCATTTAAACTATTTTTTGCAGCTTTAATTTCATTTTGATCACATATTTTTGCTAATTCATAAATTGAAAAATTGCTTGAAACAAGAGGATCTAAAGATTCTAGATCCTCAAATAAACTTAAAATTCTTAATTCTAGTAATGCTGTAATGCCAATCAACAAATTAATATCCGAAACGAAATCACATACACGTAACTCTAAACGATCTAAGACTAAAGGCCTTTTAGGACCATTAGGCCTAATTGAAGACCAAAAATGCCTTATGTTTTGCATTTTTCCATTTGCTATATTCTCCTCAATCCAATTGATATAGTTTTCATGATCTATAAAGAATGGGACATCATTTGGAGTCTTCGGGAATTGCATCCATCTTTGAGAATGATTATTTGTTATTTGATTATTCAAAAAAGGCGAGCTTGCACTAATTGATAGAAATAAAGCAGCTTCACATCTGGCAAGTCTAATTGCTGCAAAGAGTTTATCTAAATTATCAATTCCAATATTTATATGAACACTAGATGTTGCAATAGATATCCCATAATTATCTTCAATAAATTGATGATAAACATTATTGATATCTGAACGTTGAAATTGACTATTATGTTTAAAACAAAGTGTAGATGAAGGAATAATTGTTAAATCTCTTTTGTTTAACCATTTTCTTAAATTTCTTCTTGGAGTTAATAATTTTTCATAAATAGCTTTGTAGTCCTTTTCCGGAGTAGTGATATATTCAACATTCCTATTATCAGGTTCTTTGACAAAATTAGAAAATTTTTCTTCAATCGCACTTGAAACTCCAATATGAGAATTCACGGAGCCTGTAAAAAGTTCTACTTCAAAACCTTTATACAAATTTTCAATACTCATTTATTTTCTAAACAGGCTATGGCTTTAAAAATACCTTTTGCTTTATTGATAGTTTCTTGATATTCATTTGCAGGTGAAGAATCTGCCACTATTCCTGCACCGGCTTGAACAGCTACATCATATTCACCATCGCTGGTTGGCGAGACTATCATCGTTCTTATTGTTATTGCAGTATTCAAGGCGCCATTAATATCGATTGATCCGTAAACCCCTGCGTATGGACCTCTAGCATCTTTCTCAAAGTTGTGAATCAATTGCATAGCTCTTATTTTTGGAGCCCCGGTTACAGTACCAGCAGGAAAACATGCCTTTAATAAATCCCAGACATCAGTATTATTTTTTAAAATTCCTTCAACTTCACTTACAATATGCATTACATGGGAATATCTTTCTATAACCATTAAATCCTTTACCTCTACAGTGCCAATTTCGCACACTCTTCCCAAATCATTTCTTCCAAGATCTATTAACATTACATGCTCTGCTATTTCCTTAGGATCCTTCAATAAATCATTTTCTAATTCTTTATCTTGTTGTATATCTTTGCCTCTTGGTCTGGTACCAGCTATAGGTCTGAGGCTTGCAACAATTTTATTATTTTGATTTTTTTCAGCTTTAACCATAACTTCAGGACTGGAACCTATTAGATACCAAGAACCAAAATCAAAAAAAGCCATATAAGGTGATGGATTAACCATTCTCAAACTTCTATAAAGGTTAAAGGGATCATTTTTAACTTTAGATTTAAATCTTTGACTAAGGACAATTTGAAAAATATCACCTTTTCTTATGAATTCTTTCGCTAACAAAACTGCATCTTGAAAGTCTTTTTTTTCCCAATTACTAGTGATTTCAACCTCATAATTATCATTTTCATTCCAATTTAAAAACTCTTTTTCTTTCAAAGGGACTCTCATCAAATCCCTTATTTTATTTATTTTGCTGATTGACTCTGTATAAATTTCCTCAGTAGAGGAAGCTTCTAAAAAAGAAGTATCAGCATAAACTACTGCTGTTATGCATCTTTTAATTTGGTCAAAAATTACAATTTGATCAAAAAACATCCATGATCCATTTGGTATTTCATTATTACCTATTTCGTTTGTAGGAACGCTTGGCTCTATTTGATTAATCAATTCATAACCCCAAGAACCATATAATTGTCCAATAGATGGAAAGTCTTCAAGATTATAGGACTTGTATTCATTTGTCCATGATCTCAAAAGATTAAATGGATTTCCTTTGTGAGTTTCAGACTTTCCAGTTTTCCATGTTTTTACAATTTTCTCCCCATGGCAAACTACTTCCCAAAGAGGTTGTGTAGCGACAATACTCCATCTACCTAAGTTTTCACCTCCCTCTACGGACTCAAGAAATACTCCATGTGAATCGTTATTGGATAACTTTAACCATGTAGATAATGGAGTTTCAAGATCTGCTGGCCATGTTTGAACGATAGGTATAAAATTTTTACCCTCTTCATAAGCCTTTAAGAAGTTATCTTTTTGAGAACTGATCATACAACTAATGTCAGTCCAAATTATAAATATATTTTTCTTTTATATCAACTTCAAACAAGTTATTCAAAAGTTTTTTTGGTAGTAAATTTCAATCCTGCAGGGTTAGGATTTTCACCTATCCTTCTTGGATTATGACCAACCTTTTCTCTACCTTCATTTACTTTTTCAGGGAAAACTCCATCTTTAGGGTGTAAGAATTCTATATCTCCACCAGGGAAAACTCTATAAATTTTAAAGTCTTCGATTCTAGGCTTAAAACCCCTGAGTTGTGTTCCAAGAGCTAAACATTGTTCTTTTCTTGCGAAGTACATTAAATTATCCCCTTCAAGCATTACAGCCGCACCACCAGTAGGTAATTCAAATGCTTGTTCTTTTGAACTATTCCATACAATTGCATATTTTTCTTCAGTTTCTGCTGAGTTTAATAAACCCCCAGTACTACCAATATGCTTTGGAAATTGACCAACTAAAGTTTCAGTCATCCTAATTTTTTTAAGTTATTTATAATAAGAAACTAGCATTACTAATTTGCAATTCTTGAAAATTATAGAAAAGTTTCTACATTATTTAATAAATTAAAAACAATTACTTACGTTTAGGATATTATTTTGAATCGGAAATAGGGAAAAATACTGTCAAACCTGTGTCGCGTCTTTTTGTGACATATCCTCCTAAGCTAGCCAACAACTTTTGAGTAGCAATTTGACTTAATTGCAAACTTCCTGTTTGTGGATTCCAGTTCAGAACTGGTCCGATATCTGCTCCATTATCATTTATAGAAATTTCTTGTTTGGCACTTTCAGTTTTCTGAACTTTTAGTTGGAGTTTTAGTTGCTGTCCAGCTGGTCGCAATTCTAAAATTAATGTACTTCCTTCTTTCAAACCTCTTGTATTTTTATCAATTAGCCCTCTTAACATTAACTCTAATTTTTCAGAATCACTCAAAATTTGTGGCAGCTGAATAGGAATATCAATTTTTAGTGTTATCCCTCGTCTTTTGAGCTGTTTTCGCCATAGAGGAGCAAGTTTATTAAAAATTTCAACTAAATTAATTTTTGCAAGATGATTTAAAGGAGATATTTCGCTACTCACTAATTCTGCAGCATTAAAGATTAGACCAAATCTATCAATTTGTTCATTACATTCATTATCTATCTGAATTAGACGATTTCGCATTGAATCATCCATTTTGTATTTTCTAAGAGTTGATCGAATAAGAGTTTTTATAGTTGTCAAAGGCGTCCTTACTTCATGGGAAATTGCCTTTAATAGTTTTGCTTCTATTATTTGAACGGTTTTATTTTCTTCTTTAACAGTGTTCTGAATGTTCAAACTAGGAACAGCTTTAGATAATCTAATAGATAAACTGGGCCAGAAGTTTTGCGCAAATTGATTATTTATTTGAAGTTCTCCTAAGTTGTTAATTGCATTACGGAAATTAATTCCTTCTTCATAATCCTCTTTAAAAAACTTTGCATACATTAATTCGATTACCGTTTTTATACTTTCTTTATCACATCTCATTAATAAATTCCTTTTATCTTTTACCCCCGCAATTGTTAATATGCATTGAAAACTTGGAGTAATAATCAATAAAAATGGCTCATATCCATCCTTTGGGTTAAGATTAAGAACTTTATAATTACTTATAAATCCAGAATCATCTCTTATTTCATTAGTTTGACCTTCTGGCAAAATACCAGCATTATCTTTTTTAAAATATGGAAAACCCTTTGGAGACCATAGCCACCCCTGCAATTTAGTAAAAAATTTCTTTTCATTAAGTGCTGGAAGAGGAGATGCTACCCATATTCCGCCCTTATGATAATTATGAGATAGAAACTCTTTCTGAATAACTTCTAAAGAAGCCCA
Source organism: Prochlorococcus sp. AG-418-K17 (assembly GCA_003214055.1). Taxonomy (GTDB): domain Bacteria; phylum Cyanobacteriota; class Cyanobacteriia; order PCC-6307; family Cyanobiaceae; genus Prochlorococcus_A. The sequence continues at coordinate 5,287 of QCMD01000018.1, forward strand.
CCACATTCGCCTTGAAGTATTATCGTCAACATAATTTGTTTCCAAACCTTGAAGTAATAAATCTTGTATTATTTTTATTGTGATTTCTGAGTTCATAAATTTCGTAATGATCTGGAACGTTTAAGTATTGATAAAACGAAACCAATAGATATAAAGTTAATCATTAAAGAAGTTCTGCCATAACTCATAAAAGGTAACGGAATACCAGTGACGGGGCCTAATCCTATCGTCATAAATAAATTAATAATTATTTGAAATAAAAAGGTTGAAACAATACCTATAACAATTAAGGATTCAAATTCGGTTCTAGCATTTTTTGCAATTTTAATAAGTTGACTTATGAAAAGAAAAAATAATAATAAAATAACTCCACATCCCAAAAAACCCAACTCCTCGGCAAGTGCACTAAAAATGAAATCGGTATGTTGCTCAGGTATAAATTGCAAATAAGTTAGTTTGCCCTTTAATAGGCCAGTTCCAAAAATACCACCCGAACCAATTGCTATTTTACTTTGTAATAAGTGATAGCCACCACCTAAGGGATCTCTATTAGGGTCTAAAAAAAGAATTAATCTATCTTTCTGATATTCTTTTAAACCAAATTCCCACAAAATTGGGGCGAATCTTACCACTAATAAATGAAGAGAAATTGCCAAGCCAGAAAAAATTATTTTCTTTTTTGAGGATCTAAAAGCAAGATAACCCATAAATGGAATCCAGAAAATAAGAAAGTTTGGCAAAACAAAATATACTATTGCAGAAACAATACAGAGAACCAATATTAATATCCACTCTACAGGCATTTGTGACCAATAAAGCATGACAAAAGTCAAAATAATCAAAACTAGAGAAGTTCCTAAGTCTGGTTGAAAAAATATTAATAGCCAAGGAAAAATTACAATTAAAAAAGGCAATAATAAATCCTTAATCGTTGAAATTATTTTCCTATCTAACACAAATGCCAGACTTAAAATAGTACTTAATTTAGCAACTTCAGATGGCTGAAAAGAGAAAAATCCAATACTCAACCATCTTTGAGCTCCAGAAACTGAAATCCCAAAGAAATAAACAATTAGTAATGAAATCAAAGATAAACAATAAAATGGAATCGTAAATCTTCTCAGCCTTTCTACCGGAATATATGAAATAAGAAAAGCTAAAAAATATCCAATAAAACCAGTAAAAATATGACTTAGATAATCAGACTCTATTAAATCTCTTTGAATACTTTTTATCAAAAAGCCTGAAATTATTACTAAAAATAAAGGAATTAAAAGAAGAGGTGAGAACAAAAATCTTCTTGAGGGATGAACTTTTTTTTGAAAAAATCCATTTTTACTAGATAAAAATAATGTTTTGAACATTAATGATTAATCATTAAATTTGTGTTTTATCAATTTTGCTAACTCTTTAAACTTTATCGAACTCTCTTTATTTGGTTGACTTATTGAAATAGGTATCCCATCATTACTTTCACTGACTAAAGGAATTTCTATTGGGATTTGAGCAAGTAACTTTAAATTATTTTCGTCTGCTAAAGTTTTTCCAGCACCTTTTCCAAAAATTTCATATTTTTTATGGGGCATATCAGGAGGAATAAAAGCTGACATATTTTCTACAATTCCTAATAAGGGAACACCAAGTTGTTTAAACATAGCTAAGCCTCTTCTTGCATCTTGCAAAGAAACCTGTTGAGGAGTAGTCACAATAATTGTTCCAGAGATAGGGACAGATTGTGCTAGGGATATTTGAGCATCTCCCGTTCCAGGCGGTAAATCAATTACCAAAAAATCGAGATTTTCCCATTCCACTTGATACAAGAATTGACGAATTATGCTATTTAACATAGGTCCTCTCCATATAACAGGTTGACCTTCTTCTATAAGGAAACCCATGGATACTAATGAAATCCCAAATTTATTAATTGGTATTAATCTCTGATCATTACCAATACCCTCTGTAACCTTAGGATTCTCCTCAGAAACTCCCAACATTAAAGGCGTATTAGGACCATATATATCAGCATCTAACAAGCCTATTTTTAATCCTAATTTCGCTAATGAACAAGCTACATTAACAGCAATAGTACTTTTACCAACTCCTCCTTTACCACTGCTGACTGCGATGATATGTTTAATACCTTTAACTTTTTGCAAGTCAGGAACATTATTTTCACTTTTGATTTCTGATTGTGGAATATTATTATCTAATTCAATTTGTACATCACTAATATCATGAAAGTTAAGAAGAGTACTCCTCACTTCTTGAACTATTCGATCTCTCTGAGAATTTGCAAATGATGGCAATGAAAGCGTTAATATTACTCTTGGTATTGTTACTCTGACATTTTTGATCCAACCTAATTCAACAACATTTTTTTTTGATCCAACATCAAGAATCTTTAATAAAGCATTATTCGCATCTTCTATTGTGGTCATTAAAATTTTTAGATTTTTTTACATTTTAGTCGACTCTTTAAAAGATTAAGAACTATGTCGAACTATAAGATATATAAGGAATAGGTACCCCTTAAAGGAAATTATAAAGGGAAACGAATAATTAACCAAAAATTTAATTCTCTCAATTTTTTAAAATACATGTTTGAAAAACCCCCAAAGAATTCAAGAGAGAAAACTAAAAATCTCTTATTAGAACTACAAGATGAAATTTGTGCAGGTCTCGAAGATACTGACGGAAAAGGTAAATTTATTGAAGATTCATGGGAAAGGAAAGAAGGAGGTGGTGGAAGGTCAAGAGTCCTTAAAGATGGATTAATATTTGAACAAGCTGGTGTTAACTTCTCTGAAGTACATGGTAAAAAATTACCTCCATCCATAATCTCTCAAAGGCCAGAAGCTGAGGGGCACGAATGGTTTGCCACTGGCACATCAATGGTATTGCACCCAAAAAATCCCTTTATTCCTACCGTCCATCTAAATTATCGATACTTTGAAGCAGGACCGGTTTGGTGGTTTGGAGGTGGTGCAGATCTTACGCCATTTTATCCTTATCTAACTGACGTGAGACATTTCCATAAAGAACATAAAAATGCATGCGAAAAAGTACATAAAGATATTCACAAAGTTTTCAAACCTTGGTGTGACGAATATTTCTTTTTAAAACATAGAAATGAATCAAGAGGTATTGGAGGCATTTTTTATGATTATCAAGATGGCTCTGATAATATTTACAAAGGAAATAATAAAAAAGGTAAGGCATCTGCAGCATCAAAAAAAATTGACAAAATTAATTTAAATTGGAATGATTTATTTTCATTAGCCGAAAATTGTGGCAAGTCTTTTCTTCCATCATATCTACCCATAATTGAAAAAAGAGTTAAGATCAAATTCACAAAAGAAGAAAGAGAATTTCAACTTTATAGAAGAGGAAGATATGTAGAATTTAATTTAGTTTGGGATAGAGGTACGATTTTTGGATTACAAACAAACGGTAGAACTGAATCAATTTTAATGTCTTTACCACCATTATCTAGATGGGAATATGGATATAAAGCAAAACAAGGTTCGAGAGAGGAATTGCTAACATCAATTTTTACGAAACCACAAGATTGGCTAAATGACAAAAAATTAGAAGAATTATGTATAAAAAATCAAATTTTTGATTAAAACTCTAAATACCCAAAAATAAATTTAAATAGGTGTTTTAAATAGAGAGCCATCACTCTGTAAATTAAGCCTTTCACCTAATTCATTTTCTAGCGATATTAATTCGTCTCTATGAGCTCTTAGTCTCATATAAGTTGTCTCATCATCATCTTTACTTATCAATCTGAGTTCAAATTTTTCTTCTCTTGCAGATTTTTTAAAATAAACATAACCAGATATAGGGCCTCCTATTAAACCCAAAAGAATTGGCCACCAGCCTAATACTGGATAAATTTGAATAATTACTAAACCCAGAGCACATGATCCAAATCCGCCAAGAATTCCCAAGAAAATTGCTAAGAATTTACTTGAAACAACTTGTCCATTAAATATCAAAACTCTTTGATCAAAATCTCCACCAGTTTGCTTCCATCCTCTTAAATTTAGCCATTCGCATAGATCATTTAAAACTTTTACAGGTTGTTGTGAAGATGAAATTTCAACAATAGTCGTTCTATCTTTGCTTGAAGCTCTTAGAAAAAAAAATAAACCTATTGCAAGAAGAATTGTAAGCAACAATGTTGAATTTAGAGAATAAGACATTTATTTATATTTCCTTGGTAAATATAAATTAAAATTTATTTTCTATCATAATATAATTTTCAAAATATCTTCTTTAAAAAATATATTAATTGGTAAGAAATACAGAACTAAGAAAACTTTTATAAATAATGTAAAATTAAAATTATTTAAAATAATTATGGGTATTAGCGAAGACAATAAAAATATAAGTTTTTATCATAATGATATAAATAACGATTTATATAATCTATATAAAAATTCTTCTTATCTTGCTGTTGATACTGAAGCAATGGGCTTAGTACATGGAAGAGATAGATTATGTTTAGTGCAAATAACTAATGAATTAAATTTAACCAGCTGTATAAAAATAGAACTAGATACATCTTTTTCTCCTTATTTAAAAAAACTTTTAGAAGATGAAAAAATAATCAAAATATTTCATTATGCAAGATTCGATATAGCCGCTTTGAAATGCAACCTTGGTATAAATACAAAAAATATTTTTTGCACAAAAATAGCAAGTAAGTTAGCAAGAACGTATACAAATAAGCACGGCCTAAAAGATTTAATAAATGAGCTTTTAGGGATTGAACTAGACAAAAGTTCACAAAGTAGTGATTGGGGCATCAATGAAGACTTAACAACAAAGCAAATAGATTACGCTGCTAATGATGTCAGATATTTAATTAAAGCTATGCATAAACTTAAAATAATCCTTAAAAGAGAAGGGAGATATGAATTGGCTAAAAAATGTTTTGAAGCAGTTCCAATTCATTCTGAATTAGATATTTTGAGATTTTCTAATATTTTTGATCATTAAATTTAATCTTCAGTTAAAAAGTTATCTTCATTATCAAGAGTTTCCATAAGCTTATCGAGTATTTTTGAAGAACCTTGTTTTTTTGCATCATCTTGTTCACAAATTTTTAAAAGTTCTTTAGCAACTTGTCTTTTATCTTCAATAGATTTAGAACCTTTTTTAGCAATTTGAATTTCTACTTTCTTTTTAGCTGAAGAAATACTTATACTCATTAACTTCGCAATTTCTGCACATATCTTTAAATATTGGCGATCATTAATAGGATACATAAATTTTAATACCTAAATACCACTTACTAACATAACAAATTAAAGATAATGGAATCTACAATTTTCTTGCTTGCACCAGCTTCACCCATTCTTTTTTTTCCAATCTTAGCTTGCTCTAACCTGTAAATTTTATCTTTCAAAAGTAAACTGAAACGACTTAAAAGAATTTCTTTATTACTGCATGCCAAAACACTTCCTCCTAATAATCTGGATTGCCTTTTTGCAAAAGATTTTGTAAATTGTGGTCCCGAACCTGGTAAAGATAGAGCAGGTACTCCAAGACCTATAATTTGTTCTGTAGCTGTTCCTGCATTAGACAATCCAATATCTGCCATATTGGCCCACAAATTAAATTTCCCTTTGCCTATCAAAATATATTTTTCTTTATTTTTCCAGACTGAATCTTCCTCAATCATAAAATTCACTCCACTCTGTTTTAAAAAACCATATTTTATTAAATAACTGTGAATCTTAATTTCATTAGCATTAATACTTAAAGGCAAAAGAATTAATGAATCTTTTGCAAAAGTAAAATCTTTCAAACAATCTAAGAAACTATTAAGATTGTTAAATGCCTCTGGATATCTACTACCTATCAGCAAAATTATTCTTTGGAATGCAATAATATTTGAAAGTTTTTGATTTTTATAATTTACAAAATCCATCATCGGATTACCAAAATAGCATGCATTAATTTTTTTTCTAATTAAATTTTTTGCAGTTATATCATCTCTCATAATCAAGGTTTTACATCTTGGAGATTTCATAAGCAACATTTCCCAAAGATCCCATTCCGAACCTTTCAACTTATGATAAAAATCGCTAAAAGCCCAATCTGGGCCACTACTCCATGTATGGTCGCTTTTCGGAGTGCCAATAAAACTAAATTCACATCCTGAAGACCAAGCAAAGAACAATGGCAAGAAATCGCCTACCGCGATAATTTTGTAAGAATGTTTCGACTTCCTTTTGACAATTAAAAAGTTTTTTAATATATCAATTAAAAATCCAGCAAACAAATCATGTAAAAAACCACTCAGACTTTGATTACTGAAACCTCCACTGGGAAGCTGTTTAAGATAACCAATTTTACGGAAATATCTTGAATCAATACTGTTAAATATATCTCCATTACCAACTAGAGGCAGAACCTCAATCTTAGAACTTTTTATTCTTTTTAATAATCTTTTAATTATTTCTAATGCAATAATGTCTTCGCCATGACCATTACATATTATTAATATAGATTGAGTCTGATTACTGGTAAGATCATTAAGAGGTTTACGTTTACCTTTATCGGCGGCATGGCCAAGTGGTAAGGCAGAGGATTGCAAATCCTTTATCCCCAGTTCGAATCTGGGTGCCGCCTTTTTTAGTTTCAATTCAAAATTAGCTACAAAAAGCTCTAAGAACTTTAGTTTTGTATAACGATTAAGATATTTCAATTTATTTTAGCAATAGAATGATATGCCTTAAGTGATTTCCTAAATATTATCCCATTAATTCATATTCCAATAGTTAATATAAATTATCTTTTTTATGTTTCGCAATTTTCAATTAGAAAAATTCAGAGATTTCTATTAAATTGTATTTTTTAGGCAGAATTATTAATAATCATTATCAGCTACACACATTCCTAGACATCGAATCCCATTAGAGGCAGTTCTTTTACAATGTTTACATAGAATAATTTCCCTTTTAGTACAAAAATGGTTAATAATCTTATTTGGAGATTTTGAAATTATTATATTTTCGCTTGAATCACAAATTGCCATTTTTGGAGTTATTATTTTCATCGATACTAACAAGTAAAGAAGAATTAGCGTTAGAAGATGGAATGTCCATAATTTTTACGGTTTCTTTAGGCTCACTATTAACTTGACTATCTTCAAGATCTTTATCAACAGCACAAGCCTCAAGTGCCTCTCTAAGAAGTGAATCAAAAGTTGCTCCTGGTAGTCTATGTCTTGCTACTTCAAGAAAAGTTCTCGGTAATGATTCCGAAGCTGCGTCTCTTAAAGCTGGATTATTCTTCCTATGTTCTTGCTCTTCTTCAATTGATTTTATAAATCTTAGGGTGACATCTCTTTTTGTTGAAGCTTTTATCAAAGTGTCATTTTCAGGGTTACTGATGTTTGGTTCGTGTTCAAGATCGTTAAGCCTTTTTTCCAAACTATTTAAAACCTCATTAGCTTCCTTACTAATATGAGCTAATTGTCCATCAGATAAATTTGGCAAGTCAGCGACAAATACTTTTCCATGATCTCTCAATGTTAAAAAAGTAGGCCTTGGCCCTTGATTTTGGCGACCATTAAAATCTGAATTATTTCCTAAAGGTCTTTTAGGAGGTGTAGGACCTGCTGAGCTTCTTCTACGAGTAATTCTTTGATTATTTTCAAAGGGCATTGAATTAAAAATTTAAATCTTAATACTTAAACTTCCGATATAACTCGGCTGTGATTTTATTATATTACACCTTACTTTTTCATTTGTGTACTAATTCAATAGTATATGTACTGTAAAAAATTTAATATTTAAAATCTAAGTTAAAATTCCAGGAAGAAAGTTATCATTTCTTGACTTGCTTTTTTTCATAATCTTACCAATCTCCCAACTAATAATATTATTAGCATCACAAATATTTAATACTGAATTTTTGAATTTTTTATCAATAATCAAACAAAATCCAACTCCAAGATTAAAAGTATTCCAAAAATCCTTTTCAGGAATCGATCCTTTATCTTTAAGGAATTTAAATAAAATAGGTATTTCCCAAGAACTGGTATTGATATAAGGAATAAAATCAGAAGACATACATCTTGGTAAATTTTCTGGAATTCCTCCTCCAGTAATATGAGACATTGCTTTAATTTCTATATTTTCAGATAACATTTGATTAACCACATTATTGTAAATTTTTGTGGGTTTCAATAACTCATCATAAAAATTTAACTGACAAACTTTTTCAAATTCTTTATCTATTTGATTATTGTTTTGAATAATTTTTCTTACTAAACTAAATCCGTTACTATGAACTCCATTACTTTTTAAAGCAATTATTAAGTCATTTTCAGATACTTTTTTACCATTAATAAGCTTATCCTCATCAACTATTCCAACACAAAATCCTGCAAGATCATACTTATTTTTTGAATAAAATCCAGGCATTTCAGCAGTTTCTCCACCGAGTAATGAACAGTTATTTTCTCCGCAGCCATGTGAAATTCCCTGAACAACCCTCAATAATTGTTTCTTATCAAGTTTACCAGTAGCAATATAATCCAGAAAAAATAAAGGTTTTGCCCCACTAGTAATGATATCGTTCATGCACATAGCAACTAAATCAATACCAACCTCAAAGTGAAAATTTTTACTTTGGGCTAATTCTAATTTTGTTCCAACGCCATCAGTTCCTGAAACAAGAACTGGTTTTTTAAAACTATCGATAGGAATTCTAAACAAACCTCCGAACCCACCAATACCCTCAATCACATTAGATGTATGAGTTCCTTCAACTGCTTGTTTAATTTCGGAAACAAATTCTCGCCCAGCTTCTATATCAACACCTGAAGTTTTGTAATCCATGAAATAAAAATGATAGACTTTCCCTATATAGATATTCCTCCTAAGATTGCTTTTGTCCAGTAATTATTTATCAAATAGATTTATTTTTTAAAAACAAAGTGAAGAAAGTAATCATAAGGAAAACTGAAGAAATAGAAAATTGGAGGAGAAATATAAATAGTGAAATTAACTTCATTCCAACAATGGGTAATCTTCATAATGGACATGTAAAACTAATATCAACAGCAAAAAATGACAATTCTAATGTTAATTTAGTAAGTATTTTTATTAATCCACTTCAATTTGATAACAAGTTAGATTTAGAGAATTACCCTAAAACAATTGATAATGATATAAATATCTCCTTTTCAAATGGCGCAGATGCCATCTTCATCCCAAGTAATGAAGATATATATCCACCGAATAATAAAAAAATTAAATTCCTAAAAGCTCCAACAGAATTATCTTCTGCATTATGTGGATTAAATCGAATTGGACATTTTGATGGCGTTTGTACAGTAGTTTATAGATTACTTAATCTGATCAAGCCAAAAAATCTTTACTTAGGAGAAAAAGATTGGCAACAACTTTTAATTTTAAAAGATCTTGTCCAAAGAAAGAAATTAAATGTTGCTATTAAATCTATTCCTACACAAAGAGATTTTGATGGAATTCCTTTAAGTTCACGTAATATACATTTATCAAAAAACGAAAGAAAATTGATTAGTTTTTTTTCAAGTGAGTTATTAGAAGCAAAAAAAATTTTTCAACAAGAAAAAAAGATCAATTTAAACGAAATAATAAAAAAGCTATCATCAAAAAAAATTTCAATTGAATATTTAGAACATTTACACCCTCATACACTCCAAAAAGCAAGTCTTGAGGATAATATTTCGTTACTGGCTGGTGCGATAAGATGTGGAGAGACAAGGTTAATTGATCACGTTTTTCTAATGAAGAGAAGGCCGATTATTGCAATTGATGGTCCTGCAGGGTCAGGTAAAAGTACTGTTACAAAGTTAGTAGCTAAGAAACTGAAACTTTTATACCTAGATACTGGAGCAATGTATAGAGCATTGAGTTGGTTTATGATAAAAGAAAGTATTGACTATAAAAAAGAAAAAAAATTACTGAATATTTTTAAAGATATATCTATTGTTTTCAAGTCGAATACAAATTCACATCAGGATGTTTATATTAATAACTACTGTGTCACCGAAGAAATCAGGTCGCAAAAGATAAGTTCCATCGTTTCTAAAATTTCCTCATTAAAAGAAGTAAGAAAATTCTTAGTAGAAGAACAAAGAAAAATTGGAGAATCAGGTGGACTTATAGCTGAGGGAAGAGATATAGGAACTACTGTTTTTCCTCATGCAGAACTTAAAATATTTTTAACTGCTAGCATCGATGAAAGAGCAAAAAGAAGAAAATCTGATAAAAATAGTAAAGACTCACAAGAAATAGACATTCATACATTAAAAGAACTTATAAAGAAAAGAGATTTTGAAGATTCCAATAGGAAAATTTCACCACTAATAAAAGCAAATGATGCAATAGAAATTATTACGGATGGATATTCAATTAATGAAGTAGTGGAAAAAATTATTAATCTTTATAATGACAAGATTCCTAAAGAGACTGAGATCAATTAAGTTCAAGAAATACTATCCAAAAAACCGTTTACAGAGTCTTCTAAAATATCAAGGACATAATCGAAGCCTTCATGGCCTCCAAAATATGGATCAGGAACTTCTTGCTCATTAAAAACTGATCTAAAATCTTGTATTTTTTTAATTGATGCAAAATCAGTTGGAGCTGTTCTATTTTTTAGATCTTGAATATTTCTAAAATTTGAGTTGTCCATCGCAAGAATATAGTTAAATTCTTCAAAATCTTTGCTAGTAATTTGACGAGCCCTGCTTAAGATATTAATATCTCTTCTTTCTGCTGCAATTCTCATCCTAGAGTCAGCTTTTTTTCCAATATGCCAACTCCCAGTTCCAGCAGAATCTACAATAAAGCCATCGGTTAATCCTTTCCTTTCAAGTAAACTTATAAAGATAGCTTCTGCTGCAGGAGACCTACAAATATTTCCCAAACATACAAAAAGAACAGAAATTTTTTTCATATGAATTCAAATTTGAAATCATTATAAGACTTTTAAGTAGTAAATAAAACTTCTTTGATTAAAGACTCAGTAAATTCCTTACCAAACAAACTCGACAACATTGGCCTTGCTGGATCATTATCTCTTCTATATTTCAAATAATTCTTTTGACCATTTATTAATTCTTTTTGTAGTGCTATATTGGCTTCTTTGCTTTTGAAAAGAATTTCCAAATACAAATCAAGATATTCCTTAAATGAGTTATAAAGCTGATTAGCAATTAAAAAATCACTTCTTTCTTCTTTTGGTAATTTTGACCAGATTACTCCTGGAGAGAAAAATCTAGCAACATCTGCAGACATTTTTTCAGCTAATGGGAGTGATGAATGACAATGATTTTTGAGTTTTATAAGTTTTTCTAGTAACTCATTATTGTATTGATTTTGTATTTTTAATGAAGGCTGAAAATCTAATACTAATAAATGACTATTAGGTAGAGAAACAAAATCTACTCCAAAAAATGGGACATTATAAATAGTCTTAGGAATAATTAAAAAATTTAAAACAGAATAATTTGGACTATTTATACAAACTGCTCTTGCGAATTGAATTCTTTTCTTATGCGTTACGCCCCAAGTAGAGAGATTCACATTTTTTTTTAATTTTTTTGAACCATAAATTGAATCTTTATAAGAATATTCTGAGGGTATTATTTTTTCTAAACAGTTATATTTACTTAAATTACTAGTTAAATATTTTAAAAAAATATGCCATCTCCAATCTGGTTTGTAAAAAATAGTATCTTGTATCAACATTCAATGAATTATCTCATTATTTAATGTAAAAAGAAATTTATTGATAAATTTTTTTGTCCATTTTTCTCCAAAAAATGATTTAAACAATTTATCTGCAGGGTCTTTTTCAAAACTGTACTTATCATATTTAATTTGATTAATCTTTATTTCTTCTGCATTTAAAAATTGATTAACAGGATTGGATTTGTAAATGTTCAAATAGTTATCTACAAATGAATGGAATATATTATTTAAATCTCTATCAAGATTTAATTTATTTCCTCTACATATAATGACCCATGGGGAAAAATACTTTTTTGAATCATATATATTCTTCATTTTATTATTATCAAATGCAGAATATTTTTTCTTAATAGTACCTAAACTTGAACAATATTTTTCAAGATACTTACCTTCTTGAATTAAAGGTTGATAATCTAGTATTGCTAATAACTTTTGAGAAGTTCCAAACCATAAAATATCAGCTCCTAAAATAGGCATTTCACTATCAAAATTTGGATATACGACCGTATTAAAAACTTGCAGTTTTTTGCCACCATCTAATCTTGTTATTCGCCACTTTCTATATTCGGGAGATGAAAAAAGCCAATTTTTAATAATATATTTTGAGTCTTCATT
>QCMD01000019.1 GCA_003214055.1 Prochlorococcus sp. AG-418-K17
TGCTGGTTCATACCAAGAAAGTACTTGGTCCGCAATGGAGTGGTTTAGCGTTAATGTCTGTTCTGATTCTGCTGAAATAATGGAAAGTGAATGAAGGGAATAAAACGACTATTAGTTTTGCAGCATTTAGAAATAGAGGGACCTGGTCTTTTTAAACAATTTGCTGAAGAAAGAAATTTAAGAATTGAAATTATTCGTTTGGATAAAAAAGATAATCTTCCTCAAACAAAAGAAGGTGATCTAATTTTAATTATGGGTGGACCAATGGGAGTCAAAGATATTGGAAGCGACAAATACCCATGGCTTAAGTTAGAGAGAGATTTTATAAGAAGAGAATTAGAGAATAAGAGATCTATAATTGGTATTTGCTTAGGTGCTCAGTTACTTGCGAATGCTGCTGGAGGAGATGTTGAAATTCTAAAATATGGATACCCTCCAAAAGAATTACCAGAAATTGGATGGTCTCAAATTTTTATTGATAAATCAAATAAAGACTTTAAAGCACTGTTTGAAAACCCTTTTCATGTACTCCATTGGCATGGAGATAGGATTTTATTACCTGATAAAGCAGTACTCATTGCTAGTAGTGCACGTTGTAAGGAACAGTTTTTTAGGATTGGTGATTTTGCTTATGGATTACAATTCCATATAGAGACAACGGGGGCAATGATAAATAAGTGGATTAAAGAAGATAAAGAATTTGTCATTAAAGGATTGGGATCAAATGGTCAGAAAATTTTAAGAGAAGAAAATAAAAAATATAGTGATAAAACTTTTTTAAAAAGAAAGCTTCTTATAAGAAAATTGTTTGAATTATTAGAGAATTAAAAATGAAAATTTCTCATAATATAAAAAGGGCTTGATGAAGCCCCTCAAAAAATTTTAAAAAATTTTCGTTGTTTAGAAAATACCTGGAATAATTTGACCTGTAAAAAAGTAAGACCCCATTAGAGCAAACATTCCAAGCATTGCAGCTTTACCGTTAAGCTTTTCAGCTTTTTCAGTCATGAATTTTTTAGCAAATTCCATAATTATGCAAAATAAATTAATATTCACAATTTAATTATTCCTGATGTGTGATTGATGTAGTGTTTCCTACATAAATCATCTTTTTCAAATAATTTTATTTTTAATTTATTTTTTATTAACAGTATGAGAAATTTAAGAAAGAAATTTTTTTTATATTGAAATTAATAACTTTAGAGATATTTTTTTTTGATCCTTAATCCGTACAATTTTGTACCTCTAACCGCACATATAAAACTTGAGGTTAACTATGCAAATGCATTAGAACATAATTGTAGTCAAGAGGTTAGTCTTATGGCACTAAACGAAACATTCACTATCCAAGAAATGGATTTGGATTTTAAAGATCTTTCATGCGATGTGATTTCATACGATGACAAGGCAAAAGAACTTGCAGCTTATTGGAATAAAGAATGCGAACAGCATCCTAGTAATAACCATTGCAAAATTTTTTGCGATTAATACTCGAACTTTTTAAGTATTCTTACGCTTGATTTTTATATATCATCCGTACTAAAGAATAATTAGATAGAAAGGAGGAAAAGTAGATGACCAATTTAACTATCGAGATTCTATTTTGGGTAATTTTAGTTTCTTATCTAGGACTAAGATTTTCTAAAACCTGGGATGGCTTCAAAAAACAGTATTAATAAGGAGGGGAAAATGAAACTTCAAACACAATTCACAGTTCCGAACAAATCTCTGCGCGATCTTGATTATGTTAATAAAGTAGAAATTTTAGAAGAAACTTTTAAGAGAGAATGTCAAGATTACCCAACTAAAGAAGATTGTTTAGTTTGTTGTAACTGACTATTCATTTATCAGTTTTCATAGCTTAAAAATTCTAAAAATATAAATAAATTTATAATGAGAGGTTTAACTATGAAATTAAAATTCATGCCAACAACAATTTTTAGAGAAACCCCAAAAGTGACATTCTTTGATGCAGGTTTGGAGGAATCTAATGGTTGTGATGTAGTAATTCACTCTGAGGAGGCAATATCTCCTCCTGATGATTTTAAAGATGAACAATATTACGTTCACAATCATCAAAATTAATCTTTGGTAAATTTTGATGCTGAACATTTTAACTATTCAGCTAATATCTAGTTAGTACATTAATGAACAAATGAATTCCGCATTTGCAAAAGTCTCAAATTTAAAAGTTAACAGGTCTTCAAAAATAGCTATTACGCTAGCATCATCAACTTTCTTTTTATACGCATTAGGTCAAGCACCTATTTTCAAAAATATTCTTGCAGGTGCCTTTTCTTGTTCTGGCTAAATACAAAACTTGTTTACAAGAGATGCTGAGAATCTAGAATATATAATGATTGACAGTCGATCTAACATAGAGGGATAAAACCCTCTTTTTTTATGGATAGAAGATTTACCGCTGAAAAACTAATGACTCTTCTTATTTCTTTAATTTTTTAAATAAAGTAATTATTTGTTTCTTTATTAAAAGTCATTTGTTGAGCACCCTTCATACAACCTCCTGCTGGGTAACTAATAACCTTTTTTGATATTGCACCGATACCAATAGCAACAATACCAATACCTAATATTGCTTTTGATCTTTTGCTTGCAAGTAAAGATTTCATTGAAATTTCTATTTACTAAATAATAGTAATATTGAATTTTATTATGTGGATTTTAAGTAGCTTCTGGAGCAAAAAAAAAGAGCTGCTTTAAAAGCAGCCCTCATGGATTAATCACTAAGATGAATCAATTAAGAATCTCTTCCTTTTAAACGAAATTTAATGGATAATGATTTTATAAAGGCAAATCTTATATTTCATTCACGATTCATTCACGATTTGCAATATTCTCTTAATCCCTAAATATGACTGACGTTAATTACTGGCTAATGAAAAGCGAGCCTGATGCTTACAGCATAGACACTTTAAAAAATGATGGGGTTACTTTATGGGATGGTATAAGAAATTATCAAGCTCGCAATTATATGAGAACAATGAAGAAAGGAGATAAAGTTTTTTTCTACCATTCAAATTGTAAACCTCCAGGGATCGTTGGTCTTATGGAAATAATTGATTTAAATATCGTTGACCCTACTCAATTTGATCAACAATCAAAATATTTTGATCCCAAATCGAAACCTGAAAACCCAAGATGGGATTGTGTAAAAGTAAAATTCCTGTTTAAATCAAAAACTATACTGAGCCTCCCAGAATTAAAGATATTATTTAATGAAAATGATTTATTAGTAGTCAAGAAAGGTAATAGATTATCCATCTTACCTGTTAAATATAATGTAGCTAAAAAACTTTTAGAAAAAATCAGCTGAATCCTTAATTTTCGAAATTCATTGAAAACATATTTCCAATATACAATCTTGTTAGATCTCTATTTTGGAATCCTTTTTGAATTAAAAATCCCGCAATAGCAGCTTGTATTATTCTATATTGATCCCAGTTAGGATGTTTCTCAACGAATTTATTCATGGCTTTTTGGAGATTTTCATTAAGTTCACATTTGAAACTAATTATTTCATCTTTCTGATTTTTTACATCAGGATTTAAATCATAAATTTGCTTATGCATAATTAAAAATTTCTATTCAAGAACTAGTTTTCTTTAAAAATACGAAATAGTCAACAACTACTTTATGAGGCTGTCTTAAACATTAGAATTATGAGATTCTAGTCATGGAAATCTTTCTTAAGGGAATCAATTTTAAGTTAATAAATCTATGAAAAAAATAAATTTTTTAAAATAAACTAAACTTTTCCACATGCCTCAGTTCTTTAAATCGCTCTCAAATAAAAACTGTGGAAAAGATGTGAAAAAAAAGTTTTTAAACGGGGAATTTATTTTAAAAATTTCCGATTTTATTTATTATTTAATCCATTGAATCCCACATGTTTTTTATTTCATAAAATAAAGTTTGTGCAATTGGTATCGGCCAATACATTTCAAAAGATCGAGTTTGCTCTTGACTCTCAAAAACCAATCTTAGACTCCATTCATTTTTTTTTCCCTCCAGCTGTACATACCAAGGTAATTTTTCATTTTCGAGTGTTATTAACTCTTCTTCCATTAATTGGCTTTTTATTTCAAATAATTCTTTTTCAAGATTAGAAAGTAAAAGATAAAGTGAATGAAACTCGTTTTTTTGTAATTCAATGCACCAATTATTTGCTCCAATCAAAAAACAATATTTACCTTTCTTTAGATCCTTACTTAACCTCCAATTCTTTTCTTCTCTTAACAAGATCAACCAGGTAATAGATCTGGTTGATCTTGTTCGTCACTAAGCTCAATAATTGATCTTTGAACTGGTTTAATAGAAGTTTCCTCTAAAAGACCATCAAAATCATCAAATCGTCTTTGCTTTGCTCTAAAAGCAATTCTTACGGTTGTTAAATATCTATTAGTTGATTTTCTAATTAAACTTTCTCCCCTTTGTGCAAGATCATTAGAATCTATACTTGTTTTATTTGATATATTCATTAATAAATTTTTTTTTAAATTATACAATAAGATTACTATTTATTTGATCAATTAACACCAAAAATTAAAAAAAGAAATTAATTTATTTAGAGCAATTTAAATATGGACAATAATTTTTCAGGAACTCTTGCTGTCGATTTAGGGAATACTAATACGGTAATAGCTTTCCAGGATGAAAAAGAAATAAACACAATTTTAATTGAGATACCATTAGTAACCTCCTCTCCTGGAGTAATCCCTACTGCAATTTGGTTTGAGGGTGATTCAAAACAAATTAAGATAGGTGAGAGTGCTTTAAGAATGAAGAACGCACAGAATTCTGAACTGTTTTTTCATTCAAATTTCAAAAGATTAATCGGAAATAATCTGGAAAAGAAAAATAATACATTTTTAAGTCCTACCCAATGTGGTGAAAAATTTTTTAAGGCTTTATGGGAAAGTATTCCTCATGATTATGAAATTAAAAGACTCGTTTTAACCGCTCCAATAGATACTTACAAAGGTTATCGCGAATGGTTAATAAATCTCTGTGAGGAATTAGAAGTAGAAGAAATTGCTTTAGTAGATGAGCCTACGGCAGCAGCTTTAGGTATTAATGTTCCTTTCGGATCAAAAATTATGACGATAGATATTGGAGGGAGCACAATTGATATGAACATTATTCAATTAGAAGGAGGCGAGGGGAAAGCTGGGCCAATTGCTGAATTATTAAAATTTAAAGGTAATAAAATCAGCCAAATTTCAAAACAAAAAATAAAGTGTGCAGAAATAGTTAGTAAAACGGGATCTAAAATTGGTGGCAAAGATATTGATCAATGGATTGTTGATTATTTCGTACCAACTAATAAAGATGTAAGAAACCTTTTAAAAGCAGAAGAAATAAAATGTAAACTTAGCTTGCCTAAAATACAATATGAAAATAAATACTCAATATCATTTTTTATAAAAGAATATGAACAAAAAGAATTCTTCCTTAGCAAAGAAATACTAGAAAAAATACTAATTCAGAATAATCTCCTTAATCACCTGGATTCGCTAATTAAAGAATTATTAAATCAAGCAAGAGGAAAGTTTTGCTCTGTAAGTGATTTACATTCGATTATCTTAGTTGGAGGAGGAACGCAAATACCACTAATTAGAGACTGGGTAGAAAAAAAGATTTTCAAAATAAAAATTAGCTCTCCTCCTCCAATTGAATCAATAGCTTTAGGCGCTCTAGCAATGACTCCAGGAGTAAAAATTAAAGATATTCTAAATAAAGGTATTTCTATAAGGTTATTTAATAGGAGAGAACAGAAACATTTCTGGCATCCTATTTTTTATAAGGGACAAACATGGCCTACAGAAAAGTCGTTTAAGCTAGTACTTCAAGCAAGCAAAATTGACCAAAACATTTTTGAATTAATTATTGGAGAAACTAAAAAAAACAGAGAGTATGATGTAATTTTTGAAAATGGGTTGCCAAAATTATCATCAGTTCAAAGGGAGGAAGAAATTATCAAGTGGGATAAAAAACCTTTGCAAATAATTATGAAAAAAAATTGCTCACCTGGGGAAGACTGCTTGATTATTTTCTTTAGCATCACTGAAAAAGCTGATCTTCTTATCAAATGCTTTGATCATGGTGAGGAAGAAGAAATAGGAGAATTTAATTTAGGTAAAATATATTAAGATCTTAATTACTCAAGGAAAACACCTTCATCACCATCTATTTTTTTAAGACGTAAATTTATACATTCATTTTTACTTGTGATAATTTTTCGACCACAGAAATCAGGCTGGATAGGTAATTCTCTGTGACCTCTATCAACTAAAGTCAATAACATTATTCTTTTTGGTCTACCCCAAGAACAAAGTGCATTAATCGCAGCTCTAATTGTTCTCCCTGTAAATATCACATCATCTATTAATACAATTTCTTTTTTCTCCAAAGGTATTGGAATATCTGTTGCTTTCATCAAACGAGTTTCAACCCTATCTTGATCGTCTCTATAAAAAGTTGGATCGATTGTTCCTAAGCTCACATTGAATCCTGTCTTAGAAAAAATTTCTTTTTCTAAGACTTCTGCAAGTTCTACACCTCTGGTGGGTATTCCCACCAGAAGCAGATCGTCGATACTATTTACTTCTTTCAATATTTCATTAGTTAACTGAGATAGTGTTTTTTTTAGCTCTACTTCAGTAAGTACTACGATCTTTTGATCTTTTTTAGTCATAAGATTTTTTATAGAAATAAAAATTACCGAATATTTACATAAATTAGCAAAAGCTAACTATATTAAATAAAAATTGTATAGAGTTCCTTTTGAAGCTAAATTTATATTGGATAATTTCTAAATTTTTTTGGTTTAAGTATGCCAAAGATCAGTAGCAAAAATATTAAAAAGGTGAATGATCCTGAGAGTCCTGTAGTTCTTGCAATACTTGATGGTTGGGGACATAGAGAAGAGGAATTAAATAATGCTATAAAGACAGCTGATACTCCAATTATTGATTCATTATGGCATGCTTATCCACACACTCTAATCAGCGCTAGTGGCGCAGATGTAGGTCTGCCCAACGGTCAAATGGGTAATTCTGAAGTTGGTCATCTTACTATTGGATCAGGAAGGATAATTCAACAGGAACTTGTAAGGATTACAAACGTTATAAATAATAATCAATTAGATCAAGTTAATGA
The DNA here is from genome assembly GCA_003214055.1 of Prochlorococcus sp. AG-418-K17. Classification (GTDB taxonomy): domain Bacteria; phylum Cyanobacteriota; class Cyanobacteriia; order PCC-6307; family Cyanobiaceae; genus Prochlorococcus_A. The sequence continues at coordinate 7,180 of QCMD01000019.1, forward strand.
ATTAAACAGGATATCAGATTCATTAAAAAAAAATAATTCCACTTTGCATATTACTGGATTATGTTCAGATGGAGGGGTACATAGCCATATAGATCATTTATTTGGTTTATTAAAATGGGCTGCTAAAGCTGGCATTAAAAAAGTAGCCATACATGTTATTACTGATGGAAGAGATACACCAGCAAAAAGTGCTGCAAAATATTTGAACCAAATAGAAGAATTTATTAAGGAATTTCAAATAGGGGAAATAGCATCTATCTGCGGAAGATATTGGATTATGGATAGAAATCTTTTATGGGATAGAACAGAAAAAGCATTTTCGAATTTAACAGATCCAAATATTAAAGACACCAATATATCTCCCATTGATTACCTAAATGAAAGTTATAGTAAAAACATTACTGATGAATTTTTAGAACCAATAAGAATCTCTAAAAACTTTTTAAAAGACGGAGATAGTTTAATTTGTTTTAATTTCCGGCCTGATAGAGCTAGACAAATAATAAAAAGCTTATCAGAAAAAACATTTTCGGGGTTTAAGAGGAAGATAATTCCCAATATAGATATAATTACATTCACCCAGTATGAAGCTAATCTACCTGTTAAGGTTGCATTCCCACCTGAATCTTTAAATAACTTTATTGGGCAAATAATTTCAGAACATGGACTTAAGCAATATAGGACTGCAGAGACAGAAAAATATCCTCACGTTACTTATTTCTTTAATGGAGGTGTCGAAATTCCTTTGCCTGGTGAAGAAAGGAATTTGATTCCCTCCCCTAGAGTAGCAACTTATGATATGGCTCCCGAAATGTCTGCTGATGAATTGACTTTAAGTTGTTCAAATGCAATCAAAAGTGGCAAGTATTCTTTCATAGTAATTAATTTTGCTAATCCGGATATGGTGGGCCATACAGGAAATATGAATGCAACTATTAAAGCAATTGAAACTGTTGATAAATGTATCGGAAAAATAGTTAGTGCAACAGGAAAAATGGGGGGTAGTATTCTTATTACAGCTGACCATGGAAATGCAGAATTGATGAAAGGACCAACTGGTGAACCTTGGACTGCTCATACCGTAAACAAAGTCCCTTTAATTTTTATTGAAGGTGAAAAAAGAAAAATTCCAAATATGGGTAATGAGATTTACTTACGAGATGATGCTGGTCTTGCGGATATTGCACCGACTCTTTTGCAATTATTAAATCTTCCTATCCCAAAAGAAATGACAGGAAAATCACTTATCAAAGAAATCCAATATAAAGGTTATAATAAAGTTGTAAAACATGTCGTAAGACAATAACTAGATTATTTGATAATGAATCAAATTTTAAGTTGGATTTGGGTAGGTTCGGGTATTTTATTAATACTTCTAGTTTTACTGCATAGTCCCAAGGGTGATGGTATGGGTGGTATCGCTGCAAGTGGAAGTTCAATGTTTACAAGTGCTAGCAGCGCAGAAGCTTCATTAAATAAAGTTACCTGGACAGTTTTGATTATTTTTTTACTTTTAGCAATTATATTAAGTGCTGGTTGGATTTCATAATTTCAAAAATTTAACAATTAAAAATGGGGTATCAAACGACACCCCATTTTTAATAAGAATTAACTGATTAATTAATTTAGTTAATAGTCAAAGTCTCCACCCATTCCAGGTGCTCCTGCAGGAGAGGATGCTTCTTTTTTCTCTGGCAAGTCAGCAACTATACATTCAGTGGTTAGAACCATCCCAGCTATAGAGGCTGCATTTTGTAATCCAGAACGAGTAACTTTTGCAGGATCAACAATACCAGCTGAAGACATATCTACATACTCTCCAGTAGCAGCATTAAAACCATCATTAAATGGTTTTGATTTAACATTCTCAGCGATAACAGCGCCATTAGAGCCTGCATTCTCTGCAATTCTCATAAGAGGAGCTGTAAGAGAGGCTTCAACAATATTTGCTCCAATTAACTCCTCTCCTGATAGTTTTTTGTCAGCCCAATCTTTCAGAATTGGAGCTAAGTGAGCGAGAGTTGTTCCTCCTCCTGGAACAATTCCTTCTTCGACAGCAGCTTTGGTGGCATTTATAGCATCTTCGAGACGAAGTTTTTTATCCTTCATCTCAGTTTCAGTTGCCGCACCAACTTTTATGACAGCAACACCTCCAGCTAATTTAGCCAAACGTTCTTGAAGTTTTTCTTTGTCGTAAGAGGAATCAGTTTCATCCATTTGCTTCTTAATTTGATCACATCTTGCAGTAACTGCCTTCTCATTGCCCTCGGCAACAATAGTTGTGGTTTCTTTGTTGATAGTAATTCTTCTTCCAGTCCCAAGCATATCCAAAGTTGCATTTTCTAATTTTAATCCTGCATCTTCGGTTATGAGTTGACCATTAGTTAAAACGGCCATATCCTCAAGCATTGCTTTTCTTCTATCGCCAAATCCAGGAGCCTTCACAGCAGCAACATTAAGAACACCTCTTAATCTATTAACGACCAGAGTTGCCAAGGCCTCTTTTTCAATATCTTCAGCAATTATTACTAAAGGTTTTCCTGTTTTCGCTATTTGCTCTAAGACTGGAACTAAATCTTGTACTAGTGCAATTTTTTTATCAGTTAACAAAATATATGGTTCATCTAATACGGCTTCCATACGTTCTGTATCAGTAGCGAAGTAAGGAGAAATATATCCTTTATCAAAACGCATACCTTCAGTAACCTCAAGTTCAGTAGTCATTGATTTTCCCTCTTCAAGAGAAATAACTCCTTCCTTTCCAACTTTATCCATTGCATTAGCAATCATTTGACCAACTTCTTCATCATTACCAGCAGCAATAGTTCCACATTGGGCTATCGCATTACTGTCGCTAATAGGTTTTGAGTTTTCCTGGATTTTTTCAACTAAAAATTCCGTAGCTTTGTCAATTCCTTTTTTCAAAGTTATTGCATTTGCTCCCGCAGCAACATTTCTCAAGCCTGCTTTAACCATTGCGTGAGCTAGAACAGTAGCTGTAGTGGTGCCATCACCAGCTGCATCATTTGTTTTTGAAGCAGCTTGCCGGATTAATGCGACACCTGTATTTTCGATGTGGTCCTCCAATTCAATTTCTTTGGCAATTGTTACACCATCATTAATGATTTGAGGAGCACCAAATTTTTTTTCTAAGACAACATTTCTTCCTTTAGGTCCAAGCGTTACCGCAACAGACTCTGCAAGGATATCAATTCCTCTCTCGAGCGCTCTACGAGCTTGCTCATTGTAAATAATTCTTTTAGCCATGATTAGGCAGCAATTTAGTAATAAGTTTTAATAATTTTTGAAACAAAATAATTTAGCCGACTACAGCTAAAATATCTTTTTCTGAAAGCAAGACGTATTCATCTCCTCCCAATTTAATGTCGGTTCCAGCATATTTGCTGTACAAGACTTTATCGCCAATACTCACTTCGGGAGTTTGTCGAGAACCATCGTCATTGAGTTTCCCAGGTCCAACCTGAGCAACTTCTCCTACCTGAGGTTTTTCTTTTGCCGTATCAGGCAAAAGGATGCCCCCAGCAGTTTTTTCCTCTGATGCGGAAACTTTGATAAATATTCTATCTCCCAGTGGTTTAACTGTAGAGACTGTAAGTGAAACAGCTGCCATAGATTAATGGAGGGTCGTAATTGGGACGCGATGCGCCATAAAATTTGGAAAGAGTATTACTCAGTCCGTATCATCAACAACATAATCCTCAAAGCAGTAATTAAACCATACTTAATCTGTGCGGTTGGCCGAACCGATTTAACGAATATACCCATAAGGTGGTAGTATTTTCGCATTATGAGCTGATCTTTAATCAGCTAATCATCACCTAATCTATAAAAAATGGTAGCAACTCCAACAACTTCCTCCCAAACAAAAGGCGTGGTTCGCCAAGTAATCGGTCCAGTTTTAGATGTAGAATTTCCTGCTGGTAAATTACCAAAAATCCTTAATGCTCTACGAATTGAAGCAAAAAATCCTGCGGGACAAGATATAGCGCTCACTGCAGAGGTTCAACAACTACTTGGTGATCACAGAGTTAGAGCAGTAGCTATGAGCGGCACTGACGGCCTTGTAAGGGGCATGGAAGCAATAGATACAGGTGCGCCGATATCAGTTCCTGTAGGAGAAGCAACTTTAGGAAGAATATTTAATGTCCTTGGAGAGCCAGTTGATGAACAAGGACCAGTAAAGACCAAAGATACTGCCCCTATTCATAGATCAGCTCCAAAATTAACTGACTTAGAAACTAAACCAAAAGTTTTTGAAACTGGGATTAAAGTAATAGATCTTTTAGCTCCATATAGGCAGGGAGGTAAAGTTGGATTATTCGGAGGAGCTGGTGTTGGAAAAACTGTACTTATTCAGGAGTTAATCAACAACATTGCAAAAGAACATGGAGGTGTATCTGTTTTCGGTGGCGTAGGGGAAAGGACTAGGGAAGGAAACGATCTATATGAAGAATTTAAAGAGTCGGGTGTTATAAATGCAGATGATTTAACCCAATCAAAAGTTGCTTTATGTTTCGGTCAAATGAATGAACCACCTGGTGCCAGAATGAGAGTTGGGTTGTCAGCTCTTACCATGGCGGAACATTTTAGAGATGTAAATAAGCAGGACGTATTACTTTTTGTAGACAACATTTTCAGATTTGTTCAAGCAGGTTCTGAAGTTTCAGCTTTACTAGGAAGAATGCCATCTGCTGTTGGATACCAACCAACCTTAGGCACCGATGTTGGGGAATTGCAAGAAAGGATTACATCCACATTAGAAGGTTCAATAACATCTATACAAGCTGTATATGTGCCTGCGGATGATCTCACTGACCCTGCGCCAGCAACAACATTTGCTCACCTTGATGCTACTACCGTTCTAGCAAGAGCGCTTGCTGCAAAGGGAATTTATCCAGCAGTTGATCCTTTAGACTCTACTAGTACAATGCTTCAACCATCTGTTGTTGGTGATGAACATTACAAAACTGCTCGAGCTGTTCAATCTACATTACAAAGATATAAAGAATTGCAAGATATTATTGCAATTCTTGGTTTAGATGAACTTTCTGAAGAAGATAGACTAACGGTTGACAGGGCAAGAAAAATAGAAAAATTTCTTTCACAGCCTTTCTTTGTAGCAGAAATCTTCACAGGGATGTCAGGTAAATACGTTAAATTAGAAGATACCATAGCCGGCTTCAACATGATTTTGTCAGGAGAATTAGATGATTTACCTGAGCAGGCTTTTTACCTTGTCGGCAATATTGACGAAGTCAAAGCTAAAGCTGAGAAAATAAGATCAGAAAAATAAATTTTTAAATTAAATATTAAATTTTCTTAATTAAAATTAATGACTATTTCACTTAAGGTTTTAGCTCCAAATCAAAATGTTTTTGAAGGAGAGGCTGAAGAGGTAATCCTTCCCAGTACAACAGGTCAAATTGGTGTATTGCCTGGACATATTTCATTAGTAACGGCTATTGACATTGGCGTTCTAAGGCTTAGAACCAATAATGCTAAATGGAGCTCGATCGCTCTTATGGGAGGTTTCGCTGAAATTGAATCAGACGAAGTGATAGTTTTAGTAAACAGCGCTGAAATTGGTTCCGAAATTAATGTAAGTAATGCTGAACAAGATCTTAAAGACGCTAAGCAAGTAATCAGTAAATTTTCTGACAGTGAAAAAAGCCCTGAAAAAATTAAGGCTCTTAAAGAAGTATCAAAAGCTGAAGCTAGAATTCAAGCTGCAAAAAACTAATTTTATGCAGTTCCGCAAAAAGTTACTTCAGGGAATTTTAATTTAGCTTCTTCTAGTTTCTTCGTTTTCCCTTCTTCCTGCCAATAATTAATTACCTCTGTAGCCTTATTTAATATTTCAACCCTTTCGTTATCTGTAATCCAACCTTTATTCTCCAGTTCACTTTTTAACTTTTCCCAAGCATCATCTCTGGGCCAAAAATAGTAAGCAGTTAATGGACTTGGACCACCTCCAACTATTTGATCAACTGCCAAAGCAACATTATCAGGCAGCCACAAAACTTTTATTATAAATCTGCCTTCGTCAGGTTTAGGTGTATACCCAGTAGGAACTCCATCTTCATCTATGGTAGCAGCGGCTAATACAGCTGAGGCTCCCATCATCCCTGAATTGGGAGAAGAGAACTTTGATTTTTGAAGATCACTTTTCTGTTCTTTTTGTCCGTTTGAATTCTGATTTGCCGTGTCTGATGGAGTCATTAAACTAAAATGTTTAATTAACAATTTATCAGTTTATGGTCACATTTTGATGAATTTACCCAAACTTTCTTGATTTTTATTTATGGATAAAAATAATAAAAAATTTTATTTATCCTTGGAAACTTGATAAAAGTCATAAATTGCGGCCTCTAATAAATCCCAAAGATCTTTAGGAATGTCATTTTCTTCTGCAAACATACCAAGCTGACTAGCCAAACCTCTTGCCTGAGATAGTTTGGAATCATATGAATTAGATTTATTCATTTTAATCTCTTACCTATATAAAAAAATAAATCTATAAACTTGATAAGTCAAATTTTAAAATTCAATATCACTAATCTCTTTTAGTGCACTTTTACTTAAAATATCTGGGTGTTCATCATGAACCAAAATATCATCTTCAATTCTTATTCCAATTCCTTTCCATTTCTCATCTATACAAGGTTGTCCTGCTGGGACTGGAATCCTATCACTTATATATATTCCTGGTTCAACTGTAAGAATCATTCCATTTTTCAAAGGCACTTCATAGTCACCCATCCTATATGCTCCAACATCATGGACATCTAGACCAAGCCAATGTCCAGTTCTGTGCATATATAAATGTTTATATAATCCATTATCAATAATATCCTCCGTGTTCCCCCTTAGAAGCCCTATATCTTTTAAACCCTCCACAAGAATTTCTAGAGCAACATAATGAACTCTATTAGAATCAGAGCCCTTTACAGCACTTTTAATAGCATTTTTCTGGGCTTCTAAAACAATTTCATAAATAATTTTTTGTTCTTTGGAAAATTTCCCCCCAATAGGAATTGTTCTTGTTATGTCTCCATTATAGTAATCATGCAATGAGCATCCTGCATCTACCAACAATAAATCCTCTTTTTTTAATTTTGAGTTATTTGATGTGTAATGAAGAATACATGCATTATCGCCAGAAGCCACAATAGAATTATATGCAGGTCCTCTTGCCCCTTTTTCTAGAAAGAATCCCTCTATAAGTCCTTGAATCTGTCTTTCGTTTTTTTTTGAAGAAATTGATTCTCTTACTAGTTCATGAGCCTCTGCAGAAATTTGAATAGCTTCTCTCATCCTGTTTACCTCAAAATCACTTTTAATTAATCTCATCTCATTTAAATAAACCTCTGGAGATTTAATAGACTTTGCTCCAACTCCAATTCTTGAAGAACTTTCAAGTTGTTGGGAAAAAATTTCTAAAACAATTTTCTCAATCTTGGGGTATTTACCAATTGAAAAAATAAGCTCATCCGCACCACTTAAATAATTTGGAAGCAAATCTTTTAAATCATTTATGGAATGAGCCTTATCTGCTTTGAACTCTTTTTCAGCACCCTCCAAGCCCCATTTAAAGCCGTTCCATACCTCGCTAATAACATCTTTTGGTGAGACAAATAAAATAAATCTCTCACCTCTTGGCCTATGAGATAAAAAAAGGGCTACAGAATCAGGCTCGTCAAAACCTGTTAAATACCAAAAATTACTATCCTGTCTAAAAGGATATTCACAGTCTGCGTGATGCCTTACTAAATTTGCGCCTGGAATAATAGCAGCCTTACCATCTAATTTGTTTAAGAAAGTTTCTCTTCTTTCTTGAAAAACTTCAATATTAGGAATTAACATAAATGTAATTGCTGGCGTGTTTTATAAAAAAATGGAAGAATGAATTACAACAGATTTAAAAAATTAATCTATTTTAATGGAACCAAGTGTTTACATTCTTATTCTACTTGTAATTTTAATTTTATTAGGTTCAGCTTGTTGTTCAGGAGTTGAAGCTGCCTTTTTAGCCGTTAATTCAATAAGGATTTTAAAATTAGCCTCAAAACAAAAGCCTAAAAGTTCAGCGAATAAACTACTAAAACTCAGAAAACATATTGGAAGAACCTTAACAGTAATAACTATCACCAATAATGGATTTAATATAATTGGGAGTCTGATTTTGGGAGTATACGGAGCATTGTTAATTGATACAAATTTTGGGTTAACTCTATTTTCAATTGCTTTCTATGTTTTAGTTGTTTTACTCGGGGAAGTGCTACCTAAAGCGCTTGGTACAAAATTCTCACTGCAAATAGCCTTGTTTTCTGTACCCATCTTAGGAATATTGAATACATTAATGAGACCATTTTTAATTTTAATAGAACAAATATTTCCAGTTATTACAGCAGAAAATGAAATTTCTACTGATGAAGAAGAGATAAGACAAATGGCTAAAATTGGCAGTCAGAAAGGACTAATTGAAGCTGATGAAGCAGCAATGATTTTTAAGGTTTTTCAATTAAATGATTTGAAAGCTAAAGATTTAATGATCCCCAGAGTTTCAGCACCTTGTCTTGATGGATCTTTAAATCTTGATGAAATTTCCAAACTCATAATGTCAAATGATTCGCCATGGTGGGTTGTTTTAGGGGATAAAGTTGACAAAATACAAGGAGTTGCAAAACGCGAAAAATTGCTAACAGAACTTATTAGAGGGAAAAATAAAAAATTATTATCAGAATTGTGTGATCCTGTGGATTACATTCCAGAGATGATAAAAGCAGATCAGTTATTAACAAGATTTAGCAAGGATCATAAAGGAGTAAAAGTAGTAGTTGATGAATTCGGAGGATTTGTGGGAATTATTGGAGCGGAAGCTGTTTTATCTGTACTAGCTGGTTGGTGGAAACAATAACATATGGAACTAACTAAAAATAAGAATTATTTACTTTTAAAAAATTGGTGGGAAACTATTGATCTTTCAAACTACGAAAAAAGCTTTTTTAACCAAGAAATCGTATCATTTAATCAACAGCTTTTGAGACTAAAAGATAGAAAAATAAGAATTGGTATATATGGCAAATCAGGTGTAGGTAAATCCTCTATTTTGAATTTATTGTTAAACAAAAACGTATTTAAAACAGATATTATTAATGGTTCTACAAAAAATATTAAAGTTGAAGAGTGGCCCTTAAAACATCAATCTCTTAAATGTATAGAGTTAATAGATTCGCCTGGCTTTGATT
>QCMD01000020.1 GCA_003214055.1 Prochlorococcus sp. AG-418-K17
GCAAAATTATTTAACTTGTAATTTTGAATTAAAGGATCATTAAAAATTCCTAGCAAAGTGCTAACAAAAACAAAACAAGGCGAAAAAAACTTTCAAAAAGATTCAACCATTGGTAGTTATTGGATAACCACATTTGGATGCCAAATGAACAAAGCTGATTCTGAGAGAATGGCTGGAACTTTAGAGAAAATAGGATATATAAGAGCAGATGACGAATTAAAGGCAGATTTGGTCTTATATAATACGTGCACTATCAGAGATAATGCCGAACAAAAAGTTTATAGCTTTCTAGGAAGACAAGCAAAAAGAAAGCATAAAAACCCTAACTTAAAACTTGTTATTGCAGGTTGCCTTGCGCAACAGGAGGGTGAGTCCTTACTCAGAAGAGTACCAGAACTTGATCTAGTAATGGGGCCTCAACATGTAAATAACCTAGAGAATCTTTTGGGAAAAGTCGATTTGGGCAACCAAGTTGCCGCTACCGAAGAAACCTTCATTTCAGAAGACATAACAAATGCAAGAAGAGAAAGCTCCATTTGTGGTTGGGTTAATATAATTTATGGATGTAATGAAAAATGTTCTTATTGTGTAGTTCCTTCTGTAAGAGGAAAAGAGCAATCACGATATCCAAATGCGATAAAAAATGAGATACAAAAATTAGCGGATGATAATTTTAAAGAAATTACTCTTTTAGGGCAGAATATTGATGCTTATGGGAGAGATCTTCCTGGTACAAGGAAAGAGGGGAGAAAGGAAAACACTCTAACCGACCTTTTATATCACATTCATGATGTTCAAGGAATTCGTAGAATAAGATTTGCTACCAGTCATCCAAGATATTTTTCAAAAAGATTAATTCAAGCTTGTTATGAATTAGATAAAGTCTGTGAACATTTCCATATCCCTTTCCAAAGTGGGAATGATGAAATTTTAAAGCTAATGTCCCGGGGATACACCATTAAAAAGTATAAAAATATCATCGAAAATATAAGATCATTAATGCCACATGCCTCAATCACAGCTGATGCTATAGTTGCTTTCCCAGGAGAAACTGAAAAGCAATATCAAGATACGTTGAGACTTATATCAGATATTGGATTTGATCAAGTGAACACAGCAGCTTATTCTCCAAGACCAAATACACCTGCAGCTCTTTGGACTAATCAAATTCCAGAGGATGTAAAAAAAGCTAGATTACAGGAAATTAATGCTTTGGTCGAGAAAACGGCAAAAAAAAGAAATCAAAGATATATCAAAAATATTGAAAGCGTTTTAATTGAGGGTTTAAATCCAAAAAATTCATCCCAAATTATGGGTAGAACGAGGACAAATAGATTAACTTTTGTAGAGATTCCTAAAAATATAAAATTTAATTTTTCTTTAGGAGATGAGATAGATGTCAGAATAAATGAAGCAAGACCTTTTTCTTTAACAGGTGAACTTTGCTATTAAGTTTTTAAATAATGGGGAACAGTAAAAAATGTATTGGAATAATCTTTGGTGGGTTTTCTAATGAGCATGATGTCTCAATATCATCCGCAAAGACAGTTTTTAAGGCTTTTCATTCAAAAATAAATAAACAACGTTTTACAGTTAAAGCATTTTACATTAACAAAAATGGAGATTGGCTTAATAATGATCTCTCAACAGAGATCCTAATTGGTGAAGTTGAACAAAATTTAATAATAAAACAAACAATTTTTAATCAAAAAAAAATCAACTTCTTAGATAAAATTGAATTTCAAAATGTTGATATATGGTTTCCTCTTCTGCATGGATTCAATGGTGAAGACGGATCGATTCATGGATTACTTAAATTTACTAAAAAACCTTTAGTTGGATGCGGAATTCTTGGCTCTGCTCTTGGCATGGATAAAATATTGATGAAAACCATTTTCTCAAGCCTTGAGATTCCTCAAGTGAATTATTATGTTATTCAGGATGAAGACCTTAATGATGAAGAAGTAAAAAATAAGTTGAGAAATGAAATTATTAAAAAATTTAATTTTCCTATTTTCATTAAACCATCCAATTCTGGTTCATCTCTTGGCATCTCAAAAGTAAAGGATAAATCAACGATTTATCCTGCTTTAGAGAAAGCATGGGAGATAGATACACGAATTGTAGTTGAAGAAGGTTTAGATATAAGGGAGCTTGAATGCGGAATAATTGGAAATTCAAACCTCTTAACATCAGAAGTTGGCGAAGTAACTTACTGCACTGAATGGTACGATTACAAATCAAAGTATTCGGAAAATAACAACAGAATAATAATTCCAGCTGAAATTAGTCCAGAAATTTCTAGACAAATCAAAGAAATAACAATTCGAAGTTGCAAAGCTTTGAATATTTTTGGTTTTGCGCGTGTGGATTTCTTTTTGGAAAGATATTCAAATAAAGTATTTTTGAATGAAATTAATACAATTCCTGGTTTTACTAGCAAAAGCATGTTTCCTATGCTTTGGGAAGCTTCAGGTTTAAATATCGAACAACTTGTGGCTAAACTGGTAAATATATCTTTAGATTCATAATTAAAATCAAATGTTGCATGGACTTCTATGGTTACCATTGCTTCTAATCTTCGTTTTATTAACTGCTCTTGGTTGGTTAGAGAGAAGAAGGCAAAATCTTTTTAGAAATTGGGCTGATGGTTCTGAACTCTGTAAATTAGATAGTTCCTGTGCAGCTTCTTTAAAAGATGGAGAATTAAGATGGAGCGCATTTGAGGCAGGCATATTCGAAGAAAAAGATAGTTTTACAATCAAAAAACTTGAATTAGTAGAATTAATGGCTTTAACTTCAGGAGAAGCACCACTAACCAACGAATCTCAAGGTAAATGCAGACTTAGACTTATTGGTGATGGGAAAGAAATGGATGTACCATTTTCAGATGCTGATAGGGCTAGAGAATGGATGGATCAATTAATGAAAAAAGCTAGATGTGATTTGTGAAAAATAAAAAAAAAATAAATAAAAGAAGATATCTATTTTTAGCTTTAGTCTTCTTTTTCACCAACTTCTTAACTTTTAAAACTTTAAAAAAAGTAGAAATTCATGATATAAAAATTCAAGGTAGTAAATTATTTTCTAAAAAAGATATATTTGATAACTCTTCTTTAAACACTCAAACTAGTTTGATTTTCATTAAAACTAATTATTTAGAAAGAGAGTTAAAACAAAATTTATCGTTAGAGAACGTCTCAGTTACTAAAGTAATTTTTCCATTTAGCTTGAAAGTTTTTATTAAACCAAGAACTCCCGTAGCCTATGGAGAGAAATTATTTAATGGCGAAAAGATTTCCGGTTTTATAGATAAACATGGTTTTTTCATCTATAAGCAGCATGCAGAAGTAAAAAATTTAGAGAAATTAACTTTAAAAGTTTTTGGATGGCAAGAAAACTTTAGAAAAGCATTATCAAAAATTCTTTTTGCACAAAAAAAAGAAAACGTTGAATTAATTAATATAAGTTTTTCACCAAGCGGATTTGTTACTTTAGAGGAAAAAGATTTGAAAACCATATTATTGGGGTTTAATCCAAATTTAATAACATCTCAATTTCAAATAATTAAAAAGTTTAAAGGCCAATTAAAGGGAAATAAGTTTTTCAAAAAAATAGATAATATTGATCTTACTGACCCAAAAACACCAAAGATAAAAGTGTTCAAACCCTAATATTTAGAAAAAGAAATTTCTTAATTTTTTTTAAATTATCTAGTAATAGCAATGGTTTTTCTTTTAAATTAGGATTTTCTTTAAATAAATATTTAAGGACTTTCATCAACAAATTCCTACATATAAGCTTAGTGAGTTCATAATGCACCCAATACTAGTATTAGATTCTTATTTAGAGATGAGCTTCGGAAACAATCCAAACTTTGATCAATCGAAAGAAATCCTTCCAAGTCAAAATGCCAAAATTGAAGTGATTGGCGTAGGAGGCGGTGGGAGTAACGCTGTAAACAGGATGATTGATAGTGATCTAGAAGGCGTATCATTCAGAGTACTTAATACTGATGCACAAGCATTACTACAGTCTTCAGCGGAAAGAAGAGTTCAATTAGGACAAAATCTAACAAGGGGTCTTGGCGCTGGAGGTAATCCAAGTATTGGTCAAAAAGCCGCAGAAGAGTCTAAAGATGAGCTTCAACAAGCATTAGAGGGGGCTGATTTAGTTTTTATTGCAGCTGGGATGGGAGGTGGCACAGGAACAGGTGCAGCTCCAGTAGTAGCTGAAGTTGCCAAACAAAGCGGTGCTCTAACAGTTGGAATAGTTACTAAACCTTTCTCTTTTGAAGGTAAAAGAAGAATGCGTCAGGCAGAAGAAGGAATCTCAAGATTAGCCGAGAATGTAGATACCCTTATAGTAATTCCAAATGACAGACTAAAAGACGTTATTGCAGGAGCTCCCCTCCAAGAGGCATTTAGAAATGCTGATGATGTTTTGAGGATGGGAGTAAAAGGTATAAGTGATATTATTACCTGCCCAGGCTTAGTTAATGTTGATTTTGCTGATGTAAGATCAGTAATGACAGAAGCTGGCACTGCCCTCCTAGGTATTGGTATTGGATCTGGAAGATCAAGGGCTTTAGAGGCTGCACAAGCAGCTATGAATAGTCCTCTTCTAGAAGCAGCAAGAATTGATGGAGCAAAGGGTTGTGTTATTAACATTACAGGCGGGAAAGATATGACATTGGAAGATATGACCTCAGCCTCAGAAATTATTTATGATGTAGTTGATCAAGAAGCAAATATAATTGTCGGAGCAGTAGTTGATGAAGCAATGGAAGGAGAAATTCAGGTTACAGTAATTGCTACAGGTTTTGAAACAAATCAACCATTAAAACAACAACGTATAAAAAATAGATTATCTAATCAACCTCTATACAATATTTCGGATAACAAAGACACTGGAGCAAGCATCCCAGAGTTTCTAAGATTAAGACAGAATAAAAAAGATATTAATTAATAGGTAAAATAAGGTGACTCGGTTATCTCGCCTGCCTCAAGCATCCCTTGTGGCTGCTACCTTCCGGTCCTGACCAGGTTTAGGCGTTAAAACCGCGAAAGGCCGAGTCTAAAATATTCTAGCAATTTTAGATTAAAAAAGATACATGGTTGTTATGTTACCTTCAGAATTATTTAAATATAAAAAAAACTCACAGAAAATTATTGCATTAACCGCATGGGACTCGATTTCTGGTTCCTTAGCAGAGCAGTCTAAAGCTGATATTGTTTTAGTTGGAGATTCATTAGCAATGGTCTGTATGGGTTATAAATCAACATTGCCAATAACTTTAGATAACATGATTTATCACACTAATGCTGTATCTAGAGGATTTAGCAATCCAATTAACGATCAGCCTTTACTTATATGCGATATGCCGTTTCTGACATATCAATGCGGAGAGGATAAAGCAGTAGAATATGCAGGAAAAATTATACAAAATACTTATGCAAAAGGGGTGAAAATAGAGGGGGCTGAACCAGAGATACAAAATGTTATTTCGAGATTAATTAGAATGGGGATTCCTGTTATGGGTCATATAGGACTAACCCCACAAAGCTACTTAAATATTGGTCTAAAAAAACAAGGGCAAAATTCAGAAAGTCGAGCGAAGATCCTCAGAAACGCCTGTATACTTGAAAAATTAGGATGTTTTGCAATTGTCTTAGAACATATTCCTGAATCACTTGCTAAAGAGATACAAAAACAATTAGAAATACCAACAATTGGGATTGGTGCTGGAAATTTCTGCGATGGGCAAGTCAGAGTTACAGCTGATTTATTAGGACTTAGTGATGAACAGCCTCCATTTTGTAAACCAATTATTGAAGGGAAAAGTTTATTAGGAGAAAAATTAAAGAAATGGGTAACTACTGAAAGACTTAAGTAATTTTGTCCCACCATTTAAACATTGAAATCAGAATTTGATTACTAAAATCCATACCTTTTGGATCGCTTAGGTAAAATCTTTCCCCCCTTTGAATTAACAGTCCATTTTCTAAAAATACCTTCCATTCTGTTAATAATTTTTCTAAGTTATTTTCAGATTCTTTTTTATTCCAATTTTGTTCTTGAAATAATTTATAAATATTTACACCTTCCTTTAGTCTCATTCCCAACATGATTTTCTCGTCTAATTCTTGATAAAGAAAATCTCTTTTAATAAGTGTGGGATCTAAACTATCTTCACATTGATTAATTACCCAATCTTTATAGTCTTTACTTTTTCTTGGTCTAGTAAATTTTCTTCCCCAAGGAGCACTAGTTGAACCTTGTCCAAAACTCCACCATCCTAATCCGCTCCAATAGACTCGGTTATGTCTCGATTGATGACCTGCAAGAGAATAATTTGAAATTTCATATCTTGAATAACCTGATCTTTTCAGGAGGAGATTTGTTAATTCGCTATTTTTGTAAGACTCTTCATCATCAGGTAATGACAACTTGCCTAAATCAGCTAATTTTTTAAAAACAGTTCCATTTTCAATATTTAAGTCATAAATAGATATATGTGGTGGAGAAAAATTTATTGTTTTTGACAAGTCCCTTTGCCATTCTTTAAATCCACAAAGAGGTAAGTTTTGAATTAAATCCAAACTCCAACTTTTTATAAGCCCCGATTCTTGAAATTTCTTCAACCATGAACAAGCTTTTTCAACATCCTCTTCTAAATGTCTTCTTCCAGCTTTTTCTAATACTTTATTATTAAAGCTTTGTGCTCCAAGACTAAATCTATTTATGCCAGCATTTATAAATCCATAAAGATCATTTTGGTTAAAACTCGCCGGATCAACCTCCATAGTAATTTCGGCACCATAATCAACTCCGTAATTTTTTTTGAAAAGATCAATTATCTCCTTGATATACTTTGGATCTAAAATTGAAGGTGTTCCACCTCCTAAATAAATTGTTGATAGAGATGATTTATGCTTTATTGACAAGATTTCTTTATACAAAAAATATAAATATTCTTTTACAGTTGTACTTCCATAACCCCTTAAAGTTTCAATATTATTTCCTAAAGGTACTACTGCGAAGTCACAATAGAAACATCTTCTATGACAAAATGGAATATGTACATAAGCACTTTTTGGAAACTGATTCATATTCTCAGTAAATTGTTAGTTTTTTAAGACTAGTAAGGATGTTAAAAAAAAGATCTTTATTTACTCTATTAATAAATCCTAGTAGATTATAGGTATGACAGATATTTTAGTACTGATTTTATTTGTATTGTCTGGGGCAGCTTCCGGATGGCTTGGAGTTGATTTATTACCAGTAGATATCCTAAAACAGGTTTCAAATGTAGAGGGATTTAGAATTGTATTATCTATTATTGGTTTTTTTGTAGGCTTAGCTGCTGGATTTGTTTTTATACAACTTAGAAAGACATTCTTAGATCAAATAAAAACAATGCCTACTGATCTTCTTATTAGTAGATCAGTAGGTTTGATTTTAGGGTTATTGGTTGCTAATCTGCTTCTTGCACCAATATTGTTAATTCCTTTCCCAAGGGAAGTGTTTTTTGCAAAACCATTGGCGGCTATTTTGAGTAATATTTTTTTTGGTGCCCTTGGTTATAAATTAGCTGACACTCACGGCAGAACCCTTTTAAGACTTTTTAATCCTAATAATACAGACGCATATTTAGTAAATGAAGGCATCCTCCCAGCCGCAAGCCCAAAGATTCTTGATACTAGTGTGATTATTGATGGCAGAATTAATGGTCTTTTGAGTTGTGGCTTGTTAGAGGGGCAATTAATTGTCGCTCAAAGTGTTATTGACGAATTACAAACCTTAGCTGACTCAAGTAGTAATGAGAAAAGATCAAAAGGGAGGAGAGGACTTAAATTATTGAAAGAATTGCGAGACCAATATGGAAGAAGGCTTGTAATAAACCCAACAAAGTATGAGGGTAATGGAGTAGATGAGAAGCTTTTAAAAATTTCTGAGGATATGGCAGGAACTCTAATTACAGCAGACTATAATTTATCTCAAATTGCTGAAGTAAAAGAGTTAAAGGTTATGAATTTAAGTGACCTTGTAATTGCTTTAAGACCTGAAGTTCAGCCAGGGGAATCACTTAACATAAAAATTGTTAGAGAAGGTAAAGAAAAAATGCAAGGAATTGGATATTTAGAAGATGGAACAATGGTTGTTATTGATGAAGCGAAGAAATTTGTTGGTAGTAGATTAGACGTTGTAATTACTGGAGCTTTACAAACACCTACAGGAAGAATGGTATTTGGGAAACTTATAAATAATTCTGAGTCGAACAAATCTTATAAATCACCAGCAACACAAGGCTAAATCTAGCTAGAATCAAATAAGTATTTATCATCATGGTACTAATGACTGTATCTGCTCCTTATTACGGCGAAAATACCGTTATGAGGACCCCACCTCCTGATTTACCTTCTTTACTACTTAAAGAAAGAATTGTCTATCTTGGTTTGCCATTGTTTTCAGATGACGATGCAAAAAGACAACTTGGCATGGACGTTACTGAGCTCATAATTGCTCAACTTCTTTACTTAGAATTTGAAGATCCAGAAAAACCAATCTTTTTTTATATCAACTCAACTGGAACTAGTTGGTATACAGGAGATGCAGTAGGTTTTGAAACAGAAGCTTTCGCTATTTGCGACACAATAAGTTACATTAAGCCACCTGTTCATACAATATGTATTGGACAAGCTATGGGCACAGCTGCAGTTATACTCTCGTCAGGAACGAAAGGTCAAAGAGCAGCTCTACCTCATGCTTCAATCGTTTTACATCAACCAATCAGTGGTGCGAGAGGGCAAGCCACAGATATACAAATAAGAGCAGAGGAAGTACTTAAGAACAAAAAATCCATGCTTGAGATTTTATCTCGAAACACGGGTAAAACTATTGAAGAACTATCTAAAGATTCCGACAGGATGAGTTATCTTAATCCTCAGGAAGCTCTAGAATATGGAGTTATTGATAGAATACTTACAAGTCAAAAAGATTTACCTCATAAAGTTTAAATCCAAACCAAACCAATTTTTTAATTATGCCTATAGGAACTCCAAGCGTGCCTTACAGACTTCCAGGAAGTCAATATGAAAGATGGGTAGATATTTATACAAGATTAGGTGTAGAAAGGATTCTTTTTCTAGGGCAGGAAGTAAACGATGGAATTGCTAATAGCCTTGTTGCTCAAATGCTTTATCTTGATTCTGATGATAATTCCAAGCCCATATATTTATACATAAATAGTCCAGGAGGATCAGTAACCGCTGGATTAGCCATATATGACACTATCAAATACGTGAAAAGTGATGTAGTAACTATATGTGTTGGTCTTGCCGCCTCAATGGGTGCATTCCTATTGGCCGCCGGAACAAAAGGTAAAAGAGTTGCTTTACCTCACAGCAGAATAATGATACATCAACCACTTGGAGGAACATCTCAACGCCAAGCAAGCGATATCGAAATCGAGGCTAAGGAGATTCTAAGAATTAAAGATATGTTAAACATGTCTATGGCAGATATGACAGGTCAATCTTTTGAGAAAATTGAAAAGGATACTGATAGAGATTATTTTCTAAGTGCAGAAGAAGCAAAAAACTATGGCCTTATTGATAGAGTAATCAAACATCCAAGTGAAGCAGATCAGTCTTAAATTTAATAAATAATATTTTAATTTTCATTTTTAAATTAATAATTTTTTGGTTTATTTACACCTTTAATGTCTAAAATATTAATTGTCAAATGCATAGAAGCTAGAACTAATGACCCAACTCTTTTACGACACAGATGCAGATCTAAGTCTTTTAAAAAATAAAACAATAGCGATTATTGGATATGGTTCACAAGGTCATGCACATGCCCTAAACCTTAAAGATAGCGGTATGGATGTAATTGTTGGATTATATAAAGGAAGTAAGTCTGAAAGCAAAGCTATTAGCGATGGTCTACAAGTATTTAGCGTTTCTGAAGCTTGCGAAAAAGCAGACTGGATTATGATTCTCCTCCCAGATGAGTTTCAGAAAGATGTTTACCTTAAAGAAATAGAACCAAACTTAAAAGAAGGAAAGATATTAAGTTTTGCTCATGGCTTCAATATAAGATTCGGACTTATCAAACCTCCTAGTTTTGTGGATATTGTAATGATTGCCCCAAAAGGACCTGGACATACTGTTCGTTGGGAATATCAGAATGGTCAAGGAGTTCCAGCATTGTTTGCAGTAGAGCAGGATTTTTCTGGAAGTGCAAGATCTTTAGCGATGGCTTACGCTAAAGGGATTGGCGGAACGAGAGCTGGGATTCTTGAAACGAACTTCAAAGAAGAAACAGAGACTGATTTATTTGGCGAACAAGCAGTTTTGTGCGGAGGATTATCAGAACTCGTCAAATCAGGCTTCGAAACTCTTGTAGAGGCAGGCTATCAGCCCGAACTTGCTTACTTTGAATGCTTACATGAAGTTAAACTTATTGTTGATTTAATGGTGAAAGGAGGCTTATCTCAAATGAGAGATTCCATTTCAAATACTGCAGAATATGGAGATTATATAAGTGGTAAAAGGCTTATCAATAATGATACCAAGAAAGAAATGCAGAAAATTCTAAAAGATATTCAAGATGGAACTTTCGCTAAGAATTTTGTGGAAGAATGCGATAAAAACAAACCCTTAATGACAAAATTAAGAGCAGAGAACTCAAAACATGAGATTGAAAAAGTAGGTAAAGGTCTGCGCTCGATGTTCAGTTGGCTGAAATAAATTTATTTTTAATATTCCTTGGATCGATTGGTTTTGATTTATTGATCGGCGATCCAAGATTCTTAATCCACCCAGTTCAAGTAATTGGCTTTTACATAAAAAAAATATCTGATTACTTCATAAATAATTTTGGGGAAAATAAAAATATATTGTTTTGGGGAGGTTTAATAGTAGCTATATCCACAATTGGAATAAGTTTTGGTTTAGGTAAATTGATAGAACTCAGTTATGTGCAAACAAGAAATAATTTTTTTGGTGGATTGCTAATTTTTTTTGGACTTTCAAGTTGTATTGCTACTAAGGGACTTATTTCAAGTGTGAAAGAGATTGCAGAGCTAATAGAACGTCAAGAAATTAATGACCAAAATAAGAGAATAATTAAAGAGAAGGTACAAAGGATAGTAAGTAGGGATGTAAGTTCATCTTCTTTAGAACATCTTTTGAGGTCAAGTACAGAGAGTCTTACCGAGAATTCTGTTGATGGAATATTTGGGCCATTATTTTGGATTTTTATTGGAATTTTTTTTATGAAATTTTCAATTTTTCTGCCAGGGCCTTTATCACTTGGTTTATCTTATAAAGCCATAAGTACTTTAGATTCAATGATAGGTTACAAATATGATTATTTTAGATATTTAGGTTTTTTCAGTGCAAAAATCGAAGATATTTTTACGTTTGTTCCTTCAAGATTAGTTTTAATTACATTACCTTTAGTTAGTCCAAAAATTAATGAGTATGGATCAATCATAAAGAAAAGTTATCTTGATGGTAAAAAATATGATTCGCCTAATGCAGGGATTTCAGAAGCTATATTTGCTTATATTTCTGGAATAACATTGGGTGGAAAAAGTAAATATAAAAATGAGATTATTAAAAAGCCAATGATCAATGCGAATGGAGATAATTGCACTGGAGAGAAGATAAAATTAATTTGTCAATTAATTTTGAGATTACAATTTTTATGGATAATAATTTTTGTCTTAATTTTTTTTATAATTTCAACTTTAATTTAATAATAAATTAGTTTTAAAATTACTAGAATAAGTTATAAAACTCTATGAAAGAAAACGACTCTCCTATAGAAAATCAAAATGACGATTTTACTAATAAATCATCAACTGATATTGAAAACTCAAAATGGGTAGACAATCAAGGAGATGAAGTAAAGAATGTTTTTGGATTTAATAGCAGTGCTGAACTTGTAAATGGTAGAGCAGCAATGATCGGATTCTTAATGCTCATATTAACCGAGTTAGTTTTTAGCGGCAGACCTGTTACTTCTTCAATTTTTGGTATTAATTAAAAATGGAAGCAAAAAAATCTAATCCAATAAAAGTATTCTTATACATATCTGTATGGGTAATTATTTGGGGTACTATAGGATCTTTAGTAGATTTTCCTCTATATAAAAATAAAATCTACTTAGAAGGAAGCATATATCAATATCTCACTTTCACAGTTACAGCAGTTATTTCTATTGTATCTGCAAAGTTTTTTTATAAGAAAATTGATTTATAAAAACTTGTATCTAAATTTCTTAATAATTTTTGCTGGTTCTTTACTTTCATTGGACTCGTAAAGTATCCACTGATGTGTCTCAGTATCATGATCACAACCATAATTTCCAGATGGGTTATTGTAACTTGAAAGATATGAATGACAATTTTGGTCTGCCTCAAAAGCGGAGTCATAACCTGTTAGGAAAAATATCAAAAATAGAACAGTTATCAACAAAAAAAATACTTGAGAAACTAAATTAATTACCTTCATAAGATATCCTAAAATTTAAATATATCATCTAATAAAATCTTTCTATCTAAAAATATAGCTAACGTCCAACATTAAATACAAAGTCATGGAATTCCTGATTCTTTGAATACAGGATGACTAGCAATACTAAAATGATATTTAAGCCTATTACTATTGATCCAAAAATATTTATTTGTTTTTTGCCTGGCAAAGTGTAAGTAAATTTCTTGCCTTTAAGAAAACCAGCTAAGCCTTTTTTTTCTTTTATTTGAGTATTTTGAGTATTATTCTTAACTTCATTATCAGAAAAACCTTTTACCATTACAAATTAAATAACAAGTTTATAATATTCCAAAAAAATAAATTATTTTAATAATTAACAATTTTTAATCACATATGGGATCATTAATGAAATTCTCTCATTTGAGAAATTATTAAAAAAATAAGCTTCAATAATTTCCGTTTGCAGCCCCAATAAACTTGATTGACATTTGAATCTATTTTGGTCAAATACTACTAATTGAAGTTTTTCTATTTCAGAAACTAATTCTTTACATATTTGGGTTCGAGAATCTTTAAGACAATCACTTGATTGTTTTAAAATCTTAGACTTTGTTGGTATTGTTTCAGCCATAACAAAATTAGATAACAACAAAAATTTCAGGAATAAAATAGTTAAATATTTCATTTCATCTTAAGATTTCAAAATTTTGTATGCCTCGTTAAGAGTATTAGGCATTGAGCTAATTACACTTTTTTGCAATTTTAAAAAAAAAGATGCCCTAAAAGAGCACCTTGTTATTAAAGGAAGAAATAGATTAAAAAAATTACCCTTGAACTCTATCCTTAAAAAGTTTACCTGCAGAGAATGTTGGAACTCTTTTGGCGGGTATTGCTATTTTTTCGCCTGTCTTAGGGTTTAATCCCTGTCTTGCAGAACGATCTCTTGGTTCAAAAGAACCAAATCCTAGTATGGAGACTTTTTTGCCTTCCACTACTGAGTCAACAATAGTTTCAATAGCTGCATCAACAACTAAAGAAACATCCGTTTTTGTGAGCTCTGTACGAGCAGCAACAAGATTTACTAAATCAGCTTTGTTCATTGAAATTTAAATTAAAGCTAGGGGTTAAAAAAAAGATTTAAATCGACTTTTAACCTCGAACTTTCACATCATATGGAGCAAATACAAATACGGCAACCGAAAATGCCGGCGGCGCAAAGCTTTATACAAATTTTAGGGACATTTTTAGCAACATTATTTATTTCTTATACCCGCGCTTTTTCATTTATAAAAAATAGCCTCTTCATTTAGCGAACAGCAAAAAGCATTGGTAGCACTGGATTTAGCATTAAAAATTTAACTACCTTTAGCAAAGGGGGGAAATATCAAAGGGGGGTGAATTTAAGAATTTGAGTTATTTATTATGTTTTATTAATTTTCAGATATATTTCCTTCTCATCACATGAAAAAACACAATTTGTATTTTGAAATCAAGAAAAATCTGGTTTTCTCATCATTAAACTTTTTCTATAAATCGTTTTATGCACTGAGCAGATGGATGAAGTAATTGTAATTAATTAGAACATTAATTCTCTCCAAGATCTAATAAAGTTGATTAGTGAAGCCTTAAATTTGAGTTTTTTTTTTAATTTTGCATCTATTATTCAAATATCAGTAATTTAAATAAATTATCTCAATATTTAACTAATCAATGATAAAGAGAAAGTGATGCATCTCAATAAAGGCAAACCATTTCCTTTAGGGAGTTCTCTAACTTCACAAGGGATTAATTTTTCCTTAGTAGCCACAAATGCAGAATATGTAGAAATCTTATTGTTTGAGAAAGAGGACTCTATTTCCCCAAAAAGCATATTCAAATTAGATCAGACTCATAATAAAGGTCCTTACTGGCATGCGGAAATAAAAAATCTAGATGAAGGTTGTATTTATGCTTTTAGAGTGAAACAAAAAAATAATGGAATTAATAATAACTATGAAAAAAAAGTATTACTTGATCCATGTTCAAGGGGTATTACCGGATGGAGAAGTTATAAAAGAGAAAATGCATTAAAAAAGCAAGAAAATACTAATTCTTGTCTTAAAAGCGTTGTTTGCGATAGAAAATTATTTAATTTTAAGGATTATCCAAGACCGAAACATTCTTGGGAAGAAACAATTATTTATGAACTCCATATCAAAGCTTTCACTGAATCAACAGATAAAGATGAAAGTTGTTTTAAGCAATTTTTAAAAAAAATTCCTTATCTCAAAGAACTGGGTATTACAACAATTGAATTACTTCCAATTTTTTGTTTTGATCCTACTGATGCCCCAAATGGTCTAAAAAATTTTTGGGGATATAGTCCAATTAATTGGTTTACTCCGCATTTTGAATATCTTTCGAATGAATCCGCCGAAAAGAATAGACAGGAATTTAGAAGATTTGTAGAGGAATGTCATAAAGCAGACATTGAAGTCATCTTAGATGTTGTATACAATCACACTTGCGAAGGCAATTCAAAAGGGCCAGCAATATCTTGGAAAGGTATAGATGAAAATCTTTATTACTTTATTGGAAAAGATAAAAATTATCAGGACGTCTCCGGATGTGGTAATACTATTGCAGCAAACAGAGGATTAGTTAGAAAACTAATAATTGAATCATTAAAATGTTGGGCGAGTGAATTAGGAGTAGATGGTTTTAGATTTGATTTAGGAATTGCCCTATCAAGAGGAGAAAATCTTTCACCGCTTGATAATCCTCCAATTTTTGAAGATATAGAATGTGAACCAGAACTTATCGATATCAAGTTCATAAGTGAGCCATGGGATTGTGGCGGTTTATATAAATTAGGAGATTTCCCATCTAAGAATACTTTCACTTGGAATGGTCATTTTAGAGATGACTTGAGGAGATTTTGGAAGGGGGATAAAGATACAGCGTGGAATATGAGCGATAAAATAAAAGGGACGCCATCTATTTATAAAGAAGATAATATTTTTCCAAAGTCGATAAATTTTATTACTTCACATGATGGATTCACCCTAAAAGACTTAGTAACTTTTAATAGAAAACATAATTTTGCCAATAGAGAACAAAATAGAGATGGAGATAACCATAACAATTCTTGGAATCATGGAACTGAGGGACCAACTACGAACTTATTAATAAATGATTTAAGAAAAAGACAACAAAAAAATCTTATTCTTAGTTTACTTATCTCTAAAGGTGTTCCAATGATACTTATGGGTGATGAGGTAGGAAGATCACAAGGCGGGAACAATAATTCTTGGTGCCAAAATAATTTATTGGGCTGGATGAATTGGGAACATCATCAACAAGATTTGGAATTATTAGAATATTTTAAATACGTCATAAAAATCAGAAAAAAACTAATAAACATTTTCAATCCATCAATCTTCTCTAATAATCAAACCAATGAAAATATTCCAACATATCATTGGCATGGAACGAAGTTAGATAGCCCCGATTGGAGTAGTTGGTCTCACACAGTTGCCTTTAGCATTAACAAAGACAATAATCCGCTGGTCTGGATAGGTTTAAATGCATATTCAAAAAGTATCGATTTCCCCTTGCCAAAATGTAAATATAATTGGTTAAAAGTTATTGATACAAACATGTCTGAGATTTTTGAACCCTTAACTATTAATGAAAAATCTGTTTCAATAAAGAGTAGAAGCTCTTTACTAATCATTTCACAAGAAGTATTTGGGGCAAAAAATAATTTATTCTAAAAGCGGGCGGCGGGAATCGAACCCGCATCTTCAGCTTGGAAGGCTGAGGTTTTACCACTAAACCACGCCCGCAATAAGTAA
>QCMD01000021.1 GCA_003214055.1 Prochlorococcus sp. AG-418-K17
TTCTTGAGGATAAAGAAAATCATAACTGGAGAACTTTTACCGATTTGATTAAAATTTTGAATCATTTTGGATGTTTAAATGATTTGGAATTGTCAGAAGTTGGACAAACAGTTGGTGCGATAAGAAGTGAAAATGAATTATGGATTGGTCTTGTTTTAGTTAGTGGTTATTTAGATGATTTAGAACCTCCTGACTTAGCTGCAATTATTCAAGCTATTTCTGTTGATGTAAGGAGGCCTAATCTTTGGTGTAATTTCAAGCCTTCTTTAAAGGTAATAGATGTTTTTAATGAATTAGACAGTTTAAGAAAATTAGTTGCTTCTCAACAAAATAAGTTTCATATTGAAATTCCTATTTATTTAGAAACAGAGTTGACTGGAATTATTTCTGAATGGGCAAGGGGAAAAAAATGGAAAGATTTGGTTTTTAATACTTCACTAGATGAAGGCGACGTAGTGAGGATTATTAGAAGATCAATTGATGTCCTTTCTCAAGTGCAATACTGTATTGGTGTTAGTAATAAATTAAAAAGCAAAGCAAAGCTTGCATTAAAAGCTATTAATCGTTTTCCAGTTTCTGAATCTAATGATCTTATAAAATTCTCTGAAGATATAAATCCTGCAACAAAAAGAATTGACAATAATTCTTAAATTTTTTAATCAAATCATTGAATTAATATTCATCGCTTCATCAAATTCATCTTCATTTAAATAACCTAATTTAAGTGTTGCCTCTTTTAAATTTAATGATTCTTTGAAGGCAAGGTTTGCAATTTCAGCTGCTTTTTCATAACCAACTTTTGGTACCATGGCTGTAACCAACATTAGTGAATTTTCTAAATTTAACTTCATTTTCTTTTTATTAGGTTCCATCCCATCAACTAATTTTATTCTGAAGTTTTCTATTGCATTTTTAAGTAATTTTAAACTTGTAAGAATATTAAATCCAATAAGAGGCTTATATTCATTCATCTGTAAAGTACCGCTAGAATTTGCCATTGAAACTGCATATTCAAGACCCATTATCTGAGTGCAAACCATTGATAAGGCTTCGCATTGAGTCGGATTAACTTTACCAGGCATGATAGAACTTCCAGGTTCATTTTGAGGGATAATTAATTCATATATTCCTGATCTTGGACCAGAAGATAGAATTTTTATATCATTTGAAATTTTAAATAATGCACCTGCTAATATTTTTATCTGACTCATTACTTGAGCTAGACGATCATGCGAGGCCATGATAGAAAAATTATTTTTTGATTTATAGAAAATTAGATTAGTATCATCGGAAATTGATTTTATGGACTCTTCACAAAATCCTTTTGGACAATTAATACCTGAACCAACTGCAGTGCCTCCCAGAGGTAAGAAATACAATTCATTCAGACTCATAATAATTGCATTCTCAGCATCTTTAAGTTGCTCTGACCAACCTGATATTTCTTGCCCAAAAGTAAGGGGAACTGCATCTTGAAAATGAGTTCTTCCTATCTTTATAAGCTCTTTCCATTCTTCACTTTTTTTATCAAGGATCTTCGTAAGTTCTCTTATCGTTGGAACTAAATTTTTGATTATTTCATTAACAACAGATATTTGAATAGCAGCAGGAAAAGTATCATTAGTTGACTGAGATTTATTTACATCATCATTTGGATGTATTGGTTGATGACTACCAAGCTCTGAATTAGTTTTTAATGCTGCAATATTAGAAATCACTTCATTAACATTCATATTTGTTTGCGTGCCACTACCTGTTTGCCAAACCTTTAAGGGAAATTGTGAATCATGAAGCCCATCAAGTATTTCTGTACATGCCTCTACAATCAAATCTTTTTTTATTTTATCTATTAACCCTAAGTTAAAATTCGCAATTGAAGCAGCTTTTTTTATGAGTGTGAGTGAATAAATTAACTCAATTGGAATTAATTCTTCTCCAATAGAAAAATTTATTATCGATCTTTGTGTTTGAGCACCCCATAAAGCTTCAATCGGAACCTTTATTGTCCCCATACTATCTTTTTCAATCCTAAAGTTTTTTGTCATTATTCTTCTGAAAACACTGGTTTAAATAAGATAAGGTTTTCAGTAATCCTAGATACCTAACTTCTCCCATATTACACCTAAATTATTGAGATGAATTGAAGGATTAAAACATTCTTCTAAATCACTTTGATCAATCAAATCCATTATTTCATTATCTCTCTCTATATTTTGTTTGAAATTCCCATTCTGAGTATTCCAGGCTTGATGCGCATTTTTTTGTACTAAGCTGTAAGCTTTTTCTCTAGATAATCCCTTCTCTACAAGCAAAAGTAAAACTTTCTGACTAAAGATTACACCACCATATATATTTAAATTTTTGAGCATATTTTTTGGATAAACTTCCAAATTACTTACTATATCCTTCATTTCCCTGAGCATAAAATGCAAACAGATTGATACATCAGGTAACATAATACGTTCATTTGAACTATGGCTTATATCTCTTTCGTGCCATAGTGGAACATTTTCCAGTGCTGTTAAGACGTAACTCCTCAAAATTCTTGCTAAACCGCTTACTCTTTCACTTCGAATAGGATTTCTTTTATGAGGCATGGCAGAACTTCCTTTTTGCCCTTTCGTAAAGCCCTCCTCAACTTCTAAAACATCAGTTCTTTGTAAATTTCTTATTTCAGTTGCGAATCTATCTAGAGAAGCGCCAACTAGTGCAATAGTTTGCACATATTCTGCATGTCTGTCTCTTGATATGACTTGGGTACTTGCTGTATCTGGTTTTAAGCCAAGTAAATCACAAGTTATTTGTTCTACTTTAGGATTCGTATTAGCGTAAGTTCCCATTGCACCACTTATTTGTCCAATTGCGACGGATTCTTTTAGAGTTGCCAATCTTTTTTTGTTCCTTATTATTTCTGCTAACCATCCAGCAAGTTTAAAACCGAAGGAAATTGGCTCCCCATGAATTGCATGAGATCTGCCAATCATTAATGTATTTTTATGTTTCCTTGCTAATAATCGGACTTCATTTTCTAATCTCTCAATTTCTTCCAGTAACAATTCACAAGAATCTTTTAACTGAAGAGATAAGCCAGTATCAAGTACATCACTACTGGTCATACCAACATGTATGTATCTTCCAGAATCTCCTACAAATTCATTAACGCTTGTAAGAAATGCTATGACATCATGTTTAACTTCTTTCTCAATTTCTGTAATTCTAGATTCATCAAACTTTGCATTTGAACGTATCTCTTTCATATCATTATCAGGAATTTTACCGAGGGAAAAATTTGCTTCACATGCAGCTATTTCAACCTTAAGCCAACTCTGGAATTTTGCGCTTTCAGTCCAGATTTTCCCCATTTCGGGTAATGTGTAACGCTCGATCACAATTTTTATTAATTATCAATTTAAACTTTATAACCAAAATCGAATTATTGCCTTATACCTTGAAGATGTACTTGCCATTGAACATATTTGCCTGATTATTATTTTCTTATGTAACATTTTTCTGTTAATTAAAGAAAGTTTAAATAATAAATATTTTTGTTTATTGCTTTCGTTAGTAATGGGTAATTTTTTAGTTCTAATTTAAACTTAGAAGGTATCTAAGAATTTGGATCTTAATCTTATAGAAGTTCATTATTCAGTCTTTTTTTATTGATGAATAGATGATTAAAAAAAGTAGATTAGACCTTTATCTTCTAAATAAAGGTTTATGTGAAACTCGTCAAAAAGCCCAAGGTTTAATTCTTGCGGGTAAGGTTAAGGATATCAATGGAAAAGTATTGGATAAACCAGGACAACAAGTATTAATTGGATCTGAATTTTTTATTGATTCCGAACCTATGTTTGTATCAAGGGGCGGCGAAAAATTATTGGAGGCATTTAAAAAACTTGAAATTAAAGTAAAAGATAAAATATGCATTGACGCAGGAATCTCTACTGGGGGATTTACTGATTGCTTATTGCAACAAGGAGCAAAGTTAGTTTATGGGATAGATGTTGGTTATGGACAGACTGCATGGAAGATTAGAAATAACCCAAAGGTAATACTTTTTGAACGAACAAATATTCGAAATTTAAAACCTAATGATCTTTTATCTAGAAGTAATGAATTACCAAATTTTGTAGTTGCTGATTTGTCTTTTATTTCATTAAAATTAGTTTTTAAATCTATTGGTAATTTATTAGAAGGTGATTCTATTGAGGGAATATTTTTAATTAAACCCCAATTTGAGGTGGGTAAAGATAAAGTCAGTAAAGGTGGCGTAGTTCGTAATCCTAAATTCCATACTGAGGCTATAGAGTCTGTTATTTGTGCTGCTAAGAATTCCCAATGGAATATAAATAATTTGATAGCATCTCCACTAGTAGGTCCTGCTGGAAATCATGAATATCTAGCTTGGATGTCCTTAAAAAGTGAATCAAATCCAAGGATTGATAGTGAATATATACAAAATTTAGTGAAAGAAACTCTTTAAATTAAAGAGCTTCTTCATCTTTGTCGCCAGTTCTAATTCTCACAACAGAATCAATTGATGTGATGAATATTTTCCCGTCACCTATCTCTCCAGTTTTCGCTGCTTCAGCAATTGCATCTATGACTGAATTAACCTTTTCATCCTCTACGACAACTTCAACTTTGAGTTTCTGAAGGAATTCAACAGTGAATTCGGAACCTCTATATCTCTCAACTTGTCCTTTTTGCCTTCCAAAACCTCTGACTTCACTAACTGTCATTCCAACAATACCAGAGTTTACTAATGCAATTTTTACATCCTCCAGCTTAAATGGACGTATGATTGCTTCAATTTTCTTCATGATTAAAGATTGAATATTCTTATTTTAATTGTTTTTTGGGAAAACATCCAACATTGAAATATCAGAAAAACATTTAATATTAAGACCTGCATTCGTGGCGTCTTCAATTAATAATTGGGAATTTTCTTCAGAAATTATTACTGTGCTATTCGACAACTCTTCCCACTGATCATTCTCAAAGTGTGTTTGAAGCCATAACATTCCAATTGCGCTTTTTGGTTGAAGGGATTTATTTAAATTGTTATCGATAGTTATCAAACAAATGTCCATTAATTTTTCATTTAATTAAACACATATAACCCTTTTAACCGACACTATGAATGTTGCAATTGATACAAAAATAAGATTTAACAGCTTTGACTTATTCAATTGTAATACTTAAGCTTGTTGATATTTTTGCAGATTTTGATCTTTTTATATAGTTTAGTAAATAAGTTCTACTAAAAATGAGTACAGTTAAATTAGATGATTCGACGCAAAGGCCACTTTATGGTGAAAGAATTATTGAAGATTCAAAAATAATTTGTTTCGAGAATCCGAATAAGAAGAGAATTTATGAAATTTCTATCCAGTTACCTGAATTTACATGTAAGTGCCCCTTTTCTGGGTATCCAGATTTTGCAAAGCTAAATATTATTTATCAACCTAATTTGAAAGTCTATGAGTTGAAGTCTTTAAAGCTTTATATTAATAATTTTAGAGATATAAAAATATCACATGAGGAAGTTGTTAATAGAATTATGGATGATTTAGTGAATGAAGGCTCACCTCACTGGATACATTTAAATGCTGCATTCAACCCCAGAGGGAATGTTTCTATGCAGTTAGATATTTTTAGTGGACAGAAAAAAAATTAAAAATTTTTTATTTCTTCTGATATTTTAAAAAATTCTTTTTTAAAACCAACTAGATTTTTATTGCTAAGGCCTCCAATGGATAACCTTTTTGATTCTTGATTTACAAGAATCCATAATTGGTTAGTTGGTATAAGACTTATTATTGTTCCAAAAATTATTAAAATAAAAGAAAAATAAATAAATGGTATAGATGGATCATTTTTAATTATTAATCCACTGCTGGGAATTATTTTTTTTAGAGATACTTTTGAAGAATTTACTTCTAAAGGATTGTCATTGATATAGAGATTATTCCCGGAAAAATTTTCTATATTTGAAATTTGAAGTGGACCATTCTCATTATCTATTGTTAAAAGAAAATTTTTTTTTGTCTCCGATCCTAATTCAATTAAAACTCCCCAAACTTGATTACCGATTTCGGGAATCTCTTTTAATTGTAATTGATAAAGGATATTATCTATTTCTAAAACAATATTTGATATTGCCCAATCAGCTTGATAAATAGTTAATCCTTTAAATCTTATTGGTTTATTAACTTTGGCGGTCTTTATCTCATTTAAATTAAGATCTTCAGAAGAAAAATTTAATTTTGAAATAAATTGTTTGGGTACTCCATCACTTTCTCGTTCTATGGAAAAATCGACTAACTTTACATTGGCTTTTGAGTTTGTGCTCTCATTAAAAATATCCAAACTTTCTCCAGGCAGTAAATATTGTTCTTTTGAATGACTTGTAAAACTTCCATATGCTGAACCTATAAGTAAGACTATTAATCCGATATGTACAACTAAAGGTCCGATTTTTCCAATTAAACCCCTTCTTGCAGAAATATGACTTTTAAATTTATGTGTTTTCCATCCTTTTTTTTTAAGTAATAAATCTACTTTTGATATATGGTCTCCATTTTGATTGATTGGGTGACTTGTAGTTAGTTGCAATTTACTAAATTTTTTTTCGCTTTTGTATTCAATCCATTTTAATGAAGCTTTTAATGAAGGGATTTGCCTTCTGAAACTACAAGCAGCTAGAGAAATACAAAGAAGAATTAATGTAAATAAAAACCAAAAGCTTGTATATATATGATCCAATTGAAGTTTTAAGACTTTTTCTCCATCTAGAAATCCAAAAATGGGAGCACTATTGAAATTATCAATGTAGAATTTATGATTATTATCTTGAGGTATAAAAGTACCTATGCCACTTGAAATAGCTATGAAGATTATCAATGATATGGCAAATCTTAAACTTGATATTTTTAAAATTAGATTCTTAAAAATAATCATTTAAATCCAATTTGAAAATAAATTTAATAACCCTAGGGAAACTAAAAATATCCCACTTAAGGTGGGAATTATTTGACTAAATTTTCTAAGCTCTAAAAATTGTTTTAAGTTTTCTGCCGTAGCTCCTGCAACAATTAATGGGGTTACTTGGCCTATCCCAAAGAAAAATAAAAAAATAATAGATATTGTCGGGTTTTTAGCTTGCGATACCCAAGCCAGAAGAGTTGCTAAAACTGGAGTAATGCAAGGCGAAGAAGCTAGTCCAAAAGTAGTACCTATCGCAAAAGGTGCTATAAATGTTGGTATTTTATCTTCAATGATTTTTATATCAGGTCCATTCGGGAACTGAAACTTTAGAATCCCTAGTAAATTTAAACCCATTATTATTGCTATCAAGGCAACGAACGAAGTGGAATAAGATGGGATTTGCCCATATATTTTACCTAAGAATCCACTTGCTGCTCCAAGCGCAACGAGTGAAAAAACGACTCCTCCTGAAAAACTAATAAGTTTAAATTTATTTTTCTCTGTTCCTCCTATATAAGCAATAGTGATTGGTAGTAAAGATAATGAACATGGTCCAAGACTAGTTAAAAGTCCTGCGCTGAAAACCAAAAATATAGTAAATGGGCCAGGATTATTAAGACCATTCTCCATAAGCAGATTACCCTTTTGAGATAATTCTGAAATAACTAAATTAAATGATTCGATAACTTGTCCTTGATCTCTTGAATTCTAACTAATTAAGAGTCTTTCGTGCACTAATAATACCTATGAATCCTGTTGACTCTAATGAACATCTCAATAACATTCCCGCAA
The DNA here is from genome assembly GCA_003214055.1 of Prochlorococcus sp. AG-418-K17. Lineage (GTDB taxonomy): Bacteria > Cyanobacteriota > Cyanobacteriia > PCC-6307 > Cyanobiaceae > Prochlorococcus_A. The sequence goes on from QCMD01000021.1 coordinate 7,783, forward strand.
TAAAGAAAGATGCTATTAATGAATTTCCTCCATAACTAATAAAAGGTAATGGTAAACCTGTAGTAGGCATTGAACCTGTTGCTACAGCAATATGCATTATCGATTGGCCTGATAACAATACACCACATCCAATAGCAACTAATTTTGTATAGTTATTCCGGCACTTAAGGGCTATTCTTAAACTGATATATGAGAAAACCACTAAAAATCCTAAGAATAAAGTACATCCTAATAAACCAAATTCTTCCGCAAAAATGGCGAAAATAAAATCTGTGTACATAAATGGTAAGTATTGCAATTTTTGTATGGAGAGCCCAAAACCCTGCCCAAATAGACCACCTGAACCTATGGCTAGTAAACTCTGAACCAGTTGAAAACCAGAGTTTTGCTGATCTTTCCAAGGATCAATAAATGAGATAACTCTAAGTTTTTGATATTCGTTATTGAGGATACTAATACATCCAGTAATAAATCCTAGTGATGCAAAGGAGCAAAGAGAACTAATCTTTATACCCCCACATAAACCCATAATCCAAAGAAGAATTCCTGTTAATGATGCAGTACTTAAATTGGGCTGCTTAAGTATTAATAAAATTAATAATACAAAGGATATTATTGAAATTAATTTTTTATCGTTTTTAATAAGATTCCAATGTGCAAAGAGGTTAGAAGCCTCAAGAATTAAAAAAGGTTTAATTAATTCAGAAGGTTGAAGCCGTAAATTTCCTATCACAAGCCATCTTGAAGATCCATTTACTGTGATTCCGGTAATATTTGTAAGAAGAATCAAAAAAAATAAAAAATAAAAAATAACCCTTGAATATTTTAAAAGGTTTCTAATTTTTGTATTTAGAACAAAATAAAATATGCAAAAACCTGGAATTGTCCAAATAATTTGTTTTTTTAAAAAGTAAGCCCAATTTCCCATCTCTCTACTAGCAACCCACCAACTTGATGATCCTAAGATTAATAGTCCTAAAATTGACCAAATTCCAACAAGGGTTATGAGAATTTTCGCCTCATAAGGCCATATTTCCCAAGGTAAGGGAACTATAGATTCTTTTGAAATGCCTTGATACTTATTGTATTCCCAACTAAAAAGTTTTTTTCTTTTAGAAATTCTCCTATATTTAATTTTTTCTTGACTGATATCCAATTCTTTTGCTGTATATTTACTATTGAGACGTTAAATTGAGACTTTGCCAAGTCTTTTATCAACGTTTTGAAGCGTAAATTGACTAATAAAGATGTCTATTCATGATATTTATTCATTAAGAATAAAGTAAAAAAATGGTCTTTAGATTCATCATAAATTTTAAGAATTAATTTTTTATAGAAAAAAACTAGCTAAAAGGCACCTCTCCGTGATAGATTCCCTGGGTTTATATACTTACTTCAAACCATACAGAGGGGGTTCTAAACTATGTTCACATCAGTGGACTCTAATAGAAAAAAACTTGAGCATCCTTCTAATGAAAATGTTCAATTTTCTCAATCCCCCGATAATTCGATCATCAAAGAAAGTAAATTTGGCATTGCCAATCAAATAGTTAATTTGCTTTCTCAAAATGATGAATATACAAAATTGCAATTAACAATTTTTGGAATTACCTTTATTGTTTCTGTTTTAATAGCATCAATAACTGGAATTTTTTTCGGATTTATTTTTGGTTTTAGTATTTTTATAGGTGCAATTGCCGGTATTTTTTACTTACGTTTGCTTGCTAAAAGTGTGGGAAAACTTGGTAAAGAATCATCAGGTGTATCAAAATTGCAACTATTAGTTCCAGTTTGCCTCTTTATTTTTGCGAGCAAGCTAGGATCTTTGGATATTTTACCTGCAATGATAGGTTTTTTTATTTATAAACCTTCACTCATTCTTTATTTTTTACGTCTTAAGTAAATTTTATTACTCAAAAGTTTACTAATCTTTTATTCAAATCAAATGTTCTTTAATTCCTTGCTAACAAATTTTGCAGCATTAGAAGTTGGTCAACATCTCTATTGGCAAATTGGAAACATCAGACTTCATGGACAGGTATTTTTGACATCTTGGATTTTATTAGGAGCGTTATTAGTTTTTATCTCTTTAGGAACTAAAAAAATGGAAAATGATCCTAAAGGTCTTCAAAACTTGCTTGAGTTTCTCTGGGATTACATAAGAGATCTTGCCAGGACTCAAATTGGTGAAAAAGTTTACAGAGATTGGATGCCATTCATAGGGACTCTATTTTTATTCGTCTTTGTTAGTAATTGGGGTGGAGCTTTAATTCCTTGGAGATTGATTAAGTTACCAAGTGGAGAGTTGGGAGCACCTACTGCAGATATCAATACAACAATTGCCTTGGCTCTATTGGTTTCACTTTCTTATTTCTATGCCGGTTTAAGCAATAAAGGTTGGAGATACTTCGAATACTATGTTCATCCAACTCCTATTATGCTTCCTTTTAAAATACTAGAAGACTTTACCAAACCTTTATCACTTTCTTTCAGGTTATTTGGAAATATTTTGGCTGATGAACTTGTAGTTGGTGTTTTAGTCTTTTTAGTTCCACTAATACTACCAATACCTGTTATGTTTCTAGGATTGTTTACTAGTGCTATTCAGGCATTAATTTTCGCAACTCTAGCTGCCTACTACATTGGAGAAGCTGTTGAAGAACATCATTAGCTATCTTCTATTACATTCAGATCCTTTTACAAACGGTCTGTAATCTGGCAAAATATCTAATCGCGTAGGTCTGAAAATATCAGACCCATTCTTAACTTAAAGGATGTCCAAGCGTGTATGACAAAAAAGATTTATCAAAGTATTAAGCTCTTTATTTCAAAATTATGGATTCGATTACTTCCGCTGCATCAGTTGTAGCTGCTGGCTTAGCAGTTGGTCTAGGTGCTATTGGCCCAGGTCTGGGACAAGGTAACGCTGCTCAGGGTGCTGTTGAGGGTATAGCCCGTCAACCAGAAGCTGAAGGTAAAATCAGAGGAACTCTTCTTTTATCTTTCGCTTTTATGGAGTCATTAACAATTTACGGATTAGTTGTGGCTTTGGTACTACTTTTTGCGAATCCTTTTTCCTAAAAGTTAATATTGCTTCTAAATATTTATTAGCAATATTTAAATTTAATTTTTTAACTTCAACTGAATCATATGTTGGCCTTTAATTTATTTGGTGCTACAGAAGGTGGATTATTTGATATTAATGCCACTTTGCCACTAATGGCGATACAAGTAGTTGCTCTTACTTACATATTAAATTCTCTCTTTTTTAAGCCTGTTGGCAAAGTTGTTGAAAAAAGAGAAAAGTTTGTAAGTAATAATATTATTGAGGCCAAAAATAAACTTTCGGAGGTGAAAAAATTAGAAGCTGATTTATTAACTCAGCTTCAAAGTGCTAGAACAGAAGCTCAAAGAATTGTGAGCGAAGCTGAGGCTGAGTCTGAAAAGCTTTATAAAGAAGCATTAGAACTTGCTAACAATGAAGCAAATGCTTCAAAAGAAAAAGCAAGGCTAGAAATTGAAAGTCAGACTTCTGTAGCTCGTGATCAACTTTCTAAACAGGCTGATGATTTAAGCGAACTTATTGTTAATAGATTGATTCTAGAAAAATGAATTTAACTCTTTTAGCTACAGAAGGTTTTGGATTGAACTTCAATTTATTCGAAACTAATATCCTTAATTGGGCTGTAGTGGTTTTCGGCCTTTATAAATTTTTGCCTGGTTTCCTAGGTAAAATGCTTCAAAAAAGGAGAGAGGGAATACTTCTTGAATTAAAAGATGCTGAAGATCGACTCCTCAATGCAACTAAAGCTTTAGATAAGGCAAAGAAAGACTTATCTTCAGCAGAAGAAAAAGCTTCTCAAATCAAAGCAGATTCTCTCAAAAGATCTGAATCAATCAGAATGGAAAGTGAGAAAAAAGCAATAGAAGAGATGGCACGAATTAAACAAAGTGCAATCTCTGATGAGAGCACCGAAGCATCCAGAGCAATTTCTCAACTTCGAAAAGAAGCTGTTGAACTGGCAATTAAGAAAGCTTTAGATTCTCTACCAAATCGACTTGATAAAACAACACAAGAAAATTTGGTAACTCAATCAATTAACAATATTGAGGTCAACTAATGCCACTTTTAAATTCAGTTACTACACCATATGCAGAGGCATTACTTCAAGTTGTGAATGAAAATTCGCAAACTGAAGAAATGGTTTCTGAAGTTAAAAAACTTTTGGAAATAGTAAATGATTCCCCTGAATTGGAGAAGGCACTATCCTCTCCAGTTTTAGAGAAAGATGCTAAAAAGAAAATCATTATTGAAATTTTTTCGAATAAGGTTAATTCCTCCTTACTGAATTTCTTAAAATTATTAGCGGATAGACAAAGAATCGGAATTCTTACTTCTATTCTTGATAGATTTTTAGAGATTTACCGAGAAAATAGTAATATTGCTTTAGCAACTGTTACTTCTGCAGTCGAGCTTAGTGATGATCAAAAAGGTTTAATTACCAAAAAGATCATCGATATTGCTGGAACAGAAAGATTAGAACTTGTAACTAAAATCGACCCATCTCTTATTGGTGGTTTCGTCGCCAGTGTAGGATCAAAAGTAATTGATGCTTCCCTTGCTTCACAAATTAGAAAACTTGGTTTATCACTTTCCAAGTAACTTTTAAATCAACCTTAAATTCTTAAATCCATGGTATCTATACGCCCTGATGAAATCAGTTCAATTTTAAAACAACAAATAACTGATTATGACCAATCCGTAAGTGTTAGCAATGTAGGAACTGTTCTGCAAATAGGTGACGGCATTGCGAGAATATATGGCTTAGATCAGGTCATGGCTGGTGAATTATTGGAATTTGAGGATGGTACTGAAGGTATAGCTTTAAACCTTGAAGATGATAATGTGGGAGCCGTTTTGATGGGCGAAGCACTTGGGGTCCAAGAAGGAAGTAACGTTAAATCTACTGGTAAAATTGCTTCTGTTCCTGTTGGTGAGGCAATGCAGGGAAGAGTTGTAAATCCTTTAGGACAACCAATTGATGGTAAGGGTGAAATACCAACAAGTGATACTAGACTGATTGAAGAAATGGCTCCTGGAATAATCAAGAGAAGATCAGTACATGAACCAATGCAAACAGGTATTACATCTATTGATGCAATGATTCCCGTGGGCAGAGGTCAAAGAGAATTAATAATTGGTGATAGACAAACTGGAAAATCTGCAATTGCGATTGACACAATAATCAACCAAAAAGGTCAAGACGTAGTTTGTGTTTACGTTGCTATTGGTCAGAAGTCAGCATCAGTAGCAAATATTGTAGAGGTCTTAAGAGAGAGAGGAGCCCTAGATTATACAGTTGTAGTTAGTGCAGGTGCTTCAGAACCTGCCGCTTTACAGTACTTAGCCCCTTATACCGGTGCAGCTATTGCTGAACATTTTATGTATCAGGGTAAAGCAACACTTGTTATTTATGATGACTTAACAAAACAAGCTCAAGCTTATAGACAAATGTCTCTTCTTTTAAAAAGACCACCAGGAAGAGAAGCTTATCCAGGAGATGTATTCTACTTGCACAGTAGATTATTAGAAAGAGCAGCTAAGCTTTCCGATTCTATGGGAGGTGGTTCTATGACAGCTCTTCCAATTATTGAAACTCAGGCGGGGGACGTTTCAGCTTACATTCCAACTAATGTTATTTCAATTACGGATGGACAAATATTCTTGAGTGCAGATTTATTTAACTCAGGATTAAGACCTGCTATTAATGTTGGTATTTCTGTAAGCCGTGTTGGAGGAGCTGCTCAGACAAAAGCAATTAAAAAAATTGCTGGAACTCTAAAACTAGAACTCGCACAGTTTGATGAACTTGCTGCTTTTTCTCAATTTGCATCTGATCTTGATGAAGCAACTCAGCAACAACTTGAAAGAGGTAAAAGATTAAGAGAGTTATTGAAGCAACCACAATTCTCTCCACTAAATCTTGCAGAACAAGTCGCAGTTGTATATGCAGGAGTTAAAGGTCTTATTGATGAAGTACCTGTTGAAGATGTTACTAAATTTGCTACTGAACTAAGGGAATACTTAAAGTTAAATAAATCTGAATTTATAGAAGAGATTCTTAAAGAAAAGAAATTAAATGATGGATTAGAATCAACACTAAAAGAGGTGATAAACGAAGTTAAATCATCAATGCTTGCCACAGTTTAAATTTATTTTAAGGAGATACCATGGCAAATCTTAAAGAGATTAGAGATCGAATCGTTTCCGTTAAAAATACAAGAAAAATAACGGAGGCGATGAGACTTGTTGCAGCTGCTAAAGTAAGGAGAGCTCAAGATCAAGTTCTTAAGAGTAGGCCTTTTGCAGATAAACTTGCTCGAGTCTTAGAAAATATTCAATCTAGAGTACAGTTTGAGGCTGTCGACTCTCCTCTATTATCCAAGAGAGTTGTGAAAACTATTACTTTGGTTTGCATAACTGCAGATAGAGGTTTATGTGGTGGGTATAACACAAATATAATAAAAAAGGTTGAAATAAGATACGCAGAACTAGTCAAACAGGGGTATCAACCAAATTTGATTTTGGTAGGGAAGAAAGCCATTGGTTATTTTCAAAATAGAAAGGATAAGTATGTAATTAAAAGTACATTCAAAGAACTAGAACAGGTTCCTACAGTCAAGGACTCTGAGGGAGTTACAAATGAAATTTTAGCTGAATTTCTTTCAGAAAATTCTGATAGGGTAGAAATTATCTATACGAAATTTATCACTCTAGTTAGTTGTGCTCCTGTTGTTCAAACATTGTTGCCACTAGACCCTCAAGGTATTGCAGAAGAAAATGATGAAATTTTTAGGTTAACTACTAAAGATAGCAAGTTACTTGTTGAAAAATCAAATATTGAAAAAAGTGATTCTGAGAAGTTACCTTCAGATATTGTCTTTGAACAAAGTCCAGATCAATTATTAGATTCCTTATTACCGCTATATTTACAAAATCAGGTACTCAGAGCTCTTCAAGAGTCGGCAGCTTCAGAACTTGCATGCAGAATGACTGCCATGAATAATGCGAGTGATAATGCCAAAGAACTAGCAAGTAGCTTGAATTTAACCTATAACAAAGCTAGACAAGCTGCTATTACACAAGAAATATTAGAAGTCGTAGGTGGTTCAGCAGTTTAGCGAACAGATTTAAAATATGCCTGAATACAATATCAAGGTTCAATTTGAGCAAAAAACTTTAAGTTTTTTATGCCCTGGAGATCAAGATGTGATTTCAGCAGCAAAAATGAATGGAATAGATTTACCAAATAGTTGTTGTTCAGGCGTTTGTACAAGTTGCGCAGCCATGATATTAGAAGGATCTGTTGAGCAAGAAGATGCTATGGGATTAAATGATGATTTAAGGGAGAAAGGTTTTGCTCTTTTGTGTGTTGCATATCCAGAGTCAGATTTGCATATTGTTATTGGTGATCAAGTTGAAAATAATCTATACAACGATCAGTTTGGTAAATATCAAAAATGAAATTAAGACAGATTGATTTTTGTCTAGATTGGCCAGTTTCAATAGAAGTTATAGATTTACGAAAATATGTAATGGATAAATTGATGGAAAATGGAGATGTAATTCGTTGGTCAATTGTTGATATCCAAAATTCTGGAGATGCTTATAATACAAAGAAACTTACTATTTTTGCTGTTTTAGCAGATTGAAAAAATCAATAATGAGATATTTTTGGTAATGGAAGTTTCCCCTACTATATTTATTGTCCCAACTGGAATTGGTTGCGAAATTGGTGGATTTGCAGGCGATGCACTTCCTACAGCAAAACTATTAGCATCTGCTAGTGGTTGTTTAATCACTCATCCAAATGTTATGAATGGAGGTGTTCTATCAGAAAAAGATAATAATATTTTTTATGTAGAGGGTTATAGTTTAGATCGATTTGCAAAAGGAGAAATTGGTCTTAGAAGTGTAAAAAAACAGAAAATTGGAATAATTTTTGATTCTGCTATCGAACATGAACTTTTAGTAAGACATTTACAAGTTGCTGATGCTTGTGTTGCAACTCTG
>QCMD01000022.1 GCA_003214055.1 Prochlorococcus sp. AG-418-K17
GAACTAAAACTTTTTTATAGATGCCTACAAAGAAAAAAAGAGTTGGTTTTATACCAAGAGAAGATGTGATGAATATTATAGATCAATTAAGTTTCGAAAATAATTTAAGTAACTCAAAAATTGTAAATATTTTGGTAGAAGAAGCTCTTTTAAAAAGAGGGATATTTAATATAAATTCAGAAAATAAAATTGACACTGAATCAGAAAATAATTATCTTTTTAACTTTATAAAAAAAAATTATATTGAAGATAAAACATTTGTTGAGAAGGGGGAATTCTTTAAACTTAGCAATTCCTATAAAAATCAAAATAAAGAGAGTACTGTTGATTTGGAAACCTATAATAAATTTATGTTATTCATAAAATTTCATGACATGATAAGCAAATACGAGAAATAAAATAAGTGTTGATAAGTTCTTCACTGTGCGATACATTGAAAATATAATCCTTCGTTTATGGAGTAATTGTATTATCGAACAACAATCAATCTTAGCTTAAATACATCTTTAAAAAATTTTTTACTTTTAAGATTCTATTTTTAAATATTTAGCTTTCATGTATTCATCCACTCCTATCTTATCTTTAAATTTACTACCGCCAGAAAAACTTTATTGTAACTTCAATTACTGGAGTTCTTTGTTCTCAACGGATATGCAGGTTTTGTGGGATAAAGCCCATGGATTGCCTCTAAAAAAACTACCAAAAGGAGTATCAGATCTTATATTTCCATATTTATTACTTGCATTATCTGACTATAAAACATCTCACTCGAATATTATGAGCGAAATAGGAATAAATAATCTTTTAAATCTTTGGTACGATAAATATCTTTTAAATAAAAATGGATACTTCGAACTTATAAAAAATTAAAGTATTTTTTATAGTTAAATAAAAAAGATCAGCACAAAATCCACTTTTAAGTGGTGGCGGGGGGGAGATTTGAACTTCCGACCTTCGGGTTATGAGCCCGACGAGCTACCAGACTGCTCTACCCCGCGTCACATACATAGCATACATCTGAAAGGTAGCTTTTTCCCTTCTTCTTTATGATTCTTGGAAATTTAATTGACCTTTTACTTCCATTCGAACACTTTCAGGGAATTTTAATATAGTGTCTGTAATGTCTTGAATTCTTAATTCAGATATCCAATCTAGTTGTTTTAATAGATGAAGACTTGCTGCATGTTTAGCTCTTTTTGATCCATCTTCCACTTTTAAAGCTATTCCAATTCCTTCATTAACTTTGCACATACACTGTATACCTTCTGCACCACCCTTGCTTATAACTTTTCCGTGAGAGGCTTTAATTACCTCTGTATCAAATTTATTGTGATCGCTAATCATAATTGGATTAGAGGTAATTGCTCGGCTGATTTGTTCTAATTCTGCATTATCTGAACTACCCAGTAATGAATAAAGCTTAGCCATTTGAATTAACTTTAAATAAAGAGTTGGTGCCCCACAGTCATCACGTTCAGGCCGTATGCTACTCAATGGAATTTCAAGTAATTCGGAAATAATTCTGATAATTTCTATTTGAAGAGGGTGATCTGTTTTTAAGTAACTATCTATGGGCCAATTTAATTTTTTACATGTTGCAAGGAATGCAGCATGTTTCCCAGAGCAATTATGCTGTAGCGAACTAGTAGTTATTTTTGGGCATTTTAAATTATTTATGTCGATATCATATTCCCACAATATTTTAAATGCTTCTCTGATGTGAATTTTAGATCCACTATGAGATCCACACGATATTGCAATTGATTTTGAAGAATTATTTATTTTTGATGCAGTTCCGCTACTCACAAAAGGTATAGCTTGAAATGGTTTTAATGCTGACCTTATAAAACTTTTATATTCTGGATTTCCTGCGCACATCAAAACTCTACCTTTTTTATCGCAAATAACTGCATGAATTTTATGGATTGATTCAATATTTAGGCCTCTTATTAATTTGGCTTGAATTGGAGGATTATTAGAAGTGTAAAGATTTTTGAAGTTGGAACTCATTTAAATATATTTATATTGGAATAATAAAAATCCAGATAAAGCTAGGATAAGAATAATACTGAATATTTGAATCAAATTTTTTAAAATTGGTTTTACTTCAATAGATGCTATGAGTGATTCTTTTTCTTTTAAATTTAATGGTTTAATCCATATTTGGCCATCATACCAACCTGATTCTTCATACTCAACCTTCTCAGACATTAATCTCTTAAAAACATGATTCCATCCAAGATATAATCTTATAGATAAAAGAAAAGGTACACATAAACTACTAAAAAGGCTTATTAATGTATATCTATAAATTGAAGTTTTAAAATATACACTTCCTGATGAGATTATAAGAAATAAAATAAATGTAGCTAACCAAAATTTGATAAGGATTATTACTAATTTTCTCTTTGATTTTGGCCACGAGAAAACCCTAGATTTCGATAATTCAATAAATTCGTTTGTTGGTTGTTGTTCTTTGGGAACTGGACATTTGGATTCTTTCATAAAAATCAATTAAGGAAATTTTAAATTTTCTCCATTACTCCAGAATGATTCAAGGTCATAAAATTTTCTTATATCAGGTTGGAATATATTTACTATTAGATCACCATAATCGAGTAAAGCCCATTTAGCTTCATTAATTCCTTCTTTTCTAATAGGTTCTATTTTTGCTTTCTCTCTTAATTCTCCCTCTACAGAATTACTTATTGATCTAACTTGTACATCTGATAAACCTTCTGCAATTAGTATCCATTCACTAATAAATGAGACCTTTTCAATTTTAATTAATTTAATATCTTTAGCTTTTTTGTCATCACATGCTTTAGCAGCCAATAAAACTAGCTGTTTATTGTCCATAAACATTTTCACTTGAAACTGACTTTTCAGAACCTTCTTGTTGAGATAACTCTGCTCTTGCTTTTTCGGCACTTTTTCTTAATGCATCTAGCCTGTCTTCAAAAAAACTTCTTTTTTTCTTTTTTCTAGTTTTTTCAATTAATTCTTTTAGTGCTCCTCCAAGACTTTTATAGGCATTTGGAACACTATAACCAAATCTACAAGCCAAATCTATAGCTCTTTCATCAGCAAAAATCGCGTCTTGAAGCTTCTTTTCAGAGTTATTTTTTATATATAATCTATAACCCGCGAAACCTGATAATCCAAGAGCTAGAAGTAGAAGTAATCCGTCTTGTACCCATAATTCACCAATTGCCCCTCCTAAACCTATAGCAAGAGCTGCCATCTCCCATCCATCCCTTGGTATTGTATCGTTTTGTATTTTTCCTACTTCGTGCCAAAACAACAAATTTCGATGATCAATTGCAAAATCTTCCCAATTTTCCAAATCTATTTGAATTTCAACTTCATCACGACCAATTTCTTCTAGAGTTATTAATGGAGGATCTATAGCCGCAGCAGCTTCAATAAATACCCAGCTTTCATTTTCAGGAGGCAACAAACTTTTAAGTCGCTGAAGTTCACTCATAAAAAATTATTTTCTTTCAATACTATAGAAACAAATGTTGCTTTTCAAGTAACTTGATTAACATCTGATAATTTATAAGTAGCATGAAATAAATGAAATTTTCTAATTATGCCTCAAAGAGGTGATCTTAAAAGAATCCTTATCCTAGGTTCAGGTCCTATTGTTATAGGTCAAGCATGTGAATTTGATTATTCTGGTACACAAGCATGTAAGGCTTTGAGAAAAGTAGGTTATGAAATTATTTTGATTAACTCTAATCCTGCATCAATAATGACTGATCCTGATATTGCAAACAAAACATATATTGAGCCTCTAACTCCTGAAATTGTATCTCAAATTATTTTAAAAGAAAAGCCAGATGCAATCCTCCCAACGATGGGAGGACAAACTGCTCTAAATCTGGCTGTAAAATTATCTGAAGATGATTTTTTGACAAAAAATAATGTTGAATTAATAGGTGCTAATTTAAAAGCTATAAATAAAGCGGAAGATAGAAAGCTATTCAAAGATTCCATGCAAAATATAAACGTTAATGTATGCCCATCCGGAATTGCCTCTAATTTGACAGAAGCTAAAGAAGTTTCTAATAAAATAAATTCTTATCCTTTGATAATAAGACCAGCATTTACTCTTGGAGGAGTTGGCGGAGGAATCGCATATAATCTTGAGGAATTTATTGAACTCTGCAAAACTGGTATAGATGAAAGTCCTAGTAATCAAATATTAATTGAGAAGTCTCTTATTGGTTGGAAGGAGTTTGAATTAGAGGTTATGCGAGATACTGCGGATAATGTTGTTATTGTTTGTAGCATAGAAAACTTGGACCCTATGGGTGTTCATACTGGAGATTCAATTACTGTTGCACCTGCTCAAACATTAACTGATAAGGAATATCAAAGACTAAGGGATCTTTCTTTAAAAATTATAAGAGAAGTTGGTGTAGAAACCGGAGGAAGTAACATTCAATTTGCCATTAATCCTGATGATGGAGAAGTAATAGTTATTGAAATGAATCCCCGTGTTAGTAGATCATCAGCTTTAGCCAGTAAAGCTACAGGATTCCCCATAGCAAAAATTGCTGCTTTATTATCAGTAGGTTTTACACTTGACGAGATAGTTAACGATATTACAAAAAAAACACCTGCGTGTTTCGAACCTTCAATTGATTATGTCGTTACTAAAGTTCCTAGGTTTGCATTTGAGAAGTTTAAAGGTTCCTCTAATACACTCAGTACAGCGATGAAATCAGTTGGAGAGTCAATGGCAATCGGACGTTCTTTTGAGGAATCCTTTCAGAAAGCATTGAGATCTCTTGAAATAGGTATTTTTGGATGGGAATGTGATTCTTTCGATGAATTTATCAACGAAAGCGATTTACAAAATAGTTTGAGAATTCCAACAGCTGAAAGGATACTTTTAATCAAAAAAGCAATGCAGCTTGGTAAAACTAATGATTATTTAAACAATGTAACCAATATAGACTCGTGGTTTCTTGAAAAACTACGAAATATTTTTAATTTTGAAGAAAATTTTTTAAAGAATAAGAATCTTTTTGATCTTGATAGAGATTTAATGTTAAATGCAAAGCAAATAGGCTTTTCCGATCAACAGATTGCTAATTTAACTGATTCAAGATTTTTTGAGGTCAGAAAATATAGAAAAGATTTGAATGTTTTTCCAATTTATAAAACAGTTGATACTTGTTCTGCTGAATTCTCATCTTCCACTCCCTATCATTATTCAACCTATGAACAGTCATTTTTAGATTCTGATAATCAGATATTTGATAATGAAATATTAGCTGTAAATGATAATAAAGATAGAAAAATTATGATTCTAGGAGGCGGTCCTAATAGGATAGGTCAAGGAATAGAGTTCGATTACTGTTGTTGTCACGCATCCTATCAAGCTTCTGCGAATGGTTGCAAAACAATAATGGTTAATAGCAATCCTGAAACTGTCTCAACTGACTACGATACTAGCGATATTTTATATTTTGAGCCTGTTACTTTAGAAGATGTTTTAAATATAGTCGAAGTTGAAAATCCATATGGTTTGATCGTGCAATTTGGTGGGCAAACACCATTAAAATTATCTTTACCCTTATTTAATTGGCTTCAATCTGAAGATGGTTTGAAGACTGGAGCAAAAATCCTTGGGACTTCACCATCTTCAATTGATATAGCAGAGGATCGAGAGGAATTTACTAAAATTCTTGATGAACTTAATATTAGACAACCTCTAAATGGTATTGCTCGCAACCATGAGCAAGCACTATCAGTATCAAAATCTATTGGGTTCCCTTTGGTTGTGAGACCTTCATATGTTTTGGGAGGTAGGGCTATGGAAATTGTTAATAATGAGGATGCATTATCGAGATATATATCTGAGGCAGTAAAAGTTTCACCAGGTCATCCAATTCTTCTCGATCAATACTTGAATAATGCTATTGAGATTGATGTAGATGCATTATGCGATCCTAAAGGTTCGGTCGTTATTGCTGGTCTTATGGAACATGTTGAACCTGCTGGAATTCATTCTGGGGATTCTGCATGCTGTTTACCATCAATTTCTCTTTCAGAATCTACATTAGAAACTGTTAAAGTTTGGACAGAGTTAATTGCTAAAAAATTAAATGTTGTTGGATTAATTAATTTGCAATTTGCTGTAACTAATTTAGATAATAAAGAAAATCAATTATTTATTCTTGAGGCAAATCCAAGAGCTTCCAGGACAGTCCCTTTTGTTTCAAAAGCAATAGGCAAACCAGTTGCTAGATTAGCTACACAATTAATGCTTGGTTCCTCTTTGGAAGATATTAATTTCACAGAAGAATTTATTCCTAAATATCAAGCAGTTAAAGAAGCTGTTTTACCTTTTAAGAGATTTCCTGGATCGGATGCACTACTTGGCCCTGAAATGCGTTCGACTGGGGAGGTGATGGGGTTGGCTAAAGACTTTGGTCTTGCCTATGCAAAGTCTGAACTAGCAGCAGGTAACGGAGTTCCATCTAAGGGTGTTGCGTTCTTATCAACTAATGATTTAGATAAACAAAATCTTGAGATTATTGCTAGGGAATTAATAATATTAGGCTTTAGATTAAATGCTACAAAAGGTACTGCCGAATTTTTATCTAATTTAGGTATAGAGGTTGATGTAGTTTTAAAAGTTCATGAAGGAAGACCAAATATTGAGGATCTGATTCGTTCGGGACTTATTCAACTGGTCATCAATACTCCAGTAGGCTCGCAAGCTCTTCATGACGATGCATATCTTAGACGTGCTGCTTTAGAATATTGTATTCCAACATTCACGACTATTCCTGGAGCTAAGGCTGCTATTAAAGCGATAAGATCCCTACGAATAGAAAAGATTGATACCTTCTCTTTACAGGAAATTCATAACTATTAATTATCAGTCAAAGTTTTTTAGTTTTTCCCTTAATTGATTCGCCAATGTAGTTTTACTAACGGATAGTAAGTTTAAAGTATCTTTGTACATCTTTATTTGTGCATCTGCAACTTGTAAACCTTTAATAGTTTCCTTGATATCATTAGATAAGTCATTAATGATATACTTCTTTCCTTCGAATGTTAATACGGGATTACTCTTCTCTGTTGAGTTATCGTTCATAGTCATTGTCTTTTATAAATAAAATAAAATTATATTTTCTTAATTAATTGCTTTTCACATAATTCTTTATAAATTCCTTTTTTATTTATTAATTCAATATGATTTCCCATTTCTTTTATTTTCCCTTTGTCAAAAACTACAATCTTATCTGCTCCTTGTGTTGTGGCTAGTCTATGGGCAATTACGATTACAGTTCTATTTTTCATTGCTCTGTTTAAACCTTCTTGTACTTCAGCTTCTGATTCCGAATCTAAAGCACTTGTAGCTTCATCAAGAAGAAGGATAGAAGGATTTCCTAATATAGCTCTTGCTATTGCTATTCTCTGCACTTGACCTCCTGAAAGATTCGAACCTCTTTCATTAATTTCAGTCTCGTATTTGTTTGGTAGTTTTTGAATGAATTTGTGAGCATTTGCGATTTTTGCTGATTCTATAATTTCTGTTTTACTGAAATTTCTGCCCATCTTTATTATGTCTATTATCTTTCCAGAAAATAAAAATGGTTGTTGTTGAACCAGTGCAATTTGTGTTCTTATGTCTTTAGTGCTAAAGGTATTAAGATTTTTGTTATCTATAAAAATTGAACCTTTTACTGGTGTTATGAAATTCAATATTAATGACATCATTGTGCTTTTCCCAGCACCTGAAGAACCAACGAAAGCAGTAACTTTTCCTTTGGAAATTTCTAAATTAATATTATCTAAAACTTGATTATTTTTTTTATATTCGAAATTTACATTTCTGAATTCTATTTTTCCTTCAATTTTAGAAAATGTTTTTAAATTTGTTAATTCTTTTTCAGTAGGTTCCAAAGATAGTATTTTCAACCTTTTCAGTGATGCCTCTGCTTGTTTATATTCATTGAAATTTGTACTTATATGGCTTATTGGATCAATAAGCATTAATATTGCAGCAAAAAAGCTACTAAATTCTTCACTGTTTAAAAGTCCTAAATTAATCCTTACGGCCCCCAATCCTAATATTGCTAATATTCCAAATGCTTCGATAAATCCAACTACTGGATGTTGAAAGGCGAGTAACTTTAGTGTTTTATATTTTGCTTTCTTATTAGTACTAACTCGCTTATTGAATCTTCTTTGAATCCAATCTTCAGCCGCAAAAGCCCTTATAGTCGCCATCCCGTTTATTGATTCTCCTATTAAAGCTGCTAGTTGACTTGTTGACTCTTGACTCCTTTCAGATGCAAATAGAACCCGTCTTCCAAAGTTATTAACTGATATAATAATTATGGGAGCTAATACAAAGGTAGATAATGCAAGTGACCAATCAAGATAAATAATATATATTATTACCGCCAATAATTGAAGAATACATGGCACAGTATCTTGAAAGGTTTTATAAATTACCTCACTAACTCTATCAGCGTCTTCTGTAAGCCTATATGTTATGTCACCTGCAGATATCTTCTCTATAAAATTCATTTTTATTTTTTGAATTTTACTAAATAAATTCTCCCTCATCACTTCACTTATCTCTAAAGAGGGTTTTGCTATGAGGATGTCCTGTCCGAATTGAGCTGTTTTTTGAATTAAAAATACAATTAAAGAACTAATAATTATGTTGGAAACTTTTTGAAGATCACCAGATCCAATTGCGGATATTAACTTACCTGCTAATGAGGCTAATAGAGGCCAGCAAGCTACATAAATAAACATGCAAAGAAAACCTTTTATGAATTTATTAATGTATGGTTTGACTGAAGGTATTAATCGCAAGATATTATACGTTTATTGTTTATTTTACTTTATCAATAATTATTGATTAAAAAAAGAATGAAATTAGATCAATTTTTGAAATGGAATAATTTAGTATCTTCGGGTGGAGAAGCCAAAAATTTTATAAAGTTGGGTCATGTCAAAGTTAATGGTGATATTGAAATTAGAAGAGGCCGAAAATTAAATAAGGGAGATAAAGTTATGTTTCTAAAAAATGAATTAATATTTGAATAGTTAGCTTAATCAACACAAATTATATTAATATATTTTTCTTGGAGATTGTATTTTGAGAAACTCTGTAATTGCAGGTAACTGGAAAATGCACATGACTTGTGCAGAAGCTAAATTTTATTTGGAGCAATTTCTCCCTTTAATAAGTGACCTTCCCGATGATCGTAAAATTGTCATTGCACCTCCCTTTACCGCAATATCAACCTTCTCAAGTTACACTGACTTCGCTTATTTAAATATTTCAAGCCAAAACATACATTGGGAGCAAGAAGGAGCTTTTACAGCTGAAATATCTCCCAAAATGTTACTTGAGCATGGTGTTAAATATGCAATTGTTGGACATAGTGAACCAAGAAAATATTTTAGTGAAAGTGATGAACAAATTAATAAAAGAGCAAAGTTTGCTCAGTCTTGTGGACTTACTCCCATTGTCTGTGTAGGCGAGACTTTAGAACAAAGAGAGAGAGGTGAAGCAGTCAGAGTTATTACTAGACAGGTAGAGCAGGGCCTTGAAAATACAGATCCTTCAAATCTCATAGTTGCATATGAGCCAATTTGGGCCATTGGAACTGGTAAGACATGTGAAGCTGAAGATGCAAATAAAATTTGTTCTTTGATTAGAGAGTTAATAGGTTTTGAAGATATAATTATTCAATATGGTGGATCTGTGAAGCCAAATAATATTGACGAAATAATGTCGATGAGCGATATTGATGGTGTACTTGTAGGTGGCTCTTCATTAGATCCACAAAGTTTTGCAAGAATTGCAAATTATAAATAATAATCAATGGCCTGAGGGTTGGGGTCAAAAAACTTCAATAATGGGTGTTATTAATTTAACTCCTGATTCATTTAGTGATGGTGGGGATCTTGATTCTATTGAAAAAGTTTTAGATCAAGTCAATAATTTTTTATCTAACGGCGTTGATGTTATTGATATAGGAGCTCAAAGTACTAGACCAGGTTCAGAGGAAATAGGTCCAAAAAATGAAATTAGTAGATTAATACCATATTTAATAAAAATTAGGTCTGAATATCCAGATATAATAATTTCTGTCGATACATTTAATTCTGAAGTAGCTTATGAGGCTCTTTCAAATGGAGCTAATTGGATAAATGATGTAACTGGCGGAAGAAGAGATGAAGAAATATTGGATGTCGTTTCAAAGTTTAATTGCCCTTTTGTAATAACTCATAGTCGAGGTGATAGCTTGACTATGAATCAACTAAGCAATTATGACAATGTATTAGAAGAAATTATTCTGTCTCTTAAAAATTTGACTATCAAGGCTCAGTCAAGAAATATTTCAAGAAAAAATATAATTTGGGATCCAGGAATAGGATTTTCTAAAGATCTAAGCCAAAATTTGCAGGTTTTAAAAAATTTAGATCTATTAAAACAATATAAATTCCCGATTTTGGTTGGCGCTTCCAGAAAAAGATTTATTGGAGAAATTTTAAATGAGGTTAATCCTAAAGAAAGAGATATAGGAACTCTTGCAATTAGTTGTTTGTGCTCTCAATTAAATATTCATATGGTCAGAGTTCACAATGTGGGATTGAATTATCAAATTTTGAAAGTTTCAGATAAAATATATAGAGGATGAAAATAAGATCATTCCTTTACTCCTTCAATCTTATCTTCAACCTCTTGATAAAGTTCTTTTAATTGTTCAATATTTTCATCAGACGTTTCCCAATACCCTCTACCATTAACTTCTAGCAATGTTCCAACTATCCTTCTAAAACTATTGGGGTTTAATTCCATTAGTCTTTTCCTCATCTCTTCGTCATTTATAAATGTCTCATTAGTTTCTTCATAAACGAAATTATCTACTTGTCCACTTGTCGCACTCCAACCGAGTGTGTAATTAAGTCTATTAGAGAGCTCTCTTACACCCTCATAACCAGATTTGAGCATTCCTTCATACCACTTAGGATTCAAAAGTTTTGTTCTTGAGTCTAATCTTATAGTCTCTCCAAGTGTTCTAACCTGGGCATTAGAAGTAGTAGTATCTGCGATGTAGCTACTTGGTTCTTTGCCGTCATCTCTTAGCGTTTTAATTAATTTTGTTGGATCTGAATCAAAATAATGGCTTACATCCGTTAATGAAATCTCTGAGGAATCAAGGTTTTGAAATGTAACATCTGCTGTTTTCATTACTGACTCAAATACCTCTCTTTTTTGATTCATTTCTCCCGGATTATCAGCATTAAAAGCATATGTTTTTCGTGATAAATACATTTCTTGTAACTCATTTTCCTCCTCCCAAGTTGAATTTTCTACGGCTAAATTAACATTTGAACTGTAGCTTCCACTTGCATTAGAGAAAACTCTAGCTGAGGCTTCTCTGATAGTGGTGCCTTCTTTTTCTGCTTGTTCTAATGAATGTTTTCTTACAAAATTAGATTCCAAAGGTTCATCAGCCTCAGCTGCTAATTTGACTGCTTGATCAATTAATGCCATTTGATTGATAAATAGATCTCTGAATACCCCAGAACAATTGACTACTACATCTATTCTTGGTCTACCTAATTCTTTTAAAGGAATTAACTCTAATTTGTTAATTCTCCCTACAGAGTCTGGTTTTGGTTTTACTCCAACAAACCATAAGATTTGTGCAAGTGATTCTCCATAAGTTTTGATGTTATCAGTACCCCATAAAACGCAAGCAATTGTTTCAGGCCAGGTCCCTTGCTCTTCTTTTTGTCTATCAATTAATTTGTCAACGACTGACTTGGCAGCAGCTACTGCTGCTGTCGTTGGAATTGATTGTGGATCAAGTGCATGAATATTTTTACCACTAGGTAAAACACCTGGATTTCTTATGGGATCTCCACCTGGTCCAGGTAAAACATAATTTCCATCCAATGCTTTAATGAGGCTATCCATTTCTTTGTCTGCACAGACCTGTTCCAAACAGAAAAGTAAGTAATCAAATAATTTATTTAATTCCTTCTGGTTAATTTCATTAAATCCATTTAACCTGCAAACTCTTAGCCAAGGGGTAGGTAGATTTAGACCAAATACTTTAAGTAAGTCAAAAATTTTGGAAAGCAGTGATTTTTCTAAATAAACTCTGCCATTGACGATCTTTAAAGAGTTGACCATCGCAAAAATGGACTCCCTTGCTGTCTTTATGATTTTTTCATTTAACTCTACAAATTTAAGTTCACCCTTATTATTACCATCATAAATTTGGTCAATAGTTAAACTAATAGATTCTGCAAGTAGTCCAGGTAGAGATCTTAATCCCTCTTGTTCTCTTTCTAGAGAGGCAATATTTACAAGTGTTGCTACAGCTTCTTCTGCAGTTGGTGCTTCTCCAATAGTATGTAGACCACAAGGTAATAATCTACTTTCAATTTCCATCAATTGTTTATAGATATTACCAACAAATAGATCTCTTTCATCTATTGAGAGTACTTCTACGTCTTTTGAAGGGAGCTCAACATCTTTGTCGAGGTTACATTGTTTAGAAGTCTCAACTATTGCATTGACAATTTGAATGCCTCTACTATTTTCTCTTAGTTGTTGATAAGAACCAACGAGTTCACTTAGTTCTTTAAGTCCTTTATAAAGTCCTGCATTTTCTGCTGGAGGAGTCAGATAACTTATAGTTGATGCATACCCTCTTCTCTTCGCAATTGTTGCTTCAGAAGGATTATTTGCAGCATAGTAATACAAATTAGGCAATGATCCAATGAGAGAATCGGGATAGCATGTTTCACTCATACCCATCTGTTTCCCGGGCATAAATTCAAGTGAGCCATGAGTTCCAAAATGAAGAACGGCGTCAGCTCCCCAAATTTTTTCTACATAGGTGTAATAAGCCGCAAACCCGTGGTGAGGACTAGCACTTCTTGAGTAAAGTAATCTCATTGGATCACCTTCATAACCGAATGTAGGTTGAACACCAATAAAAACATTTCCAAAATGTTTTCCATAGATAAGAAGATTTTGTCCGTCACTATTTAAATTCCCAGGAGGCTTACCCCAATTCTCTTCAAGTCTTTGTGAATATGGTGTGAACTCTTCGTATTCTTTTACTGACATCTTATGGGCAATATTTAACTCAGGGGAACCATCCATTGCTTCAGCGTTGTTAATTACTTTTTCCATTAATTCTTTTGAATTATTTGGAAGTTCATCTATTTGATATCCTTTCGATTTCATTTCAAGAAGTACTCTATATATTGAACCGAAAACATTCAAGTATGCAGCTGTACCAACATTTCCTTTGTCTGGAGGAAAACTAAATACTGTAATAGCTAATTTTTTATCTTTTCTTTGTTTTACACGTAAAGTTGACCATTTTATTGCTCTTTCAGCGATTACATCAACTCTATCTTGTAGCGTATGCGCCTTACCTGTAGCATCATCACGACCTGAGAGAATAATAGGTTCAATAGCACCATCAAGCTCTGGAATTGCAATCTGAAGCGCTACCTGAACTGGGTGTAAACCTAGATCACTATCTTCCCATTCTTGTGTAGTTTGAAAGACTAATGGAAGTGCAACCATGTAAGGCCTGTTTAGCCTTTTAAGAGCTTCAATAGCTCTAGGATGGTCTTGTCTTGCTGGCCCACCAACCAATGCAAATCCAGTTAGAGATACAACTCCATCTACTATAGGTTGATCTTTATTTAAAGAATCATAATAGAATTCATTAACTGGTTTAGAAAAATCGAGACCACCACAAAAGATAGGAAGTACCCTCGCACCTCTGTATTCCAATTCTTGAATAACAGCAACGTAGTGCGCATCATCTCCTGTAACTATATGACTCCTTTGAAGCACTAATCCAATCGTAGGAGTTTTGTCATCTTTAGGATTTAAGTCTTTCCTATTATTCTCCCAACTTTGATACTCTTTAAGACTTTCAAACATACAAGGAGCAAGAGGATGCCAAATACCTAAATCTGGGAATGTTTCAGGGTCTTGAATTTTGAATTCTTCTATTTGCTCCTTTATGTCTTCTGAAACTGCATACTTCTCAGAAATCATTAACAAAAAGTTTTTTAAATTCTCAGTAGTACCACCTAACCAGTACTGAAAACTTAGAATGAATGTCCTAGCATCCTGAGCTTTTTCTACTGGTAGATATTTAAGTATTGAGGGTAGTGTATTTAATAACTTCAACATTGAGTCTTGGAAGCTTGCTCCATCAGATTCTTTTTTCTTTTTTATTAAATCTCCAATAATACTTTTAGATTGGCCAAGTTGGGCCATACTAAATGAACCTAACTTATTTAATCTCATTACCTCTGGCATAGAGGGAAAAATAATTGAGGCTTTAAGCTTCTCTTTATATGGAGATACTGCATCAACAACTTTTTGAGCAAGATCTTCGATGAAAATTAGGGATGCAACAAATATATCTGCATTAGCTATATCTTCTTTAAAATCAGCAAAGTTACTTTCATTTCTAAGTTCTTCGATTAAATAGCCACTAAGGTCTATACCTATTGGCCCATTCATCTTATTTATTGAATTTGCAGCTTCCGTTAAGGAATTTTGGTATTGTGGCTCAAGGACAACATAAACTGCTTTTATTACAACTTTGTGTTTGTTATCCTCAACAGGAGATACTCTGCGGCTTGCTGAGCGGACCTGCGTAAACATTGATTTTTTTAAGTATTTCTACCAGACTACGAATGAAAAGACGTTATTGTGTGCAATATAAATAGCGTGTAACAACCTTTAAAAAAAAATTTCTTACAAAAATGATTGAAAATTCTCAAAAA
>QCMD01000023.1 GCA_003214055.1 Prochlorococcus sp. AG-418-K17
TTGAAGATTCATTAGAAATTTTTTGTTGTACTTGAAGTCTTGGTTTAGTTACTAAT
Organism: Prochlorococcus sp. AG-418-K17; assembly: GCA_003214055.1. Classification (GTDB taxonomy): domain Bacteria; phylum Cyanobacteriota; class Cyanobacteriia; order PCC-6307; family Cyanobiaceae; genus Prochlorococcus_A. Next base: position 57 of record QCMD01000023.1, read on the forward strand.
TTATTTGATTTCTTTTCAATTTTTTCTATAAATTCCTGAATTTCTCTATCTTCAAACCAAGAATCTAAATCAATTTCACTTGATTCAATATCCCTATAACCAACCAAAACGTCATTTTCTAACCAGTTTTTACAAAAAATACAGACTGCTTCCAATTTTTCTCCTTCATAATTATTCAGCCAATCTCTTAAATTTTCATCAGAGCTACTGAGGAATCTTGCAGAAGCTTGATCTATATCTGCCAAAAGAAGGTCTAAACAACCAATTAAAGGCATTGAGTCAAGACCTGGCAAATTTAATTTTGTTAAGATTTTTCTAGCTTCATATAATTTTTCAGGTTTTCTTCTTGAAAAGCCAATGGCAGTAAGTGATAAAAACGCTAAAAATCCTGCTTCTAAAGAACCTCTCCTCTGCAATTCAAGAAATAAATCAACTTGCTCTTGTACTGTCAGATATGGCTTTATTTGTTGAAAAAAGGCTTCGAATTCCCTTTGATTAAGTTGGTCAGTAGATTCAATGTTACTTTTACCTTCCAAGCCACCTCTCTTAATTATGAGATTTTCCAACATATTCAAACCCTTCTTATGAGAATCAACATCATTTAAATCTCTACTTAATAAATCAAGGATTCTATAGGGTAATAAGGAAGTCAAATCTTCTTCTAGATCTTTCCTTAATTGTTCAAGCTTCCCCATCCTTTGTAGAATCTGTATTCCTTCTTGTAAAAAATCCGAGGCATTAGAATAAGATCTTGACTGTTGTTCCTCAATTGCAGAATCCCTAGCAGTTAATGCTGCTAATAAAGTCAGATCAGCTTCCCTACTACTTCCAAGAGCAGGAGTTTGAGGCGGCTGTAGTGCTTTTTTAGCGATTTTAAAAGCTTCTTTTGGAGATCCTGATTCCCAAAGAAGAATCAATCCTGCGACTTCCCTATTAGAGGAGAATTCAAGGCCTGATGAGCCCTTGAGTAGCAAATTCTCGTATTCCCTTCTATCGTCAGAATTTGTAAGTAAATCTGCGGTTTGTCGAAGTAATTCAGATCTTTGAGTTAAAACCTCATAAGTGAATCCTTCATCAGGGGTTTTATCCAATCGCAATTGAAAAGCCCTTAATATCTCCTCAGAAGTTGCAGAGGGGCTTACGCCAATTAAACGAAAGTGGTCTAAAGGAATTTCCAAACAAATATCCTATTTAAAAATCTTAGACAAATTTTATCAAGTTAAAAAATTTTTTCATAAGGTCTTACAGAGTTATTAAAAAAAATCATGAAAATAGACCATTGGAGCTTAGAATGTTAACAAATCAAAACTTCATTAAGGTATTTTCTTGGAAACACACGTAGAGAGAATTTCTAATCTTCAAGACTCGAATAAAGCTGAGTTAGATCGAGATACAGGATTATTTTTATATGAAGATATGACACTCGGTCGAAGATTTGAAGATAAGTGTGCCGAAATGTACTACCGAGGAAAAATGTTTGGGTTCGTTCATCTATATAACGGCCAAGAAGCTATAAGTACAGGAGTGATAGGTGCAATGAAAAAAAAACATGATTGGTTTTGTAGTACCTACCGTGATCATGTTCATGCATTAAGTGCAGGTGTTCCATCCTTTGAGGTAATGAGTGAACTTTTCGGAAAATCCACAGGATGCAGTAAGGGTCGTGGTGGCTCTATGCACCTATTCTCAAAAGAACATCATTTATTAGGCGGTTATGCGTTTATTGGAGAAGGCATTCCAGTTGCATTAGGGGCAGCCTTTTCAAGCAAATATAAAAAACAAGTTGCTAAAGATATTAACAGTGATGCTGTGACAGCAGCATTTTTTGGAGATGGAACTTGCAATAATGGACAGTTCTTTGAATGTTTAAATATGGCTCAATTATGGAAATTACCAATTATTTTTGTTGTTGAAAACAACAAATGGGCTATAGGCATGGCTCATGACAGAGCGACTAGCAATCCCGAGATATGGAGAAAGGCTTCTGCTTTTGGGATGCATGGAGAAGAAGTTGATGGAATGGATGTTTTGGCCGTAAGGGGAGCAGCTCAGAGAGCTATTGAAAGAGCTAGAAAAGGCGAAGGCCCAACTCTATTAGAATGCTTGACCTATAGATTTCGAGGTCATTCTCTTGCAGACCCCGATGAATTAAGATCTGAAAAAGAAAAGGAATTCTGGAGTAAAAGAGATCCTATTAAAAAGTTAGCTAAACAAATGATAGATGGTAATTTTTCCACCGAGGAAGAGCTTAAGAATATCGATAAAAAGATAGATTCAGATATTTCAGAGTCTGTACAAAATGCAATAAATGCACCGGAACCTCCAGCAAATGAATTAACGAAGTATATATGGGCGGAAGATTAGTTCAAATTCCACTTGGTAATTTTCTAGTAAGGTTTCTTAACTTTCTTAATGCCTTAAGTTCAACTTGTCTAACTCTTTCTCTTGAGACTTCTAGTAATCTCCCAATTTCAGCTAAGGTATGCCTTTCATTTCCATCAAGCCCAAATCTTAATCTAAGAACATGTTGCTCCTGATCACTTAAATGACCTAACCACTTTCCAAGTTGTTCTTGATGCATTTTATGCTCAACTTGATCTAAAGGTTCTTCATTATTGCTATCTGCAATTAAATCTCCTAAAAAGCTTCTCCCTTCATCTCCATTAACAGGTGCATCTAAACTACTTGTAGATAGAGCTTGTCTTAAAACAGAATCTAATTCTTCTACATCAATATCCATAGCTTCTGCTATTTCAATCCGACTTGGCATAGCTCCAAGCTTATGTGCTAGGTCCCTGCTTACCTTTCTAATTGAAGCTAATCTCTCACTTAAATGAACAGGCAAACGAATAGTCCTTGATTGGCAAGCAATTGCTCTTGTCATACTTTGTCGTATCCACCAGAAAGCGTAAGTAGAAAACTTATAGCCCCTAGTGGGGTCAAATTTTTCAACTGCTCTTTCTAAACCTAATGAGCCTTCTTGCACTAAATCAAGTAGTTCTAAACCTTTGCCTTGATATTTTTTTGCCACACTAACTACTAATCTTAGATTAGCTTTCATCATTCTTTCTTTAGCTCTTCTACCAGTTTTAATTGTTCTTTTTTGTTGGATTGAGAAATCTTTGGTTGTTTCACTAAATTTCCCATCCTCAGTAAGCTTCATCATCTTCTGAACTTGGTTTCCCAACTCAATCTCTTCAGCAGGAGTTAAAAGTGGTACCCTCCCAATATTCTGTAAATACCAACTTACAGGGTCATTTCCTCTTCTTTTTGGAGGTTCAACTTGTGCTGGTATTGATGAAACCATTTTTTTTACTCCAGATGAGGTATTAAAACTTTCCTACACTTTTACAGAAAAAGCTAAATATTTAATGCGCGCTTCAGATTTCAAGCAAGATTTATGTAGTTATGTGTTTAAAACTATAAAAAACAGCTTAAAATTGTTTTTTTCAAGATATTTGTCTCGATTTTATTTTTCTTATAATTTTTGATAATTCTCTACCTATCTCATAAGCATTCGAGCCTTTTTTACACTTTGAAGCAGCAAATGAATGTAAAAGAACGTATTTTGCAAATAATTCAGTAGTTATATCTTTACAAACAGATAAATCTTTAGCTGAACTACCCGCTAAAAAACCAGATAATAGATCTCCTAATCCAGCTCTAGCTGTATCAGAGTCTGTACCAAAAAGTTGCCATACTTCTCTATTGTTAGCTATTACGCTATTTGCTCCCTTAAATAGAATGCTTATATTAAATTCCTTAGCAGTATTAACAGCTAATTCAACACTATTAATAAATTTATTTTCTGGAAATAATCTAGCAAATTCTTTTTTATGAGGTGTGATCCATGTCTTGAACTTTCTTTCAATAAAGAATTTAGGTCCTTGTTCGGAATCAGAAATTCTATTAAGTGCATCTGCATCTAAAATTAATAATCCTTCAAAACCTAAAAGGTAATCTTTTGATTTTTCCCAATCCTCATTATTCAAACCTATTCCTGGTCCAACAACTAATGAATCATAAGAAGTAATATCGATATTCTTTAAAGCGTTATATAAGTATGCATTACCGTTTTCATCAGATTTCATAGTTGCTTTCACAACTATTTCAGGAGAGACCTGCCAAATAGATTCCGCAACAGATTCAGGAAGAATTGCAGATACAAATCCTACTCCACTTGAAACAGCACCTTTAAGTGCTAAATATGCAGCACCTGGATATTTAGCACTTCCAGCTATTAATAGTGTTCTTCCTCTTTCATGTTTGCTTGAATTTTTTGGTAAGAAAGGTAATTGAATTTTTTTTATATCTTTGTAGGAAATTTTTAATATCTTCCTTTCATACTTAGATAATTGATTTCTAGTAAATCCAATATCTACATGATGCAATTCTCCAACAAAAGGTAAAGCGGTGTCTTGTAGTAAACCAACCTTATGCAATCCAACAACTAAAGTGATGTCTGCTTTTACTGCCTCTCTGGTAAAAGGTTTACCATAATTCGGACATAAACCTGTTGGAATATCTATGCTTACTACTTTTCCTAATCTATTTTCGAATTTTTTATTAAACAAGCTTATCAATTCATGGTCAACTTTTCTTTTCTGATTGTTACCAAAAACTGCATCAATCCATAGATCTCTCCTATTTGGACTAGGAGGGGTTTTTAATTTTGAAACTCCTATAGATGTAAGATATTTAACGTGATTAATTGTTAATGTATTCTTTAGCTCGAATGGGCACCATATTTTAATAGAATACCCTTTCAAGAAAAGTTCTCTAGCAATTACTGCACCATCACCACCATTATTTCCAGGTCCTATTATTACAGTTATTCCATTTTTTAGAATCAATTTTCTTTTTAATAACCAACTACTGATTTGAATACCAGCTTTTTCCATCAAAGCTTCTTGTGGCATTCCTTGAAAAAACATTTCTTTCTCTAACATCAACATTTGCTTTGAATTAACAATTAAATGTTTAGAGTCAATTGTTGGCCATCCAATTTCATTCATAATTAGTACAAGGCAAATTAAGTACTGTTCAAAAATTTAAACTTCCATGTTAAAGACACAAAAGGATAAAAAATTACAGAACTGTTTTTCTGATAATAATAAAACTAATAGGAAGAAAAATATTATTGTAGGTCTTTCTGGAGGTGTAGATAGTTCTCTCTCAGCTGCTCTTCTTGTAGAAAGCGGCTGGAATGTTGAAGGCCTAACACTCTGGCTAATGAAAGGACAAGGCTCTTGTTGTTCTGAAGGATTAGTTGATGCTGCTGGCCTTTGTGAAGATTTACGAATTCAACATAAAATAATCGATTCAAGAGAAATTTTCGAAAGAGAAGTTATAAATAAAACAACTGAAAGCTATGAAAAAGGATTCACTCCTCTCCCTTGCTCGATGTGCAACAAAAATGTGAAGTTTGAAGAGATGCTTAATTACGCAATAAACAAAAAAGAATTTACTCATATTGCTACTGGACATTACGCAAGGATAAAAAAATCATCTTCTACTAAAATGCTTGATTGCGAGGGCTATAAATTTAAGGATTTCCTACTTCTAAGAGGTGCTGACGAGAACAAAGACCAAAGTTATTTTCTTTATTGTCTTACACAAGAGTTATTAAGCAGATTAAAATTTCCTCTTGGTGAAATGAAAAAAGAAGATACAAGAAAGGAAGCTCTAAGATTAGGCCTCAGAACTGCTCAAAAGCCAGATAGTCAAGATCTATGCTTAGTTGAGCATTATGGATCAATGCAGAAATTTATCGATAAACACATTGAAACAAAAGAAGGAGATATTATGCATGTGAGTGGTGAAGTTCTTGGAACTCATAATGGAATTCAGCATTTTACGATAGGTCAAAGAAAAGGTTTGGGTATTGCTTGGGAAGAACCACTATATGTAAAAAGTTTAGACAGAGAAAAAAACATAGTATACGTTGCAAGTAAAAGTGATCTTTTTAAAAAGGAAGCAATAATTAAAAAAGTTAACTGGGTTTCAATCGAAGAACCTAAACAAGAAATAGAAGTAGAAGCACAAATCAGATATAGAAGTCATCCAGTAAAAGGAACTTTAATACCTATGAAAAATTTAGATAATCCAACTACAATATTTAAATTAATTTTTAAAGAAAGTCAAAGTTCGGTAACACCCGGACAAGCTGCAGTTTTTTATAAAGGAGAAATTTTGTTAGGTGGAGGATTAATTAATTAATTTTCCAAAAGAAATTTAATCCCATAAAAAATATAAACAATAACAAAATAGGTTTGTCTCCAAATTTTGTATAGAAGGTCTTGTCAGATGAAAAATTAGGGAAAACTACTTTATTTTGCTCCACATTTAAATCTAGAAGTTGAATTATTTTCCCATCATCTTTGACTAAACCCGAAGGACCAGTGTTTGATACAAGTAAATTATCTTTTTTATTCTCAATACTTCTCAATCGTGCCAAAGATAGGAATTGATTATAAAGCTTATTTGGATAGGGATCTAAATTTGCTGCAGTTATAATTAGTTTTGCACCTCTATTAATAGCATTTCTTATTTTCAATCCATCACTAATTTCATAACATATAGCCACTGCTAGGGGTTGTGTAAATTTAGGATCAAAAAATCTTGAATCAGAGCCTGGTTGAATTCCTCCTACTGCAGATAATCCTCTTGAAAAACTATCTAGAAATCTAGGTATTTTTTCACCTAATGGAACAAGCCTATTTTTATCTATAAATGAGGTAAAAGAATTATCTCCAACTTGAAATCCCAGTAAAGAACTTCTTAACTCATTTTTAGAATTTCGGAAACCTCCTGACAAAGTATTAACCTTAAAGCCTTTAGATAAATAAAAATTATTATACAGAGTACCTTCAGGAGCAACGAGAAGTTTTACTTGATTGGCTAAAGCATAGTTTTGAGCGATAGATTGTTTTTCTTTAATAAATTCATCATCTATTTTTAATTTTTCTCTTGTTGGGAAGTTGGTTTGCCAAATAGCCACAGGATATTCATAATTTCTTTTAATTGGAGTTGTTAAACCTCCAAATAGATGTAAGAAATAAATAATAAAAAGTCCGAAAATAAATATATTTTTAAAATGAAGTTTTCTTCTCCATCTACCGTGACAAAAAAATATCCAAAATCCAATCAATATTTGCAATACGCATAAACCACTTGCTCCAATCCATCTTGCCAAACCAGCAAGATAAATATCACCTGGAACAAGACTCTCGCCTAAACCTATCCAAAAAAAAGGTGTTTGAGAAAGTATCAATTCGCCAATCCCCCAAGTCAAAGACAAAAAAACTACTTTTACGGTTAAAGGTAATATTTTCATTTTAAAAACATCATCTTTCCAAAGAATAATTTCAACTAACAAACCCCATAAATAAACTAATAATCCACCCAAAAAAGCACAAAATAATAATATTGAAATGGTGATTATTAAACTTGCAAGCCATGAAAAACCTAACCATGTTAATGGATGAAGATCATAAAGCCAAGAATGACTTATCAAGATAAAGAAAAAACCCCAACAAAAATTTGCTATCTTTCTCTCACTTCCCATCCACAAAATAAATAATGATATCGGCATAAAAATCAGCCAAAAATGGGTTGCAACAGAAATTCCCCCTAAGATGCCACCTAAACATGGGTAAAAATATTGTTTTAAACTTTTAACTTGAGTTGGGATTAACAATCTAAAATATCAAATTAAATTTAAAATCACTTATTTATTGTACCTTTATTCTGTAATATTAGTTTTAGTAACTTTCAAAATCTAGGTGAAAGAAGTCTTTATCAGTTTTGCAGTTTTTGTTTTTTGTGTTTCATTAACTATTTTCAGTCAATTTAATTCACCTCAAGTTGTTAATGCTGCTGAATCAGAAAATCAATTAATTCAACAAAAGCCTCTTGCAAAAACATCAAATATTTCAAATAATAATTTATTTGAACTAGACCCATCAGATCCAAATCCAATACTTTTCGCTATGGCAGAAGAAACACCATCAGACAGCAATTCAAGGACTACAGAAAGTGGTCTAATTATTGCAGATATCGTTAATGGGGAAGGAGATGAAGCTAGTGCTGGGCAAACAGTTACTGTAAATTACACAGGAACTTTAGAAGACGGGACACAATTTGATACCAGTATAGGAAGAGCTCCATTCAGCTTTCCCTTGGGTGCTGGACGAGTAATAAAAGGTTGGGACGAAGGTGTAGCAGGCATGAAAGTTGGAGGTAAAAGAAAATTGACCATACCTCCGGAACTTGGATACGGATCGAGAGGGGCAGGAAATGTAATACCTGCTAATGCGACTTTAATATTTGAAGTTGAATTATTAAAAGTCAATTAAATTAAATAAGAAAAATATCCAAGACTTTTCAATTTAGTTAATCTCCAAGTAATATATATACAACACATAATATTTGAAATGCTTAGTAAATTCATCAATTCTTTTTTAGATAAAAATTCCCCAATACCAGTCAATGCTCACTGTGATGGTCCTTGTGGTGTTTATGATCCAGCATCCACAAGAGTCGCTGCTGAAGCAGTTTTATCAATGACAAAAAAACTTATTGCACTAGAAGCTCCTTCTAGCACTAATTCAGCAGAGTGGGCTGCATACAGTAATACATTTTCTAGATATGTAGCAGTTAAAGAAGAGCAAGCAAAAGAAACAAAGAAAGAAATTCTAATTTTGTGGACAGATTACTTTAAACCAGTTCACTTAGAAACTTATCCAGAATTACATGAAACCATTTGGAAGGCGGCCAAATTATGCAGTGCATGCAAAGTTAATATTGATTTAGCTCAAGCTGAAGAACTTATGAGTTATGTTGAAAAGATTCATAATATTTTCTGGGCTTCAAAAGGAAGATCAGACTCTTTCGTAAAAGCTAGTTAATCAGAATTATCCTAAAAAGCTTTTTAGATTTTATTTTATTTTTTTTAGGTTTAAGAAAAACCGCCATTGTTAATGGTGAATCAATGTTACCTTACCTAAAAGAAGGAGATATTGTATTTTTTAAAAAATATAAAAAGAATAAATCAATACTAAAAAATCGACAAATAGTTATTTTTAATCATCCATTTAAAAATAAAAACCTAATAAAAAGGATAAACTCAGTTAATAAAAATAATATTGAGGTTCTTGGAGACAATATTGAATTTAGCGAAGATAGTAAAAAATTTGGATTAATTAATAATGAAAAAATAATTGGGATTGTCACCTCCAAATTAATTATTCCTAAATTAAAAAATTTTTTAATTCAAAAAAATAGAAGCACTTCTTTGAATCCAAAATAATCCCAAAGAAAAGGAAAGCCCGCCTGCTACAGCTATTAATCTTTTGATAAATTTTTGACTTGCTTTAAAGATGGTAAAAGATATTAAACAAGTAAAAAGATTCATACTTGTTAGTGAACCAATCAAATATGAAATCAAATATATGCAAGCGCTTGTTAAAGGTAGTGCTAAAGCAGGAAGAACTGCAAGAAAATGCGAACCTCCAGCTATACCGTGTAGCAAGCCTAAACCTGTCAAAGCATGTGAGTGCTTATTATTATTTTTTTGCTCCTTAACATGAAAGTGAAAGTGACGATGGGCAATTCCATTCTCATGCTTATGGGAATGCGAGTGGATACTTAATTGAAAAGAATTTTTTATAGCAAATACTCCAACAATCAGAAGAGAAATTCCAACTAGGAACTCGGCAATATTAGAAAATTTGTTTAATGGCGTAATATCCTTAATAAAAATCGCTAGGAAAGCTAACAAGAGGACACCTGAAGAGTGTCCCAAGCCCCATGAGAAACTATTTTTAAGAGCTTTATGGGGATTATTAATTGCTACTGGCGCCATAGAAATTAAATGATCAGCGCCGCTAACAACATGCACAAATCCTGCAGCTAAACCTGTTAAAATTATCGCCTGCATATATTTTCAGAACAACTCTCTATTAAATTTTATAGCACGATTTGAAGTCAAAATTAAATTGAATTAAATAATTTCTTGAAAGATTGTTCAATATCACTTTCTCTCATAAAAGTTTCACCAATTAATACTCCCTTGATTCCAATAGATCTAAGCGATTCTAAATCTTCGGCACAATTAATTCCGGATTCACTAATGGGGAGAATATTTTGTTTTAAAAATATATCAGCATATTTATGCATCAATTCTATTGATGTTTTTAAATCCGTTTGAAAAGTCTTTAAGTCCCTATTATTTATTCCAATCAAATTAAAAGATTTCAACTTTAGAATCCTTTCTAATTCATTTTCGTTATGGACTTCAACAAGAACACTCATCTTTAAATTATCAGCTATTTTCTTTAGATAAATTAAATCGTCATCACTTAAAATCGCAGCGATTAATAATATTGCATCAGCACCAGAAACCCTTGCTTTATAAATCTGATAAGCAGAAATAATAAAATCTTTGCAGAGTAGAGGGAGATTAGTTGACATTCTTACAGTTTCGAGTATTTCATAACTACCTTGAAAAAACCTTTTATCGGTAAGTACTGAGATACATGATGCACCTAATCCTTCATAACAAATTGCTATGTCTTCAGGATGAAAATCTTTTCTAATAACTCCTTTGCTCGGACTAGCTTTTTTTATTTCAGCAATTACTCCTGGTTTTATTTTTGACTCCAAAAGATTTTTATAAAAATCTTTTGGAGCAGGAAGGTTTTCAATCTTTTTAATGAGATCTTCTAAAGAAACTATTTTTTTAAAATTCTTAATTTCAATATCCTTGTGCCATACAATTTCTTCAAGAATATTTTTTGCTTGTGCTTCTCTATGAGGTACAGCGTATTCTAAATTTTCTACCCTTACTGTTGGATTTGGTGGCCTGCGTCTTATCTCCATTAATTTAAAACACTATTTTATTTGAGAAGCCGCTTGTTTATATGCGACCTCAACTACTTCACTAAGAGTGGGATGAGTATGAACTTCTTTAGATAATTCAATTACATCTTGGTTCCTGGAAATAGCGTTCGAAATTTCTTGAATTAAATCAGCTGCATGTAACCCAAAAATATGTGCACCTAATACTTTCCCATTATCTTTATTGAAAATCAACTTTAGCAATCCATCACTCTCTAATTCAGCCAATGCTTTTGAATTAGCCTTAAAGAAACTTTTGACAACTCCCAAAGTAAAATTTTCTGCTGAAGATATCTCCTTAGCTTCAGCTTCAGAGAGACCAACTGAACTT
>QCMD01000024.1 GCA_003214055.1 Prochlorococcus sp. AG-418-K17
TAAAATAATAGATTTAGAAATTAATTCTGATAAAAAATAAGAATTAAAAATAAATTGAAGAATATTAGACAGTATTTAATCTCAAGAGTTATGTTTTTGGGAAAATAATTTGGTTTTTTTTTATTTAAAATAAAGGGGCTTTACTTTTAATATTTAAATTTGAATAGTTAATAAGATTGTTATGAATCTAATGCTACTTCAATAGCTGCTATTAAGTTTTCGTCAAATGGTTTAACACCTGGTTTGAATCTTGCAATTACTTTACTATCTTTTCCGATTAGAAACTTCTCGAAATTCCATTCAACGTCTCCCTCGGGTTCAACTTTGTTAAGCGTTGTGTATGGTTCTGTAGTGTTGCCTTTAGCATGAACTTTTTCGTAGATTTCAAACTTAATGCCGTATTTTGTGGTGCAAAAATCTTTTATTTCTGAAAGAGAGTCGGGTTCTTGTTTACCAAAATCATTACAAGGGAATGCAAGTATTCTTAAGCCTTTACTTGAATATAAATCATGTAACTTTTGAAGATCCTCATACTGAGCAGTATTTCCGCAATAACTAGCTACGTTAACCACTAAAATTACTTGGCCTGAGTATTTGCCCAGTTTTATAGATGATCCGTCAGCTGAAAGAACAGTAGTATTTTGGACGTCAACTTGCATATCTAAAAAAAATTACCCCTTGAAGATAACATTCTATAGCCTTTTTTGTGTTTAATTTATCTGATGGTTTTGGTCATTTCTTTTAAAAGTTTTAATTTTTCATTTCTTTAAACCTTTATAATAAATATTATAGAATAAAGTTAAATTTGGACCCTTTAGACCCACTTACAGAAATTATTAATTCCGGTCAAGGTTTTTCTCCTTCAATTGCTTTTGAAAGAATTATTTGGGCAATGATTGGAGTCTTTTTTTTAGGAGCAATTTCAAGGTCAATAACGAATAGTATGAGAACTCAAAATTGGTTCGTTGGAAAATCATTTTTTAATTATTCTAAAGATAAAAAAATCACAGATGATACATCTTCACAACTTTCTGGTGATGACGAATAAGTTCCATATATGAAAGATGCAATTTTTTCAAAAAAAAGAATTTTATTGCTTGGTAGTGGAGAACTTGGAAAAGAATTAGTAATAGAATCCAAAAGACTAGGATTAGAAGTTATTGCAATTGATCGATACGAAAAAGCACCAGCAATGCAAGTCGCCGACTATTCAAGAGTAATCGATATGGGAGATAAAAATATTTTAAAAAATGTTATAAAAGAATATAAGCCTGACTATGTTGTCCCAGAAATAGAGTCACTTTCAATTGAGGCACTAAAAGAACTAGAGGATGAAGGATTCAATATTGTCCCAAACGCCAGAACTGTAGAAATAACAATGAATAGAGATAAAATTAGAGATTTAGCTTCTAGAGATTTAAAAATAAAAACTGCAAAGTTTGACTATATTTTTGAATTTGATGATTTAGAAAAAAAAGCAGATGAAATCGGATTCCCACTTTTACTTAAGCCTTTAATGAGCTCATCAGGAAAGGGACAGAGTTTGGTTGAAAGAAAAAATGATTTACAAAATGCCTGGAAACAGGCACAAGCAAATTCTAGAGGAAAGGTTAAAGGTGTAATTATTGAAGAATTCATTAATTTTGATTTTGAGTTTACCCTCTTAACTGTAAGAAAAGAAAGTGGTGAAAATATTTTTTGTTTACCAATTGGACATCTTCAATCTAATGGAGACTATCAATGTAGTTGGCAACCTATAGATATTAATGAGTCCTTAATTATTGAAGCTAAGAAAATGACAACTAGAATATTAAATAACCTTAATGGAGCAGGATTATATGGTGTTGAGTTTTTTATAAAAGGAAGTGAGGTTATATTTTCAGAGTTATCTCCAAGACCTCATGACACTGGTATGGTTACATTAGTCAGTCAAAATATTAATGAATTTGAATTACATTTAAGGGCTTTTTTAAATTTACCAATACCGTATATAGACCTAATAGAACCCTCTGCTTCCAGAGTTATACTGTCTACCCAAGAGTGTATAAATCCTATTTATGAAGGTCTTAATGAAGCATTAGAATTTGAAAAGACTAAAGTGCTCATATTTGGTAAGCCAGTCTCCAGAAAAGGCAGAAGAATGGGTGTTGTTCTCTCATCAAATTCTGATATTAATTTGGCTAGAAAAAATGCTGATGAAGCTGCTCGTAAAATTAAAGTCAACTCTAAATAAATAAATATTAAATAAAAATAACGAAAAAACTACTTATTTCCTTTGTTTTTGTTTACTGTTTCTATGAGTAATATTTAAGTATGTTTTCATTATCTAAATGATAGAAAATTATAAGGGTTGGGATATAACTTTAAATTGGGATAATAAAGATTATCTCGTAGGGGGTTCTAATGAAAAGTTTTTTTATAATCAGAAAGAAAAATGGATGGGTGTTCATTTAGATGGTAAAAAAATCTATGGTTCTTCTCTTAAAGAAATTAGGCATATTATTGATTACCCTAGTCTGCATGCAAAGTAGGTTAAAAGATTTTTTTAATTATCCTGATTATTTTCATTATCTTCAATTAATTCATTAGCTAGTTTTCTTAAATCTCCTTTAATTGAGACCCATGTAAAAGCGATTATAAAAATTGAAGCAGATATTGCAACAGTTATTTTTTCGATAGGCGACATTCCTAGTGCTATAGCAAACATTTCAAATCAAATACTAATTTTTTATTATATTGAATATTTTTAAAAAGTTTCACTCAAATTATTTTTTGCAATGATATTTAATTATTCAAAATATAATAAAAATTAAATTTCTTATTTTATTTTTTGTTTTTGATTTCAACTTTATTCAGTAAGATTAAATTATGGAAAAAAAAAAGTGTCCCCAATGTAAAAATTTAATTTTAAAAACTTCTCCAACATGTCTATATTGTGGCAGACCTAATAAATTTATAACTAAGGAATACGTCAACAAAAAGTGGAGTAAATATAATAATAAGAATGTATTTGATTATATTTTTATTAATAAGTATCTTGTATTTCTTTTTTTACTTATAATCACAATTTGTTTATTATATTTGGTCAAATATCATTTATAAATCAATCTATTATTGCATCTAATACTTCTTTTGTATTTTTTGATAGTTTATTTTTTTTAATCTGCTTAATGGTTTCTATCATATTAGTTTTGTAAGGCTCTGAATAATAATTATATCTACTAAATACTTTCACAAAACGGGAAATTACTATTGGATTTAATTTGTCGAAGTCAATTATCTTTTTTGCAATATATTTATAACCAGATCCATCCATTGTATGAAAAATACTATTTCTTGTGACGAAAGTATTTAGTATGGCTCTTAATGTATTTGGTGATTTTGAATCAAAATACTTATTTTGAAATAATTTTTCTATACTGCTTGTTTTTTGATCAGTTTCTATAGTTGCATTGAATGAGAACCAACTATCCAATACGACACTATTATCTTTCCATTTATTGAAGAAAATATTTGAAATAGTCTGCCTCTCAGGACAATCAATCCGACTAAAAGAATTCAATGCTGCTTTTGCTAGCGTCATCGAATTACTATCTACATAAGAAATTATTTTTCTTTTGATTGCTTCATCATTACCGTGTAAAAGTAGTTTCCATATGGTTTCGATTAATTTCCTCTCATGTTTTCCTTCTGGCCATACCTTATCAAGATTTCTCTCTATTTCTTGGAGCTTAAAATATAATTCTTTTTTTAATTTGTTCCCAAATAAATTATTTAATTCGTCTATTGTTTTATATATTTTTAAAGGATTTATATTTTCCATCTCTGATTCAATTTCAGAGAAAGTAGGAATACTTAGTAATTCTGATAAAAGAGATAAATTAATATCTCTATTTTTTATAAATGATTTTAAGATAGTTATTAATTTATTTTCGATTTTATAATCTGGTTTTTCACTTAATCTGCATACAATAATATCTTTATAGAATTCTTTTACGGTATTAGAAAGAATAAAATAATCTTTTTCAAATTTTAAGATTAAAAATTTTTCATCCAAGGTGGTATCTGAATCCCATTCAACAGGTGATGAAAATTCACGAAAATAAGTTACTAAAGGGGTTGTATAGGAAGATCTTATATTCCTAAAAATAAATGATTGTTTTTTTGTTTTCAGAATGACTGTTTTTTCTATTTTTCTATTTTCATCGCAAAATATGGCTAAATTTATAGGAATTATTAGAGGGAACTCATTATATGGGTTCTTCTTTATGGGATTACTTTGAGAGACTTGAATTGTAAGTTTTTTTTCTGTTTGATCCCAGATTCTCTCGAATTTAACTTTTGGTGTGCCATTTTGCTTATACCAGACTTTAAATTCTTCAGGATCTATTTCCTTATTGCGCTCTAAAATTTTGTCGACAAATTGGTCTATTGTGGCTGCCTTACCATCATAAGTTGAAATGTAATTACTAAATCCTTCATAGAAATTTTTGTCTTTTACAAGGTTATAAAGCATCCTAATTATTTCAGAACCTTTTTCGTATATAGTGGTCGTGTAAAAATTGTCTATTTCTTGATATTTTTCTGGCATAACAGGATGTGATGTTGGACCAGAATCTTCCCTAAATTGATTTCTTCTAAGAAATTTTGCATCTTCAAGTCTCTTTATTTCATGATTATGAAGGTCTGCAGTAAATTGTTGATCTCTAAATACTGTTAAACCCTCTTTTAGAGATAATTGAAACCAATCCCTACAAGTAACTCTATTACCGGTCCAATTGTGGAAGTATTCATGGGCGATCACCCCTTCTATTCTCTCTAATTCATCATCAGTTGTTGTCTCGGAATTGGCGAGGATTAGTTTTGAGTTAAAAATATTGAGACTTTTATTTTCCATGGCTCCCATATTAAAGTGCCTGACTGCGACAATATTGAATAATGACAAATCGTATTCAAGATTATATTTATCCTCGTCCCATCTCATTGATTTCTTTAAGGAATGTATTGCATGTTGAACATATTTTTCATCGCCATTTTCTATATAAATATTTATTTTGACTTTTTTATTCGATTTTGTTATGAAATAGTCTTTTACACAACTAAGTTTTCCTGCCACCAATGCAAAAAGATATGAGGGTTTTGGGTATGGGTCTTCCCAAATTATTTCATGTCGATTATTTGCAAGATTACTTTCTTTTACGACGTTACCATTTGAAAGTAAGACAGGATAATCATCCTTGTTCGCCTCAATCCTTACGGTGTATCTACTAAGAATATCAGGCCTATCAGAATGGTAACTTATCCTTCTAAATCCTTCTGCTTCGCATTGCGTAGTTATAATTCCATTGCTCTCATACATTCCTAAAAGGGATGAATTTTCCTTCGGTTTAATTATTCCTTCTATTTTTAATGAAAAACTATCTACATCTATATTTTTAATTTTTAAGTTATTTTTTTGCTGAATATAGTATTTCTTTTCTAAAAGTGAGTCATTTATGAATATTTTTTTAACTAATATATCTGTACCATCAAGAATAAGATTTTTGGTATTCTTATTCCTTTTTACCAATTCAAGTTTCGTTGTAATATTAACAGCATTTTCATTAATTACGAAGTCCAAAAAAATTTCTGGTATTTCATAATCAAAGACTTTATAGTCTTCAAGTTTTACATATTTTGCAATTCTTTTTTGGTTTTTTGGATTATCCATCTTTAATAAAGATTTTAGATATTGAATGATCTAGGGTACTTGCCTTGCAATTATAAGTTTCACCTTTTATCTTCTATTTCGCAAAAATGTGTTTTAATTTCCCCAGAAGGAAGTAGTTCATACAAAGAAGGATTATTAACATTAGGAGATCCATCATTATTGAGTTGGTACCTCCAGTCCCATTTTTTATCTGTAAATGAAATGTAATCTTTCCTAAGAGAGTATGGAAGCATAAGCTTTTTTTTATTCCAATTAATATTTATAAATGCTCCAGGCTTTAACTCGGATATCTTATCTACTATGGAAAAGTCACCATTAACATTATTTCTAATCACGAGATTAAGCTTTGAATTTTCACATACATAGCTACTATTTAAAGCTAATAGAAGTATTGAGGTAATAAAAAATGAATGAATTTTTTTACTCCTTTAAAATGTATTTAATTTCAATCTAAATGACTAAAAATAAGATCTTTTGGTTTATTTAAATCATAATAGATTGCATACTTTCTAAGTCTATAAGATTACAATTTAATTCTTCTTTGTATTCTTGTACTGAAATAAAATTATTTAAAAAACCTGAATATTTTGCATCTCCGCCCACGGTACTTGAAAGTATAAATTTTGGATTAAATTTGTTAATCAATTTAGGTATTACATCAGCACCTTTCACAAAAGGACCCACGAGGGGTAATTCTAAATTTTTTGTAGGAGTAATGACTGCATCAAGATTTTGTTTATTTAAATTTTCATCAAGATATCCATGGGGTTCTATATAAAACCCATTATCTTGATCATCTTTTACGATATATCCGTTCTCTATTTGTGGTACTGGAGCGCCAGCAGTAGCTTCAAAACTTAAATCAAGTTGACTAGTCTTTTCAGTTGGCTTAATCATTTTAATTGAACTAAAACCAATTTTTTCTAATGTTTCAATCGCACTTTTAGGGCAAATTATAGGAATATCCTTTCTGAACATTTCTAATGTTGGAACATGACAGTGATCAGGCAAACCTTGGGTTAACAAAATAATATCGATTTCTTTATCTATCAAAATTTCTTCTTTTAATGATCCTTTAAAAAACCACTCACCAGGTGGAAATATTAAATCTCCCTTGAGCCAAGGATCAATAATTAAATTGGTATTTTTAAATTTTATAAGCCAACCATTTGATCCTAGGTAGGTCGCTTCAAAAGTCATTATTACAAAATTGTTTTATTAGACTATAGAGTAATTTTGGCTTTATCGGGAAGTATCTAATTTAGATTAGTTTGCTTCATTTAAAATTTGAAATGACTTTCTTTTTAAATTAAATATTAAAACTTGTTTATCTTCATAACTAATGTTGAAGTCTTCTTTTTCAAGCATTTGTATTGGTATTAGAGCTAATCCTCCTGTTCCTGAAAATATTATTGGCATAGTATGATTTTTAGTCCCATTCATTTTTTGTAAGTCAATAGCTTGAGAAACTATTTTTCTGGCTTTTTCAAATCCGTAATCCTCTATTAATTCAGGCCATAAAAAGTTAACTGATTCATATTTTGAAAACTCAATTTGTACTGTTTTCATTAAAAAGTATTAGATATATAGTGATTAATTGATAACGATATAAACTTAATTACTATTTTTAAACCTATCCATGACTAGTTGTAACATATCGACTACATCTCCATCAGTTAAATTTAAATCCTTCTTTAAATCATTACAAGTTAAATTCATTTCTAGTGCTGCTTCAGCCATATGATTAACTTTTTGGTTGTCACCGCCTAATGAGATAAAGGGATTAAAGTTTTCTATCATTAATATTTAGAAATACTTCCTAGTTCTAGCTAAGAAATAAGCAATTATCATTTATTGATACATAAGCTTATAAATATGTTATTTATTGTTTAGAAAATATTTATTTTATACTAGAGATATTGATACACCTTTTGATATCAAAGCGAATCTTCTGGCTCTTACTAGTAACGGGAATATCACCTTTGTTCGTTTATTTGATTTAAATAATCTAGAAAGTAACAAAAGTAAATTACTTGAGGGATCATTTATCTCTTTGGAAATAGTATTAATTGCATCTACACCATGAAATATATCTCCATCTTTCAGGAGAATAGCTCCTTTATCTAGGTCATAACCTTTCTCTAAGAGGGATTTGATTAAAGTTAAATTTTTACGACCATCAAGTATTTTAATATTAGTTATCTTGCTTTTTATTTCTAGTAGTTCTGCAAAATGATTGCAGAATGGGCATTCACCATCATAAATAAAGGTATAGTTGGAAGTCATTTGAAAAAAACAGTGTTAATAGTCTTAAAGTACGCCGACAAATGGCAATTCTCCGATAATAAAATAAAAAATAAAAATTTTGTGGATTTCTCACATAGGGATTTATCTATAAGGATTCTTATAATTACGAAGAAATGTCTCAATATAGGTATATTTTTCATAAAAATCTGTATGCTTACTCGAAGATATTATGTTTTAAAATCATGAATTTACTAGCTTCTTTTGCTTTAGGTGGTTTCAATCCTTGGGCAGCTGGCTTTGGAATCGGTTCTTTAGTCCTTTTTGGCCTTGTTGGTCTTGTTGCGGGTCCAAACTTAAAGAATTTTGACCCTGATGCATAAATCATTAAACTTAATATAGATTTTAAAAAGACTCATTTGAGTCTTTTTTTATGCGGTTTTTAAAATTTATTTTTAGAATTGAATTTGATCATATACTGCTAAAGAAATGTTGTTAAACCCTTTTTATCCATTTACTTTTTTGAAAATCTCTTCTCTTAAAGCTACTATTGTTTTTTTATCAATTCTTTTAATTAAATCGAATTTACTTAGATTAAAAGGGGGACTAATAGGAGGCCTTTTTGCTTTGGTACTTATATCTGGAATTTTAGCCACAAGTACCTTAGCTGTAGGTTCTTTAGTTTATGCCTATAAATTAAAGAAAAAATCTAATCCTGATGATAATCAAATGCAGGATTTAGAAGCTGTTAATGTTTAGCATAATCAAGAATTTTTATTAAATTTGGTTTCTTAAAAAGGTGTCCCTGGTACAAAATGCAATACCAAAAATCCAAAACCTGCAGCAAAAACAATTGATACTGCAATGATAAGAAGGCCTGACGCCATCCCCCCTTCTTTAAATGCCATATAGTTGGTTATTTTTAATTAATAATAGACCATATTCGTTTCCTAGTAATAGTTCTAATTACTCATAAATCAACCGAATTTATTATTAATGGTAAATAAAAGTAAAAAGATGGAAGTTAATGAGATGATAAAACCAAATATAATTAATGGTTTAGATTTGATGTTTTCTTCTTGCTTAAGCTTATTTTTTGAGGAAGATAAATTACTATCTTTTTTTTTGTTAATAAGATTGGGGAAAAGTTTAATCACGACGAAGTTTAAATTTAAGCTAATTACCCTAAAGTTTTGAACAAATCTTTATGGTAATCAACGACATTTTGACAACTTATTACAGGTGTAAATTCCATATGAATGCCGAATTTTGCTCTCCATGGAGCAAAATGGTCAAAAATCTCTTTATCACTATGTGCTTTACATAAACAAACTACTCTTCCTTCTCCAGGAGCGTGTACTCTAAATAACATCTCAAACTTGTCTGTTTTATCTGATTTTGCCATTTCACCATTTTCCCAAGCTTCAACAAATAATTGATAAGCTTTTATTTGATTATCAATATCTGGGAATTGACAGTCAGCAAGAAATAATTGCATTTTTTT
>QCMD01000025.1 GCA_003214055.1 Prochlorococcus sp. AG-418-K17
TCAAAAAGTGCTATTTTTGTGCATTCATCGACAAAATTATCCTGATAAGATGCATTTAATTTTTCATACAATCGACATAAAGACCATATGCAATTACTTCTAACTCCGGGCTCATTATCTATCTTTAGACTTATTAAAAGTTGTTCAGCAGCTGTTTGCGCATTAACCGATGAAATACCTCCAATTTCTGCTAAAGAACTAGATGCCCACAGTCTTACAGAAGCAACATCATTTTTTAATGCATTTACAAGTGGCTTTAAGACAGCCTGATTATCATAATTAGCTAAACTCCATGCAGTAGCCCTTCTAACGTATGCATTATCGTCAGTTTCTAAAAGACGTACTAATTTTTCAACTGCATTTGGACATGGATTTCGACCTAACGCATAAACAGCACTCATTCTTTCCACTGGACAAGGTTGATCAAGAAGTGGTAGCAAAAGTGGGAACGATCTTTTATCTCTGTATTCACAAAATATCCTTAAACCCTGGATTCTTTGTTCTCTGTTGCCCTTGAGCAATTCTAGTGCCTCAGTACATTCAGAGGTTATATTTAAATTCTCTTTAGAAAAATTATCTCTATCAATTTGTTCTAAGGGATCTATTTCCAACTCTAAAGCTAATTCTTTAGCTAAAACTTCAGGATCAACTGCAATTTCAGCTAAGCTTTGTTTCTTGGTTTCCCTATTTTGTTTCATTGTCGGTAGCTAAGAATATTAATTCATTGGAGCGGGAGACAACATATCTCCTGGCAACCATATCCTCGCACTTACAGCCAGGAAGGCGATACCAAAAAGGCTCACTATAGCAAAGGGTACAACTTTTGTTTTAATAAAACTCAATTATTAAAAATGAATTAAATTTATAATAACGTGTTTGAGATAAATTTAAAAAAAATTGAGATTTGGTTATTTATTTTTAGCATTTTGTCTTAACTGTCCGCATGCAGCATTTTTATCCAATCCTCTACTTTTGCGAAAGCTTACAGTTATTCCATTATTAAAAAGTCTTGATTTAAATTGTTCAAGACCAGTTGTAGAAGTTTGCTTGAATTCAACCTCTTCTATCGGATTATATTGAATCAAATTTACGTGACATTGAAACCCCTTCAACAAATTACTTAATTCATCAGCATGCTCTACTTTATCGTTAACCCCACTTAGCATTAAGTATTCAAAGCTAACTCTCCTTCCTGTTTCTAAGACAAATTGCTTGCAATCTTCAATAATGTTTCTAATGTTGTAGTTCTTAGCGCTTGGAATAATTATTTCTCTTATGGTTTGATTCGATGCATGAAGACTAATTGCTAATGTGAATTGGCATTTTCCTAATATTTTAAAAGATTGCTCATATAATTTAGTTATCAATTTTGGTAATGCCACAGTACTAACAGTTATCTTTCTTTGACTAATCTTAAAATCCTCATTAATAGATCTAATTGATAAAAGTACATCATTAATATTTAATAAAGGCTCACCCATACCCATGAATACAATATTGGTAACTCTCCTATTCATCTGATTTTCAATAAATAAAATTTGGTCTAATATTTCGCTTACTTTCAAAGATCTTTTTAATCCATCTTTGCCGGTAGCACAAAATTTGCAATCCATAGGACAACCTACCTGGCTTGAAAGACACGCTGTTAATCTTTTTTCAGTCGGTATGCCTACGCATTCAATATTCTCATTATCTTCAGTAGAAAGTAATAACTTCAGGGTACCATCATTAGCCCGATGACTATCTCGAAGACGTAGCTGGCTTACTGTATATCCATCCTCCTTTAATTTTTTTCTAAAATCTAAAGGTAAAACTTCAATTTGATCAATATTTTTATTCTTATTTTTATAGTTGTAGAGCCAGCTATAGATTTGGCGACCTCTAAAAGCAGCTTGTCCGTAATTAATAGCTACAGTTTCTAAGTCTTTAATACTGCTACCTAAAAGATTTTTCAAATTATTGGAAGTGGAAATCTCATAATATTTTTACCATAACAGTAATCCATGTTTCAAAAAGAATTCAGTAAGAATTAGGGCAATAAAACCTATCATTGCCATTCTGCCATTAAGTCTCTCATTATATAAATGAAAACCGTAACGAGGTAATTTTCTTTTTGGGACGATTTCTGGTTTTATCATTAAAAACTAAAAATACAATACAGATTGCATCATAGAATAGTATCTATTCATCTGAGAGAAGCCCTTCTTCTTGCAATCCCTCCAAAGCGGCTGGATCAGGCAATTGATCTTCTGAAAATTGATTTTCAGCATTGGGTCTTGCAAAAGCCGCAAAATTACTTGAAGAAGGATCAATTCCATGTCTACTTCTAGTAGTCTCTAGATCTTCATCACTTGGATCATCAAGTATTGCAGTAGAACTTACAGCAGATGATTGGGGCATATCAACTGTATAATCTGGTCTTAGATTCTGTGCCCTTCTATATCCTCCAGATTCTTCTGCAAGGATATCAGGATGAGGCCCTGCTTCAGAGGCTAATTCTTCTACAAATCCACTGAATCCAGTTCCAGCCGGAATCAATCTACCTATAATGACGTTCTCTTTTAAACCTCTCAACCAATCAGATTTACCTTCAATTGCTGCTTCTGTAAGGACTCTTGTAGTTTCTTGGAATGAAGCTGCAGAAATAAAGCTATCTGTATTAAGTGAAGCTTTAGTTATTCCTAATAATACTGGAGTAAATTCAGCCGGAGCACCCCCAGTGATAGACATTGCCTGATTGGTGTCCTCTACTTGCCTTAGCTCTATTAGTTCTCCTGGAAGAAGTGTGGTATCTCCAGCATCTTCAATACGAACCTTACTTGTCATTTGTCTTACAATAACTTCTATATGTTTATCATCAATTGATACACCTTGAGATTTATAAACATTTTGAACTTCATTTACCATACTTCTTTGTAGTTTTGAGATAGATTCTCGAGCTGCATCCATAAGAGGTTTTTGATCCTTCAAATCGCTGAAATAGCAATCTAATAACTCATGAGGATTTATAGGACCGTCAGTAAGAAGTTCTCCACCTTTAACTTGCTGACCATCACTAACCATTATATTTTGTCCGATTAAGAGTTGATACTCATTGATAGCATCATCTTTTTCGATCACTGATAATGTTACGGATTCTTCATCATTACCTTCCTTAATCTGAACAATTCCAGATTTTCTGCATAAGATAGCAGAATCTCTTGGTCTCCTAGCTTCTAATAGTTCTTCAATACGGGGTAATCCCTGAACAATATCTCCAGTTTTTTGCCTCTCAAATACTAATAAAGCTAAACCATCTCCTCTAAGAACTAAATCACCATCTTTGACATGCAAAACTGAATCTGGAGAAACCATATATGGCCTACCAAGGCGTAATGTTACTGAATTATTAGTAATTTTTTCGATTTCTCCACAAGAAGTCGATTTTTCAGAATCACTTATTGGATCACCATCAACTACACGATCTCCCACTTTTACTAATGCCTTTTTACTTATCTTAATGTTGATTTTATCTTCTTCTCTTTCAACTATTAATCTTCTAATAGGTTCTTCATCAATAACTAAAGGCAATTCAACTATACCTTTCTCTTTACAAAGGATTTGAGTCGTAGCTATGACATCTCCAGCTTTTATAATTTGATGATTTTGAACTTGTAACTCCGTATGTGTTGAGCCGTGACTAGAATCAGACATTGTGTCTCTTCTTACCAAGATAGATTCCAAAATAACCAAATTTAGTCTATTGATTGATTGATCATCTTTATCTTGAATAGTCTCAACATCTATAGTCATCTGTGGAGTAGCATCAAAACATTCAAGACTTAGATGTGTTCTGAGTAGTTCAACGCCCTCGACTGATTTAATTAATTCACCATCTTTATAAGTAAGCCTTTGAATAGCCTTTAAACCTAAATGAGGTCCTTTCTCCTGTTTGACATGAGATAGTTGAGGTAACTCTGCTTGATCAGGGATAGTAAATTCCTCTACAGTTCTTAGTAGTAAACCTCTTCCTTTCGAAGTTTCTAATTTCTGAACAAATAGTATTTCTTCGTTATCTACACCGTCCATAATCTTTTCACCTGGATTAACTAATTTTCCTTCTTCGTCAAACCGACTTAATACTTCTTCATCCTCACACTCATGGAAAGTACCGTTTCTCACTGTAATCTCGCGCAAAATATCATTTTTTTGAGTCACAGTAACAATCCCAGATGTTTGACTGAAAATGTCTTTAACTACTTCAGTTCCAGCTTCAATCCAATTCATATCTTCAGTCATTAATAAAGATATATCCTTATTTATTTCATGAGTCTCTTGTGGAATCCAAAGCAAAGTCCCTCCCTGACTAACTTCAAAACCATTCTTTGATGATCTCGCTTTTTTCACGCTTAATCCTGGAGAATATTTTACTAATCCTCCTGTTTTAGTACGAAATCTTTCATCTGCTAAATCAGCTATTACTTCACCATTACTAATTTTGCTTCCAGGAGCAGTATTTAATCTATAAGTTGTACCATCACAAGACTCCAAATGATAAGTTTGCCCTGAATGTGTTGATTCCTCAATTAGTTTAAAATTGCTTAAAGACATTGAAGTTGTGACAATCTGAACTTCTCTTGAGTCCCCAATTGATTCTCTTAATCGAACTGCTCCTCCATATTCTGTAGATTGACTTGCCTCAGCTAAGACAGTTCCTTCTGATACACTCTTACCAGAGGATACAACCGGTCTTGCATTGGGAGGTAAATTGTATACATCTCCGGCTAATACCCATAGTCTTCCCAATCTTTGAGCTTTCAAAGTAATGTTGCCTTGTCTATCTGTGACCTCTTTTGGTTGAATGACTTTATCGTACTTTACTTGACCTGCTAAATCGCAAATAACATCTTTAGTGGCTTTCTCAACACTCTTTTTAACAGCGCCAGCAATAATTTGAGCGACTGTAATATCGGCATCAATTTCTTCTCCATTTTCTACAAATAAAAGTGATCCACTAGAAACTTCAATTTTTTGAACTTTATTTGAGCTACTTCCTGCTGGAACAATCTTTAATAGAAAATCAACTTCAGCTTGTTTAGCCTCTACTCCATGTGGAGTTCTATAACCTCTAACCTTTGCTTTAGAGCTAAATTCAACTTTACCTGAAATTTTTGATCTTACTACTCCACTTTCAGCAGTTGACACTCCACCAGTATGGAATGTTCTCATAGTCAATTGTGTTCCTGGTTCACCAATTGATTGAGCAGCAATTATACCAACTGCTTCTCCAAGATCCACAAGATGATTATGAGCCAATGCCCATCCATAGCATCTTCTGCAAACTGATCTATTTGCTTCACATGTTAATGGAGATCTTATATTTACTTTACCAATAGACAATTCCTCAATTCTTTCTGATAAAGAGGGATCGATCGCAGTATTTTGGGGAATAACCAAGTTATCTTCAGAATCAAAAATATCTTCAGCAGTCAATCTTCCAAGAAGTCGCGAACCATACTTCCCATCTTCGGCATGAACAACAATTGAACGTTCTGTTCCGCAATCTTCCTCTCTAACAATAACGTCTTGAGCAACGTCTACTAATCTTCTGGTCAAATAACCCGAATCAGCTGTTCTTAATGCTGTATCTACTAATCCTTTCCTAGCTCCATAAGATGAGATGACATATTCAGTAACAGTTAATCCCTCTCTAAAGTTTGTTCTAATTGGCAGGTCAATAATCTCTCCTTGAGGATTAGCCATTAATCCTCTCATCCCAACAAGTTGTCTCACTTGAGACATGTTTCCCCTTGCACCTGAGTTAGCCATCATCCAAACTGAATTAAGGGGATCATTTTGATTAAAATTATTTTTTACTGCATCGACTAATCTTTCATTAGTTTCAGTCCAGGTATCAATGACTTTTGTATGCCTTTCAACTTCAGTAATTTCGCCAAGTCTATAACATTCTTCAGTAGCTGAAATCTGTTCTTCCGCCTGCCCAATTAAATCTTGCTTTGCTTCAGGAACCTTTAAATCATCTACAGATATAGATACGGCGGCTTGAGTAGCATATTTGAAACCTAAATCCTTTAGATTATCTGCCATAGCAGCAGTAGCTGCTGTACCATGAGTTTTGTATGCCCAAGAAACCAATTTCTTGAGACCTTTTTTATCTACGACTTTATTCTTAAACGACGGAGGAGTCTTTGCTAAAGCAGGCATTGTTACCTTAGCATTCTTTTTTGAGTTTTTAGTTGTTTTACGTACTCTTGAATTTTTTTTAGGTTTAGATGATGTCATGATTTTAGGTTAGCGAATAATGGGTAAGATTTTTAAAACTCACGTTTTGGATACGGAATCAATAATTGTATAGTTCATTACAACTCTTCCAACCGTTGTTAGAACAAATCTACTTAAAAGGTTGTTTTCAGAATCAAATCTGTCTCTTCTCAAATTCCAAATTTCTAATCTTGATCCATCCTCAAGTTTCTTAGTTTCCAAGGGATTACTAGCTTCATCTTCATCCTCCACGTCGCCATTAAATCTAACCCATACCCATTCATGTAAACCAAGTCTTTTATCTTCAAAAGCAAAAATAACATCTTCTAATGAAGCAAAAGTACTTTTATTTTCTCCAAAGTCTGGCTTTGAATAATTCGGTTGTATAGCAGTTAAATAATAAGAACCCAAAACCATATCTTGTGATGGTGTCACAATTGGTTCTCCAGTTGCGGGAGAAAGGATGTTATTACTTGCTAGCATCAGCATACGCGCTTCAGTTTGGGCTTCCAAAGCAAGGGGGACATGTACTGCCATCTGATCTCCATCAAAATCAGCATTAAATGCTGGACAAACTAAAGGGTGTAGTTGAATCGCTCTTCCCCCAACAAGTTTTGGTTCAAAAGCTTGAATACCTAATCTGTGAAGTGTTGGAGCTCTATTTAAGAGAATTGGATGTCCATCAATAACTTCCTGCAGCACTTGCATAACTTCATCATCCGCTTTTTGTATTAATTTTTTTGCGGCTTTGATATTATTTACTATATTCTGTCTTATTAATCTATGGATTACAAAAGGCTGGAAAAGCTCAATGGCCATTTCTTTTGGAAGTCCACATTGATGCATCTTCAACTTAGGGCCGACAACTATGACAGATCTTCCCGAGTAATCAACTCTCTTACCAAGAAGGTTCTGTCTGAATCTTCCTTGTTTACCTTCAATAATATCGCTAAGAGATTTAAGCGCTCTATTATTTGCACCTACAACAGTTCTTCCTCGTCTTCCATTATCTATTAGAGCATCAACTGCTTCCTGCAGCATTCTTTTTTCATTTCTTACGATAATTTCAGGTGCTAATATTTCCTGAAG
>QCMD01000026.1 GCA_003214055.1 Prochlorococcus sp. AG-418-K17
AAAATTTGATCTGCAAAACACTGCGACATATCATCTCCCCTAAATACCTCTCCAGAAAAATACATCTTTGGCACTTCAAGTCCTAAGACATCTATTACATCCAAATCATTAAAGATACTTACTATGTTTGAGGGTTTTATAAGAATAAATAAATTATCAATTGTCAAACACAATAAACTCTTAATTTTTTGAGATTCATATATTTTCTTACAAATTAATCCTGGAACAATTTTTCTTTTAATTTGAGGAGCTTTGATTGAAATTAAGCTTCCATCTTTAATATATGGGAGTGCATTAGTGATTTCATCTGATAATTTTTCTACTGCTTGTTTTTCTAAAATCTTCAAGAGTCTCCTCTCTTCTTTAAGACGATTTTTTAACTTTTCATAGGCATCAAAATCTTTCCATGAAACGTTAGATGTAATTTTTTTTAATTCAATTAAATCTTGATCTAAATTTTCAAGAATTATATTCTCACCTGAAGATTCACCTAAATATAAAAAGCTACCAAAACTTCTTTTAATTAATTCTTTAGACTTGTCTAAAGTATAACTTTGTAAAAGATTAAGTACCATTCCATAGCTAGGAGTGAATTGACTTTCTAAAGAATTTGGTTTGCTAATAGCCAGTGCACTTGCTTCTTTGGCACCTTCGAATCTTGTTTGTAATGTGACAACATATCCTTGGGTATCTTTTCCTCTTCTTCCAGCTCTTCCTGACATTTGCAAAAATTCACTGCTAAATAATAATCTATGTCCATCTTCTGTCCTTTTTGATAAAGAAGAAATAACAGTTGTTCTTGCGGGCATATTTATTCCTGCAGCTAGAGTTTCAGTTGCAAAAACAACTTTTATCAAACCTTGCTGAAATAATTCCTCAACCAATTCTTTCCATGCAGGTAATAATCCAGCATGATGAGATGCAATCCCGCGTTTTAATGCCTCGCATTGAGATTTATCTTTAATTGCCTCTTGATTATTTTTAAGATAAACATCTAATTTTTTGGATATCATATTTGCTTCTGAATAACTTACTAAAGTTAAATCTTTTATATTCTCAATGGCCTTGTCACATCCTCTTCTACTAAAGATAAAATAAATAGCTGGCAACATATTTCGTTCAGCTAGTTTCGAGATCACAAAGCCAATTGTGGGAGACTTTGGTTGCATTATCCTCCCCACTTTTCCTCTCATTTTCTGCCCTTTAGGAGCTCTCCAAATCTTACAGTTTGGATGAATTCCATTACCTTTATTATTTAAAAGTGGATGGAGGCCTTTAACGCTACAAAAAATAAAATCAAGTGGGACTGGTCTCTTATCACTATTAATTAGTACTGTGGGCCCATGAACTTTTTCTATCCAATTTTGTAGCTGATCTGCATTAGCTATTGTTGCTGATAAAGCTATTATTTGAGTTCTGGTTGGGCAATGGATTATAGTTTCTTCCCAAACTGTGCCTCTCTGGGGGTCATTCATGTAATGACATTCATCAAGAATCACAGATTCTAAATTTTCTAAGGGATCATCAAATTCATCAAATTCGCCATAAAGCATGTTCCTAAAAATCTCAGTCGTCATGACTAAGATTGGTGCTTCTCTATTTATACTTATATCTCCAGTTAAAAGACCAACTTTACTCTCACCATATTGATTAGCAAAATCTCTAAACTTTTGGTTTGATAGGGCCTTTAAAGGTGTTGTATAGAAAACTCTGCTGTCATGAGATAAACCTCTATATATAGCAAATTCACCTATCAATGTTTTACCAGAACCTGTTGGTGCCGTTAAGACAACAGAATTTCCGCTATTAATAGCTCGTATTGCCTCTAATTGAAAATCATCTAGCGGAAAGGGGAAATATTCCTCTAAATTAAGCAATAATTGTGATTGAAGAGAGGATGAGTTAACTTCTTAATATATGATCTATATAGATATTAATAAACAAAAAATACCTTGCAAACTTTAATTGTAAATCTAAATCTTTTTAATTAAATCCACCAAATTTTATTTTGCCAAAATGAAAAAAATAAAAATTCCAAAAAATAGAATCCGTAAATTAAAAACATTTTCTTTAGGTAAAAAATCATTCGAACTTTTAAGTTTAAATTCGCAAAATAAAAAACTTATAGACTTATGCAGTAATGATTATTTTGGATTAAGTAGGGACAAGGATTTAATAAAAGCTGCTTACGAAATAAGCCTGTTAGAAGGTATTGGTTCAGGAAGCTCTAGGTTTATTACAGGTTCAAGACCAATACATAAATTATTAGAAACAGAACTTGCCAAATGGGTTGATCAAGAGAAAGTATTACTTTTCCCAAGCGGATTTCAAGCAAATATTGCCGCTATCCAAGCTTTAGCAAACAGAAATAGTATCGTAATAGCAGATAAGTTGATCCATAACTCTTTATTAGTTGGAGTTAAAGCTGCTCAAGCAAAACTGGTTCGATTTTCACATAATAATTTAAAAGATTTAGAAGATAAAATTATTAAATCTAACCCCACAAAAAATTCCATTTTAGTTATTGTTGAATCTCTTTATAGCATGGAGGGATCAATTGCTCCTCTCAGAGAAATAACTGAAATTTGCAAAAAAAATAGTGTTCAATTACTAGTTGATGAAGCTCATGCAATTGGGATATTAGGCCCTGAAGGCAGGGGGTTAAGTTTTAATTTCCGTTCTGATATAACTATGATTACTGGAACTTTTGGCAAAGCATTTGGAAGCGGTGGAGCTTTCATAGCTTCCAATTCAGAAATTGGTGAATATCTTATCCAAACCAGTGGAGCATTTAGATACACAACCGCTCTTGCGCCATCTTTAGCTGCTGGGGCGCTAGAAGGTTTAAAAAAAATTTTAGAAAATAAAGAATGGGGTAATGATTTGTTATCTTCTGCGAAGATATGGAAAGATGAAATTATTAAAAATTTTAGTTTTCCAGTTCAGGGGGATTCTCACATTTTATCAATTATTGTTGGCCAAGAAGAAAAGGCAATTTATCTACAAAAATATCTCGAAGAAAATGGGTTCTTAGCAATTGCGATAAGACCTCCAACTGTTCCAGTTGGGCAATCAAGAATCAGAATAACAATAAAAAGAAACTTAGATTTTAGTCTGCTAAAGAATTTCATTGCAGTATTAAAAGAGTTTAAATGAAACAAATAATTACTCAACATGGGTGGGGACTAAATAAATATTTCTGGGATGATTATAAAGTTGATTTTTTAAATAATAATTGGCATTGGCAAGATAATGAAAGAGGCTATTTTTCAAAAAATAATTATCAAGCAAAATGGATTAAAAGTGACTCTAAAAAAGAAATCAGAATGACTTTATGCCATTCATTGGGTTTTCATTTAATGCAAAAAAAAATTTTAAAAGAAGCAACGCATATTGTTCTTATCAATTCTTTTAATAATTTTCTTCCTTTAAGTAATAAGAGAAACTTTATTTTAAGGTCTCTAAAAAGAATGGAAACAAAAATCATAAAAGATGAAACTAAGGATATGTTGAAAGAATTTATATATAGATCATTTATGCCAAATGATATGAATACTAGTTTTAAAAATATCTTTTATAAAAGTTTAGAGAGTTTGGATAAAACTCTTCTTTTAAGTGATTTAAAACAACTTTACATCAATAGAGATTTCCCAGTATTTTTAAGAAATGATTGCAAAATTATTTTTATAAAATCAGAAAATGATTTAATACTTGAAAACGAATCAAATAATGACTTTTTAGATTCCTTAAATAAAACACTTGATAGGAAGCCAATTTTAATTAAATTAGCTCAGCAAGGTCATTGCTTGAATAATTTAAACTTATACGAGATCTTACTTAGTACACTTTAGGATTGGAATGGATAGTAAAAAGTGGAATGAGAAAATAAAAAATAATTTCAATGATGCTGCATATCGGTATCTAGAGTATTCAAATATTCAGAAATTTTTTGCAAAAAAAATTGTTCAATTTATCAAAGAATTAAATCCCCAAAAAAAAGGTGAATGGATAGATCTAGGATCAGGACCTGGACTATTAGCTGATGAAATAGAAAAAAAATTTTCTTCCCAAAAAGTATCAAGAATTGATTTCAGCAATAAAATGCTTCTTGAGAATAAATTATCAAGAAAAAAATTTTTATGGGATTTAAACAATGATTTACCTCCTGAAATAAATAACTGTTCTCTATTAACATCTAACTTTTGCATACATTGGTTAAACAACCCGGAAAAGACAATAAAAAATTGGTTTAGCAAATTAACACCTGGAGGTTTTTTAATCATTTCATATCCAACAAAAGATTGTTTTCCTGAATGGAAAGATACCTGTAAAAAAATTGATATTGAATATAGTGGTCTTAATTTCCTTTGCTCTAAAGAATTATTAAAAGATTTCAAATCAAATGAAATACATTATTCAGAAAAGTTTAATTATCTTGAGAATTTTGAAGATGTATATAAGCTTTTTAGAAGCATTAAAAATGTAGGGGCGCAATCAACAAATTGTAAACGTAAAACAGTGAAAGAGTTAAAAGAAATTCAAAAGTTTTGGCCAAAGAATTACAATAATACAGTGAACCTTTCATGGCAAATTGAGATTCAAATCATAAAGAAATTATGAGTAGTCACAATAATATTTTCAAATTTATAATTTGTGGAACAGATACTGATATCGGTAAAACTTTAATAAGCTCTTTTTTCGTTAAGGGATTAAATTCCTTTTATTGGAAGCCTATTCAAAGTGGTATTGAATCGCAAACTGATAGTCAAACTGTTCAAAAACTTACACAAGTAAGTAAAGAGAAAATCATCAAAGAAGCTTATGTCTTTACAAAACCTTTATCTCCTCATTGGGCTGCTGAAATAGATCAAAAAACTATTGACTTTGACAAGTTGAGATTGCCAAAAGTGCAAGGCTCATTAATTGTAGAAACTGCAGGTGGATTAATGGTTCCAATAACACGAAATTTTTTGCAAATAGATCAAATAAAACAATGGAATCTTCCGGTATTACTTGTATGTAAAAGCTCACTTGGTACTCTTAACCATACCCTGCTTAGTATTGAGGCTTTAAAAAGAAGAAATATTGAGATTTTAGGTTTAGTAGTCAATGGCGAAAAACACTTAGATAATCCAAAAACTCTAGTAGATTTCAGCGGTATTCCATTAATTGCTGAATTTCCTTACATCAAAAAAATTGATTCAAAAAATTTCGATATACTATGGAAAGAACTTGACATCAAAAATAAGTTGGTCTCACTTTTAAATTCAAAAACAAGCTAAATGAAATCTTTGGTTTCAAAAACACCAAATCAGAATTGGCATCCAAATATCTGGCCGCCATTTACTCAGATCACCAATAGTAAACCTCAAATAGAAGTAAGTCATGGTAAAGATGCACTCCTATTTACTAAAGATCCTAAAACAGAGCTAATAGACGCAATAAGTAGTTGGTGGGTAACTCTTCATGGCCATAGTAACGAATACATTGCAGATGCTATTTTCGATCAAGCAAAAAGTCTTGAGCAAGTTATCTTTGCCGATTTCTTACATCCTCAGGCAAAAAAATTAGCAGAAAGACTTAGCAAATTAACAAAACTAGAAAGATTATTCTTTTCTGATAATGGTTCTACCGCGGTAGAGGTAGCTTTAAAAATTGCTTTCCAATCATGGCAAAATAAGGGAGAAAAAAGAACCCAAATAATTGCTTTTGACGGAGCATATCATGGAGACACATTTGGAGCAATGGCTCTTGGTGAAAGAAATATTTTTAATGAGAATTTCGATAATCTAATGTTTCCAGTAATGAGAGCTCCATGGCCTTCGACTTGGTTAAATGACCAAGAAGTAGAAAAAAAAGAAAATGAATCAATCGAAAGATTAGAAAATCTCCTTAAAACACCTACGGTGGCTGTAATTATTGAACCTCTTGTTCAAGGAGCAGGGGGGATGAATATGGTTAGACCTGAATTTATAAAAAAAGTTTCAGAAATTGTAAAAATTCATAATTCATTATTAATTGCGGATGAGGTTTTAACTGGTTTTGGAAGATGTGGTAGCCTTTTCGCATTTCAAAAAGCTAATATACTTCCTGATTTAATCAGTATTTCAAAAGGTCTAACTGGCGGATTTTTACCTATGGGGATTACATTATCCAAAGAAGAAGTTTTTCAAACTTTTCTAGACGATTGTCCCAAAAAAACTTTTTGGCATGGACATAGTTTTACTGCTAATCCTTTAGGTTGTGCAGCGGCTAATGCCAGTCTTGATTTATTAGAAATGGCGCCACACAAATATACTTCACTTGAAGATAAACATTTTCCTCATCTTAATAAATTAAGAAAATTTCCTTTTATAAACAAAATTAGATTGACCGGAACGATATCTGCTTTCGATCTAGAAATTGACAATAATTCAGGATACTTTAATAATATTGGCAAAAAGATAAAAAGCTTATCTATTGAAAAAGGACTATTTATAAGGCCACTCGGGAATGTACTCTATCTCTTGCCTCCACTTTGTATCACAGATGAACAGTTAGAAAAAAGTTACTGGATAATTGAACAAACATTGAGTGAACTATAGCTATAAATTTAGGGTCCTTGTAAAATGGCATTTTCTACATCCTCTCTATTTATACAATAGGAAAAAAGTCTTTTAGTTTCCTTGCCTTTGCTATCCCAAATTACACTTAAATCTTCTTGTTCAAAAATAATAGTTGCATTCCAATTTGATAGAAATAGATGCCATTTTGATGGATTATTTAAATCCTTTT
>QCMD01000027.1 GCA_003214055.1 Prochlorococcus sp. AG-418-K17
TATATATGGAAGCCATACCTTATGCCAAAGTATGGAGGTAGTTGGGAATGTCTTTAACTTTTTTGAACCATATTTTCTATGAATGTCTTTTAATTGCTTTAGATCTGATTGGTAATACATCCACTCCTTTGGATTTCTAATGCATTCAGTTGAATAATTACCTCCTGTAAGAATATATTTTATGTTGTATTTTGAAGCATATTTATACATTGTTGCAAAGAAAGCATGATCTTGTGGGGCATCAATATGAGGAACACCTGATTTAAAGAATGATAATTGCAAGTCTCTCATTTCTTGCCAATTAATTACTTCAGTAAATAGATCAAGTTTTAAATTATCTACTATTTTTTCAATATTATTAACTGCAATTTGCGAGTTCCAGCCTGCATCTACATGAAAGACTAAGGGATTTAAACCCATTTCCTCAACTGCTAAATAAACAAGATATGAACTATCAATTCCTCCACTCATCCCTATAATGCAATCATAATCTTTGTTAATGCTTTTCCTCTTAATATTAATAATTAAATCATTTAAATATTTTTTATCAGATAATTTTTTTTTCCATTTAGGATGTATTTTTTCTTTAAAAGTTCTGCAGTGATCGCAAACTAAATTGTAATCAAAGCTTATCTTGCTATCAGAAGTATCCATAATGCAATTTGAACAAATCTGATATGACTTTGATTTCATTTTTTATATTTAATGAGTTTTATTATATCAAAATTACTAAATTTTAATTTATTATAAGTTTAGGAAAGTTTTTTTAAAATTTTAAAGCGTATTTTTTATCCAGATATATTCCAATTAAAAGGATTAAATAAATAGATATTAATTGAAAATATAAATTTAGGAAAAGATAATTTAATCCAATAAAAAGTGTTGATGCTATATAAATAAATGAAACTTCAGAATGCTTAAATCCATTGGAAACTAATCTTTGATACAAATGGAGTTTGTGTGCTTTAAGAATGTTCTGTCTATTTATAAGTCTTCTAAAAATACATATAGATGCGTCAAGTAATAGAGGGCAAAAAAGAAGGATGAACTTTAATAATTCCAAAACATTTTCCTGTCTAAGAGCTACTGAAACAACAAAAGATCCTAAAAAGATACTTCCTGAATCCCCCATAAATATTTTGGAGGGATACCAATTGAATATTAGAAAAGCTATTATTGCCCCTATACTTGTTGAAAAATTATAGTTTCCTTTAATAGTAACTATTAAAAATATTGTCACTAAACAACCACTTACTAAACCATCAATTCCATCCATAAAATTAATGAAGTTTATTATTGCAGTGCCTAAAATTATGCTTATAAAAATTAAAATTAAATTGATATATGGGTTCTCAAAATATATAAAAAGTTCATTTTTGATTAATAAATAATTATATGTAAATAATACAAATATTACCTGGAAAGAATATCTTACTAATTTATTTAAATTGAATTTATCATCTAATAAACTTATCAAAGATAAAGGTAGAGAAATAATAGGTAAATAAGATCCTCTTATTAAGCCCAAGATAGAAATAACAAATGAAAAGCAAATACCTGCTCCAGTTGGCTTTGGAATATTATGCATGCCTCTCGATGAAGGTTTTGCTTGTAATCCTTTTTTAAAAAATGGAATTGTAAATTTTATCAAAATAAAAGTTACAAGAAAAGATAAAATTAAAAAAAATATTTCCATAAATAGATTTGGTTGATTTTAATTTTTTAAATTAAATGGATTTTTGTTTTGTTGAAAGATACCACAACCATCCATCTTTACACATTTTTTCTATAGGATATTCTGCTTCCCATTTTATTATTTTTCTTGCTAAGACATTTGAGGCTACATATCTGGCAACATCACCTTCTCTTCTTTTTGCAAATTTATATTTAATCTCTATTTTATTTACTTTTTCAAAAATATTAATTAACTCTAAAACACTTGTTCCCTTACCTGTCCCAAGATTTATTGATATTATTCCAGAATCTTTAATCGACAAATATTTCATTGCACATAAATGCCCTTTAGCAATGTCCATTATGTGGATATAATCTCTTATTGCCGTACCGTCCAATGTATTCCAATTGTTTCCATATATTTTTAAATATGGTATTTCTTGAAAGGCTGCCATACATAATAATGTAAATATATTGGTAGGCTTATTAAGTATACTTTCACCGAGTATCCCTGAGGAATGTGCACCTATAGGATTAAAATATCTTAGATTAATAATATTCCACTTTGATGGATTTTTGCAGTATTTTTCTTCTAAATACTTTTCAACTGAAAGTTTAGTTTTTCCATAAATATTTACTGGATTTTTCTTACTTTCTTCAGATAGTATTATATTGTTATTTCCATAAATTGTTGCACTACTACTAAAAACAATTGAGTAACAATTATTATCTTGCATAACTTCTATCAAATTTTTTGTACCTCTAAAATTTATTTCCCAATAGGATTCAGGATTTTTTATAGAATCAGATACTGATTTTAATCCTGCAAGATGTATTACCGTATCAATCTTTAAATTTACTTTATACGCATATTTAAAAATCTCATCTAATAATAGTTTGTCTCTTATGTCGCCTTTGAAAAATTTTAAAATACTATTACTTTGAGAATATAATTTTGTTTTTAATAGATTTATATTGTTAAAAACATTTACTGTACTATTGGCTAAAGAATCAATAATAAAAAGATTATTATTATTTTTAATAAGTTCAATGCAAGTATGGCTTCCTATAAAACCTAGACCACCAGTAACTAAAATATTTTTCATAAAAGTTTATGAAATCTTTAAATAAGAAATTGTTTTGTTAATCTTTCAATAATAGATGTTTATATATATATTTAAAAGTTATATTTTAATTAGTTATATACAATCAGTTTTTGATAACTTTTTTGTTAAACATTTTAAGATTAATTTAAGTAATTATTCAATAATAGATTGCAAATATATACTCTGATACAATAAAAATTAATCTAAAAGAAGATTT
This sequence comes from Prochlorococcus sp. AG-418-K17, assembly GCA_003214055.1. Lineage (GTDB taxonomy): Bacteria > Cyanobacteriota > Cyanobacteriia > PCC-6307 > Cyanobiaceae > Prochlorococcus_A. Next base: position 2,998 of record QCMD01000027.1, read on the forward strand.
TAATAGGATGAAGCAACTTATTCAATCCTTAAAAGATGGAAAAGTTGATTTATTTGAGGCTCCCACCCCAAATTTAAAAAATGGTCACATTCTCATAAGCACTTCATGTAGTGCAATATCCTCAGGCACTGAGAAAATGTTACTTGACTTTGGAAGGTCAAATCTCCTTAAAAAGGCACTAAGTCAACCTGATAAAGTTTCAGAAGCACTAAATAAAGTAAATACAGATGGATTATTATCCACTGCATCTGCAATTAAAAGTAAACTCAATAGTCCAATAGCCCTTGGTTATTCAAATGTGGGGACTGTTATTAAAAAAGCAAATGATATAAATAGTTTTAAAGTTGGAGATAGAGTGGTATCAAACGGCAATCATGCAGAGCAAGTATTAGTGCCTAAGAATCTTTGCTGTCTTATTCCCGATTCAGTATCTGATGAAGAGGCCTCTTTTGCAGTTATTGGATCAGTTGCCTTACAAGGGATTAGACTCGCTAAACCTAACTATGGTGAAAAATTTTTAGTTGTTGGGTTAGGAATAATTGGTCAAATAACAGCTCAATTATTAAAAAGTAATGGATGTGAAGTTTATGCCATGGATATTAATAATAATAGATGTGAAATTGCAAGAGAATTTTCAGTAAATTGTTTCCATTTGAAAGATAATTTCAATGCAATATCTTGGTCTGAGAAAGAAACGGGCAATTTAGGCTTTGATGGAGTAATAGTTACTGCTTCTAGTAAAAATAGTGAGCCCCTTGAATTGGCTGCAAAAGTTTCAAAAAAAAGAGGAAAAATTGTTTTAGTTGGATCAACGAAAATTGAGCTTAATAGAAACGTTTTTTATGAAAAAGAATTATCTTTTCAAGTAAGTAAATCTTATGGTCCAGGAAGATACGATAATGAATATGAAGAAAGGGGTAATGACTATCCTTTTGCCTATGTAAGGTGGACAGAAAAACGAAATATAGAGGCGGTTTTGAGAGCTATAGAGTTAGGGAATTTAAATGTTAAACCACTTATTAGCGACACATATGATTTTGAAAATATAGTCTTAGCTTATGAGAAACTAAGAGATAATTCAGAAAAAATGGGAATATTAATCAAATATAAAAGAAAAATAGATATTCGAAAAACTATTTCTCTTCCCAAAAAAGATATTCAAAATAAATTTCTAAAATCTGGTAATTTAAATGTAGGAGTTATTGGTTGTGGTAATTATTTCTCTAGAGTTATAATCCCAATTTTAAAAAATACTGACTTAAATTTAAATACTTTAGTAACTTCCTCTCCAATTAGGTCATCTTTTTATGGGAAAAAGTTTAATTTTGAAAATGTCAGTACTGACGTTGAATCTATCATTAAAAATTCAGATATTGATATTGTTTTTATTGGAACAAGACACGATTCGCATGGATATTTGGTGAAGAAATTCTTAGATGCAAAAAAGCATATTTATGTAGAGAAACCACTTTGTTTGAATTATCAAGAACTTGAAGATATTAAAAAAAGTTATAAATTTGAAAATACTTTAATGATTGGATTTAATAGAAGATATTCTCCAATCTATAAAATTTTTAAGGAAAAAATTCAAAAATATAAATTGCCTAAATCTATTATTTATACTTGTAATTCTGGAGATTTACCAAAGGAACATTGGCTTAATGATATTAAAATTGGAGGGGGGAGATTGATTGGAGAGGCGTGTCACTTTTTGGACCTAATAAAAGATTTAATAGGTTTTCCAGTAGAAAGGATTAGTTTAAACAAATCTTCATCTGATTTTTTACATGATACTTTCACATTAAATTTAAATTTTGCAGACGGATCAATAGCTTCTATACATTACTTTTCAAATGGAAATAAACAATTTTCTAAAGAAAAAATCCAGGTTTTTGTAGATCAAAATATTTTTGAATTAGATAATTTTAAAGATATCAATATATGGGAAAGAAATAAAAGGCGATCAATAAAAAGATTAAATATTGAGAAAGGACAAAAACAATGTATTAATGCTTTTATGGATGCTATTAAAAATAATGATCCAGAACCGATTGGATTTGCAGATATTGTTGAAATACATTCACTTATTATGAATATATGAGAAATTGTTGTTTTATTGGTCTTGGTTATATCGGTTTACCTTCAGCATTATTATTTGCAGAAGCAGGTTTTAATGTTTTAGGAGTTGATATAAATGAAGAAGTTATTGATAATCTAAATTCTGGAAAATCACATATTAATGAACCTTGTATAAATCAGTTGTTGATTAAAAACTTGCGTGGTAAAAATTTAAAAGTTAGCAATAAGCCAGATTTTTCAGATATTTTTTTTATTACAGTCCCTACTCCAGTTATAAATATTAAAGGTAAAAAAGAACCTGACTTGAAGTTTGTTTTTTCTGCAGTAGATTCAATAATCCCTTTTTTAGAAAAGGGTAATTCAATAATATTGGAGTCAACTTCACCTGTGGGCACTACCAAGAAAATTTTTGAATTGATTTTAAAAAAAACAGGGTTTAAAAATGATGAAGTTTTTTTAGCATATTGTCCAGAGAGGGTTTTGCCAGGAAATATTTTATATGAATTAAAAAACAATGAAAGGATAATCGGCGGAATTAATAAAAAGTCATCACTAAAGGTAAGAAATATTTACAAGTCAATATGTGTTTCCGAAATAAGAATCACTGATGCAAGAACTGCAGAATTAGTTAAAATTGTGGAAAACTCATATAGAGATGTAAATATTGCATTTTCTAATGAGCTTTCAATATTAGCAGATGAATTAGGAATAAATGTTTACGAACTGATTTCCTTTACTAATAATCATCCAAGAGTCAATATATTAAAACCAGGTTGTGGAGTAGGAGGTCATTGTATAGCAGTAGATCCATGGTTTTTAATATCTAAATTTCCAGATCATTCTAATATTATGAGACTAGCGCGAGATTTAAATAATAATAAAACGAAATGGGTTATAAATAAAATAGAAAATTTCCTGAAAAATAATATTGAATATAAAAATTCAAAAATTGGAATATTTGGTATTACTTATAAGCAAAATGTAAATGATTTAAGAGAGTCACCCGCCTTATATATAGCCAATTATTTTTATAATAAATATTCGGTATATTTATGTGAACCAAATTTGAAGGAATATAAAAATCTTAAATTATTTTCTGTTGAAGATACACTTAAAAAGTCCGATATTTTAGTCTTTCTTGTTGGACATAAAGAATTTGTTGACATTAAAACTAAGAATAAAAAAACATTCGACTTTTGTGGAATATTAGAGAATGAATAAATTTAAAAAATTTTTTATTTTATATTACACTTTAAAAGATATTGGTTTTGTAAGAATTTTTAAAAGGATTTTTTGTATACTACGGAAAATTTTAGAGGAAAAGATAATTAAATATATTTTAATTTTGTATAGATATAAAACACCATCTTGGAATTACAGTGTCTTATCAAACTTAAAGAAAATCAAGATAAGAAAAAGAAGTT
>QCMD01000028.1 GCA_003214055.1 Prochlorococcus sp. AG-418-K17
AATCTCAGACATATTATTCGCTTTAAATAAATTCTGAAAATTGAGAGATTTACTTAAAAACCCTATATGGAAAAATTTAGAGTTGGGATATTCTATTCCTGATAGTATTCATGCTGTTTCTGTAGCATTACCAACTTGGAATGATGTAATAAATTACGAGGAAAAAAATCAAGAATGTATGAATTTATTGAAGTCCATTTACCCAAGATTCGGGCTAAACCCCATAGTGAAAAGACTATGCGAAAAAGTTAAAACAGAAAATTACTACAACAATAAAAGTATCTGGCCATATCCGAATGAAAGCATAGCTTTTAAAGCCAAAAAATACATTGATAGAAATACTTCTGAACAATTCTCATTTATAGAAAAAAGAGATAATTTAGCTCTCTTAACAACTGAAAAAGAAGGAAGTATTTATGCAAAATCTTTTTGGCAACATACTGGTCTTGGCATATCTTCAAGGGCTGCTGCTATAGAACTAGGTCTTGAAGATTGTCCTCCAAAATCTTACGTAAATGAATGTTCTCAAAGAATAAAAAATAGAATTTCTAACTCTACAAAAATTAACTCTAATGATATTCACTTAACTTCATCTGGAATGTCTGCATTGCATACATCATTAGAAATCATATATAAATTATTTCCAGCTAAACCAACACTCCAAATTGGTTTTCCATATGTAGATGTACTTAAATTACCAATGAATATCTTTCATGGAGCTAAATTAATTACAGAAGAAAATTGCGAGGATATTGAATTAGAAATTAAAAGCATCAATCCATCAGCATTAATTATTGAACTACCGAGTAATCCAATGCTCAAATGTGTAAACATTAAAAAAGTTTCAAAAATAGCAAAAAAGTTAAATATTCCTGTAATTGTTGACGATACAATTGGTTCAAATTTAAATATAAATTCCCTAGAACATGCAGATATAGTCTTTACTTCACTTACAAAAATTTTTTCAGGTAGTGGTGATATTCTTGCCGGATCATTAGTACTAAATCCAAAAAGCAAATGGATTGATCAATTTAGAAATGCATTAAACGAGATTAATCTTCCAACACTTTCCGATGGAGATACAGTTTATCTAGAGAAAGTTAGTAGAGATGTAAATCAAAGAGTTTTTGAACAAAATAAAGCATGTTTAGAATTAAAAAAAAGATTAGAGACCCATAGCGAGATTAAAAATATTTTCCATCCTGAAAATTGTCCAAATTTCAATTCTTTACTTACTCCTGATGGAGGATACGGCTGCTTATTATCATTTGAATTAAATGGAGGATTGAACAAAGCTAAGAAATTTTATGATTCTCTAAGAGTATCTAAAGGACCTAGTTTAGGTACAAAATTTACTCTAGTTTGTCCTTATGTTTTACTAGCTCATTATGACGAGTTGGATTGGGCTGAAAGTTTTGGTATACCTTCGCACCTTATTAGAGTATCAGTTGGATTAGAAGACCAAGATCAATTATGGAAAAGCTTTTCTGAAGCACTAAATAAATTCTAAATTCCTAGTATTTACCGTATAGAAACTTATATACTCTTTTTCTAAATAATAGTTAGTATTAATATATATTTTCTCAATATATAAATGGCAAAAATTTATGAGGACAACAGTTTTGCTATTGGAAACACTCCATTAGTAAAATTAAAATCAGTTACTAAAAACGCGAAAGCTACAGTACTTGCAAAAATTGAAGGTAGAAACCCTGCTTATAGTGTCAAATGTAGGATTGGCGCAAACATGATCTGGGATGCAGAGAAAAGTGGGAAACTTACAAAAGACAAAACTATTGTTGAGCCAACTTCTGGAAATACAGGTATTGCTCTAGCTTTTACTGCTTCAGCAAGAGGTTATAAACTAATCCTTACAATGCCAGAATCCATGTCAATTGAAAGAAGAAGGGTTATGGCAGTGTTGGGTGCTGAAATTGTTTTAACAGAGGCATCTAAAGGTATGCCTGGAGCAATAGCTAAGGCTAAAGAAATTGCAGAAAGTAATCCTTCTCAATATTTCATGCCAGGTCAATTTGACAATCCAGCAAACCCTGAAATTCATTTCAAAACTACCGGACCAGAAATCTGGGATGATTGCGATGGTGAAATTGATGTTTTAGTTGCAGGGGTTGGAACCGGCGGCACAATTACAGGAGTTTCAAGATACATAAAACAAGAGAAGGGTAAAAATATTACTTCTGTAGCTGTAGAACCCTCACATAGTCCTGTTATTACACAGACAATGAATGGGGAAGAGGTTAAATCTGGACCACATAAAATTCAAGGAATTGGAGCAGGATTTATTCCTAAGAACCTTGACTTGTCAATTGTTGACAAGGTTGAACAGGTAACAAATGACGAGTCAATAGAGATGGCTCTTAGATTAGCAAAAGAAGAAGGTCTATTAGTTGGAATATCTTGTGGAGCTGCTGCTGCTGCTGCTGTTAGATTAGCTGAACAAGATGAATATGCGGGGAAAACTATCGTAGTTGTTCTACCTGATTTAGCAGAGAGATATTTATCATCAATTATGTTTACTGAAGTTCCAAGCGGAATCATTCAAGAACCAGTCAAAGCCTAAATCTATTTTTTCTCCAGTAATGAATCTGGTGAAATATACATAGCATCGCCATAAGAGAAAAATCTAAATTTTTCTTTTATGGCTTTTTTATACAAATCTAATAATCTTTCTCTACCAATCATTGCACTTACTAATAGTAATAATGAACTTTTAGGAAGATGAAAATTAGTTAATAATCCATCAACTACCTTAAATTTATAACCTGGCTTAATTACTAAATCCACATACTTCGCTATGGGAATAAAGTCATTAATTTCGTGAGAATAACAACTTTCAAGAGCTCTCACGCTAGTTGTCCCAATAGCAATTATTCTTCTATCTGTTTTCTTTATTTTTTTTATTTCCTCCACTACTTCCTTATTAACACTTACCCATTCTTTATGAAGTTTTAAGTTTCTTAGATCTTCTTGATCAATTGGTTTGAATGTTCCATAGCCCACGTGCAAAGTTATCGGTAAAATTATTACTCCTTTTTTTTTTAGATTGGAAATAAGACTTTTGCTTAAGTGTAATCCCGCAGTTGGCGCGGCAACCGCCCCTGGATTAGTTGCATACTCAGTTTGATAACTATTCTCATGAAAAGATTCTTCTTCGATATTTTTTATATAAGGCGGGAGAGGGATTTCCCCGTATTTATCAAGAAGGTCATTCATTGAATTTAGATCAGTTATATTTTCAGGAAATTTAATAAATCTCCCTCCAGTTTCTTCATCAACCCCATCAACGATCAAATTAATATCTTGTGCAGAAGGAGATTTTAAAATTATTTTTGTATTTATTTTTAACTTTTTCGCTGGCTTTGCCAAACATAACCAAACACATTCATAGGATCTTTCTAAGACTAATAATTCGACTAACTTCCCATTTTCTAATTTAACCTTTAACCTTGCCTTCATTACTTTAGTATTGTTTACAACTACAAGATCGCCTTTTCTAAATTCATCTAAAAGATTCTTGGTAAATTTATTAGTTAAGCAATTCTCTTCTAAAACAATATTTCTAACTATCATCAATCTTGATTCATGCCTTATTGCAGAAGGTTTATTAGCAATTAATGAAGGATCTAGAGAGTAATCATAAGCTTCAAGCTTATAATCTCTTCCTTCATTATTAATTTGAGAAATCAATTAAATTTAAGATACAAGTGTCTCTGGCTCATTTTCAATCAGGTAAGCCAAGTCTTTCAAGAATGAAGCACCATCAGCTCCATAGATCACTCTGTGATCAGCTGTAAGATTTACTTGCATTATTTTTTTAACAGATATTGAACCATCACTATTAGCTATAACAGTTGGTTTCGATGATGCTATCGCTAAAATTGCACCGGTCCCTGGGGGTAGTATTGCATCAAATCTATCAACACCAAACATACCAAGGTTAGATAAGGTAAATGTTCCCGTTGAGTATTCATCTGGTTCTAATTGTTTTGATCTCGATCTTTTTACAAGATCTTTCCATTCCCTAGATAATTCAAATAAATCAGTATTGCATGGTTCTTTCAATACTGGAGTTATTAGTCCCCCATCTTCCATCGCAACAGCAACAGCAATATTTATATTTTCTGGATAAGAAATTCCATTTTCTGAAAAGCTTGAATTAACTTGAGGATGTTTCTTTAGTGTCTTTGCAACTGCCTTTACAAGTAAAGCGGTCATAGTCACTCCGTTTTGTTTTACCTTTTTGTAGAAATTATCTAATTTATCTGTATTGATAGAGTAACCCACCCTAAAACATGGAACATCTAAACTAGATTCCATATTTTTGTTTACCGCTTTTTGAAGAGTATTAAATTGAACTGTTTCTCCAGGATTACCAAAACTATTTCCTGAAGTTTCTGGTTTACTTTCAACTCCCAAATTTGCACCAGGAATACTTGCAGGAGAACCACCTTCTCCTATCCATGGTATAGAAACAGGTTGGCCATTAGCTTTTAAAATATCATCGGCTTGAATCCTTCCGTGAGGTCCAGATCCATGAACCTTTGCTAAATCAACACCCATTTGAGAAGCTAGTTTTTTAGCTCTTGGAGATGCAACTATCCTCGAAGAAACATTACTTGTAGCGGTATTAATTTGATCTGTTTTAAAAGATGGTACAGGTTTTTCTCTCTTTGAGACGACTTCCGCTTCTCTATTAATATTTTCAGTCTGGACTACTTCTTTTTCTTCAGTTTTATTGCTTACCAATTCAAGTTGATCTGAAGTAGAGACTTCGGATTGATTTCCTTTATTTTGTTCTTGAACAGAAGCTATCTCATCCTCATTTTCTACAATGAGACCAATAGTTTCTCCAACAGGTGCAGTGCTACCTGCAGGCATTAAAACTGCTGCAAGATATCCATCTTGAAAAGATTCAACATCCATATCTGCCTTATCAGATTCAACAACCAAGACAGATTCGCCTCTTTCAACTTTATCTCCCGGATTTTTCAACCATTCCACAATCTTGCCCTCCGTCATAGTAGAACTCAAGGCAGGCATGAATATTTCGTGAGACATAATGCAGTAATGATACCAATGTGGTTGAGTATGCTGTCTAACTTTCTGTCTAACTTTCTTGACGCTTGAACAGCAAATATTGATAGTCTTATTATACAAAATCATGTTCCGTTGGGAACTAATGAAAGATTAAGAAAGTAACAAAGCAAAGATCCAACAATTAGACAATCTATGCAGCATCCAAAAATACTAAACCTTCTCTTTAATTTAATTATTGTCTATAGATTGAATAACTCCATCTTTAACAGTAATTGAAACTTGCATTTTCTCAATAAGATTATCGCCCACAGTGACATTACAAAAACTATCAACTTGTCCTTGATCAACAATTTCGTCCATTTTTAATTCGCGAACTTGACTCTGTTGTTGAAGTAAATTTCTTTTTTGTTCTTCAATTTCATTTCGTTTTGCTGCAACTTGTTGTTGCACCTGACTAACCTGTTCTTGAACTCTTGGATCAAGAGGATTAACCGATTGGGATCTTATATTATTTACTATTTGTTGTCCCTCCTGCTCAAGTTGAGATAATTGCTGGTCAATGTTTGAAATTGCTTTACTTAATTCTTTTTCAGCATCTTCCTTCCAAGTGGGTGTAACTACAGCTTTAATAGCTATTGAGCGCTTTATAGATATTGAGTTTTTTGTTTCCATAAAAAATTAAATTACCTTTTCAATATAGATAAAACAAATCAAATTTTCTTACTAAATTTGTTTTCATACATATTTTCTATTTGTAATGAATACTTTTTTTCTATTTCTTTTCTTTTTTGTTTAAGAGTTTGTGTTAACAACCCATTTTCTAAAGTAAAGGCATCAACAAAATAACAATCTAATATTTGTTCTTCTGATCTTGCTCCTAGTCGACTTTTAAGCAAATTATTAATTTGTGATTTAAAAAATGTACCAATATTTTTATTCAGGTTTAATTGCGAAAGGTCTTCTTCCAAAAACTTGTTTTTAACCAATTCGACATTAGGCACTACGAGGGCTGTTAAACATTTCTTGTCTTGTCCTACTAGTTGAATCTGATTAATAAATTCAGAGCTAAGGATTTCGGTCTCTAGCGGATTCGGTTCTATATTTTCACCACTTGATAGCACTATTGTATCCTTGGCTCTTCCTGTTATAAAAAGAGAACCATTAGGTATTAGGAAACCTAAATCACCAGTATCAAACCAACCATCCTTGGATAAAACATCTTTTGTAGCTAATTCATTATTAAGATAGCCTTTCATTACTTGTGGTCCCTTAACAAGAATTTTTCCTACTTCTCCGAACTTCAGAATCTTTTTTTTTATCATCATTTACTATTT
>QCMD01000029.1 GCA_003214055.1 Prochlorococcus sp. AG-418-K17
CAAAAATGATCCCCTTCTAAATTTAATTTCTACTGTCTCAGGAGATCTTATTGAAATAATTTCTCCTACCTCATCGATAGCTACCAGTTCTGGTGGTCTTAGCATTGGCATATTATCAGACGTTTTTAAATAAGACAGAGGCATAATTAATTTAACTTTATCTTTTATATTAAATTCCATTGCTTAATTAAAACTTATATAAAACTACAATAAAGATCATAATAGTACGAATATCAACGAAATTATTAGTTTCATTCTAGAATCATAAAAATTATTTGATAGTTATTAATGAATCAAAAATTTAAAACAATAATTTTATGGGCATTGCCTATACTTCTAGTCATTGCACTTTCATATCAATTCTTATCATCAAGTAGTGTTGATTCATTAAAGTCAAATGGTACCACTGTAGCCCCTAAAAATTCAGCGGTAGCAAGAGTAAGTTATGGAAGATTTTTAGATTACATTAAATCAGGTAGGGTCACATCAGTTGATATTTTTGATGGAGGAAGAAATGCAGTAATAGAGACAGTAGATTCAGATTTAGATAACAAAGTTCAAAGACTAAGAGTTGATTTGCCTGGTTTAACTCCAGAGCTTATTAACAATTTAAAAAATGAGGGAATAAGTTTTGATGTACACCCTGTGAAAACAGCTCCACCTGCTCTAGGTATTCTTGGAAATTTGCTTTTCCCAGCAATATTAATAGGAGGTTTGATTCTTCTAGCTAGAAGATCAAACGGTATGCCTGGAGGTCCAGGTCAAGCAATGCAGTTTGGTAAAACCAAAGCGAGATTCGCAATGGAAGCAGAAACAGGAGTGGTTTTTGATGATGTTGCAGGTGTGAATGAAGCTAAACAAGATCTACAAGAAGTGGTAACTTTTTTGAAAAAGCCTGAAAAATTTACCTCTGTTGGAGCTCGTATCCCCAAGGGAGTTTTGCTAGTAGGTCCTCCAGGGACAGGAAAAACACTGCTAGCTAAAGCGATTGCAGGAGAGGCAGGAGTACCTTTTTTTTCACTTTCAGGTTCTGAATTTGTAGAAATGTTTGTTGGTGTTGGAGCTAGCAGAGTAAGAGATCTTTTTAAAAGAGCAAAAGAAAATAGTCCATGTCTTATTTTTATTGATGAAATTGACGCAGTTGGAAGACAAAGGGGTGCTGGTATTGGAGGTGGAAATGATGAGAGGGAGCAAACTCTAAACCAACTACTTACTGAGATGGATGGATTTGAAGGTAATAGTGGAATAATAATAATAGCGGCAACAAACAGGCCTGATGTTTTAGATTCTGCACTAATGAGACCTGGAAGATTCGATAGACAAGTAACAGTAGATGCCCCAGACATTAAAGGGAGATTATCCATACTTGAAGTTCATTCAAGAAATAAGAAACTCCAGGATGATCTAACCCTCGAGAGTATTGCAAGAAGAACTCCCGGATTCACCGGTGCTGATTTAGCTAATTTACTCAACGAAGCTGCAATCTTAACCGCTAGAAGAAGAAAAGATTCAATCAGCATTTCTGAAATAGATGATTCAGTTGACAGAATTGTTGCGGGAATGGAAGGTTCACCATTGACTGACGGCCGCAGTAAACGATTAATTGCGTATCATGAGGTAGGTCACGCATTAATAGGATCACTGGTAAAAGCCCATGATCCTGTCCAAAAAGTTACTGTAATCCCAAGGGGCCAGGCCAAAGGATTGACATGGTTCACACCAGATGATGAACAAACACTTGTTAGCAGAGCTCAATTAAAGGCAAGAATAATGGGTGCGCTTGGTGGAAGAGCTGCAGAAGATGTTGTTTTTGGTAAAGGAGAAATAACAACTGGTGCTGGTGGAGACTTTCAACAAGTTGCCTCCATGGCAAGACAAATGGTCACAAGGTTTGGGATGAGTAATCTCGGACCAATCGCTCTTGAAGGGGGAAATCAAGAAGTTTTTGTTGGAAGAGATTTGATGACTAGAAGTGAAGTTTCCGACTCAATTTCAAGACAAATTGATGAAAGTGTTAGAGTTATGGTTAAAGAATGTTATGAGGAAACTTATTCGATAGTTAGCAAAAACAGGGAAGCAATGGATAAAATAGTTGATCTTTTAATTGAAAAAGAAACTTTAGATGGAGAGGAATTTATTAATATACTCTCAAAATATACTTCAATTCCAGAGAAAGAAAGAACACCACAACTACTAAACTAGGTATTTCTTATTGGTTTCTTATCTAGAACCAAGTCTATTAATCCATATTCAACCGCTTCTTTAGGAGACATGTAGAAATCTCTATCTGTATCTTCCTTAATTGTCTCATAATCCCTACCAGTTCTTTCAGATAATTCAGTGTTTAAACGTTCCTTTAGAAAAAGAATTTCATCGGCTTGTATTCTTATATCACTTGCCTGTCCTCTAGCACCTCCAAGAGGTTGATGTATCATAATTCTGGAATGTCTAAGACTACTCCTTTTCCCTTTTGTTCCAGCTGCCAATAAAAAAGCACCCATGCTAGCTGCAAGTCCCACACATACTGTATGTATATCGGGTTTTACATGCTGCATAGTATCAAAAATACCCAATCCATCATAAACAGAACCTCCAGGGGAGTTTATGTACATATAAATATCCTTTTCAGGATCTTCTGCCTCTAGAAAAAGTAATTGAGCAACGATTCTGTTTGCGGTATCGCTTGTAACTTGTTCTCCTAAAAAAATTATTCTTTCTCTAAGCAGTCTTGAGTAAATATCAAATACTCTTTCACTACCACCAGATTCTTCTAAAACTAAAGGGATCATAATAATATTTATCTGTTTATAAGATATTAACGATATTGAGTCAACATACGCTATGGTTATTAAGGTTTACATATAAAAAATTGACAGAAAAATTGACTGTTTCAGATAGCAAAAAGTTATTTCATGAACGATTCCCCTACGTCATACCTGGTTTATATAAAAGAATAATAGATGAAATGCTTGTTGAACTAAATCTCTTAAACCAACAAAATGAATTTATTCAAGATTACTTATTTTGTATTGGACTAACAAGAACATTTAAAGAATTGACAACAGGTTACAAACCCGAGAAACATTTAGACCCCCTTTTTGAATCTTTGTGTTTTTCTACTAATTTTGATGCAAAAAAAATTAATGATATATCGATAAAAACTTTTGAGGAGTTCAAAAATAAATCATCAAAAGAGATCTCAACTCTAATTATAAAAAAAAGTAAATCACCTCTATATTCATCTCGAATATTAAATTTAGGGATATATTTAATTATTTCTAATTCAATTGATTATAAAGATATTAATGAATCTGAAAGAAATGAGTTAATTTCAGAAATTTGTAAAGCCTTGAGTTTATCAATTTCCAAAGCAGATAAAGATATAGGTATTTACAATAGCAGCCTTAAAAAATTGGAACAGGCTAAGGAATTACTGGAGGAAACCAAAATAAAGGATAAGCAAAAGAAAATTTGATAACTTTAAAATTTATTTACCTTGTCTGCGCTTATCTTTCCAAGAGACGTAGGAAATGTATATTACAGCAATTGTAATAGATGTAAGTAATATAAATGATGCGAAAATAAGAAATTTATTTAAATATATTTCATAATTCAAAATTGGGAAATCATATGTCAATAGAGCCGTCACCATTCCTTCCCCAAACAACCATCGCTATTGAAAAGGTAAAAATTGCAGCTAATGAAGCCCAACCTATTTGAAAAATCATTATTTTTTTTATAATCAAATTTAATATAACAGAACTTAAAAGTTTTTAATCAAATTATAAACATAAGTAAATTACTCAAATACGTAAAATAAATAATAGAATTACACTAAAACACTTATCTTGGGAAGGTTAGTTTTAAATCATAGCACCAATTTAGAGGGTCTAATTCCAATACTTAAAAAACTCGCTCTTAATAATAAGATCAAGACAGTTACACCTGCTATTATTTCAAGAGTTAAAGGAAGATCATCAAAATTAATTATAAGATTGTCAGTAAAAACTATTAGTGGTTACAAGGCGATTGCAAGAAAAGGTAAAACAGCCCAGGAAATTTTTATTTCAACAGATTTAGGCAAAGATGAGTTGAAAGTTTTATTAGATTTTTATTCTCGTTGATACTATCTTTATAGTAAATACATTAAATTAGATTTTATGTTAAGTACTTTTATCCTTTTTATTTCTTTAACTTCACAACAGGGATTTAATAAAGATCTTGTATTAAGTGATTATCAAATAAAAGATTTATGCAAAAAGGAAAGAAAAAAAATAACATGCATAAAAGACTATAAAAATAAAAGACTTAATTACTTAAAGGGAAACAGAATAGAAATACCAGTGATACCATTTAAAAGATAATTATCAATTTTAAATTTCAAATTCTGACTTAAAAAGATCAAAGGCCTTATAATAATTAGCCATCAAATCTTCAGAATTATAATTAAAGCCTATAAGTTCATAATCATCTTTTATCTGCTCATATAAATAAACAACTTTATTGAATGCGCCCATATATTCCTTTTGAATTTCTTCATCATCAATATCATAAATTTTTGCTAGAACCAATTCAACATTTTTTTTGGATGAATAAATTTTCCTTTCGAAGTCCTTATTTAACTTTCTTCTTTTTTTTGGCATCAAAATTGGTATTAATAGTATAAATTTAGAATAATCAAAATTAAAGACAAAATAAATTAAAAATTAAAAATTAAAAATATAGTTTTCAAATCAAAATAAAACAACTATATTCCAATTAAATCATTTGAAAATATGGAGAAAAAAAGATCTTTGAATGAAAAGAATATGAAAAATCAAAATGATAAAGAACAAAAATTTAAATATCCTTCGAATGCAAAGGGGAAAAAAGATAAACCTTTACCTTGGTGGGTAGAATTATTATTTGTACAAATAGGATTGCCTGATAAATTTCTTTTAAGAATTTTAAAAACTAATAAATATATTAAAGAATTGATCAAGAATGATAAAAATTTTATATTTTCATTTTTATTTGTTTTAACATTATTTGGTTATTTCTATCCAGTTGTTAAAGAAGCAAAAAACAAATTAGGTTGCGTGGCCACCGCTAAAGAGTACATTGTCAAAAATAAAAATATAATCAATATTAATAGCAAGCAATTGAAAATGTTATCTACAAATTTTTGTAATGGAGGTGAAGAAATCTATGAAATTGAGAATATAAACTGAAAAATCTTTTATAGATTAGAAAAATTTCAAAAAAACATTTATAATAAAGGCTTTAAATTAAAAAATTATTTACTTGTCTTTCTATGACTGATGTAAAACAAAAGAAAGAAGATGTAAAGATGCATTTGAAAAGTTTAAGGCAGGAATTAAAAAAAATGCATATGGCTGTTACAGAAGAACTGTTACTACCTCAGCCGGATGAAATTAAAACGTTAATGTCTAAAATGGATCAACTTTTGAAAGTAATAGAATCAAAGTAAACTATAATTACCGCAAAGCTACCTCAATCAAAGTATTTTTATACCAAATGAAAATAATAAAATTTACACCAATTTTCATGATTTTAATTTTAATTAGCTCATGTAAATCATCAGTTGAAGAAAAAGATTTGATAGATATGACCATTCCAAATGTAAATATAAATGAAAAAAATAATGAAGTTAAAAATCAAATCGAGATAAGATTTTCATGTGGAGAAGATAATATTTCAAAATATATTGATGATGGCTGGAATATTGTAAAAAAAAGTACTAAAGAAAAAATATGTACTTGGAAATCTTTCCCAGCTTCAAAAAACTGCAATATGGAAAAAGATAAAGGATGTAAAATTACAAAACCAGACAAAATTGGAGAAGAGACAATTTATTTGT
>QCMD01000030.1 GCA_003214055.1 Prochlorococcus sp. AG-418-K17
CCAGCAAAGATTAATGATTTTGCCAGATTAATCAATGAAAAAAATAAAAAAAATGTATTTTTCATTATAATAATTGAAAGGATATTTGATTTATTTATACTCTTTTTACTTTACTTTTTAAAGATAAAAGCTAATAGCTTTTTAATAATAATAATATTTTCCGGTTTTGTTTTTTTTGTTTTAAAGTTTATTAATTATAAAATTTCTTTTAAAATCAAAGAATTTTTATTAATTCTTCTCTCAGTTTTGATTACATATTTTCATTGGATAATTGCATTTTTTATTTTTAAACAATCATTTATATCTTTTCTAAAACTATTTGATTATCAAATTGAGAACATAAATAATATCATTTCTCTTAATAAATTTGCATTAATTACACTTATAAGTGCTTTGCCTATAACCTTTGGAGGATTTGGTTTACGCGAAGTTGCATCACTTTCGGTATTTAATAGTATTGATGCTGCAATTATCTTGAGTTCTACAGTTGCTTATGGAATTGCAGTAAGTGGAACATTAACTTTTATAGGAATTTCTTATGTTAATATCAAAAAAATATATTTTAAATAATGGACGGCATACTAGATAAAAAATATTCTGAAGGAAGAAATACGAAGAGAAGTTTAAAATATAGGTTATGGAGAAGAAGTAATGAAGTTATTAGAGCTATAAGTCAATATACAAATCAATCCAAAAAAAGAAAAATTAGAATTTTAGATTTAGGTTGCGCAGATGGATTAATGATAAAAAAAGTTTCAAACTGTTTTGATATTGAATCTGTGGGGATTGAATTAGCTAAAGATTTATATGAATTAGCTAAGAAAAATTGCCCAGAATCTCGCATATATAATTGCGATATTAAAAATTTAGAATTTCTTGAGAAAGAAAAATTTGATGTAATTATATGTACTGCAGTCTTAGAACATCTTGAGAATCCTGTATTTGCTCTCAAAAATATAGAAAATCTTTTATCTAAAAATGGTATAACTGTGTGGACTGTGCCTGATCCTTTTTGGGAAAATGTGGCAACTTTTGTAGGCCATTTGGAAGAGGAGCAGCATCATCATATACCAAATCTAAAAGATTTGAAAAATCTTGCTACCAAAATTAATTTAGAAGTTATTGAAGCAAAAAAATTTATGTTTTCACCTATTGGATTCCCCTATGAAATAATAATTGAAAAGTTTTTAAGAAAACTTAGTTTGTCTTTCTTAATGGCAAATCAATTAGTTATAGCTAAAAAGATTACTTAATTTAATTTTTTTTCTGAAAAACCCCTCTTTTGAAAGTTTTTTTATAATTTTTTCTTTTGTTTTCTCACTTATCAGAGAGGAACTTATATTTTGATCAGAAATTCTTGAAAATCTTGATTGAGGTACGTACCTATCGCTTATTGTTGAACCGAATTGCAAATTTAATGGATTAGCTCTTTTATTAGCTTTTATATATATTTCTAATTCCATTGTCTCTCTATTTAGGCAAATTTTAAAGAAATAATGTTTTTTTGATTTTGAGTACATTAAAAACTTCCTTATACCTTTTTTTAAAAGATTTGAAGCAAAAGTTGATTTTGAACAAAGAAGTAATAAGATCCTAAAAACTAAATTTTTAATTATGTTGAATGAATTTTCAGTTGGAATTTTTGCAAGATATCCTTGAGAAATTAATTTATTGTTATTAAATTTAAATTTTGATTCTTTAGAAATAAATTGACTTGAGTATAAACCATTTTTATCTAGAATCCTTATACCTGTAAACGATAACCTTTCCCAGAAGTTATCTGTTTTTTTATTATAGAAATCTAATACTAAATTCTTGGAGAGATTAGCAGTAATGAAATTTTCTTTATCACTAAAATGATAAATTCCTGCTCTTGATAAAAGGGTTTCTTGACTATTAATTTCAAAATTTGTTTTGATAGTCGCTTTTTTATCTAAAAATAATTTGTCAGTCGCTAGATATTCTTCAACCCTATAATGAACATACCTGTCAGACATAAGATTGGGAGTAATTGAGTTACCTGTTTGAAGAGAAAACTGACTAAAGTTTGCTAAATATTTAATATTCTCATCAATTTCAGCTAATAATTCAAAGGCAAAGGGATATAAATGCATTGTATTTCTAGATCCTATTGGCCCAGAAAAACAACCATCAGGATAACAAAAAGGCTTTAAAGTTTTACTATAAATCTTTATTATTTCTATAATTTCCTCTCTATAATCGGTATCTAAAGTCTTTGATAAAAAAGAACATGATGCAGAAAGATAACCGGGGTCAATTCCATCATATTCAATGCTCCAGCCTTCTTCCTTGACATGATATCTAAGGTAATTATTAAATGATTTTAGAGATTCTTTCTTGATTTCTTGATTGTCTAATATTTCATAAGATTTTGTTAAAGCGAGATAAGCCATTGCATGGTGATTCGCAAGGTGATCTCCCTCTTTATCTCCTTGAGAGATATACGTTGAAGCTTTTTTGAACGAATTTAAAATTAAATCTTTCTCTTTTGGTGTTAGTTTATTATGAATTAAATGATAGGCTTGTATATTTGAATAAAGAGTAAATGCAGTTGGACCTACCCAACCTCTTTCATATGGATAAAACTCATCAAAAGATCCATCATTATGTTGTATTTTAGTCCAAAATAATATTGAGCCTTTAGCTAATTCTGAAAAAAATTCTCTTCTAGAAAAATTAAAATAAGGATTTACAGATGCTAGTGCAAAAGCATTTGCACTGAAATTCCTTACAGCGTCAGAGAAATCTGAAGTTTTATATAACCAATAATCTCGGTGCGAACAACCATAGGTAGATGATAATTTATCTAGATTAGTTAATGAAACCAATCTCTGTAAACCGTCTAAGGAATGCTTTAGATATGGTGAGGAATATTGTTTATTAACTTCTTCCATTATTGTAATTTATACATTTACATATTGCTCCGAAACTCAAAGTTTGTAGGCCGCTGCAGAATAATATAACACTCGTAGCTCCTCCAATTGGCATTCCAAATAATCGAAGAATTAGAAGTAAGATGGAAGTTAATATTAGCAGCATTGATAATGGAAAAAATAATCTCATACCGTCACTTAATATTACTAGCTTTAGAATTAGATTAAAAAATCTTATTGAGTCTTTAATAGGTGAAATTGATGAGTTCCCTTTCCTTTTTCTATATTTAGTTTTTATATAAAATATTTCGTAATCATTCATTGCAGCCAAAATAGTTATAGTACTGGTCATTGAAAATCTTTTAGGCATCAATTTAATATTTTCTAGATAAAAATCTTTTTTGAATATTCTTAAACCAGAGTTAAGGTCTCTTATATCTGTATTGCATAAATAACTAGCTAGTTTTCTAAGAAAGTATTTAGCAGGTCTCCTTTGAAAAGGAATTTTTACTCCTTTACCCTCCCTTGATGCAACCACCATACAGGGATTATTTTGATTATATTTTTCTATCATTTTATTCAAACTTTCTGCAGGATAAGTATTATCCGAATCGGTTATGATGATATTTTCATATTTTGAGTTGTAAATTCCAGTAGATATAGCACTTCCATATCCTCTGTTTTTTTTATGTATTATCAGAGAGATTTCATAATTAGCTAAATGAATAAAACTATTTGCTTTTAATTTACTTCCATCATCAACGACAATAATTTCAAACTTATTATCTAATTCCTTTAATTTGTCTCCGTATTCGTTTATAGTCTGAATAATATTAGATCCTTCATTAAAGTAGGGAACAATAAGAGAAAAACAATTCATATAATACAATAATATTTATTTAAACTTTATATTCTTAATATAATCTATTAGCATTAAAATTATTTATTTGAATTTAAGATTTAAAATAATATTAGAAAAAATTAGATTACAAAATATTTTTAGAATATAAAGTTTCTTTTGTTTCCCTTGAAGGATAATTTATCAATACCGCCTTGAACTTACCTTTAAATACGAAAATACTACCAGCTGCTGCACCCAATGTAGGATCAATCTCCCAAAGACTTTTTATATCTTCTAATTTGCCGGCACCTCCTAAGAAGGTTAGCGGAATATTAGTTCTTTCAGATATGCTAGTGACAAGTTTTTTATCATAGCCCTTCATCATGCCGTCATTATTAATATGGTTAATAATAAATTCTCCAGCTCCATAACTTTCAAGTTCCCTCAAGAATGCAAATAAATCTATTTTGTGAGCTTTTTTACCATTTAAGGTGTAAATAGTTTCATTTTTTAAAAAGCCTCCATTGGAGATATCCAAAGAAACAACGATGCTTTGACTTCCTACTTGTTCAACAGCTTCCAATATAAACTTTGGATTATTTATGACAACCGAAGATAATGATATTTTTTCTACTCCTAAAGATATTATTTTTTTTATTTGTGAAATTGTTTTTATTCCACCTCCATAACATAATGGCATTTGACATTCTTGAGATATTCTTTCAATAAGTTTTAAATCAGGTTCTATTCCTTTCGAAGACGCATCTATATCTAGAATTGTTATCTCATCAACCTTTTTTTCATTAAATATTCTTACGGCATTTAAAGGATCACCGATATATTTAGGTGATTTAAATTGAACTGTTTTAACTAGACTTTTGTCTTTAATTAATAGACAAGGAATTAGCCTGGGTTTAAGCAAAATTAGATTTCAGAGAAATTTTTTAATAGTTTAATACCAAAATGATGACTTTTTTCAGGATGGAATTGAGTTGCATAAATATTTTCTTTATTAATAGCGGATGTGAATTTAGTAATATAATTCGTTGTAGCAATTATATTATCAATATTATCTGTTCGATAATGATAAGAATGAAGGAAATAAAATTCTGGATTTGATATGTCTTTAAATAGAGGATTTGACTTTGTGTTTACGGTATTCCAACCCATATGTGGCAATCTAAATTTGGTTGAGTTGAACTTTCTTTTAAACTTAATTATTTCTCCAGGAACCCATCCAAAACCTTTTTTAACTCCTTCACTGCTTTTTAAAGCCATTATTTGCATACCTATACAAATTCCAAGAATTGGAATTTTTTTTACCATAACATATTCATCTAAAATATTTTTGAAATTTTTTGATTCAAGAAGTTTGATAGATTCATCGAAAGTTCCTACACCTGGCAAAATAATTTTTGAAATATTTTTAAAATCTTCCACTTTATCTACCAATAAGTTATCTATCCCTAATCGGTTAAATATATTTGATATTGCATTTACGTTACCAAGTCCATAATTTATAATTCCAATCATCTTTTACCTCCACTTTCTATATTTAATAAGTTTAAAAATTTATTCCCTAGTTGATATATTGGATCTTGATTCTTAAAATCTTTGAAAGTTTTTTTTGGTAAATTTAAATAAGAAATTAATTCTTCCACACTTATTTCTAGTTTATTTGAAACAAATTGAATTTCAGTTTTGATTTTTTCTTCATCATATGGAGGCTTATTAATTTCCTCCAATGCTTCTTCTCTTGTTATTTGGTCAGTAAGA
>QCMD01000031.1 GCA_003214055.1 Prochlorococcus sp. AG-418-K17
GTAGCAATAATAGCAAGGGAACAGTTCTCAGGTTTTGGCCAAAACTCGAGAACTTGGGTTTCCCTAAGGGGAGGGATTTGGTTAAGTGCAGCTTATCCAATATTTTCAAAAGAATTTACAAGCCAAATATTTAATTTGTCTTTAGGAATTAAGATATGTGAAATGCTTAGACAAGAAAATATAAATGTTTGTTTGAAATGGCCAAATGATATTCTCTTTGGTTCAAAAAAATTGATTGGATTTTTACCACGGGTGATAACGAGAGGCAAGGAAATTATTTACGTAAGAATAGGTCTCGGCATGAATGTTTTAAATTACACTCCACCAGAAGGTATTTCATTATCAAAAGTACTTCAAACTAAGAATATTAATCAACATTTTTGGACAGCCAAAGTTCTTAAAGCGTTTCATGATTCAGTTGCATGTAATAACAAAAAAGAATATGTAATCAAATCGGCAAATAAGTTCCTCACTAAAAGATTTTTACCTAGTGGTTTTTCTCCTTATTCATGGAAAATTAAAGATATTGATTTGAATGGGAATTTAAGAATTGAAAATGAAACTCAACTGAAAGTAATTAGAAGGTTTTGAATTTAATTAACTTTTAATTCAACTATTCTTCCATCCTTAAATTTGGCTATTTTTTTTGCGCGATTTGCAACTTCATCTTCGTGCGTTACTAAAACTATAGTTATTCCAGATTCATGAAGTTTGTCAAAAAGATCAAGTACATCTTCAGTTGTTTTTGAATCTAGTGCTCCAGTGGGTTCATCTGCTAATAGTATTGCAGGGTTATTGATGATGGCCCTAGCAATAGCCACTCGTTGTTGTTGTCCTCCTGACAATTGGTTAGGGCGATTATTCATTCTTTCAGAAAGGCCAACTTTTTTTAAGACATTCTTACCTCGCTTTAATCTTTGCTTGGGCTCAATACCAGCATAAATCATCGGTAAGATTACGTTCTCAAGCGCTGTTGCGTCTGAAAGAAGATGAAATTGTTGAAAAACGAAGCCTAATTTTTGGTTACGTATCTCCGCTAGTTCATCATCAGATAATTTTTCAACAGGGATTCCATTTAATTTATAAACACCTTCAGATGGTCTATCTAGACATCCAATAATATTCATTGCAGTACTTTTACCTGACCCACTTGCTCCCATTACAGCTAAGTAGTCACCTTTATAAATTTCTAAGTTTATGCTGTCTAAGGCTTTAACTGTTAGATCATCTTTGCCGTATGTTTTAGATATTCTCTCTAAACTTGCTACTTTCTTATGCATTTATTGAAAAATTTTCTAGGAAATATTGTTTGTTATAGCAATAATATCTTGTAAAAAAGGAGTTTCTGAAACTGCTGTGTTAGCTAATTTAAAAAGAGGGTTAGATAGGATTCCTCCAAGAGCTGTTACGGCCACACAAGTATAAAGTGCAACTCTCAATGGTGGCAAACCTACAATCTCCCAATTAATTTCAGGATATGATTTGACTATTTCAGAAGCTTCTTGTGGTTCTTTGACTACCATCATTTTTATCACTGAAATGTAATAATAAATTGAAATAACAGAAGTTACTAGTCCAACGATTACTAATAGATATTGATGATTAGCCCAACCAGCAAAGAATAAATATATCTTTCCAAAAAATCCCAACATTGGAGGTAAACCTCCAAGAGAAAGAAGACAAAGGCTTAATCCTAGTGTTATGAGAGGATCTTTTTGGTAAAGTCCTGAGTAATCAAGAATTCTGTCAGAACCAGTTCTCAGAGAGAAAAGTATTACGCACGAAAAAGCACCTAAATTCATAAACAAATATGCAGCTAAATATAAAACAGCCGCTGATAAACCATCTTGAGTCCCAGATACTATTCCAATCATTACAAATCCAGCTTGTCCAATAGAACTGTAAGCTAACATTCTTTTCATTGAGGTTTGAGCAAGGGCTACAACATTTCCAAGAGCCATGCTCAATATGGCTAATATCGTAAATAAAAGTTTCCATTCTTCATCGAAAGAAGTGAAAGTAGTGCTCAATATTCTTATTGCAAATGCAAACCCTGCAGTCTTTGACCCAACAGATAAAAAAGCAACCACAGGTGTAGGTGATCCCTCATACACATCAGGAGTCCATTGATGAAATGGAACTGCAGCAATTTTAAAAGCAACAGTGGATAAGACAAATACGAGAGCCAGAGAAGTAATAAATGATGGTTTATTGATAATCTCTGAACCAATTATTGCTAAGTTTGTTGAACCACTTAATCCATAAAGAAAAGAGGAACCATACAAATAGACTGCAGCAGCAGCTGACCCAACAAGCAAATATTTTAAAGCAGCCTCTGAACTTCGCGGATCTCTCTTTAGGTAGCCAGAGAGCAAATAGCTCGCCACAGATAAAGTCTCAAGAGATATAAATACACTAATAAGGTCAGTAGATCCACACAAAAGCATCGCTCCCAGAGTTGCCGAAAGAACTATCGCTGCGAATTCGCCTATTGGGCTACCACTCTGTTCCGTATAACGCCAACTTATAAGTAAAGAAATTAAAGTTGATAAAGATATTATTGCTCTAAATGCTATTGCCAAATTATCTGAATTAAAGGATCCAAGAAATGCACTATCTACAGGATTACTCCATTGCAAGGCCAAACTTAAAAGAGAGCTTCCAATTGATAAATAGCATATTATTGGGGCCCATTTTGATGCAGTTTTTTCTCCCGTTAAATCTACAAGAAGTGTCCCAACAATACCTAGTAAAATAAAAGCCTCTGGAATAATGGCTTGAGCATTTAAGTTAATTGTAAAGATTTCGTTGGGCACTTTATTAAATTGGATTAAATTAGATGTTTGATTGTAAGAGTCTAAGAGTTAATCTTAACTTGATTATAATTTGTGGGTATGATTTTTGAAATTTTCAGAAAAAATTATTTGAAAAAGCTTCAAATAATCATAATATGCCCTAATTGAACAAAAACACCAATTTTTGAAATAAACCTTGGATCACACACTTGTTATTGTTGAAAGTCCCACCAAAGCAAAAACTATAAGAAAGTTTTTGCCTTCTAATTATGAAGTTCTTGCTTCAATGGGGCACGTAAGAGATCTCCCAAAAGGAGCTGCCGAAATCCCTGCTGCAGTCAAAAAGGAAAAATGGTCAAGGATAGGAGTTAATACAACAGAAGATTTTGAACCTTTATACATAGTTCCAAAAGATAAGAAAAAGGTTGTTAAAGAGCTTAAAGATGCATTGAAAAATGCGACCCAACTATTATTGGCAACTGATGAAGATAGGGAAGGGGAGAGTATTAGCTGGCATCTTCTGCAAATACTTAAGCCTAAAATACCAACCAAAAGAATGGTTTTTCATGAAATTACAAAAAAGGCAATAAATAAAGCTTTAGATCAAACAAGAGAAATTGATATGGAACTTGTCCAGGCTCAAGAAACCAGAAGGATCTTAGACAGGCTTTTTGGATATGAATTATCTCCTTTGCTTTGGAAGAAGGTAGCCCCCCGATTATCTGCTGGTCGTGTTCAATCAGTTTCTGTAAGACTTCTTGTTAGAAGAGAGAGAGAAAGAAGATCCTTTAAAAAAGCTAGTTACTGGGGAATTAAAGCTTCCCTAGTAAAAGATAATGTTACTTTCGAAACAAAATTATTTAGCTTAAACGGTCAAAGAATTTCTAATGGTTCCGATTTCGATGAACAGACCGGCAAATTAAAAGAAGGAAATAAATCTTTAATAATTGGTGAAGAAAAAGTAAATGATTTATTAAAGACTTTTTCCTCTGAGGATTGGTTAGTCTCAAAAATCGAAAAAAAACCATCCACTCGTAAGCCAGTTCCTCCATTTACAACTAGTACATTGCAACAAGAAGCCAACAGGAAGCTTCGGTTATCTGCAAGAGAAACTATGAGATGTGCACAAGGGCTATATGAGAGAGGTTTCATAACATATATGAGGACTGATTCAGTTCATCTTTCCGAACAAGCCACAAGAGCTGCTAGAGAATGTGTTAGTTCTATGTATGGAAAAGAATATTTATCTAACTCACCAAGACAATTTAATTCAACCGCAAGAAATGCCCAAGAAGCACATGAAGCTATTAGACCGGCAGGCGAGGTATTTAAAACACCAAAGGAAACTAACCTAACAGGTAGAGACTTATCTCTTTATGATTTAATTTGGAAAAGAACTGTAGCTAGTCAAATGGCGGAAGCTAGGTTAACAATGATTAATGCTGAAATTAGTGTGGGAGATGGATTATTTAAATCGAGCGGTAAAAGTATTGATTTTGCAGGATTCTTCAGAGCTTATGTCGAGGGAAGTGATGACCCAAGTTCATCACTTGAACAACAAGAGATTATTCTCCCAAACTTATTAACTGGAACATCTCTTAAAGTAACTAATAAGGAGTCTACTTTTCATGAAACCAAACCTCCTGCAAGATATACAGAGGCTGCATTAGTTAAAGTTCTTGAAAAAGAAGGGATTGGAAGGCCTTCTACATATGCAAGTATTATTGGGACAATTGTTGATAGAGGATATGCAAATATATCTTCCAATACTTTGGCTCCAACGTTTACAGCTTTTGCTGTTACCGCTCTATTAGAAGAACATTTTCCTGATCTAGTTGATACTACTTTTACTGCAAAAATGGAATCTTCATTGGATGAAATATCTGCAGGTAATCTTGAGTGGCTACCATATCTCGAGACTTTTTATAAAGGTAAAAATGGTCTGGAGGTTAAAGTTCAGAAAACGGAGGGCGATATTGATGGTAAAGCTTATAGACAAGTTGATTTCGAAGACCTTCCTTGCGTAGTTAGAATTGGCTCTAATGGACCTTGGCTAGAGGGTATAAAAATTGATGAATCTGGTAATCAAATTCAGGCGAAAGGTAATCTTCCAATGGATATCACTCCTGGAGATTTAGACATAAAGCAAGTTGATCAAATTTTAAGTGGCCCATCAGATCTTGGTACTGATCCAAAAACTGGGGAAAAGGTCTTTTTAAGATTTGGTCCTTATGGACCTTACGTACAACTGGGAAATAATGATCAAGATAAAGCTAAACCAAGAAGAGCTTCATTACCCAAAGAGTTAAAAACTGATGATCTAACTCTTGATGACGCTCTTGTCCTTTTAAGTTTGCCTAGATTATTGGGAGTTCATCCTGAAGGAGGTGTTGTTGAGGCTGATAGAGGAAGATTTGGCCCTTATATTAAGTGGATTAAAAATGAAAATGAATCTGAAAATAGATCATTAAAGAAAGAGGATGATGTTTTTAAAGTTGATATAAAA
>QCMD01000032.1 GCA_003214055.1 Prochlorococcus sp. AG-418-K17
AAATGATTTAAATGCTGAAGAAAGATTTAAGTTAATTAATGAAGCTTATGAATTCTTACGTAATCCAAATAAAAGAAATGAAGGTTCAGATGTAAATGTTCAGGATAATTACGAAAATAATAATTTCGAAACAGGTTTTCCTGATTTTCAAGATTATCTAGATTCATTATTTGGATATGAATATAGTGCTGAGAATTACGACGATTTCCAAAGCGAACCCTTCAATCCTTTTTCTACTAATACGAATAATGACGAATATTTTAGCTCTGAATACCCTGCGACATCACCTGAAGAACCACCCCCAGTTAAACTTCATCAAGATATAGAAACGATTATTGAACTAACTCCCGATGAGGCTTTAAATGGAGCGTCAATATTAATAGAACTTGAGGACAAAACAGTTGTGGAGGTTGACACACCTCCTTTTGCAGGAGATGGATGGAGATTAAGGTTGGAGAATATTGCGAGAGGAGGAAAAGATCATTATTTACAGTTAAAAGTTCAAACGAATACTGGTCTAAGAATAGATGGATTAAGAGTTCTTTATAAACTAGAGTTATTTCCTCATGATGCTTTACTTGGATGCGCTGTTGAAGTTCCTACACTTGATGGTAATGTTACCCTTCAAGTTCCTCCAAAATCATCAACCGGACGAATGTTACGTTTAAAAGGAAGGGGTTTAGCATTCGAGGATAGTGTTGGTGATCAATATGTTGAAATCCTAGTAGTTATTCCCGCTGATATTAATGATGAAGAAATTGCTTTATATACAAGATTACAAGAATTATCACTTTCTGATTCTTAATCAAATATTATAAATATAGAAAAATTTATACTTATGAACATATTTGTTCTTTTATATAATTCAGGAACAGATAAGGAGGGAATTCATTCAATCGAACTAAAAGGTAGAACTATAGTACTTATGTTTGAAGATGAGGATGATGCAACACGATACTGCGGTTTACTAGAAGCTCAAGATTTTCCCTTACCCACAGTTGAGATGCTTAACATAGAAGAAATAAAAGATTTCTGCATTAAATTAGACTATGAATACAAATTAGTAGAGAAAAATTTTGTTCCTAAAACAGCCGAAGATCGATTACTTATCTCTCCCCCCCAGAAAAACTTAGAAGTTGAAGATTGGGATGGAGATAATAATAAAGAAGAAATTGATTTAAATACCATTAAGGAAAACCTTGAAAAGTTGCTTTAGCTACTAAAATATCAATAAATTCATTAAATAAATAAATCATGACAACTGCATTATTTGAAACAGAGGTTGGGAACATTAATATTGATTTTTTTTCTGAAGACGCACCTAATACAGTTAAAAACTTCACGAAGCTGATAAGTGATGGTTTTTATGACGGCCTCGCATTTCACAGAGTTATACCGGGATTTATGGCTCAGGGTGGATGTCCTAACACTCGTGATGGAGCATCTGGTATGCCTGGAACAGGAGGTCCTGGATATAATATTAAATGTGAAATTAATTCTAATAAACATCTAAAAGGTTCACTTTCTATGGCTCATGCAGGAAAGGATACAGGTGGTAGCCAGTTTTTTATAGTTTATGAACCACAGCCCCATCTAGATGGAGTTCATACTGTTTTTGGTAAGACAGATGATATGGATGTCGTGCTAAAGCTTACTAATGGTTCAAAAATTATTAAGGCAACTCTAACCTAGTAATTTAGCCTTCAAAAACAATACTAAATGTCTCTTTATCTAGATTAAATTTTCTTGTAGAAGAATATAAGATTTCATTATTAATAGTGAATTTAGTATTGATTAGTTTTATGCTACTTTTTGGGTGTAATGCTTGTTCAATATTTCTAGAAACAATAATTCCAATCTTTGTACTATTTTCATATTTTGATAAAAACTGAATAAATAATTCTATATTCTTTATTTCCTTATCATCAATGTTGGAATTGGTTCTATTCTGATCATGTAAAATTCTCCATACTAATTTTGGACGGTTCCAAAACGCCAATAATCTTGGACTACTTTCAAGTTTAATATTAATGTTTTGTTCATTACAGAATTTTATAACTTTATTTTTTATTGGAACTAAATCAATAGATTTATATTTTCCGTCAAGAAAAATTGATATAAATGGATCAATATTACTGGAATTAGAATTATCATCATCAATCATGTGGCCTAACTTTGTTTTTTTAACACTCAAATATTCTGCATTATTATCGTTTGGACATATAACTAAAGGAACTCTCTCAATAACTTCTATTCCATAACCACCTAATCCAGCAATCTTTCTAGGATTATTGGTTAGTAATTTTAATTTTTTTATACCTAAATCAGTTAAAATCTGTGCTCCAACTCCATAATTTCTGAGATCAGCTGGAAAACCTAATTTTTCATTAGCTTCTACAGTGTCTAATCCACCATCTTGTAAACTATAAGCTTTTAATTTATTTATTAGACCAATACCTCTGCCTTCTTGTCTCAAGTAAACAACAACTCCTTCTTCCTCCTTTTCTATTCTTGATAAAGCAGCCTCTAACTGGGGTCTACAATCACAACGTAATGATCCAAAAGCATCTCCAGTTAAGCACTCTGAATGCATTCTTACAAGTACAGGTTCACTTATTTTCGATGATTTTTGTTTAACTAATGCAACGTGCTCTGAACCATCTAGATCATTAACATATCCATAAGCTTTGAAATTACCAAAAATACTTGGAAGAACAGCATCAGATTTTCTAAATACAAATCTCTCAGTTTGAAACCGATAACTTATTAAATCAGCTATTGATATTAATTTCATTCCCCACTGTTTTGCATACTCTTTAAGTTGAGGAAGTCTTGACATAGAACCGTCAGGATTTTGTATTTCACAAATCACTCCAGCGGGATAAAGACCTGACATTGCGGCAATATCTACTGCCGCTTCTGTATGACCTGCCCTTTTTAATACTCCACCTTTTTTTGCTCTTAATGGAAAAATATGCCCTGGCCTCCTTAAATCATCAGGTTTTGTATTTGGGTTTATGGCAACTTGTATTGTCTTCGCCCTGTCTTCAGCAGAAATTCCGGTAGTAACATTATGTTCAGGTCCTGCATCAATTGATACTGTAAAAGCTGTTTGATTTTCATCTGTATTTCTATCTACCATTAATGGTAAATCTAATGAATCAAGTTTTTCTCCTTGCATTGCTAGGCATATAAGACCACGTCCCTCAGTTGCCATAAAATTAATTTGCTGTGGAGTTGCAAATTGAGCCGCACATATTAAATCTCCTTCATTTTCTCTTCTTTCGTCATCTACAACAATTATGCATTCACCATTTCTTATAGCTGCCAAGGCATCGCTGATAGGATCAAATTCAATTTTAAAAGATTCATTTATATCCAAAATTGTTCCATTATTTGATTTGGGACTTGTTTCTTTCATTATTCCTATCAATATAGAAAAATAGTGTTTTAGTTACCTTAAATTCAACACTTTATAATCCTATCTCAAAGTCTGCCAATTCAAAGAAATGAATGTTGCAATAGTAGGTGCTACTGGTTACGGCGGTATTCAAGCGGTAAATCTCTTAAAGACAATTAAAAAATACAAAATTTCATTTTTAGGAGGTAATAAAACATCTGGATCAAAGTGGAATGATAATTTTCCTTTTATTTATCTAGAGAATGATCCTTATATAGAAGAAATTTCCGTAGACAATATTTCAAAAAATGCAGATGTTGCGTTGCTTTGCTTACCAAATGGCTTATCTTCAACATTGACAAGGAAATTATTAGATCGAGGACTTAAAGTTATTGATTTATCTGCTGATTACAGATATAAGTCTTTAGATGAATGGAAAAATGTATATTCCAAAGAAGCTGCTATTTATAAAAGGAATGATGATGATTTATGTAAAGAGGCAGTCTACGGTCTTCCTGAAATTAATAATGAAGCGATTTCAAAAGGAAGATTAATTGCCTGTCCAGGATGCTATCCAACATCTGCTCTTATTCCACTTGCTCCTTATCTTTCGCAAGGAATTATTGAAAATGAAGGAATAGTCATTGATTCTAAAAGCGGAACCTCTGGAGGAGGTCGAGAACCCAACCAAAAGCTACTCTTATCAGAATGTGGTGAAGGCTTGTCAGCATATGGACTGATAAACCATAGACATACCTCAGAGATCGAGCAAGTAGCATCTATAATTTCTGGAAATAAAATTGAATTGCTTTTTACCCCTCATTTGGTTCCAATTTCAAGGGGTATGCATTCGACTATATATGGAAGATTAAGAGATCCAGGATTAACCTCTGATGATTGCAGAATTCTTTTGGATAATTATTACAGAAATTTCAAAAATATTAAAGTATTACCTGTAGATACATACCCTTCAACAAAATGGGTTAAAAATACAAACCAAATTTTCCTTTCTGTTAAAGTTGATATTCGAAATGGAAGGATTATTATTTTATCTGCAATTGATAATTTGTTAAAAGGTCAGACTGGGCAAGCAATTCAAAATTTAAATATTATGAGTGGATTTTCAATGGATGAAGGTCTTGATTTAACTAATAATTTTCCATAAAATTACTTCTTATCAAAAACCCAGCTTGAGAGATTGAGTGAGGTAAAATTTTATGCTCAAGCATTTGTATCCTTTTGGAAAGTGATTCAATGTCATCATCATCTCTAATTGACAATGCAGCTTGCATTATCAATGCTCCACTATCTACCTCCTCTTCTACAAAATGTACTGAACAACCAGTTATTTTTGAACCATTTAATAAAGAGTCCTTTATCGCAGAACCACCTTTATGTGCGGGAAGTAATGAGGGGTGAATATTTATTATCTTATTTTTAAATTTATTAATAAAAAATGGAGTAACAATTTTCA
>QCMD01000033.1 GCA_003214055.1 Prochlorococcus sp. AG-418-K17
TCTTCTTGATTCCATATCAATAAAATCAACTACTATTACCCCTCCAATATTCCTTAATTTCATTTGCCGTGAGATTTCGATGGCAGCTTCGCAATTTGTCCATAAAACAGTTTGCCTGGAATTAGCTGATCTTGTAAAAGACCCAGAATTCACATCTATAACCGTTAAAGCCTCTGTAGGCTCAATAATAATGTAACCTCCTGAAGGCAGGTCTACCCTAGGTTGAAGAGCTTTTTGAATACTCTTCTTAATCTCATATTTTTCAAGAATGTGTTCATTTAACTTATTATCATGAAATTCAAGCTCCACGTTATTCTCGTTGTTAATTAGAAAATCTTTTGCTTTTTCTACTGCAAGTTTACTGTCGATAATAATTTTTACGGTTGATGATTTAATATGATCTCTTAAAATTTTGAGAGAAAAATCATCATCTCTTTTTATTAAATTTGGGGGATTGGAGGCATCAGATACTTTTATAATATTTTCCCATTGTTGAATTAAATTTTCTAAATCTTCAATAAGTAACTCTTCATTTATTTTTTCAGCTTCTGTTCTAAATAGTAATCCTGTACTTGGCGGTTTTATTAAAACTCCTAGAGCTTTTAAGCGACTTCTCTCTGTTTCAGTGTTAATTTTTCTGGAGATATTAACTCCTTGTCCATAAGGTTGTAATATGAGGTATTTCCCAGGTATTGAGATATTTCCAGTGAGTCTAGGCCCTTTATTGCCTGTAGGCTCCTTCATTATTTGAACTAGAACTTTTTGTTTGGGTTCTAACAATTCAGTAATACCTACAGCGCTTTTTTTTAACCTCAAGGGCCCAAGATCTGATATATGGATAAATCCATTTTTATCACTTTCACCAATATCTATAAAAGCTGCATCAATACCAGGGAGAACATTTTCAACTGTCCCAAAAAAAATATCTCCAATTTGATATTGACCTTGTGCGACGATTAATTCATCAACTCGATTTTCTGTGAGTAGTGCTGCAATTCGCGCCTGCTCAGCTATGACTATTTGCTGAGACATAAATTAAATTTAAATTCGATTTGGACTTGAAAATCATTTAAAAGTAAATAATTAATTTTCTTACTCATTAATTGAGCAACAGTGCTTTAGATAGTATTATTTTGCTTTTTTGGAAAAGATTAATAGCGAACTATTTTGCTACAAAAGCTTTAAGCGACTTTCAAACAATTTTTTTTTATTAAAAAGCTATGATTACTGTTTTTAGTTAAACCATAACTAAAATCATATTAACATTTAATTCCCACTTAAGCACATTGATCCATTATTCTTATATATAAAGCTATTTTTCAAAAGTGGTTCAAATTAACGAAAATTATTTAAAACTCAAAGCAGGATATCTATTTCCTGAAATTTCTAAAAGAGTGAAAAACTATACTCAATCTAATTCGACTAAGGACATTATTAAACTAGGAATTGGGGATGTAACAGAACCCTTACCTAAAGCATGCACAGAGGCTATGGCTAAAGCATTGAATGAGATGGGTACTGATGAAGGTTTTAAAGGTTATGGTCCCGAACAAGGATATCTTTGGCTCAGAGAAAAAATATCTGCAAACGACTTTATTTCAAGAGGATGTCAAATCTCGTCTGATGAAATATTTGTTTCTGATGGCTCAAAATGTGACAGTAGCAATATTCTAGATATTCTTGCTAATCAAAATACTATTGCTGTAACTGATCCTGTTTACCCTGTTTATGTAGATAGTAATGTTATGACCGGAAGAACAGGAGGTCCTCTTCTGGACGGTACTTATAAGGGTTTAACTTATCTCGCAATAAATGAGAGTAATAATTTCTTGCCTGAAATACCTAACAATAAAGTTGATATAGTATATCTTTGTTTCCCAAATAATCCTACTGGAGCAACTATTAATAAAGGAGAATTAAAGAAATGGGTCGATTATGCAAATCGAAATGAATCTCTGATTCTTTTTGATGCAGCTTATGAAGCTTTTATAAAAGATAAGGACATTCCTCATTCAATTTATGAAGTAGAAGGGGCTAGGGATTGTGCAATAGAGTTTAGATCTTTTTCGAAAAATGCTGGCTTTACTGGAGTTAGATGTGCCTATACAGTAATTCCTAAAAATCTTCAAGGAACAAGTTCTAAAAACGAAAAAGTAGATTTATGGTCTCTTTGGAATAGAAGACAATCTACAAAGTTTAATGGGGTCAGTTATATCGTCCAAAGAGGAGCGGAAGCAGTTTATTCTTCTCAGGGTAAAAAAGAAGTTCAAGGTCTTATTGACTTTTATATGGAAAATGCAATGATTATGAAAAACAAACTACAGAATGCTGGATTTAAAGTATTTGGAGGAGATAACGCTCCTTACATTTGGATAAAAGTTCCAGATAAAATGTCATCATGGGATTTCTTTGATTATCTTCTTGAAAAAGCTAGTGTTGTAGGCACTCCTGGAAGTGGATTTGGATTATCAGGTGAAGGTTATTTTCGTTTATCGGCATTTAACTCAAGGTCAAAAGTTATTGATGCAATGGAACGGATAATTACTATATAATTATCAATAATTATTTAAAATTTAAAAAGTTCAATGGCAAGAATAAATTTGGAAAGGGAAAATAATAATTCAGCAGTTCTTGAGAAAAAACCTGCTGAAGTAAAAAATAAATCTCCTAGATATAAGGTATTGCTCCATAATGATCCTGTAAATTCGATGGAATATGTAACCTTTTCATTAAGAGAGGTTGTTCCACAATTAAGTGAACAAGATGCAATATCTATTATGCTAGAAGCACATAATACTGGGATAGGTTTAGTAATTATTTGCGATCTAGAACCCGCAGAGTTTTATTCGGAGTCTTTAAAAGCAAAAGGAATTTCAAGCTCAATTGAAAAAGATGATTGATAAATTTGCTCAACAAACATGCCTTTATAAATTAGTGTAATCTGCTTACTATTTATGAAGATTAGCAAGTTTCCTTTCAGATAATGGTCTTACATTCAAAGATTCTTCTAAAGATGACTTGCCATAGTCTCTTTCAAGAATATTGATGACTGTTTTGCCAAATTCATCATCTTTATTATCAAAAGCTTCTAAACAAACCTCGCCAAGTCTTTCACCAAGGGACCCTGGGTTCCATAAAAGTTTCCTTGCTGTCCATGGCATCATACTCATAGGGTTGTAATTAGGCTTTAAAATCTTTTGATCTAATGCGTACTTTTCAAGAAGAGTATGTGGTTGTAAACCAATAAAAAATATAGCTGGGTCAACAGAACCCTTACCAAAGATATTTTCTAATTCTCTTTGATAAGCAATTGTTTGCCTTATTGTGTCAGGGGTTTCATCAAAAACATTGAATGAATAGTTAACTGATACATGATTTCTGAATCCTGCTTTTACGAGCATTCTGCAGTTTTCTAAAACCGTTTTAAGATCATATGCTAATTGCATTTTTCTTACAAGTTCTTGAGAACCGGATGTTATTCCTATTTCAAAGTAACTCATTCCAGTATCTACCATTAATTGAGCTAGTTCAGAATCAATATTATCTGCTCTAATATAAGCAGCCCAATTAATATCATCCCAGCCTTGATCTTTTATGGCCTTTAGAAGCAACTTTGCATCTTGAATATGTTTTTTTGCTGGGATGAACTGAGCGTCTGTAAACCAAAATCCTCTGACGCCAAGATCATAAAGTTGTTTCATTTCTTTTATTACTTCATCTATTGGGTTCACGCGAACCTTTTTACCTTCAACAACTGTATAAATGCAAAAACAACAGTTATGAGGACAACCTCTTTTTGTTTGAACTCCTACATAGTATTCTCCATCTTCTATGTACCAATTAAATTCTGGCCATATTGATTTTATATATTTATAGTCACATGCTGTCTTTAAAGTCCCTGCTGGTTGTTCATGTATTAATTTATTTCGAGGTTTTTGTCCTGCTAAATAACATCTTTCATTTTTGATAGAGTCACCATTAATAATTTTTTTGATAAGATTTTCACCTTCTCCCACAGAAATAACTGTACCTTTAGGAAGTAAATTACCTAATTGCTCATAGAAAACGCTTACAGCTCCTCCCCCCAAGACTAATTTTATGTCATTGTTATACTTTTGGGCTCTTTTTAAGCCCATTTTAACTAGGGAAGTATTTCTATAAATTTCTCCATAGTGAGACATTATTAATTTTAGTCCTCCTAATGAACCTCTAATTTTTTTTAAGATATTTTTTGAATAAAAAACCTCAAAAGAATTTTGAAGGGGATTTCCACTTCTACCATCAACGGGAGCATAAATCTGTATATCTCTCCATGAGAAAATAATTAGATGAGGTCTGAACTGATCAATTTTTCTTTTTAAGGACTTAGCAACCTTGTTACTAGGGATAATTGCTAAATCTATAAATTGTTGCTTTATTTCAGGAAAACATTTATGAATATGGTCAGCTAAATATATTGGTCCTATTGGAAATATTGGGTTGCAGGGAAGTCTTACAGTAAGAATTTTTCCATACTGGATACTTTGATAATTATCTTTAATTTGAGTTTTGGACTGAAAATTGAATTTCATATTAAGAGATTTAATTGTCTTATCTCCACTATGAATCTAACTATTTTATTACTAATTTGGAGAAATTAAAATTTTTTTAAAAAATTACTAAGGAATAAACTTTATTTAAATATCTGAAATCATATACATAAAACATACCTTGAGAAGTTTTAAGCCATCAATCCATCTTGAAATATTGGGCGCTCCTGATTTTCTAGCGTAATAACGTACAGGATAATTAAGTATTTTAATATTATTATTAGCTGCTTCAAAAA
>QCMD01000034.1 GCA_003214055.1 Prochlorococcus sp. AG-418-K17
TTTCCTTCAATAAGTTTTTTGCTTCATTATTTCCTAAGATGATTTCTGAAGCATCTAATTTTGTAATTTCATCCATTAATTTAGTTAGTGATTTTCCTTCCATAGTTATTAATTCGCCAGTGCTTACATCAGCCCTTGAAATCCCCCATTCATGAGAATCATCAGAATTTTCGCAGGATAAGTGAATAGCTGTAATCCAATTATTTTGTTTTGCAATTAACATCCCCTCTTCTATAACAGTTCCAGGAGTGATTATTCTTGTTATTCCTCTTTTTATTGGAGTACCATAATTCCCAGAACTTTTTTCTAGCTGATCACAAATAACTACAGAATAATTTTTTTTAATTAAATCAGCGCAGTACCTTTCCATAGCATGATGTGGTACTCCTGCCATAGGGATCTTACCAACTTCTTTACCGGCATCTTTACTTGTTAATGTTATTTCTAGAAGATT
Source organism: Prochlorococcus sp. AG-418-K17 (assembly GCA_003214055.1). Lineage (GTDB taxonomy): Bacteria > Cyanobacteriota > Cyanobacteriia > PCC-6307 > Cyanobiaceae > Prochlorococcus_A. Next base: position 455 of record QCMD01000034.1, read on the forward strand.
AGATACGAGTACAGCATCTTCAAAAAAACACTCAAAGAAATCTCCTAATCTGTACAACAATAATCTATCTTGGTTTTCTTCTTTTAACGTGACATAATGCTTCATAACTGGAGTTAATTTCTGTTTCGCAACTGTTTTATAACTGAAAGATTTTTCATCTACGAAACTATATTTTCTGTCTGCATTAAAATCAGTTTTTATTTTATTTACATAATTAGGGGATGTTTTTCTTTGCCTTGGTCTTTTTTGTGATTCTTCTTTTAAATCTTCCGGTGATAAATTTTCTTGCATCTCTATTGTTTTTGTTTGATCTAGAGATTCATTATTAATTGCAAATAAATTTTTTTGAATTATCGTATCTTTCTGCATGCGTTTTTGATTTCTAAATAGATATTAGATAAAAATTTATCCTTTGCATTTTTAAGTAGCTAAAAGTATGTAAATTTTCTCCAAAAAAATTCATTTTCGTGAGATATTAGTATTTATAATAATTTAAAATCTAAGACTTGATTATGCAGGCTGTTAACTTTTTCTTTGTAAATGCTCTTTTATTTGCATCTCTCATAGCTGTAGTAGGTGTTCCAGTTTTATATGTCACTCAACCTTCTACTGAAGAGGGGCAAAGAGAAAGTAGAAGGAAAATATATTCTATCGCTGCCGTATGGGTTGTTTTAGTATTTGTTACAGGCATTGTTTCTTCTTTAGTTTGAACTTAATACCCTTTCGTGAGAATCTATTAATATACTTTATTAAATTTAATGTCTATCTTTGAAGGATCTTTTACTAATGCTTCTGCCCTAAAAGTGGGTATTGTAATAGCTAGATTTAATGATTTAGTTACTAGTAAAATATTGTCTGGTTGTCTTGATTGTCTTAAGAGACACGGCTTAGATACTTCTGAGGAAAGTAATCAAGTCGATATAGTTTGGGTGCCTGGTTCACTTGAGTTGCCAATAGCGGCAAATACACTTTTAAAAAAATCTAATTACGATGTATTAATTACTCTTGGTGCTGTAATACGCGGAGAGACGTCTCATTATGATGTAGTTATTTCAGAGGCTAGCAAAGGTATTTCAAAGGTTTCTTATGATAATAAAGTTCCTATTATTTTCGGAGTTTTAACTACTGATACTATGCAGCAGGCTTTAGAGAGAGCAGGAATTAAAAATAATTTTGGTTGGAATTATGCTTTGCAGGCTCTTGAAATGGGGTCTTTAATTAAAAATTTAAATTAATTACAAAAAAAAGAATCATTTCTATCTTAGATTCCTTATTTAGGATAAAATAAAAAAGCTATGCGGATGTAGCTCAGTGGTAGAGCATCTCCTTGCCAAGGAGAATGTCGAGAGTTCGAATCTCTTCATCCGCTTTTGTTTTATGTTTACTTTAAAGTGTAGATATCTTGAGTTTATAAATGTCTAAGTTAATTTCTAAACAGGATCTAAAAAGTTTATTTACTAAACCTTATGGTTCTCCAGCACCATCCAAAAAACAATGGGAAGAATTTTATAGTGAGAATGTCATATTTATTGACCCTACTCAGGAAACAAAAGGGTTGAAACTTTATATTGAAGCACAAGAAAAGCTTCTTAAAAGATGTGATGATGTTTATTTAGAAACTCACGCAATATCTATAGATGGAGATTGCGGTTTCGTCGAATGGACAATGGGTTTAAAAATAATGGGAAAAGAATTTATCTATCCTGGTACTACGCGTTTGAGATTCTCCGATAATGGCTTAATAAAAGAACATAGAGATTATTTTGATTTTTGTGGTCCTACTTTTAGTCCCATTCCAATTTTAGGATCATTTATAAGGTGGCTTTATGCAAGATTTGTTTCTTGAATTTTTTATTAAAGCAACGATCCTATAACTTTGTCTAAATATTTTAAAAAGAATTTTTAATTTCCTTTTTTGTACTTGCAATATATAATTTCAATAATATATTTTTAGCTTCGATTGCGTAATATTGGATAGTAATTATTTTTTCAATTATTTTTGCAAAACTTTGGTTTTTTTAAAATAGATCAAGACAACCGGTATTTAAGTTTTTTGTTTAATTTATTGTATGGGTGGTCTGCAAATTTCTCTTGAAATTTTTTTTCTTAATCAAATTTTAGAAAATCATAAAATCACCTTTTTTGGTGATTGATTGGATCATTAAAAAATTTTCAGGAGCAAAATATTTTCCATTTATAAAGGTAATTATATTTTATATTTCATGTATTAAAAGATTTTGAGAGGTGACCTCTTTGAAGTCGATTTGAGAATAGAACAATTGTTTGTTTGTAGTCATTAAATATACTTTTTCAGTATTTCTAATCTTTTTGGAATCTAAAAGATTTTTAACAATTAACTTTCCATAACCCTTCCCTTGATGACCTTCATCTATGACAATGTCCCAAAGTACACTTCTATAAACTCCATCTGATAGAGCCCTGCCAAAACCAACTATTTCCTTATTAGACCAAATACTGATAACGACATCACTATTTGCTAGGCATTTTTTTAAATCATGAATTGTTCTACCTTTAGCCCAAAATGCATTTTTACTTAAAAACTTCTGCAATTTAAGAAGTCCTTTATTTGGTTGTAGATTTGGTCCTAACCCAAAAAATCTCAATCCAAAAGCACCTCGGGAATGTTTTATAAGAAATATTTTTTCCATGTATTAAAGAAGAGTTGAAGTTTCAGATAACTAAAATTCTTTTTGGTTATTATTTTCAATACCTTAATCCATAATTTCTACAAAAATAAAGAGATATATGAATTCCTCATTGAGTTGTAACGCACTAATTTATAATGTTTGTAATAGGATTAATTTTTTAAAAGGACAATTAAATTATGCTAAAACTTTTGTTAGGAGACCCAAATTCACGAAAGTTAAAGCGATATCAACCAATAGTGGAGGAGATCAACTTTCTAGAGGAACAAATATCTGCACTAAATGATGAAGAACTTAGAAGCGAAACTTATGCTCTTAAATCAAAAATATCTTCAGAATTGAATCACAATAAGCAAAAAGAACTCTTAGATGAATTCCTACCAAAATCTTTTGCAATTGTTAGAGAAGCAAGCAAAAGAGTTTTAGATATGAGGCATTTTGATGTTCAATTAGTTGGTGGAATGGTTTTGCATGAGTGCCAAATCGCAGAAATGAAAACTGGTGAAGGTAAAACTCTTGTTGCAACTTTGCCTTGCTACTTAAATGCCCTTACTGGAAAAGGTGTACATGTTGTCACTGTAAATGATTATTTGGCTAGAAGAGACGCTGAATGGATGGGTCAAGTTCATCGTTTTTTAGGTTTAACAGTTGGGCTAATTCAGCAGGATATGAACCCTGCTGAGAGAAAAAAGAATTATGAATGTGACATAACTTATGCTACAAATTCTGAATTAGGATTCGACTATTTGAGGGATAATATGTCAACTTCAATTGAAGAAGTAGTACAGAGAAAATTTAATTACTGTGTTATCGATGAGGTTGATTCAATATTAATTGATGAAGCAAGAACACCGCTTATAATCTCTGGTCAGATTGAGAGACCTCAAGAAAAATATCAGCTAGCTGCTCAATTATCTTTATCTTTGATTAAGGCCAAAGAGTTGAGTAAAGATGGAGTGGATCCTGAAGGAGATTATGAGGTTGATGAAAAGCAAAGGAGTTGTATATTAACCGATCAAGGTTTTGCAAAATGCGAAGAGTCTTTAAAAGTGGATGATTTGTATAATCCTCAAGATCCTTGGGCTCATTACATTACTAATGCTTTAAAAGCTAAAGAATTGTTTATTAAAGATGTAAATTACATAATCAAAAATGATGAAGCAGTAATAGTTGATGAGTTTACGGGAAGAGTAATGCCAGGTAGGAGGTGGAGTGATGGACAACATCAAGCGATCGAGGCAAAAGAGGGTCTAAAAATCCAGCCTGAAACTCAAACCTTAGCATCAATTACTTATCAAAATTTTTTCCTTTTATATCCCGGACTTGCTGGTATGACGGGAACTGCAAAAACAGAAGAGGTAGAGTTTGAAAAAACTTACAAATTAGAGTCCACTGTTATCCCCACAAATCAAATCAGGAAGAGACAAGATTGGTCTGATCAAGTTTTTAAAACAGAAATTGGTAAGTGGAAAGCAGTTGCTAATGAAACCGCTGAAATTCATAAAAATGGCAGACCTGTTTTGGTTGGTACAACAAGCGTCGAAAAAAGTGAGCTATTAAGTTCTCTTTTATTTGAACAAGAAATCCCACATAATTTATTAAATGCGAAACCGGAAAATGTGGAGCGTGAGGCTGAAATTGTAGCTCAAGCAGGAAGAGCTGGTGCGGTTACGATTGCGACGAATATGGCTGGGAG
>QCMD01000035.1 GCA_003214055.1 Prochlorococcus sp. AG-418-K17
ATTTTACTAAAACATAAAAGAATGTATTTGTTAGAGAAAAAATTACTGTTAGAAAGGAGGCAATAACTGGTAATAAATTAAACCACAACTGTGAAGTTGTCATTGATGAATCAATAGGCAGAAAATTGTTTCTTTTTTTTATTCTTATTTGCAGCCAAAAAATAGATAATGGATAAACTATTCTTGAAAAAGTAATTAAAAAAGGATATAAAATACCTTCTTTTGAGTATAGTAGAAACCCTGAAAAAAAATATAAAGCCCAAATTAGGACTCTTTGAATAACTATTAATCCCGTTCTTTTGATGATCATTACCGATCTAATTATTATTTAAGATTTTATTCATTTTATATCTTTCAAAAAATTTATTATTTATAATTACTTTTTCTTTACGAATTTCTTGCCATTCATTCTTTAAAAATAATTTATAACTTATCAAACTCGCCTCTGTTGAAAGAGAATCTAAACCTTCTTTCTTAGCTTCATTTTCTATTTTATAAAGTAACTTGGAACCGTAACCTTTTCTCTGATAATTTCCTTTACAGTAAAATAACGAAATTCTATTATCTGGATATCTCGAGGCAAAAGCAATTATTATTCCTTTCTCACTTATAAGCCATCCTTTTCCTTGCGTTATTGACTTATCAAAAATAGGATTATTCCAAGCTTGGCTTGACCAAGCTCTTTTTTGTTCTTGGCTATAAATTTTTTCATCTAATGATTGAATCGAATCAAAATAAACCTTCTTTAATTCAAGTTGATCTTTATAGGTAATTTGTCTTAGATTCATAAACAAATCAATTCTTATGTATGCATACTAAAAATATAGTGGCAATTGGGGGAGGAGGGTTTGGACGTTCTCTAGGCTCTCTTGAAATTGAAAAATATATAATTTCACTAATAAGTAAAAAAAGACCAAAAATTTGTTTCATACCAACAGCATCTGGCGACAGTAATTTATATAAATTAAATTTTTATAGAGCATTTTCGTTATTGGGATGTATTACTAGTCATATTGATTTCTTCTCCAGAACCGAAAACTTAGAGAAGAAAGTTTTATCTCAAGATATCATCTACGTCGGAGGTGGTAATACAAAGAGTATGCTTGCTGTTTGGAAGGAATGGAACTTAGATCAAATTTTAAGAAAAGCTTATGAAAGCGGAATAGTGATGAGTGGAGTAAGTGCTGGTGCAATATGCTGGTTTGAAGATGGCATTACAGATTCATTTGCTGATAAATTGGAAATATTAAAATGTTTGGGATTTATCAAAGGCATTGCATGCCCACATTTTTATGAAGAAAAAGAAAGAGAACCTTTTGTTAATGATTTAATAGAAAGACAAATTATTCAGTCTTGTATCTGCATAGATGGAAATTGTGCCTTACACATCAGGGATGACTTTGAATATTTTTCTGTAAATTTCGGGAAAGGGAAAAATTGTTTTCGTATTACTAGAGGAAAAGATAATTTTATAAAGGAAAACTTTGCAATAAGATCTTTATAAAAAGAGAATTTTCATATTTCTTCATTTTTGGCTATAGAAGTAAATTCAACGCCTTTATATTTGATGAACGAAGCGGTCCAAATCTCTTTAGATAAATTACCAAGATACTTAAGAAATTGATTCGTGTCTCCGTCTCTAATCCATTCAGATTTTATAAATGGCAGTTCTTTTTGCATTCTTTTTGGATGCATATGAACTAAAAGTAAGCCTTTATCCTCTGAAACTCTTTTTAATGCCCCTTCATCACTTCTTTGGAAAACTCTTAGAAGAAGATTCAAAATAACCTCCTGACCTAATTTTTTAAAATTATCAGGGTCATCAAAATTATCTTTAATTTCTTTTCCTCCTAGTGGCATTGCTCTCACACTATTTTGATCTATTAAAGCTATTGCAATTAAATAATCTTGGCTTGCCATATTTAAAATAATCTAATTTCAATTATTCTAACCTCTGATGTTGTTAAAAAAAAAATTGTGTGTGGCACTTACATTCGTTATTATGTTTAGTACTTAATCTTAAGAATGAAATATGATTAATAATTTAAGATTCGAATTATCTTTTAAAAATATTGTTCAGCTTGAGAAAAAGTTAAAATTTTGCAAATCAAATAACATAAATAATATTAATATTCCATGCAAGGGAATAATAAAGAAAGAATTTTTTAATACAACTTTTGAATATATAAATAAAAATTTCTCTGAATTAGATGTTGTTTATCACTATAGTCTTTTTCATCAATACACTAAAAATATCGAAAAATCATACCAAAAACTTTTATCTTTTACAAAGATATGCAATTTGAACAAAATTTATCAGATCCTTCTTGTGTCTGGATCTAATAAGAGAAAAAACTTCGATGTAATAAATCTTCTGGATTATATGAAAAAGGAAAAAGATGTTAATGTTAAATTTGGCATCGCTTATAACCCATATCTTCATAAATATTTCAATATTTCAACTGAGAGAGAAAGATATGAAAAAAAAATATCCTCAGGTTTAATTCAATCTTCATGGATTCAATTTGGGACTGATCTTGAAGTTATTTCACGAGAAGTTTCCTATTTACGAAAAAACGATGAATACAAAAAAATTAATCTTTTCGGAAGTTTATTAATACCTTCAAAGCAATTTGTTGCAAGGTTTAAGTTTCGTCCTTGGAAAGAGGTTTACATAGAAGATAGATATCTTAATTCTTTAGAAGATTTCTATAAGTTCACAAAAGATTTACTTGATTTTTATTTTGATAATAATATTATTCCAGTGATAGAAACAGATTTTACTTCAACAGAAAAGTTAAATTATATACAAAGTCTAATTAAATGATTGTAAATAAATTTTAAAGCTTATAAAAGTTATGATTTTAAATAAAAAATATGATCTTTTAATCATAGGAGGAGGGATTTCTTCCTGTGTCTTTGCATCAAATTACGTTAGGGATAAGTTTCAAGATAAAATTGGCATAATTGAGTATGGCAGAGGATTAGGAGGAAGATCCAGTACAAGGTTTAGTAAAAGATTTAAGGGCTGGAAACTTGATCATGGCTCTCCTAACCTAAATCTTTGTTTTGAGAAAAATAATCTTTTAAAAGAATTTTTTGATGAATTATTAAAAAATAAATTTATCAAATTTGATGATTCAGAACTAATACAACTTGGCAATAATTTAAAAAAAGATTTGCGAGATAATTTAGATTTCTCGATTGGAAATTGTTTCCTTTCTTCATCATCCATGCGCAAATTGTCTCAAAATATAGTTTTGTTTAATGATAAAAGAAATCAAATTGATTTTTATTTTGAAACTTTAGTATCAGATTTAGAATTTAAGGAAAATCAATGGATACTAACATCTCAAAATGGGGATAGATTTATATCTAAATATGTAATTTGTTCTAGTAACTTACTCTTGCACAAAAGGTCAATGGAAATTCTCAATAAAAATTATATTCCATTAAGGAAAGCTATTCCTAAAGGAGAGGATGAAACTATTGATAAACTTTTAAATATATTAGATAAGCAATTATATATACCAAGACTAACTTTTTTGATATACACAAAAGAAAATTACTTTTATAAAGATGATTACTCTAAGAAAAATAGATATTTTATTTTAAAAGAAGATTTAGAGAATAAGTATAAATTTGAAAGAGTGGTATTTCAGCTTCAAGAAAATAATAAATTAGGAATTGTTATCCATTCAAAGAGTTCAGAATACGTAAATGATGTTCTCTTTCAAAATAATGACAACAAAATTAAAGAAGAAGTATTTATTTCTTTTAATCAGCTTTTTAAAGCTAACCCGATAATAAATCAATTAACAGGTAATGAGGATATGTCAATAATGAGGTGGAAAGCCTCCCAACCTTTTGGTGAAGCAGTTCCATTAACTTTGCAGTTTTCTAGAAAATATAACATTGGATTCTGCGGGGATTGGTTCGAGGGTCAAGGTTTTGGAAGAATTGAGGGAGCAATATGGAGCGCCTTAAAATTATCTGAAAAATTTAAAACTTTAAAGTAGAAAACTTATTAAGTAATGAATCGATATCAGCCCTATTAGAAAGTAAGAAATTTATTTCATACTTTCTCCTGTTTTTATTATTTCTTGCATAATAAAAATCCCATGATTTTAAAAAATCAATTTTTGACTTTATATTATCCTTTCCTC
>QCMD01000036.1 GCA_003214055.1 Prochlorococcus sp. AG-418-K17
TTTTCATCAATAAAAGAATTAGAAAATGGTGCAATCTCAAATATTGATGAAAATAGACAAGTTGGACATTACTGGCTTAGAAATCCATCAATTTCACCCTCTTCAAAAATAGGAGAGGAAATTAGAGCAGATATTAATGCAATTTCTGAATTTGGAAAACATATCTTAAATGGAGATATTAAGAATAAGAATAATCAGCATTATACTGATGTTCTATGGATAGGAATTGGTGGAAGTGGCCTTGGACCATTACTTATTACAGAGTCACTGCAGAAGTGTTCTAGAGGCTTAAATTTTTCTTACATAGATAATGTAGATCCTTTTTTAATTAGCGAAAAGTTAGAAGAGTTATCTGAAAAATTATCAACCACATTATTCGTGGTAGTAAGCAAATCAGGTGGTACACCTGAACCTAAAATTGCTATGGAAATTATTAAAAGTCACTGCGAAAACAATTCTCTTGAATGGAATTCTAATGCTATAGCTATAACTATGAAAGGTAGTAAGTTATTTAAAAAAGCCACTTCTGAAAATTGGTTAAAAATATTTAATTTGCAAGATTGGGTTGGAGGAAGAACTAGTATTACAAGCTCTGTGGGATTACTTCCCTTAGCTCTTATTAATGAAAATATCTCAGAATTTATTAGAGGTGCATCATTAATGGATGAAGCCACACGTATAAGTGATTTTAAAAATAATCCAGCAGCACTATTATCATCCGCATGGTATTTAACTGGGGATGGTATTGGAAAGAGAGATATGGTCGTATTACCTTATAGAGATAGGTTACAGGTTTTTAGTAAATATCTCCAGCAATTAGTAATGGAATCATTAGGAAAGAAATTTAATAGAAATGGTGAAGTAGTTAATCAAGGTATTTCCGTTTTTGGTAATAAAGGATCTACAGATCAACATGCTTATGTTCAGCAACTGAGGGATGGTATTGATAATTTCTTTTGCATTTTTATTGAATTATTAGATTCTCCAGCTACTAATATTTTTGATGAAAAAGAGAATCCTAAAGAATATCTTTCTGGTTTTTTGCAAGGAACCAGATCAGCACTCTCCAGTGAAAACAGACAAAGTATCACTATTACGTTAGAAAAGTTAAATTGTTTTTCACTAGGTGCCTTAATCGCTTTATTTGAGAGGTCTGTATCCTTCTACGCTGAGTTGGTAAATATAAATGCATATGATCAACCTGGAGTTGAAGCTGGAAAGAAAGCAGCTGCAAATATTATTGAGTATCAACAAAAAGTAAGTAATTTATTAGATGAAGGTGGAGAATATTCTATAAATGACATAACATCATTATTTGATAATTCAGTTAGTGAACCTATATTTTTCATACTCCGTGAAATGTGTTTCGGTAATGATAATTATTTAGTTAAGGGCGATTGGTCAAATCCAAATTCATTAGTTATTCAAAAAATAAATTCTTAAACAACAATATTCATAATTTTTCCTTTAACAATAATTATTTTTCTTATTTCTTTATCTTGAGTCCATTTTAGTATGTTATGTCTTTTAAGAGTCAATTCTTTAATTTGATCTTCACTCATATCATTATTAATATTTACTTTGTCTCTAACTTTTCCATTCACTTGTATTACTAGTTCATATGAATCTTCCTTTAGTGCCTCGGCATTAAAGGAAGGCCAGTGTTCTAAATGTACAGATTTTTTAAATCCTATAAGATGCCATATTTCTTCTGCAATATGAGGTGCAAATGGAGCCAACAAAATACAAAACGTTTTTAAAGCATCAATTTTTAAATTATTGTTTACGTCATTAATGGAATTTGATAATGAATTATAAAACTTCATTAGTTCTGAAATCGCAGTATTAAATTGGTTATTTAATATGTCATTTGAAATTTCTTTTATAGCTATATTCATTGACTTTATTAAACTTTTTTCTTTATCTGGATAGGAATTAGATGTACTATTTATATCTTTTGCACAATTTATATAAAGCTTCCAAATCCTGCTTAAAAATCTAAATTGTCCTTCAACATCTGTATCTCCCCATTCCAAATCTTTTTCTGGTGGTGCTTTAAATAATATAAACATTCTTGCTGTATCTGCTCCATATTTTTTTATTACTGATTCAGGGTCTATTCCATTATATTTAGACTTAGACATCTTCTCGAAAAGAACTTCGAGTTTAGAACTGTCAATTGGATCTGTAGGATTTGACAAGTCAGTAATATCGGAAGGAGAAACATATTTACCAGTTTTATTGTTTTTATAGGCTGCGGCTTGAACCATTCCTTGCGTTAATAGTTTTTTGAAAGGTTCATCAATATCAAATAGTTCATTATCTCGCAAAGCTTTAGTAAAAAATCTTGCATATAATAAATGCAAGATTGCATGCTCTACTCCTCCAACATATTGATCTACAGGCAACCACTTATTAATTTCATTCTTTTCAAATGGCTTAGTTGAACATTTTGAAGATGGGTACCTTAAAAAATACCAAGATGAACACATAAAAGTGTCCATAGTATCAGTTTCTTTTCTTGCCGCTATTCCACATTTTGGACATGTTGTATTTATCCAATTATTATTATCACCTAAAGCATTGATCTTGTTAGCGGAGATTTCTATATCTTTTGGTAATGAAACAGGCAAATCCGATTGGTTTAATGGAACAGCTCCACATTTTTTGCAATTAACGATGGGTATCGGACATCCCCAATATCTTTGTCTAGATATTAACCAATCTCTTAAACGATATTGAATCTTATTTTCGGCCCATCCAATATTTACTCCCTCCTCTGGAATTTTTAATTTAGCAATAGTATTTGCTAAACCATTGTATTTATTTGAATTAATTAGATATCCATTTTCTAAATAAGCATTATCAAGCTCATAACTTTGTTCACTTTTATCCTTTACTATAACCTGTTTAATATCTATATTGTTTTTCTTAGCAAAATCAAAATCCCTTAAATCATGAGCAGGTACACCCATAACAGCGCCTGTACCGTATTCATCAAGAACATAACTAGCCACCCAAATAGGTATAGGTTCAGAATTAACTGGATTTATTGCTATTAAGCTGGTTTTTATTCCAATTTTTTCAAGTTCATTGTTTTTATTTTTTTTCAAATATTGTTTAAGTTTTTCTATTTCTTGTAAGGTTGCTTGATTAGAAATATTATTAATTAATGAATGATTAACAGAAATTGCTAAATAAGTAACTCCAAATAAAGTATCAGGTCTAGTTGTGAATACTGTTATTTTCTCTTTTGGATTAGTAATAATATTGAAATTAATATTTGTACCAATAGATTTTCCTATCCAATTATCTTGCATTATTTTTACTCTTTCTGGCCAGTTATCTAATTTTTCTAAATCCTTCAATAATTCATCCGCATAATTAGTAATCCGTAAAAACCATTGCTTTAATAATTTTTTTTCAACTATTGCCCCAGATCTCCAAGATTTACCATCTGAGTCAACTTGTTCATTCGCTAAGACCGTATTATCAATGGGATCCCAATTAACTTCTGATTCCTTTTGATATACAAGACCTGCTTTGTATAACTCTAAAAATAGATATTGTGTCCAAACATAGTAATTTTCATCACAAGTAGCAAATTCTCTATCCCAATCAACTGATAGTCCTAAAAGCTTTAACTGTGACTTCATATGAGAAATATTTTTTTTAGTCCAGACACTTGGACTAATTCCTCTTTCAATTGCTGCATTCTCAGCAGGCAAACCAAAAGCGTCCCAACCCATTGGATGTAAAACAGATTTGCCCTTAAATCTTTGGAACCGAGCTATTAAGTCTGTAATAACATAATTCCTAACATGTCCCATATGAAGATTACCTGAAGGGTAGGGAAACATTGATAAGGCATAAAATTTATCGCTATTCTCAATTAATTCATCGGTTTTGTATAAATTGTTTTCTGTCCATATTGACTGCCATTTTT
>QCMD01000037.1 GCA_003214055.1 Prochlorococcus sp. AG-418-K17
TAAGAATTTACATTATGATTTAAATATGGCTCTACTAGTAAAAAAATTTGGCGGAACTTCTGTCGGTGATATTAAAAAAATTCAACATATTGCAACTAGCATTTGTCACAGTAAAGAAGCGGGAAATGAAATTGTCGTAGTTGTCTCTGCAATGGGTCATACTACAGATGATTTAAATTGTTTAGCGAAATCAATAACCAAAAATCCAAATCAAAGAGAATTGGATATGCTTCTCTCAACTGGCGAGCAAGTAACGATAGCTCTTCTCTCAATGGCATTGAACGAATATGGAATACCTGCAATTTCCATGACAGGTAGCCAAGTAGGAATTATTACCGAATCGATACATGGGAAAGCAAGAATTCTAGATATTAAAACAGAAAGAATCCAAAATTTTATAGATCAGGGTTTTGTAGTTGTAGTAGCTGGATTTCAAGGTGCAACATTAAGCCATACTGGATCAATGGAAATTACGACTTTGGGTAGAGGTGGTTCAGATACCTCGGCAGTCGCTTTATCAACAGCTTTAGGAGCTGAGACTTGCGAAATTTATACAGACGTTCCAGGAGTTCTTACTACTGATCCAAGAATTGTTCCCAAGGCAAAACTCTTAAATGAAATTAGTTGTGAAGAAATGCTTGAACTTGCAAGCGTAGGTGCTTCAGTGCTTCACCCGAGAGCTGTAGAAATTGCCCGCAATTATGGAATTAAATTATGCGTCAAATCAAGCCTAAGCAAATCAAGTGGAACTATCCTAGAAAGCCAAATACAACCTCTCCCACTAATAAGAGGAAGATTAGAATTAACAAAAACAGTAAATAGTCTTGAAGTGTTGGAAAAGCAAGCAGTATTTAGTCTCTCAAACATTCCTGATAGGCCTGGTATTGCAGCACAAATATTTGAAAAACTATCCGAAGCAAGTATTAATGTAGATTTGATAATACAAGCGACGAATGATGGAAATAATAACGATATTACATTTACGGTAAGTGAATTAGAAGTTAACAAAACTGCAGAGCAATGTGAACTTATAACTAGTCAATTAGGAGGCGAATACAATCTAAAAACAAATATGACTAAATTGAGTATTCAGGGAGCAGGCATTATGGGTAGGCCAAGTGTTTCTGCTGATTTATTTGATACTTTATCTAATGCGAATATAAATGTAAGGTTAATAGCTACTAGCGAAATTAAGGTCAGCTGCGTAGTTGAAATTAATAATATTCCAAAAACTATTAGATTTGTTGCTGATAAATTTAAGTTATCCGATACACAAATATTCGTTAATCCAATCTACGAAGAACAAAATCAACCTGAAGTCAGGGGAATTGCATTAGATAAAAACCAAGTTCAAGTAAGTTTTCGAAAGCTTCCTGATCGTCCAGGAGTGGCAGCATCGATATGCTTGGCATTAGCTGAAAACAATTTGCTTTTCGATACCATCGTTCAATCAGAGAGAATTTCCTCTTTAAAAAACTAAGGATATTAGTCTTACGATGAATAAGCAAGATAGAGAAAAAGCTAACTTCGTTTTTGAAGCCTTAACAAAGAAATTACCTGGTTCATATATTGAAGATGGCCCTGCAATTGCCAAAGTAAGCACTGTAGGAGCGGGAATGGCATTTAAGGTTGGAACTGCTGGAAAAATATTTAGAGCACTGGCCAACCAAAATATCAATATTGAAATGATTGCCACTAGTGAAATTAGAACTTCATGTATTGTCTTAGAAAAAGATTGTGACAAAGCAGTTAATGCTATTCATAATCATTTTGAATTGGATAAATGAATTCTTTTTAGCTATTTCTTGCTAATTTTTGTCTTAGTTTTTTGATTCTATCCCTCAAATTTGCTGCTTCTTCAAAATTTAAATCTTTTGCAGCATCTTTCATTTTTATTTCTAACTTCTCTATTAAGTCAGGCAATTCTTCCAGCAAACATTGATTATCGCTAGCATTGAGAATTGCATCCGTTTTGTTATTAACTATATTTATTAAATCTTTAGATGAACCACCAGCATCTAATTTTCTGGAAAGTTCTAGAAAAGATAATATTGAATTTTCTATTTTTTTACCAGCAGGTTTTGGAATAATACCATTGTCCTGATTGTATTTTTTTTGAATAGTTCTTCTTCTTTCAGTTTCAGATATTGCTCTTTTCATTGAATCTGTGAAGTTATCTGCATAAAGCAAGGCAACACCATCAACATGTCTTGCAGCTCTTCCAATTGTTTGAATCAAAGATCTTTCTGCTCTCAGAAAACCTTCTTTATCAGCATCTAAAATTGCAACTAAAGAAACTTCAGGAAGATCTAGTCCCTCTCTCAATAAATTAACTCCTACTAAAACATCATATTCTCCCATTCTGAGGTCTTGAATAATTTCAATTCTCTCAATTGAGTGAATTTCAGAATGCAAATATCTAACTCTTACTTTATTTTCAGATAAAAAATCAGTTAGATCTTCAGCCATTCTCTTAGTAAGTGTAGTGACAAGCACTCTTTGATTTTTTTCAGCTCTAATTCTTATTTCAGATAAAAGATCTTCTATTTGGCCCTCACTAGGTCTTACATCAATTACGGGATCTAAAACCCCAGTTGGTCTTATAACTTGCTCAATAAACTCACCATTACATTGGTCTAATTCCCATTGACCAGGAGTTGCACTTATGAATAATGTCTGTTTTGATTTCTCCCAAAATTCCTCACATTTTAAAGGTCTATTATCTGCAGCACTTGGCAATCTAAAACCATGATCTATTAAAACTTTTTTTCTAGATTGATCACCATTGTACATTGCATGTAATTGCGGACATGTTACATGACTCTCATCAACTACTAACAACCAATCTTTTGGGAAATAATCTATTAAGCACTCCGGCGGCGAACCTTCCTCTCTTCCAGATAAATGACGAGCATAATTCTCAACCCCATTACAATAGCCAACCTCTTTTAGCATTTCTAAATCATATTTGGTGCGTTGTTCTAGACGTTGTGCCTCTAATAATTTTCCTTCGTATGTAAATTTTTCGAGTTGAGTTTTTAATTCATTTCTAATTGCACTTATTGCACTCTCAAGTCTTTCTTTTGGTGTAACAAAATGCTTAGCTGGGTAAACGCTTACTTGTTCTAAACTTTCCAATATCTCACCAGTAGTGGGATCAACATATCTAATAGCCTCTACTTCATCCCCAAATAATTCCACTCTTATCAATCTATCTTCATAAGCAGGACCAATTTCTAAAACATCACCTTTAATTCTGAATCTACCTCTTGTAATTTCAATATCGTTTCTTGTGTACTGATTTTCAACGAGCGACCTTAAAAAAGAACGAAGATTTATAGATTTTCCAACTTCAAATTTAACTGCAGCTTTTAAATATTCACTTGGTATACCAAGACCGTAAATACAACTTATAGATGCTACAACAATTACATCTTTTCTCTCAAATAACGAGCGTGTTGCAGAATGCCTAAGCATATCTATTTCTTCATTAATTGAAGCTGTTTTGGCTATGTAAGTATCACTCACAGGGACATAAGCTTCAGGTTGATAATAATCGTAGTAAGAAATAAAATACTCAACGGCATTTTTCGGAAAAAACTCCCTTAATTCATTACATAATTGTGCAGCCAATGTTTTGTTATGAGCTAATACAAGAGCTGGCCTTCCTGTCTGTTGAATTACATTTGCAATTGTAAATGTTTTACCAGTTCCAGTTGCTCCTAAAAGAGTCTGAAACTCTTTACCACTATTAACTCCTCTAACTAATTTTTTGATAGCTTCAGGTTGATCTCCATTTGGTTCATAAGGAGCTTGAAGCTTATAGTTGTTCATCAAGCTAGTAGCTAAAGGTATTATTATACTAAGAAATTTTTT
>QCMD01000038.1 GCA_003214055.1 Prochlorococcus sp. AG-418-K17
TCCTATGGCAATTTTGATGGTAATTACTAATGAAAATATCTTTATTATCAAGTTTTAATGGATTTTCTGTTTTTATAATTTCGTGAACTATTAGAATCATTTCCCAACCGTATTTAACCCAAGGCCTAATTTCTTTGAAAGAAGATGGTACTGTTTTATAAAGTTTTTGATCAACAGAGATGTAGGGTGAATTTAAATATTTTTCACAGGCTAATAAAGAACTATGCCAATATTCTCGCATTCCATCAACTATTACTCCATCGAAATCAAATAGAAATATTTTTTGAGAAGACACTAATTGATTATTAGAACTGGGCCGCTAGGATTCGAACCTAGGAATGTCGAGACCAAAACCCGATGCCTTACCACTTGGCGACGGCCCATTGATTTTTTATTTTAATACATGAAAAGATTTTTTTCTATCAAAAAAATTACAAAGTTTTTTATAAACACGGGCATGTACTTAAAAATAAAAAATTATTTGAATGAGCTCGATTTCCATGGCTCTAGAAATTTCTGAGCTTTTTTAATTGCTAAAGCCATTCTTTCAGGATACTCATAGAGTTTTTTGTTATTTTTGTGAGCAAATTCAATAAGGGGTTGCATAATTTTTCTTGCTGCACTTCCAAATGCTATTCCGTCTGGAAGATTTTTTGAATTCAAAAATTCATGAGTTTTTTCATTTGTACCTCCTGCCAACTGAATTAATCCTGGAGGAAGATCTGAACCGATTTTTTCAAACAATTTAATAGAATCTCTACTTGTTGTAGGAGCAAGATCTCCAGACATTGGCCTTCCATCTAGCTGCCAAATCAGGGGAATATCTAGCTTATTCAAAATTTCATATCTTTCCCAAAGAGCTTTCAAAAGATCTTCAGGCTCTTGTGCTTTTTTGGAAGATTGATTTAATCCACAACTAATAGATATCTTGTCTAATTTCATCCCAGAACTTTTAAGAATACTGACAACTTTTGTAAAAGAATCTAGGCGATTGATTTCTGTATGAATTTCCACTGCATTAGGCCTTATTTTTTGAAGTGTTGATGCTAAATCATTTTTTGACAAATTATATTCATATTCACTAATTAGATTTAGAGGACAACTATTTAAACATCTTCCACATCCATAACATTTACTCTCTTTAATTCCGAAATTATCAATTGCAAAGGTGGGACATACTTTTTCGCATGGTCTTGGACAACTAGGGGGACATTTTAATGGATCGAATTTTGCTTTTCGAAAGTGGATATCATTACCATCACTAATACTTATCATTAATCCAGGGGAGTTTTTAAAGACTTTTTTTGCCCAATCGATTCCTTTTTTTGCTGCATGCACTATAGATTCTTCTGCTGCAACATCAATGTAGTCGACACCAGCAGCAGTATAAATTGCACATAAATCTTCAATGGCAACAATATCTTCATTACTGGCACCACAAATTAACTTAATCCATTTATCTTTTTTATTCTTGGGTTTAATCAAAAAATTTAACTTTCAAATTCATCCAAAATATAATTACTTAATGGTTTCCATTCAAGTTTTCTTGAACCCCCCATTTCAACAACTATTGTTAGTTTATTATCGTTAGTGCAAATCTCTATTAAGCTCTCTAATTCAGATTGAGACAATACTTGACCTTCTAATAACCAAAGTAATTTATTTTTATCATTTTCATTAAATAACTCGGAAGCTTGTGGGATTACTTGTTGAACTTCCCCAAGCGCTCCGTTTCTTCCTACACTTTGATGACCAAGGTGAGGTGGCCTAACGCCATGCAATTTGAGCAAGAAAACTTCTGGATCTCCAAGCCCTCTTGCTGAAGTTATAAACGTTTTAAAGCCTTTAGCCCTCATTCTCCTCAAAAGACGAGTTTCATAACCACCTTCAAGAGGAGCAAAGATTGCGAGACATTTGTTAGTTTTTAAATCGTTATGAAACTTTTTCCCTGTGAGAAGTAATGGCATAAAAATTTCCTTTGTTTCTATTTTATTTTATTTTATGGTACTTGATGATGTACAATTATGATTCAGTGAATTTTTAAGCTCGCAAGCTAGCCGAGCCTCTGAAAAATTTCACATTTTTTAGCGTTTCGTTAAAAAACTCAGGTGGGTTTATCCCGAGAGAAACTATCTATTATTTCAGATAAGTCTCGACCTTTTTAATTGTTTTTTTATTAACTTTAACTTAATAACTGAAGGGTCAAGTTAATTGAAAAATTATTTCGAGCTAGCCTAACTTAGTCTTATGTCTATCGGAATTTTAGGAAAGAAATTGGGCATGTCCCAACTTTTCGATGATAAAGGTAATTCGGTACCAGTTACTCTTATAGAGGCTGGTCCTTGCCGCGTCACACAACTGAAAACAAGTGCTTTGGATGGTTATACCGCCGTTCAGATAGGATATGGATTGTCCAAAGAGAAGCATATAAGCAAACCCGAAAGGGGACACTTGTTGAAATCAGGTGAAGAACTTTTAAAGCATTTGAAAGAATATAGGGTTGAAGAAACTTCATCTTATGAAATCGGAAAACAAATAACTGTAAAGAACTTTGAGGTTGGTCAAAAAGTTGATATCAGTGGCAAATCTATGGGTAGAGGTTTTGCAGGTTACCAGAAAAGACATGGTTTTAGCAGAGGTCCTATGAGTCATGGTTCAAAAAATCATAGAGCACCAGGATCTACAGGAGCAGGAACAACTCCGGGCAGAATTTATCCAGGGAAAAGAATGGCAGGAAGATATGGAGGAAAACAGATTACTACAAAGGGTTTGTTGGTTCTAAAAATTGATGACCAGAAAAATTTGCTTGTAGTAAAAGGTTCTGTCCCAGGTAAGC
>QCMD01000039.1 GCA_003214055.1 Prochlorococcus sp. AG-418-K17
TTTGAACCTAATTCTCCAACTTGCCTTCCAAATTGGTTAAATAGATCGTTAGGTGTTTGATTATTTGAAGTCATAAGTTCTATTAAATAAGGCTTAGTAACTGATACAAGATTAAACCCTGGGTCAAGCATTCTGCCAACACCTTCATAAGTGGATAATGCTCTCATTACAAATATTAAATCTACAGGCAGTTGAAAGGGTGTTTCATAAACAAGTTCATATAAATCTCCAGATAATTTTTCAATTATATTTGGACTAAAAGGTGGTGTCAAAGCTTCTTTAAGCATCAATCTAACAAGTCTTCTAACAGGACCAATATCAATTTCTTTTGAAATTAAGCCAGCTTGCTGTAGTTGATTTACAAGAGATGAAGAGTCTCGTAATGCAGCAGCCTTAACCATTGCTCCTAATCTATTCTGTAAATTATTTGAAATGTTGCCCATCATTCCAAAATCATAAAAAATTAATTTACCTGAATTTGATACTGCTAGATTACCCGGATGAGGATCAGCATGAAAAAAACCATAATTTACCAACTGTTTTAAGTAGCTAATGGCTCCAATTTCTGCAATTTTTGGTAAGTTGAAATTTTCAGCTTGTAATTTTTTTATCTCACTAATTTTAATTCCATCTAAATAACTTAAACAAAGTACTTTTTCGCTACTCATATCCCAAATTACTTCAGGAACTTCAACATTTTGATCATCAAGAAACTGCTGCCTAAATCTTGCGGCATATTGTGCTTCACAATTAAAATCAAGTTCTTTCATTAGGACCTTTCGGCACTCTTTTGCAATCTCAACCCAATTTCTTCCTCGACTCCAATTCTTATTTTTCTGCAATAATGCTGCAATCTGTTGCATTATTCCTAAATCTATTATGAATAAACTTTTTAGATTTGGTCTTTGCACTTTAAATACGACTTCTTTACCATTTTTCAAAGTTGCTCTATGGACTTGAGCTAATGATGCTGATCCAACAGGATCAACTATTATTTGATGTATTTCATAAAACTTTGGTCCTAATTCTTTTTTTATAGTTTCTTCAACTTGGATATATGAGAACTTAGGAACTTCGTCCTGTAGTTTAGATAACTCTTGTATCCATGTATTTGGAATTAAATCAGGTCTTGCAGATAACAATTGGCCAATCTTTATAAAAGCAGAACCAAGTTTTATCAATTGATTAGTAAACCATCTTGCACGTTTTTCCTGAATCTTATTTTTTTTATTTATATTAGTTTTGAAAAATGTGAATCTTAAGTTATCTAGCCATAAATTGAATAGTAATAAAATAAGGGTAAACCAGATGATAAACCCCCTATTGATTTTTTTAAAAAGATTGATAAAAAAATAGCAACTCATAAAATTTTAATTATTTATTTTTTCATTCAATTCTTGTATTTGTTTTGTAATTTCTTGAATTTTTTCAAGTGATTCTGTAATTTTAGGATCTTTATAAGAATTAGGTATTTCATCATTTTGTTTATTCTCTTCGTTTTCCATCCTGACAGCTTCTTTTATTATCGATTCTTTTAAATTATCAAATTCCTTTTTTATAGTTTCTGGGACATCTTGAGCTATGTTTGTTGCTTCTTCAATTTTCTCTACTAAGATCTCATTAAATTTCTCAGTCACCTTTTTAATAGCAGCTTTTAAAAGATAATCAGAATCTGTCATAAGATCTAAAGTTTATAATGATTATTTGCTGAATATTATTTAATAATAGATCAATTAAGATCAATTCAGGTAATTAACCATTTGAAAATAAAAAACTTCTATTCCTATTTAAGTTTGTTTCTATATTATGCTTTTTTATGTTTTTTCTTTTAACTTATATCTATAAAAAGGTTAGGAATTGACATCAGTTATCTGTTCTAACCAAAAACTCATCTAATTATTAACAGGAGTTTTATTAAATTGGAAATTATTGAGTCAGATGTTGTGATTGTTGGGGGTGGTCCAGCTGGATGTACCTGTGCGCTTTATACATCTCGTTCTAACCTAAAAACAGTAATTTTAGATAAAAATCCTTCTGTAGGTGCTTTAGCAATAACTCATCAAATTGCTAATTATCCAGGAGTATCAGTTGATATTAGTGGAGATAAACTCCTTACATTGATGAGAGATCAAGCTGTTCAATATGGTACTGATTATAGAAGAGCACAAGTTTTTGGAATAGATGCAAGCGGAGAATGGAAAACTGTTTATACCCCCGAAGGTACTTTTAAAGCTAAGGCACTTGTTCTGGCTAGTGGAGCTATGGGAAGGCCAGCTTCTTTTAAAGGAGAAGCAGATTTTCTCGGTAAGGGAGTTAGTTATTGTGCAACTTGTGATGGAGCTTTCTATAAAAATAGAGAGGTAGCAGTTGTTGGAGTAAATAAAGAGGCAATTGAAGAGGCTACTGTCCTTACTAAATTTGCTTCAACAGTTCATTGGATTACATCAAGCGATCCAAAATCTGATAATGAGGAAGCTATGGAATTGATGGAAAATTCAAATATAAGACACTGGAGTAGAACAAGATTGATGGAAATTTTAGGAGATGAGATGGGAGTTAATGGCGTTCTTGTAAAAAATAAGCAAGAAGACAAACCCATAAACCTTGATTTGGAGGGGGTTTTCGTTTACATGAGTGGTTCAAAGCCTATTACAGATTTTTTGGGTGATCAGATTGCCCTAAAAGATGATGGAGGAGTTATTGTGGATGATTTCATGTCTACAAACTCAGATGGG
>QCMD01000040.1 GCA_003214055.1 Prochlorococcus sp. AG-418-K17
CCCATTTTTTATATGTATAAATATCATTAAAAATTTCTTCAGTTGATTTCTTAGAATATTTTAAGAAAACATATTTTAAAAATTCTTTTATATTATTTTTTGTCTTACTTATAAAAATATAAATTTTTGATTCCTTTGGAAAATTTTTTTTAAGAAATTGATAAAAAAACATTATTAGAAATTTTTTTAAATAAGTTATACTTAATTATTATCCAATAAAAAATGAAGATTTTTTTAATTACTCATAATATTTAATCTTTATATCTCATAAAATACTAAATATATGTTTTAGCTATTAGTAATTATATAAATAATAATTAATTATATTTTTGATTTTTCTTTTCTTCAGTTTCAATTATTTTAAATATAATAAAAATCAAAATTCCACCAATATTGAAAAATAAGAGATTTTGAATTAAGGTTAAATTTTCTTTTAATATATTAATGTTATTTATTGCAATAGAATTAAGACCTTTTTCCTTATTAAATAAAATCCTATGACTTATTGAGTTTATTATATCACTTTCTTTATTATAAAAATAATCAAGGTCTTTTTTTTCTAAAGGGTAATCTTTGATAGTAAATTTATTTTTATTTGAATTCATCCTTATTTCATTTTCAACATCTAAAAATGTTGAAGAATTGAAATCTTCTTCAATTTCTTTAAATTTATCCTTATAAAATTCTATTTTCTTATTTTCATTACTCGTCAAATCTATTTGAAATTTAGATTTACTCATTACATTATTAAAACTTTTAAAATCTTTTAAATATTTTGTCTTGTAAAAATCAATTGACATCATATTGAATTTTTCATTTTTTAAAAGTCTATCCTCAATTATCAATAGTAAATTGCTAATTGTTTCATTATTCAAGCAATTATTATTTTCATTTAATCTGCATTTTATGAAAGAACTAATAGGATGATAGTTTACTGTTATTTGACTAGAGATCAAGTAAGAACTTTTTTCAAATTTGGTTTTGATTAAAGCTATTATTGAGCATAAAAAAATTAAGATTAATAATAAACTGTTCTTGGCAATTAAAATTGTAAAAAATTTTAAAAAGCTTTCTTTTTTTTTATAAGTTTTTTTCATTTATTTCATTTTTCTCTATATAAAATTTAAAATATCATAACTCCTTATAAAATATTAAAGCATAAATATAAAGATATTTTTTAATAAATTTTGTTAGATTTTTTTTTTAATTTTTAAAAATTGCAAATTTATCTTAATGTACTTATAAAACAATATAATTTGTGATGAAGTTAATAATCAAACGCTATAAAGTACTATAGGAATTGCAGACGTTACAAAATAAATCTTTAGATTGTTTGATATAAGTGACGTTTCGAGATGTGGGGCCATAGCTCAGCTGGTAGAGCACCTGCATGGCATGCAGGGGGTCAGGGGTTCAAATCCCCTTGGCTCCATTGAATTTTATTAGTGATAGCAATAGATTCGGGCGATTCTGACAAATCTAATGATTAGACTGATATAGGTTGATAGTTGACGATATAGCTAAATTCCGCAATAATTCTCGCAATGGGATTATAAATTAAAGTTTAGTCATTTCAGCAACTCTGGATTGGCTCCAAAGTTTAAGAACCGATTTAGCGACAATTGCGGAAAAGGGTTTAATTTAAAGGTACAGAGGAGGGTTGCAAATGGTTATGCAAATGGATAGAAATGATGAAAACAGCAGAAGTAATATCCTTACTAATATTCTTTGAAGAGAAGACAATAAGAGAAATATTTCTAATTAGAATGTTGAGATAAAAGATTTATAAATCACAATCGCGATTCATTGAAACAAGCTTATAAAAATACTTTAATTAATCACAACATATGAATCAGTTTTCAAAGACAATGCTATTTTTCTTCTTTTTTTAATAAATAAGATTCTCCATTTTTAGAAACTTTATAAAAAATTTAGATAAAAATTGGCCCCCATATTCAGATAGATGATTACCATCTTCATAAAGATATTGATTATTTAATGTAGTGCTACATCTTTTTTTATTTGAAGGGCATAGATGTGAAAACTGATCAAAAAGAAAAACATTTGGATTGTTATTGGCTAGTTTTATATAAAAATCAGAACTACTTTTATTTGATTTCATTAAATCTGATCTTAGAATACTTGAACATCCTTTTTCAATAGAAAATTCTGGACGATACCAAGTTGGAGTACATAAAACAGCACTTGTAGTGGGAAATGTCGGAATTTGATTAAAAATAATTACTTTAATTCCTTTTTTTGATGAATTCTCAATAATTTCTTTGAAAGCATTTTTTGTATCGGCAGAAATTTTAAAAGGCGAATTAATAGCAAGTCCGATAACATCATTTTTTTTCATCTTTTTTTCATAATGATTAAATCCTTCTGAAAAAAAGTAAGTATGATTTAGTCCGCTTGTTGTGAACAATTTTTCTTTTTTATTTTTAATGCCAGCTAAGCGAGGATGAATGAAAATAGAAAGTTCTTTTTCTGAAAGAATTGGTTTTACATAATGCCATACATGTCCTGATTGAGAATCTCCAAAAATAAAAATACTTTGCGCATCATTTTTTTCTGCGTTCAATATCTTAAAAGCCCCTGGCGGTTGGCCAGATGAAATTGATATTCTTGGCCCTA
>QCMD01000041.1 GCA_003214055.1 Prochlorococcus sp. AG-418-K17
AACAACAATTGAAAAAAAAATAAATTCAATTCCTTCACACGAATTTATTGAGAAAGATTTTAATAATATGGGTTATGCCGTAGGAATGGGAAATCCTCATTTAATATTCTTTGTAAAAGACTTAGAGTCAATTGTTCTTTCCAGACTTGGTCCTATATTTGAAAAAAATGAATTATTTCCTGAAAAAACTAATGTGCATTTTTGTCAAATTCTAAATAGAGATAATATCAAAGTTAAAGTATGGGAAAGGGGTGCAGGACCCACCTTAGCTTGTGGAACAGGTGCCTGTGCTATCCATGTAGCAGCTTATAAATTAGGCCTTTGTAATTCACAAACCATAATAACTTTACCAGGAGGTAATCTTAAAATTGATTGGTCAAAAGACGATTCTGAAGTCATAATGACCGGTAATGCTAAAAAGGTTTTCTCAGGATCAATGTTAGTAAATTAATGGAAAATAATTTTATCTATTTTGATAATGCATCAACAACTCCATTATCTGAGAATGTTTTAAATATAATTAATTCAACTTACAGGAATTATTGGCATAACCCTTCATCTACATATGAGCTAGGAATAAAATGCTCTACATATCTTGAAAAAATTAGATCTAAAGTTGCTTATATATTTGAAGCAGATACAGAGGATATAATTTTTACATCTGGTTCTTCGGAATCGACAAATATTGTATTTAATAATATTTATGAGAACTTTAAAGATGGTAAAATTGTTATTTCAAATGTTGAACATCAAGCAACAACTATTTGTGCTAATAAACTGAGAAAGCAAAATTGGGATATTTGCGAATGGAATGTAAATAATGATGGAATTTTAAATATTTCTAATATTGATAAAATCTTAAACAATAATACTAAGCTTGTATCAATTATTTGGGGACAAAGTGAAATTGGGACAATACAACCTGTCCAATATATTGGTTCCAAATGTGAAGAATTAAATATAATGTTTCATTTAGATGGAACTCAAATATTAAGTAATGGAATATTCAGTTGGAAAGATCTTAAATGTGATTTTTTAAGTTTATCTGCTCATAAATTTGGAGGTCCAAAAGGCATCGGTATTCTTTTAACAAAAGAAAAATCTAGACAAATTTTAAAAAATAAAGACATATCTCTTACTCAGGAATTTTCAATTAGACAAGGTACACAAGCTTTGCCATTAATCGCTGGAATGTATGAATCATTAAAGAATATTAAAGGAAAAATAAAATTATATGATTACAGAACTGAATTTCCTTCTAATAATATTAATAAACTTAAAAATTATTTTTTTCAAAAAATTAAGGATAATAATCATATAATGATTACGGGTAGTATTAACCATAGACTTCCCAATCATATTTCGTTTCTACTATTAAATAAACTATTTGAGCCTATAAGGGCCTATAAGATTGTTAATTTCATGTCCGAAAATAAAATAGCCATAAGTAGTGGAAGTGCTTGTTCAAGCTCTTCTGGGAAACCAAGCTCAACACTTAAAAATATTGGTTTAAAAGATGATGAACTATATTCAAATATTCGTGTTACTTTAGGTTCAATAAACAATAAGTCAGAAATAGATAAATTTTTAGAACTTATTCAAATATGTATTGACAAATTTTAATGGAAACCAATTACAGACTACCTAAAGATTTAAATGAATCTCTTCAGAATATGGAGGATGCAATTGTTCCAAGTTTATTAGATTCAAATAAAAGATTTACTATAGAATTTAATTTTGAAGGATTGAAGTTAAACAGAATTGGAATAAATATTTATAAGATATTAGCTAAAAATAATAATGTATTCATAACATTTTCTGATCAAGGTGCTGTTGCTTTGGCTCAAAGAGACTATCCAGATATCAAAGATAAAATCTTTACTTTTAAATCATTTAATGAATCAAATAATATAAATAATATTGATAGTGCAATGATATCGATACTACCTCAGCCATATGATTTCGATTCATTTGAACCAATGTCTGATAATTATCAAGGTACGCATTATTCATTAAATCCAAAATTTGAAGATGCCAATATTGGTATAGGAAGTGTTATTAGAGAGCGACGTAAAAACTTTGTCAAAACATGGAAAAATATCTATTTTCTTCAGCCTTTAAATAAAGCTGCTCTTATGCATATTTATCCAAATAACTGGTTGCTTTTTAAAGAAGAAAATAAAAGATATTTTTTTAAAAAAGAATTTGAAATTAAACCCGATAATGAATCTATTTTTGTAAATTTATAGATTTAATGTGATAAAAAAAATTTATTTATTTTTCTTAATTGTTCTTGTATTAGTAACATCTCCTTTCTTAATAAGATATTTACTAGCAAATCAGAAAATTACTATTTTAAATAGTATTTATTTTAATTTCCCGGGAATAATTACTAAAAACAAAATATGTCCTAGTTATGATGCTTTATTGAATCAAACGCTTGATGATTCTTTCAGTGTATCAATTATTAATAATAAAGGGGAAATAATAAGTTCCTACAATGAGGATGTTCCAAGGTTGCCAGCATCTAATCAAAAATTATTCTCATCAGCTTATGTTTTAAGTCAATATAAATTAAATCATAATTTAAAAACTTCCTTATTTAAAAATAAAAACGATTATTATTT
>QCMD01000042.1 GCA_003214055.1 Prochlorococcus sp. AG-418-K17
CATTTTTAATCTTTCACTTGTGATCACATGTCCATAGGGAAATCTTGAAGATAAACAAGGTTGTGCAGGCTTGTCCCACCAAGGAAAACCTAATGCTTTTGATATATCTCTTACGTCTTTTTTAGAAAAATTAAACTTAGCTAGAGGCGAAATAACGCCAGCTTTCTTTGCCGCATGAATTCCTGGCCTATAATCTTCAAGATCATCTAAATTTACTCCATCTAAAACAATTTTGTAATTAAGCTTTTTTGACAAAGATGTCGTATGTTTATGAAGTTCTTTTTTGCATGCAAAACATCTGTCCTTAGGGTTTTTATTGTAGCTTTCTTCATTTAGTTCTGATGTCGCAATTTCTAAATGTTTTACTCCAATCCACTTTGCTTGACTTCTTGCTTCTTCTAGAAGTGTATTGGCTAATGCTGGAGAAACACCAGTAACTGCAATTGCTTTACTACCTAATTGTTCAAATGCTAATGAGGTTACCAATGTACTATCTACTCCACCTGAATATGCCACACACGCACTTTTAAAATTCTTAATGAAAAGTCTTATTTCGTTTAGTTTTTCAATTTGTTCATTAGAGAGAATTTCTAGTTGATTGAACATGATAAATTCTTTAGAATTTAAAATATGAATAGATTGAATTTATTATTAAATTTTTAATAATATTCATAACTATATCTTAGATTAAATTCATTCATCTTTTTTTAATTGACAAATACAAGTAGAAACAGAGGTATAGGAATTGTTACTGCTAATGACAGTCAAGAAAGGGCTAAAGGTCAATTACATATTTACGATGGAGAAGGCAAAGGAAAAAGTCAGGCTGCTCTAGGTGTAGTTCTTAGGACAATAGGATTAGGAATATGTGAAAGAAGACAGTCAAGGGTTTTATTGCTTAGATTTTTAAAAGGTCCTGAAAGATCTTATGATGAAGATT
The DNA here is from genome assembly GCA_003214055.1 of Prochlorococcus sp. AG-418-K17. GTDB lineage: Bacteria > Cyanobacteriota > Cyanobacteriia > PCC-6307 > Cyanobiaceae > Prochlorococcus_A. The sequence goes on from QCMD01000042.1 coordinate 941, forward strand.
CTGCAATAGAAGCATTACAAAGAGGTTTTCCTCATCTAATTGACCATGTTAGGACAGGCAGATCTGAGTTTTTTAATGCTGATCAAGTTACAAAATTTGATATTTTAGAAGCTGAGAGAGGGTGGAGTATTGCTAAAGGAGCAATCGCAAGTTCTCTTTATTCAGTAGTAGTTTTAGACGAATTAAATCCCGTTTTGGATTTAGGAATGCTAAATATTGAAGAAGTTGTTAATTCCCTTCAAAACCGTCCTGATGGTCTAGAAATTATTGTTACTGGAAGAGCATCTCCTTCGTCGCTAGTAAGAATATCCCAATTACATTCAGAAATGAGACCGCGGCTAAAAAATGAGGGAAATTCAATAAATAAACGGATGAACAATTCTGGTGGAATTGAAATTTATACTGGTGAGGGAAAAGGTAAATCTACAAGTGCGCTTGGTAAAGCGCTTCAAGCTATTGGCAAGGGAATTTCTCAAGATAAAAGTCATAGAGTTTTAATATTACAATGGTTAAAGGGTGGTAATGGTTATACAGAAGATGCTGCTATTGAAGCTTTGAGAGAAAGTTATCCTCATTTAGTCGACCATCTGCGTTCAGGAAGAGATGCAATAGTTTGGAGAGGTCAACAACAACCAATTGATTATGTAGAGGCTGAAAGAGCTTGGGAAATAGCAAAAGCAGCCATTCTTAGTGGTTTATATAAAACTATTATCTTGGATGAATTAAATCCTACTGTTGATTTAGAACTTTTACCGGTTGAATCAATACATCAAACTCTTTTAAAAAAGCCTTCGGATACAGAGGTGATTATTACTGGCAGATGCAAGAATGAACCATCATACTTTGAACTCGCTAACGTTTACTCAGAAATGGTATGCCATAAACATTATGCTAATGTTGGAGTCGATTTAAAAAGAGGCGTTGACTATTAGGTTAATCAATATCTAGTTTTTTAAAATATTTTTGAGTCTATCAATTCCACCTTCAATTGATTTTGATTCAATCTTAAATTTAGATAGGATTATTGAAGCTTTTTCTGAACGCTTCCCTAATTGACAAATTGTATAGATTTCTTTAATAGCGCTTTCTTTTCTAATGTTTTCGAGATTAGGTTTTTGCTCTAAATCACTTAGAGGAATAGATATCGATCCAGCTATAGAAAAATTAGAAAATTCTTTATTTTCCCTAACATCAATCAAAAGAATTTTATTTACTTTTTCCTTATACAAATTACTAAAGTCAATTGCATCGATTGTTTTTATTCCAATATTTTTTTTGGAGCATCCATTTTCATTGTAAAAATCTTTGAACTGATCAAGATTTTTGATATTTTTATTAAAATTATCAGCTTTTAAATTTAACTTTTTTATATCTAAATTTAGTAGATTAATAATCAAAATTTTCCCATCAAGAATGTTACCTTTTTTAAGAATTATCTTTACTATTTCGTTGACTTGAAGAATTCCAATTAGACCAGGTGAAACACCAATAACACCGTATTCAGCACAACTAGGTATACTATTCTTTGAGGGAGATTCTGGAAGTAAGTCTCTTAAGTTTGGACTAATGCTTGAAAGATTGAAGACGCTAACTTGACCTTCGAACCCTTGCACACTTCCGAAAACTAAAGG
>QCMD01000043.1 GCA_003214055.1 Prochlorococcus sp. AG-418-K17
TGTAAGTCTTTTAATGACAGGGATAACTTTTTTTGCTCTCAATAGCATTCAAAGAGATGCTGGAATGAATGATACAAGATACGCCAGAGATCTTGGCTTACTACTATCTGGAAATGTCACAGAATTAGTAGCTAATAATCAAAAGAAAGAAATATCAAATGTGGCAGAAAAGTTCTGGAGATCCAGCAGAAATTTACGTTATATATTTTTCACTGACGCTGAAGATGTCGTTCAACTTGGAATACCGATAAGTGCAACTCCCACAAGTTCAGATAGTCAATTCCAGCTAACCAGAAGATTGAAACTTCCCTCAGAATTAAAAAAAAGACCGCAATTCCCTTTAGTAAGGCAGCACACTACACCTCAAGGTCAAGTAACAGATGTTTTCGTACCAATGTTGTGGAAGGGTAAATATTTGGGGACTTTAGCTCTTGGTGTCACTCCCAACAAGAAAGCTTTGGCTAGTGCGGCACTCACCAGAGAGGTGACCATAGCAGTATTCATTTCTATTTGGGTTTTAGTAATACTTGGAGCAGTATTTAATGCACTTACTATTACCAGACCTGTTAGGGAATTAGTTAGAGGTGTAAGAGAAATTTCAAAAGGTAACTTTAAATCAAGAATCTCTCTACCAATGACTGGAGATTTAGGGGAATTGTTAAATGGATTTAACCGAATGGCTAGACAATTAGAAAATTATGATGAAGCAAATATTGAAGAACTTAAAGCAGCTCAAATCAAACAATAGATAACCCCAAACCTGTTCCTTGTTCAGTGTGAACTGCATTTTCAACTCTATAAAAACGGTCAAATATTTTTTCTTGATCAGATTGTGAAATCCCCGAACCAGTATCAGCAATTTCTATTCTTACTTTTGGTAATGGTGAAACTAATTCGCATTGAGGAGCGTTATTTTCAGCATTATTTGGAGGAAAAGCTGGACAAGAATCTGGCCAAGTATAAGCCCTTATCATTAGGGTGCTGTTTTTAGGACTAAACTTCAAACCGTTACCAAGCAAATTATCAAAGACTTGAAGAAGTAAATCAAAGTTTCCCAGAATTGAGGGGATAGTTTCCTCAATATCGTGTGCTAGTGAAACATTTTTTTCAGTTGCATTAAGTCGGTAGTTTCTAAGAGTTTGTTCTATTGCAGGTTTTACATCCATTGGTTCAAGTTGGATTATCTTTCCTGACTCTAATCTTGATAAATCAAGTACATCATTTACAAGCCTTGTCAGCCTATCAGTTTCTGAATTTGCGATGCCCAGAAATTCAAGTTGTTCTTCATTAGAAAGCTGATCTTTTAAATCATATAGGGTCTCAACATAACTCTTTATATTAAACAGTGGAGTTCTCAACTCATGAGATACGTTACTAATAAATCTATTTTGTGCAGCATTGAGTTCCACCTCCCTTGTTAAATCCTGAATCGTTACAGCAATGCCTTTTAATTCAACTTTGTTCGTATCAAGAACAGACTGTAAAACAATTCTTAAAGTTCTGGCTGGTTCTCCTAAACTGCATCTTAGATCGTCACTTTCTTTCTCTCTGTTTAAGATTGATTCTATGTTTGTGTGTAAGTCATTAGATAAAATTTCAGGAATCTCATTTAAAAGATATTTCCCTTCTAAAAATCTACCTTCCCAACGAAATAATCTTTTTGCAGTTGGATTTGTAAGAACAATTTTCCCTTCAGAGTCTAATAGAATCGCACCATCTGCCATTGTGGCTATGAGAGATTGTTGTTTGATTTGAGCTGCTTTAAGTTCTTCAATATTTGCTTCATCATAATTTTCTAATTGTCTAGCCATTCGGTTAAATCCATTTAACAATTCCCCTAAATCTCCAGTCATTGGTAGAGAGATTCTTGATTTAAAGTTACCTTTTGAAATTTCTCTTACACCTCTAACTAATTCCCTAACAGGTCTGGTAATAGTAAGTGCATTAAATACTGCTCCAAGTATTACTAAAACCCAAATAGAAATGAATACTGCTATGGTCACCTCTCTGGTGAGTGCCGCACTAGCCAAAGCTTTCTTGTTGGGAGTGACACCAAGAGCTAAAGTCCCCAAATATTTACCCTTCCACAACATTGGTACGAAAACATCTGTTACTTGACCTTGAGGTGTAGTGTGCTGCCTTACTAAAGGGAATTGCGGTCTTTTTTTTAATTCTGAGGGAAGTTTCAATCTTCTGGTTAGCTGGAATTGACTATCTGAACTTGTGGGAGTTGCACTTATCGGTATTCCAAGTTGAACGACATCTTCAGCGTCAGTGAAAAATATATAACGTAAATTTCTGCTGGATCTCCAGAACTTTTCTGCCACATTTGATATTTCTTTCTTTTGATTATTAGCTACTAATTCTGTGACATTTCCAGATAGTAGTAAGCCAAGATCTCTGGCGTATCTTGTATCATTCATTCCAGCATCTCTTTGAATGCTATTGAGAGCAAAAAAAGTTATCCCTGTCATTAAAAGACTTACA
>QCMD01000044.1 GCA_003214055.1 Prochlorococcus sp. AG-418-K17
AAAATTAGTAAAATTTCCAATTTGAAAATTCAATTTCATAAAAATTTTGGATACTACATATCCATAAATAAGTCAAAAGTTAATTTAGCTCCACAACATTGGATAAAAAGGCAAACTCTTACTAATGAAGAAAGATTTATTACTTCAGAAATTAAAAATAGAGAGAATAAAATTTTTCAAGTTAAAAACCGAGCGTCTTTAAGAGAGTATGAAATTTTTTCTGAATTAAGAAGTATCGTAGCTTCTCAAACAAAGCAAATCAGATCAATTGCTAAATCAATAGCTTCTCTTGATGCATTACTTGGCTTGGCAATAACAGCATTAGAAAACAATTTTACGAAACCAATCTTACAACCAATCAATGATCCTAATAAAGATAAAAGTACAAAAATTATTGCTGGTAGAAATCCCATAGTCGAGCAATTATTAATTGATAAGAAATTTATATCAAATAATATTTTATTTAACAAAAACCAAAAGTTAATAATCTTGACTGGTCCAAATGCTAGTGGGAAAAGTTGCTTTATTAGGCAAATAGGATTAATACAAATTCTTGCTCAAATTGGGAGCTATGTTCCTGCGAAAAAAGCTGAAGTCAAAATTGTGGATAGAATTTTTACAAGAATTGGAGCTGTTGATGATCAGTCATCAGGACAATCAACCTTTATGGTGGAAATGTCTGAAACCGCATCAATCCTAAATCAAGCAACATCAGAATCTCTTGTATTACTTGATGAGATAGGAAGAGGAACATCTACTTTTGATGGCCTTTCAATAGCTTGGTCAGTAAGTGAGCATCTTGCGAAAATAATCAAATGCAATGCTATTTTTGCCACTCACTATCATGAGCTAAATTATTTAAAGAATTCGAATAAAAATATTGAAAATTTCCAAGTTTTAGTTGAACAAAAAGATGATCAGCTAATTTTTAGTCACAAAATTACTAAAGGAGGTTCAAATAAAAGTTACGGAATAGAGGCTGCAAAATTAGCAGGAGTACCTAAAGAAGTAATAACAAAAGCAAAAGCAGTTTTAAATTCTCTAGAAAAAAATAATAATTTCAATACGAAAATAAAAATTGACTAAATTTATCAAATTTTTATTCAATTGATTCCCGCAATAATGCATTAACTGCGGCTGCAGCCATAGCTGCTCCACCTCTAGTTGAATTCAAAACGATTCTAGGCAAATTAGTGGAAAGCAATTTATGTTTGCTTTTTTCTACTCCTATAAATCCAACTGGCATTCCAATAATTAAACTTGGTACATCTTTTGCATTATTTAAAATATCAATCAAATAAGTTAAAGCAGTTGGTGAACTACCAATAACTACAATAGGTGATTTCATTCCAGAATTTTTAAGAGATAACTCCTTCCAACCTTCACTTAAACCATATGCAGTTTTAGTTAATTTTGTGTGCTTATTCTCTTCAAACCACATTCTCGCAGAAAACACTTTATTCCTAGTAGTATTTTCTGCCATAGATTTTATAGCTGCTGCTGCCATTTCGGTATCAGTTAATATAGGAGCACCCTTTTTAAGTGCCTGGAGTCCATTTTCACAAGCGCCTTCACTAAATTCAATAAGATTTTGAACAGAAAAATCTCCTGAAGTATGAACCAATCTCTCTAAAACCTTTTTTTCCAAATAATTAAGTTCATTCACTACTAAATGAGATCTTATGAATTTTATACTTTCTAAAAAAATTGGATGATCTATTACCATTGAATTTAATTTGTGTTAGAAGTAATCATAGTTAATATATGATTTTTATTTAGCCATTATGCCAATACAAATATTATGGGGTAATGATCTAAATGCTCAAAATACATTTATCAAAAACTTAATTAATAAAGAAGTATCCAAAGAATGGAGAGAGATAAACGTAACCAATTTAAATGGAGATGATGATGAACAAATAAATAAAGCTTTTGATGAAATTCTTACACCCCCTTTTGGAGAAGGGTCCAGAATAGTTACCTTAAAAAATAATCCAATTTTTACTACAAAAAATGAGGATTTAAGAATTAAATTTGAGAAAATTCATGGCAATATTCCATTAAATACTTTTTTCATTTTACAAAACATTAAAAAACCAGACTCCAGACTGAAGAGTTCAAAATTTTATTTGTGGAAAGTCTAATGAAATTTTTAGAGAGGAATCATTATCTAA
>QCMD01000045.1 GCA_003214055.1 Prochlorococcus sp. AG-418-K17
AAGTTAATAAGTAAATTGGGTAACTATGGAATAATTGTTATTCAAGAAAATCAAAAGCAATCTAAAATCACAGCGAATTTTGAAGAACAAGATATTTCTGAGGTTTTTAACAGCATCTTACTTTCTTCTGATTTGGAGGCAGTACTTGAGAATAATATCATTTTTGTTGGCAATAAAATTTTAAATAAAAGTATCATGCCAAAAGTATCAAAAACTTACAGATTAAATCAAGTCAGTGCTGCATCAGTTGCTGATTACCTCACTACATTAGGAGCTGAAATATCGAAGGTAATGGTAGTAAGTGGTTCAATGGACGGGGCAGAAATACAGGATGGTTTTTTTAATAAAAAATCGTTTAAAGATGAAGATTATGATCCATATGGAATCCAAGGGGGCCCTTTATTTGGATTAATTGGGACTGCTGATTTAAGATCTCATACTATTACTTTGATTGGGTCAAAAGAACAAATGAATACTGCAGAAAAATATATAGAATCTTTAGATGTTAGACATAGACAAGTAGCACTTACAATAAAAATAATTGATGTTTCTTTAACTAAATCTGATATAAAAAATAATGTATTTGAACTAAGAACTGGTGATACTAGATTTATAAGTAATAGTGGTCTAGGTCTAAGTACTGGTAATTTTGACCAAGGAAATCCTCCCACTAATGCAAATGTTCCAAACATAATTAGTGGTGGTGTATCACAGGGTAATTTCATGAATTGGTTAGAGGCTAAAATAACGAATGAAAACGCTAAGATCCTAGCCTCCCCAACTTTAATTCTCGGTGAGAACCCAAATGTTCTTTCTTCTGGAGCTGCTGCAGTTGGTGATGGATTAGATTCCGCTACAATTGGAAGACCTTTTAAAAATGAGGGCTTTATAAAAGTTGGTGAAACAGTAGTTACTGGTTTTACTCAATCTGCTAATGAAGGAGTTGTCACATGTACTGCCACAGAAGGAACAGCTGGAGTAACCTTTGGAGCTAAGGTGGATAAAATTGATGATAATGGCTTTGTAACTTTTGCATTAAGTCCTGCGATTTCTTCAGTTACAAAATCGGTTGAAATATCTGGATGTGGAATTCAGAATACATTAAGTGTTAGGAAATTAGATACGGGTTCTATAAGAGTTAAAAATGGAGAGACCTTAATTCTTACTGGAGTTTTACAAGATTCCGATACCGTAAATACCTCTAAGGTTCCTATCTTGGGAGATATTCCTATTTTAGGTAGTTTGTTTAGAAGTAATTCAACTCAAAAAAGAAAAAGTGAATTAATCATTCTTGTGACTCCAAAAATCCTAAAAGATAAATAATTTTGGAGATATATTTTTGTTTTTAAATGGTTAAAGGAAGTTTTAAACAAATCGATTTGCTCCGAAAGAGGAGAAAAACTAATTTTGTAGAACCATATTTTGTCGATACTAAAAAATATATAAAAAAAGGCCTATTTTCAGGTCTAATTTTAATAACCATATCTTTAATTCTTGGAATACCTTTTATTTTTAGAATCAAATTACTAGAAATTGAGAAAGGTAAAATAAAACCATTTAGTGATGAATATGATTTATTAGAAAAAAAATTAAATAGCGAATCGAAGCAACTCAAAGAAATTTCAAAATTTAATAATGATTTGAAAAATGCAATTGTAAATATAAGTTCAAGTTCAGCATTGTTTCAGGAAATAGCATTGATAATCCCAAAAGATATTGAACTAATAGAACTCATAACAAAAGATAATATTCTTAATATGAAAGCTAAATTATACAATGAAGAATACTTAGGAACTTTAAATTCTTTTTTATTAAATCTTGAAAAATCAGAATTAGTTAAATTTGATCAGATTGATTTGAAAAGAATAAAAGTTTCAAAAGAAAATACAGATGAGGAAGCTAATCAAAGTTATGATTTTTCTATAAATACCAAAGTATCTACGAATTATAATGATATTAATTCTAAATACTTAGTTAAACTTGGTTCATATGGATTATTTAATAGATTAAGTATTTTAAAAAATATTGAAGAGCCATCATTAGATAAAAATGACTAACTCAATGAATAAAAGAAAAAATTTTATAACACCAGAAAAAGCAGCCTGGTTTATTCCATTTTTTATCTCTTCAGGAATATCAATATTACT